>NZ_MLCN01000025.1 GCF_001982605.1 Alkanindiges hydrocarboniclasticus | reverse complement strand
TTTTTATTGACTGATAAAGGTTATCAAGGTTTAAAGCGACTAAAGATTCCTTACTTAATGCCATTTAAAGCCAATAAGAAAAGACCTTTAGTTGCGTTGCAAAAATGGCTTAATACTGAGATCAGCCGACGTCGCATTAGGATTGAGCATGTGATTGGCAAGTTAAAGCGGTTTAAAATTCTTGCAGAGCGCTACCGCAATCGACGTAAACGCATGGGATTACGCTTTAATTTGATTGCTGCTATTTATAATATCGAGCTGGTCAAAAATTGATTTATGCAAGAGATCTAATAGCTACATCTATATCTGAATCATAATCAAAAATTTTATTTTTATGTGGGCTAAATCCCAACTTACCAGAACCTATTATAAAAATTTCATGAAAATTAATTTCAAATTCATCAGCTATGCGCTTTCTAAAACTATAATAAGCATCTTCATTTCCGTTAAAAACAAATGGGGTACCGTGTAATACTTTGCGGCGACAAAAATCTAGCAAAGCATTATCATCATTTAAACTAGCGAGATTTTTAAGAAAGTCATCCATATTATTCCAAAAAATATTTAAAAGAAAATAAAAACCCCATCTCACGATAGGGTTTTTTTCAAACAAAATCAAATAGTTTAAGCAGTAGCTTCTACTTCTACATTGCCTTCCAAAAAGTCCTTGGCAAAGCGCTGCAATACACCACCTGCCTCATAAATCAGCACTTCTTCAGCAGTATCAAGGCGGGAAATAACTGGCACTTCTAGCGTTTCGCCATTGGCACGGGTAATTACTAAGGTCATATCAGCGCGGGGCGTGTGTTCGCCCCTCACATCATAAGTTTCAGTGCCATCAAGGTTTAGGGTAATGCGATTCACGCCCGCTTTAAACTCAAGTGGCAACACGCCCATACCAATCAAGTTAGTACGGTGAATACGCTCAAATCCTTCAGCAGCAATGGCTTCCACACCTGCTAAACGCACGCCTTTGGCTGCCCAGTCACGGCTAGAACCCTGACCATAATCCGCCCCCGCAATAATAATTAGCGGTTGTTTGCGTTCCATGTAGGTTTCCATGGCTTCCCACATGCGGGTAACGATGCCTTCTGGCTCAATACGCGCCAATGAACCCTGAATCACTTTGCCATTGTCATCACGTACCATTTCATTCAGTAGTTTTGGGTTGGCAAAGGTCGCGCGCATGGCTGTTAAATGGTCACCGCGGTGGGTGGCATAAGAGTTGAAGTCCTCTTCCGGCAAGCCCATTTTGTGCAAGTATTCACCTGCCGCACTGTTCATCATAATGGCGTTAGATGGCGACAAATGATCGGTGGTGATGTTGTCTGGTAGCACGGCCAAGGCACGCATACCTGTCAAAGTACGTGGACTCGCTGCCAGTGCACCCATGCCTGAAGTATCCCAATAAGGCGGACGACGAATATAAGTCGACATTGGACGCCAGTCGTACAGTGGGCTTGCCGCTTGTTCAATTTCGCCCAAGTCAAACATGGGAATATACACTTGGCGGAATTGTTCTGGCTTCACGCTTTTGGCCACTAAGGCGTCAATTTCTTCATCACTTGGCCAGATGTCTTTAAGGTAAATTGGGTTACCGTTTTGGTCATTACCCAGTGCATCACACTCGATATCAAAGCGAATCGTGCCTGCAATGGCATAGGCCACCACCAATGGCGGAGAGGCCAAGAACGCTTGTTTGGCGTAGGGATGAATACGGCCATCAAAGTTACGGTTGCCTGATAACACGGCAGTGGCAAATAAGTCACGGTCAATAATTTCTTGCTGAATCACTGGATCAAGTGCACCAGACATACCATTACAGGTGGTGCAGGCAAAACCAACAATACCAAAGCCTAATTTTTCCAGTTCAACCAGCAAATTGGCTTCTTTTAAATACAACTCGGCAACTTTTGAACCTGGGGCAAATGAGGTTTTAACCCACGGCTTACGCTCAAGGCCTAGTTCATTGGCTTTACGTGCCACCAATGCCGCAGCCACCACGTTACGTGGATTACTGGTATTGGTACATGAGGTAATGGCCGCAATAATCACCGCGCCATCTGGCATTAACCCGTCTTCTTTCACCCACTCGCCTGCAATGCCTTTGGCAGCCAAATCGCTGGTCGATACACGTGCATGCGGATTGGATGGGCCAGCCATGTTGCGCGTGACTTGAGATAAATCAAAATGCAACACACGTGGGTACACAGCAGTTTTTAAGCTATCTGCCCATAAGCCAGTGGTTTTGGCATAGTTTTCTACTAATTCTACTTGAGCAGTTTCACGGCCAGTAATGGTTAAATAATCCAGCGTTTGTTGGTCGATATAGAACATTGCACCTGTGGCACCATATTCTGGTGTCATGTTGGAAATGGTAGCGCGGTCGCCAATGGTCATGCTGTCCGCACCTTCACCAAAGAATTCCAAAAATGCACCAACCACACGTTCTTTACGCAAAAACTCAGTCAAAGCCAACACGATATCGGTGGCAGTAATACCAACCTGACGTTGACCTGTAATTTCGACACCAATAATGTCGGGTAGACGCATCATGGACGCACGGCCCAGCATCACGGTTTCAGCTTCTAAACCACCCACACCCACTGCAATCACGCCCAGCGCATCCACGTGTGGTGTGTGTGAGTCCGTACCCACGCAAGTATCAGGGAACGCTACGCCATCACGTGCTTGAATCACAGGCGACATTTTTTCCAGATTAATCTGGTGCATAATGCCGTTGCCCGCAGGAATCACGTCTACGTTTTTAAAGGCGGTTTTGGTCCATTCAATAAAGTGAAAACGGTCTTCATTGCGACGGTCTTCAATGGCGCGGTTTTTATCAAATGCGTCTGGATCAAAGCCACCGCACTCTACGGCCAGTGAGTGATCCACAATCAACTGGGTCGGTACAACCGGGTTTACCTTGGAAGGGTCACCGCCCTGATCGGCAATCGCATCACGCAGGCCTGCAAGGTCAACCAGTGCCGTCTGTCCCAGAATGTCATGGCACACTACGCGGGCGGGATACCACGGAAAATCCAGATCCTGGCGGCGTTCAATCAACTGGGTTAGGTAAGCAGTTAAATGTTCTGGCTCGGCACGGCGCACCAATTGCTCTGCCAGTACACGCGAGGTATAGGGCAAAGTGTCATAGCTACCGGGTTGAATGGCTTCAACAGCCGCGCGAACATCAAAGTAATCAAGCTGAGTGCCGGCTAGCGGCTTACGGTATTGGGTATTCATAGACAAACAATTCAATCAGATAAAAGTGGGGCGGGCAGACAAAAAGTAGCTGCTGTGGCGATGGCGACAATGGCACCCGTTTGTGCCTGTATTGTACGCCCTCAAAGTAGCGTTTCCCAAATTTAATATTTATCAATTGCTTAACCCCAAAAATGCCAGTTTTAGAAATATTTGGTTACACATATCTAGGTTTTTTGCTCTATTTATCCCTATAACTAAATTTAAGTGGAAATTTCGATAAAAACCTTTAATTATTAGCTGGTTATTTATTCAACGTCAGTTTGCTTGCTAAAATAGCAATAGGTTTATTGAATAATGATATCGCTATGCCTTCATCCTTGGTGCTGGGAACACTGGCTGCACTGTTTGCAGTGGCTGTGCTGGGCCAGCAATTGATCCGGCGCAACAACAAAAACAGTCTGTCTAATACTCAAGTAAAAGCCTCTCCCCTGCTGGCCTTATTGGCGCTTTGTGGCATGGTCTGGGCACCCGTTATGGCAGTCAATTACTGGCTACTGATACAAGCTGGTTTTGGCTGGTGGCTGGCACTGGCAGTGTCTGATTTAATCCTGCTGGTTTTGGTGTTTTATCTTGAAACAAAAGCCCAGCGGATTGATGGCGCTGCGGGCTGGATGGCTTTTGCCTGGTTACTGTTACAGCCTTTTACTGCCATGGCTTGCGGGCTGTTCAAGCTGGGCTATGTACTGATGCAGCTTTAACTGGCCGCAAACTCTTTTTAATGCAGAAGTGTTTTTAATGCAAAATAGTGGCGCACAATTAGTATGATTTGTTGAGTTTTCAGGCAGCAACCCCACCTGTTTAGGTATAGGCTATGCGTCATAACTGAGTTGTGTCACGGTTGAATCACTGCAACCCTGATGTTGACGCATACTTGCGCTTAAAAGTAGCCAGCATCATGAGCCAGTGATTTTCATTGCAGACCTTTTTTGGAGATTGAACATGAGTTCGAGTGCTTCCCCCAGCTTTAGCCGATTGACATTACAAGGCCCGGATGCCGAAAAATTCTTACAGGGACAGGTCACAGTTAATGTGCAAGCCCTTAGCAGTGATGAATATCGCCCCACAGCCATTTGCGACTTAAAAGGCCGGATTAACTTTGGTCTATGGCTCAAAAAATACAGCCCGGAATCCATTGAAGTGGTAGTGGCCGACGACCAGCGCGATGCACTGCACGCCCATATTAAAAAATATGGGGCCTTTTCAAAGTTTCAACTGGATGCTGCGTTGCCTGTATATCCGGCTATTGTTGAGGGCAAGGCCAGCTTTAGCCATAACGATGAAGGTGTAAGCATTGAACAATGGCAACACACGGCCATTAGCCAAGGGCAGGCATGGATTACTGCGCAAACGGCGGGACTGTTTCAGCCACAGGAGTTGCGCTTGCACCAGCGCGGCGGTGTGGACTATGACAAGGGCTGCTATTTGGGGCAAGAAATTATTGCACGCCTGTGGTTCCGCGCCAAGCCCAAGCACTGGCTGCATTTGATTAGCGCCGGGATTGGTGATGTACCTGATGCAGGTGCTGAATTAGACAAGGATATTCAGGTGGTGAATGCAGTAGCCTCAACCAATGGCTGGCAAGCGCTGGTGGTGGCAAAGCCCAGTGCTTTAGAAGCTTCAATTTATCAGGTGCTGGATTTGCCGGACGGCTTGAATGGCGATGTAGGGCGTGAGAAGTAAATGGCTTGATGTTTAAGCTTCTATCTGAAAATAGGATAAACCTGCATGATAAAAACCAGATCGGTGCCAGTAATGGTCTTTTCCATAGTCTGTTCAAGTGCGGGTTTTGCCTGTGATCCAAATGCCGTAAATTGGGATCAGTTTTATGCCATTAATGATAAAAATAATGACCAGAAAATCCAGCGCACTGAATGGCAAAATTTAAGTTTTAAAGGCTCAAATTTTGAAAGCGGATTTGAGTCTGACCTACCTTCCCAACAGATTTTTCAGCAACTGGATACTAATAAAAATGCAGTATTAGATGGTCAAGAAATTTACTATATCTATCGCTATCTGCCCAACCCTTGTGCCAATTTTAATATGCAAAATACCACTCTTACTAAAAAAGAATCTTTATTGTCACTGGATAAACTTAAAGCATTTTTACAGCAATTATTTTAATAGGTTTATTAAATCTTTATTATAAATCCAGTCAAAAACTGATTGACTCAAAAATCTTTAACCATATCGAGAAATGCAATCAATAAACCAAATATGAACTACCTTTTCATCTGTAGCCGTAACCAGTGGCGCAGTCCTACGGCAGAGCGCGTATTTGCCAAGGATTACGGCATTCACACCCGCTCTGCCGGCACCTCAGCACAGGCCAAGCGTAAAATCAGTGCCAGTGACATTGCTTGGGCAGATGTCATTTTTGTGATGGAACACAAGCATAAGCAACGGATCAAGGCTGAGTTTGCCAAGCTATGCCAGTTTAAAACTATTGTGGTGCTGGATATTCCTGACGATTATCATTATATGGATGCCGCGCTGGTGGAGTTATTACAGCAATCCATGCAGCCTTATTTAACTCAGTAGGCATGGTTCATTTAAATGTGTCAATTATTTTGACACTGACCCATGCCCCGTCCAGTAAAAGCGCATCAGCCAATGCGCTGCTTCTCCGGCATAGTCAATGCCAACCCGCTTGGCTACACTCACAGGAATATTGCTTTCAGTTTTGTTTTCGACCCATAAGCCCACTTCTTCACCCAACAAGTGATTGTTCAGGCGCTTATCAATATTTAACCGCTTGGTCAGCTTGGCAGGCCCTGCGCCAGTCTTGATAGATTCACCTTGCACATGCACCGCGCGAATCAGTACCGCTTCCGGCTGGCCAATTTCGGTGGTCACAATGTTCAATAAATAATGCAGGCCATAAATCAGGTAAACATAAATGGTACCGGCTTCCTTATACATCACACTGGTTCGCGGCGTATGGCGGCCTTCAAACGCATGGCAGGCTGCGTCACCAATACCCAGATAAGCTTCGGTTTCGGTAATTAGGGCACGAACCACCTGCCCGTCATCCATACGGCGGCACAGGTAGCAGCCAATCAAATCAGCCGCCACCACAGCCGTTGGCCGCCTAAACCAGGCATGGTCGACAATACTGGTTAACGGATCAGACAAGTCTTTTTGGGCAGCAGATGAAGCAGGATTTTTTGGCATCTTTTACAGCAGTGTCCTTGTTTTTCACCACTTTAAGGCCAATATTAACCGGAATACGTCTTTTATTTGTAAGCCAAACTTTTGTAAAACCGTAGCAAAAAATTGATGTTGATTGTTTATCCGTGAGCTTTTTTATGCCTGAGTTGCCCGAAGTTGAAACCACCAAAACCAGCCTGCAACCCTTACTCGGCCAGACCGTAACCGCTGTTCAGGTATATCAGTCCAGCCTGCGTTGGCCAGTGCCGGACAATTTATCAACGCTGACTGGCCAAAAACTGCTCAAGCTGGAACGGCGTGCCAAATATATTCTGGCGCATTTTGACCGGGATGCCCTGCTGTTACATCTGGGCATGTCCGGTAGTTTTAGTATTTGTAGTCGTGATGATGAATTGCGCAAGCATGACCATGTGGTTTTACAATTTAGTGATAGGCAATTTGGGGACAATGAAGGCCAGATCACAGAATTGCGCTATCACGACCCGCGCCGTTTTGGCTGCATGCTGTGGCTGGAAAATGGCACCCATACCCTGCTATCCAAACTGGGACCAGAACCACTGGACAGTGACTTTGATGCCCGCTATCTGGCCAGCAAACTAAAAGGCAAAAGTACCGCCATTAAGGTGGCCATCATGGACAATGCCGTAGTGGTGGGTGTTGGAAATATTTATGCTACTGAAAGCCTGTTTAATACCGGCATTCATCCGGCACGGCCAGCCTGTTCCTTAACTGAACAGGAAATTGAAAAGCTGGTGGTCGAAATCAAGCGCATCTTAAAACAGGCCATTGATCTGGGCGGCTCTACCTTGCGTGATTACACCAATGCCATGGGTGAAAATGGCTATTTTCAGCAAACCCTACTGGCCTATGGGCGTGCGGGTGAGATGTGCGTCAATTGCGAAACGGTGCTGGAAAACCTGAAACTGGGACAGCGCGCCAGTGTGTTTTGCCCGCAATGCCAGCCCTTAAAGTAGCCATCAATAGGTTCAGGCATGGTCTTTTACTAGATTCAGGGGCTGTCCTTGTATAAGTTTAAGTACAATATTGAAAGACCAGCTTGTCAACGCCCAGCGCATTACCCCTTAAATTCTGGCGTAATACAACAACAGAATGGCCATCAGCGACAACGCCACAAATCCCCAGCCAGATTTTTTTAGTTTTTCACGGAATAACACCACACCAGCCACAACACTGAGTACCACCACTAGAATATTCATGCTGGCAAATACAATGGCCGGGTTACTGGCCAATTGCTGATGCGCCTTGATATAAAACCAGATATTGCAAAAATTCAATGTGCCGAGCATTAACCCCAGCCCAATATGGCGGGGCTGTAGCAACGGTTTCCACTGGCGTTGTATGGCTTGCCACAGACACAAGCCCAGCAAGGCAATGCCAAAACTGGCACACAGGGCGATACTGGTAGAATAGCCTAACGTGGAAATATATTTCAGCAATACATCGACAGCGGCATAACCCGCCCATACCGCCAGCAATAGCCCGCCCGAATGCTTTAGCGCACCAACCGACTTGCTGCTACCTTTGCTACTCAAAATCAGGCCCAGCACGCCGCCCAAACCCAGTACAATCCCCAGCAGCTTGAGCCAGTTAAAGCTTTCGGCAAATAGCAAAAATGCCGCCAATAACGACAGCACCAACGACATGCGCTGGGCCACTTCAGTTTTAATCAGGCCAGCATGGTGTAATGAACGGGCTAGTGTCACAAAAATTACAGGCAACAACAGACCTAGTGCCAAAAAGGCCAGCCACGATCCGGAGTTGATATGCTGTAGGCTGCTAAAATTCGGCTTCAGCAATACAGCGCTCAAGCCAATGGCCGCTACATAATTCCAGCTAATCAGTGCAATTGCAGTAAAACCCTGCGATTTTGACCACTTTAAAACCAGTGACACCAGCACACTGCACAGCGCCGCAAGCAGCAATTCCGTCATTATGAGTTTACGAAAGCCCCAAAGCACTCAGTATAAAACGGGTAACACTCTTGGCAATAAAAAACGGCTGATTTCTCAGCCGTTCTTGAAAATTTTAACTATTTTTGGTCTTTAACTGGTCACGGATTTCACGCAAGAGCTTGATATCTTCTGGTTCCGGTACCGGTTTTTCATCAGCTTTTTTGGGTTTTTCTTCTTCGCGGGCATGCATGCGACGCAGGCGGTTAATGCCTTTGACCATCAGGAATACGATCCATGCCAGCAGCAGGAAATTAATTAAAATGGTCAGGAAACTACCATAGCTCAGCACATTGACCCCTGCCGCCTTAAGGTCAGCCAGTGATGTCAGGTTATTGGGATTATCGCCCAGTACAATAAACCACTGGGAAAAATCCACATCACCGCCAATAATCCACGAAATAAATGGCATAAACACGTCTTTTACCAGTGAGTCGGTAATCTTGCTAAAGGCGCCGCCAATAATTACGCCCACAGCCAGATCAATCATGTTGCCCTTGATGGCAAACTCTTTAAATTCTTGCAGGATGCTCATGCAGTCCCCTCCAGTTGATGGTTTCTCACCAAAAATTTATCGCATAACAATATGTTATTTAAATTAAAAACAGCTTTAATACTGTGTCAGGTTTTACTGTAGTGTTTTTGCCAAAAAAAGGAACGGGTTCACACAGTTTTGCAACACAATAAAAAACCACCAGTCTAAGGGATAGACAGGTGGTTTTTGCTAACTTCGTAAAATCACGTATTTAGCACTACAGTAGGCATACTGCTTTTATGGCAGTGGCCTACTCTGGCTTAATACATGCTTACTTGCGGCCAGCGCGTTTACGGTCATTTTCAGTCAGGAACTTCTTGCGCATACGAATAGATTTTGGGGTTACCTCAACCAGTTCGTCATCTTCAATAAATTCCAGCGCCTGCTCTAGCGTAAATTTAATGGCTGGGGTTAAAGTCAGGGCTTCATCCGTGCCACTGGCGCGCACGTTGGTCAGCTGTTTGGCTTTGGTTGGGTTAACCACCATGTCATCGCCACGTGAGTTGATACCCACGATCATGCCTTCGTACACTTCAAGCTGTGGCTCGGCAAACAAACGGCCACGATCCTGCAAGAAATACAGGCCATAGGCCAGACAGGTTCCGTTAGCCATCGAAATCAGTACACCGTTCTGACGCGATGCGCCTGAGGTGCTTTTCACCGGGCCATAATGCGAAAAGCTGGAAGTCATGATGCCAGAACCGGAAGTCATGGTCAGGAACTCTGAACGGAAACCAATCAGGCCACGCGAAGGTACAGTGGCTTCAATACGGATACGGCCTTTACCGTCTACTTCCATATTGGTCAATTCGCCGCGACGGTTACCCATCTGCTCCATCACGCCGCCCTGATGCTGCTCTTCCACATCAAAGGTGACGTTTTCAAACGGCTCATTCATCTTACCGTCAATTTCTTTCATGATTACTTCAGGACGCGATACACCCATCTCAAAGCCTTCACGACGCATATTTTCAATCAGTACTGACAAGTGCAGCTCGCCACGGCCAGATACTTTAAAGCGATCTGGGGAATCGGTGTCTTCTACCCGCAGTGCCACGTTGTGAATCAGCTCACGTTCCAGACGTTCACGAATATTACGCGAGGTCACAAACTTGCCTTCACGACCCGCAAATGGCGAGTTGTTTACCTGAAAGGTCATCGAAACGGTTGGCTCATCCACAGACAGCGGTGGCAAGGCTTCAACAGTTTTTGGATCACAAATGGTGTCAGAAATGTTTAGTGCATCAATACCGGTGATACAAATAATATCACCTGCAGAAGCACTCGGCACTTCAACCCGATCAAGGCCATGGTAGCCCATGATTTGCAGGATACGACCGTTGCGCTTGTTACCTTCTTTGTCAATAACAGTCACTGGCGTATTGGTTTTAACCGCACCGCGTTGAATACGGCCAATTCCGATCACACCCACAAAGCTGTTGTAGTCCAGACTGGAAATCTGCATCTGGAACGGGCCTTCAATATCAACTTTTGGCGGCTCAACGATATCTACAATGGTCTGGAACAGCGGTGTCATGTCTTCAGCCATATTGGCTGGATCATTACCGGCAATTCCGTTGATTGCTGAGGCATACACTACCGGAAAATCAAGCTGCTCATCGCTGGCACCCAGATTGTCAAACAGGTCAAACACCTGATCCATTACCCAGTCAGGACGTGCGCCCGGACGGTCAATCTTGTTCAGTACCACAATTGGCTTTAGGCCACGGGCAAAGGCTTTTTGGGTTACAAAGCGGGTTTGTGGCATTGGGCCATCTTGCGCATCAACCAGCAGCAGCACACAGTCCACCATGGACATCACGCGCTCTACTTCACCACCAAAGTCGGCGTGTCCCGGTGTATCCACGATATTGATACGGTATTCCTGATCGGTACGCTTATCTAACCACTTAATGGCTGTATTCTTGGCCAGAATGGTAATACCGCGCTCACTTTCCAGCGCATTGGAATCCATAACACGCTCAATTTCACCAGCACGGTCGCCTAGCGCGCCAGACTGTTGCAACAATTTGTCGACCAGTGTGGTTTTGCCATGGTCAACGTGCGCAATAATGGCAATATTGCGTAAATCTTTTACACTTGAATCACTTGCATTAGATGACATTCAATTAAATCCGGTAGTTTGTACATATGTATGTACACAGTTTATTTTACTAGCACCCATCTGAATGCAAGCAACTAAAAATTTGGACGCGAAATTATATCAGAGAACCGGTTACAGCATTGGTTTTTTTAAACACCTCATACTGGTTACTTTGTAACCACCCCATCGGGCCAGCAAAACCAGACCAGACTTTTTCATCCTGCCTTGATTCTGACGGTTTAGATTTTCATTGTGGCGCACGCAGAATTCATTAGGCAAGTTCTGCTAAAATTTCATTTTTAAACCAGATACGTTACAGGGGCATGGCATGGATCCGCGCAGTGAGGTAATTTTACGGCAACTCAGTTTTTTTAAGGGTTCCGTATTACTGGCAGGCCTGCCAGCCGATCAGTTAATTCATGAGCTAAAACCACAGGTTAGCAGCCTGTTTGCCTGGTCATGGCACTTTGGGGATTATAGTGCATTGACGCAGCTGAGCAGTAATTGCCACTTTTCAGCCGAGCCACCAGAACAGCAATTTGATCAGGCCATTATCTTTTTGCCCAAATCAAAAGAACTCACCGATTATTTATTACAGCGCATTGCCAGCCGGTTAAAACCTCAGGGCGAGCTGTTTCTGGTGGGAGAAAAGCGTGCTGGTATTGAGCGTGCTGCCAAGCAGTTACAGCCTTATGGCAAAACCTTAAAACTCGATAGCGCCCGGCATTGCCAGTTGTGGCAATGCAATTTGTCCGGCCCTGTTAGCGACAAGCCCCTGGCCGAATGGGCCAAAACCTTTGTGCTAGAGCCATTTGACCAACTGAAGGTGGTCAGCCTGCCCGGTGTGTTTAGCCACGGCCATCTGGATATGGGCACTGCCCTGTTATTGCAGCATCTGGACAAACTGCCCAAAGGCGACTTGCTGGATTTTGGTTGCGGTGCAGGTGTTATTGGCTGTTTTTTAAAGAAAAAACATCCCCAGCAAACGGTTCATTTTATGGATGTCGATGCCTTTGCACTGGCTGCCACCCGATTCAGTCTGGCAGCCAACCAGATTAATGAGGATGACACTGTGCAGTTGATTGCCGGACGTGGCATTGCTGATGCCCCGCACAATCTGGGGGCCATTATTAGCAACCCACCATTTCATCAGGGCATTCGTACCAGCTATCAGGCCACTGAAGATTTGCTCAATCAGGCAGTGTCGCATCTCGACAACACCCGAAAAGTGAAGGGTGAATTAAGGATTGTTGCCAACAGCTTTTTAAAATATCCTCCGCTGCTCCAAAATCGCTTTGGCCATTGTCATACCCTAGCACAGGGTCATGGCTTCCATGTGTATCAGGCCATACGCAGCTAGTTTTTCATTAAGCTGATTTACCAGTTACCTGATTCACCCGATATTCTTTTTGCTTGGATATTTTTTTGCCCATGGCCAGTCCACACCCTGCAACGCCGCACTTACAGCGCAAACTCAAAGCACGCCACTTAAACATGATTGCCATTGGCGGCTCTATTGGCACCGGCCTGTTTCTGGCATCCGGCAGTACCATTGCTGCGGCTGGGCCGGCAGGTGCATTGCTGGCTTATGCCCTGATTGGCGTTATGGTATTTTTCCTGATGACCAGTCTAGGTGAAATGGCCGCTTACCAACCGGTTTCCGGCTCATTTTCCACCTATGGCGAGCGCTATGTGGAAAAAGGCTTTGGCTTCGCACTGGGCTGGAACTTCTGGTACAACTGGGCGGTTACCATTGCTGCGGAGCTGGTGGCAGCACAGATTATCATGAGTTTCTGGTTTCCAGAGGTCAATGGCATCGTGTGGAGTGGCGGCTTTTTGCTACTGATGTTTTTGCTTAATGTCATTTCAGTTAAGGGCTTTGGCGAAAGTGAATTCTGGTTTTCGCTGGTTAAAGTCATTGCTGTGATCATTTTCATTGGGCTTGGGCTGGCCAGTATTTTTGGCCTGATGCATGGCGTACAATCGCCCGGGTTTAGTAACTGGACGCATGGTGATGCGCCGTTTGTAGGTGGCCTGCAAGCCATGGTTGGGGTTGCCATGATTGCCGGATTTTCCTTTCAGGGCACCGAGCTGATTGGTGTGGCAGCCGGGGAATCGGAAAACCCTAAAAAGACCATCCCACTGGCCATCAAGCAGTTATTCTGGCGCATCCTGATGTTTTACATTCTGGCCATTTTTGTAATTGGTACGCTCATTCCCTACGATGACCCGCGCCTGCTGCAAGCCGCCAGCAATAATGACATTACGGTATCGCCGTTTACCCTGCTGTTTGAGCGTGCCGGTTTTGCCTTTGCCGCCAGTGTCATGAATGCCGTGATCCTGACAGCTATCTTGTCGGCTGGAAATTCTGGCATGTATGCCTCAACCCGCATGCTGTATAACCTGGCCAAAGAAGGCAATGCACCGCGGATTTTTGCCAGACTCAGTAAAAACGGCGTACCCCGTTATGCGCTGCTGGCCACCACCCTGATTGGTGGGCTGTGTTTTTTAAGCACTTTTATTGGTGACAAACAGGTGTATGTGTGGCTGCTGAATACCTCAGGCATGTGTGGTTTTATTGTGTGGCTGGGTATTGCCGTGGCGCATTACCGTTTTCGCAAGGGCTATATTGCACAGGGCTACCAGTTAAGTGACCTGCCTTACCGTGCCAAGTTTTTCCCGTTTGGCCCCCTGTTTGCCTTTGGCCTGTGCTTGTTCATTACCCTCGGGCAAAATTATCAGGCCTTTATGGGTGAGCATATTGACTGGCAGGGCATTATTTCGGCTTACATTAGCATTCCCATTTTTCTGGCCATCTGGCTGGGTTACCGCTTTAAATATAAAACCCGCTTTGTGCCCTATGCCGAGATGGACGTGCGGCCTTACCGCGGTGATTAAGTGCTTTTTACTCTGTTGATGTCTAAACTGAAACTGGATACAGCAATGCTTGCCAGCCTCAGCCAATCATGTATTAACTGGGTTGGCAGCACAGCATTCCAGTGGATTTGTGCCAAACCCAAGCCTTAGATCATTAATGGTTCTTCGGTATTAATATTTTTTAAATATCAGTACTCTCCTGTAAACGTGAATTTTTAAGCTTAGCTATTTTTGTTTTAACAGTAGACAAAGGATTGGTTATAGCCTTATGTCCTAGTCACAACGCCAGTACTAACAAGGGTTACCTCTTTCTCATACACGCGGACTGCTATTGTTTTTTAGGCATTTAACCCCATTAATACTACAGATGAAAATGCCTTTTTAGGCTTATTTAACTTTTGGTTCATAGTGATATTCTGGTAAATTGGAGTTGCATTTATAAACATTCTATTTATAATGCCAACCCTTCATAAATCAGTAGCTATTTAATACCGATTTATCGAAAAACCAGATTCATTCATTTCACCCGTTTTATTAAAAGGAGGATGTTGTGCTAAACCCTAATTTGAAGAAAAACATCACTGTTTAGCAAACATCCATCAATTCGGATGTTTGCCAAACCAAAGGTGGTAAATATCCGAATGCAGCAGCCAAAAGCTCAGCATTCGCTGGGTTTTTTTATAGGCAAAAAAACCCTTACGACAAGCCTTATACCAATAACAGCATGGTACTAGCTCCCTTGTCAGTTGATATTTACCCATAATCAATTTTAAAAATGGAAAATAAGCATGGCCATTCAAATGACCATTAACGCCAACTCTGGTTATGGCGTTCCTATTAAAGTCTTCACGCAAGACATAGAAGCTGATGCCATTGAACAGCTTAGAAAAGTGGCGCAGTTGCAGTTTATCCATTCGCATGTGGCTGTCATGCCAGATGTGCATCTGGGCATTGGTGCAACGGTAGGCAGTGTTATTCCCACCAAAAATGCCATTATCCCTGCTGCGGTTGGGGTGGATATCGGCTGTGGTATGAATGCAGTCCGGCTAAGCTTAAATGCCAGCCAGTTGCCAGATGACTTGCGCCGTATCCGTAGTGACATTGAACGCAAGGTGCCCGTGGGGTTTGCCTTGCACAAGCAGGTAAAGGCAAAAGCGTCTACCTTAAGCCCACTGGACAAGCGTTTGCAGGTCATTATCGCCAAGCATCCGGGTCTTAAGCGCATGCTGAAAAATTTTGACCAGACCTGGCAAAAGCAACTGGGCACACTGGGCGGCGGCAATCACTTTATTGAACTGTGTGTGGATGAGCAGCAGCAGGTATGGGTAATGCTGCACTCCGGTAGTCGCGGCCTTGGTAATTGCATAGGTAGCTACTTTATTGAACTGGCCAAAAAGGAAGCACAGCACCGTTTTGGTCACGTTCCAGATAAAGACCTGTCATATTTTGCTGAAGGCTCAAACAGTTTTGATGATTATGTAGAAGCCGTACACTGGGCACAGGATTATGCCTATGAAAACCGCCGCGAGATGATGCGACTGGTTTTGGAAGCGATCCGCCCGCTTTTACCACCATTCCAGTTAGCCAAGGAAGCCGTGAACTGCCATCACAATTATGTGCAGCAGGAACAGCATTTTGGTGAAAATGTGTTTGTTACCCGCAAGGGTGCCATTCGGGCCGGACACGATGAGCTGGGTATTATTCCCGGATCAATGGGCGCCAAATCCTATATTGTCAGAGGTAAAGGCAATCCCGAATCGTTTTGTTCCTGCTCGCATGGGGCAGGCCGCAAGATGAGTCGTAGTAAGGCTAAGCGCCTGTTTACCAGTGATGACCTCAGCCTGCAAACTCAAGGGGTTGAATGCCGTAAGGATGGTGGTGTTGTGGATGAAATCCCGGCAGCCTACAAGGATATTGATCAGGTTATGGCCAATCAGACTGATCTGGTTGAAGTGGTGCATACCTTAAAACAGGTTTTGTGTGTCAAAGGCTAAAAATACAAAATTGGTGAGGAACAGTTATGAAAGTTAAGAAAATGCCAGCGTTTCAGGAGCGTAATCATCTTGCCTTGCATCCGCTATTGCATAAAAGTGGCGTGCATCAGAAGCAGGATATCGATGTGGCCAGAATGCGTGAGCGTCGCACAACCCGCCAGCGTCTTAAAAAGAACCTGTGGGAGGACATGTAAATGCATCAGCATCATTTAACCCTTGCCAATGCCCTAAAAAAAGCCGCAGTAATTGCGGCTTTTTTTATAAGTTTAAAATTTCACAGGACTTGGCAGCATTTAGTTGGCAGGCACCTGATCAGCAGGAACAATCACGGTACGGCTACCCTTGATGACGGCATAAACACGACGGTTTAAGGCACGTCCATCTGGCGTGGCATTGGTAGCAATCGGACTATCCCAGGCAAAACCCTGCGTGCTTAAACGACTGGCGTTAATGCCAAATTCATTTACCAGCATTGCTTTTACCGCATTGGCACGTGCCAGTGCCAGACGCTCATTCAACTGGCGCGAGCCTGTATTATCGGTATGCCCTTCAATGGTGGCTGATGCATTGGCATATTCCTGCAACTTGGTAGCAACCTTGGCCACTTCTGGTTTGTATTGCGCTTTGATCACAGATTTATTGGTATCAAAGAAAATACGCAGCTCCATTCGTAAATCTTCGGTCAGCTCTTTAGGGGGTGGTGCAATGGGGGTTGCCACCGGTGCAATCACAACAGGGGGCGGTGCCACTGGCTCAACCGGAGCCACAGGAACTGCCGGCTTTAAATGGCCGCCCAATACCAGATTTAACCCGGCAATGGCTTGCGGCTCCCAGATTTTATTATCAAAGTTATAAATGGCACGTCCTTCGGTGCGAACAGACAGCGCATCATTGACTCGCCAGAATACCCCTAGTCCTGCATTACCAATAGTATCAGTAGATTCAGTGCCCACACTGCTGCCAGTTTCATCAATTTCATATTTGGCTTGTCCCGCACCCAGCATCACGTATGGCTTAACTTTACTGTCATAATTTTTAGTGATCAGGTCAGAAGTCACATAAAAATTACCCAGCAGGTTTCTCTGTTTGGCATCATAAGTATCAGTAGTCAGGCTAGTTGTACCATTTTTCAGTTTGGCCTCTGCACGTGTTTCACCATACTCCACCTCAAAACCAAGCCATGGCGTAAGTTCCAGGCCAATGGCTGCACCGGTATAGACATCATTGTCCAATTGATAGCCAGTACCCGACTGATTCACAGCAAACTGTTCAGTACGCTCACGTTTTTTAGCATTATCAGGATACCAGGTATACCCCAAGATCAGTGGACTAACAGTAACACCAGCGGTCGCTACAGTAAAAGGAGCAGCTAATAATATTGCCAGTACAGCACGATTTAGTTTCATCAATCTCTCCAGAGATGTAAGAATTTATTAATCTGGCAGAGCGTAATTGAAGCTACAAGTAAACAAAACAGGTAACAAAATATTTTTACCGAATCACGGAGAAGAATGACAAAGGATGAATTTATTTTTAAGGGTAGTATCAAATATGTAATTTTTGGATAATGAGTTTTTATACTTTTTTAAGAAATGAAAACAGCATAAATTTAAATTGAAAGATTTTTGGTCAAAAAAATAGCCGCACAGGGCGACTATTTTTTCTTAACGGCCTATTACTGTAAATTACTCAGTAGTAGCAGTAGCTGCAGGTGCAGTAGTAGGTACTTGGTCAGCTGGTACAGTTACAGTACGGCTACCGGTAATTACTGCATACACACGACGGTTCATTGCACGACCTTCTTTGGTGTTGTTCGGTGCAATTGGACGATCCCATGCATAACCTTGGGTAGTCAGACGGCTACCATCAATACCGTATTGGCCAACCAGCATAGACTTCACAGAATTTGCACGAGCCATAGACAGGCGCTCATTCAGTTTACGTGGACCAGTGTTGTCAGTATGACCTTCGATCATTGCAGTAGCATTTGGATACTCTTGCAGTTTCTGGGCAACTTTGGCAACTTCAGGCTTGTACTGTTCCTTGATATTAGACTTGTTAGTATCAAAGAATACACGAAGTTCCATTTTCAGGTCTTCGGTCAGCTGTTGTGGCTCAGGAGTTGGCTCAGGAGTTGGCTCAACAACTGGTGGTGGTGGTGGTGCAATTGGCTCAACTGGAGCAACTGGAGCAGCAGGTTTCAGGTGACCGCCCAGTACCACTTGCAGGGCAGCAATACCTTGGCCTTCCCACCAGTTGTTATCGAAGTTGTGCGTTGCACGAGCTTCAGTACGCAGTGTTAATGCATCATTTAGCTGCCACAGTACACCGGCACCCAAGTTACCAATGGTGTCATATGAACGGTAATCATAGCCAGGGTTATCTACAGTAATACGGCTGTAACCACCACCGATCAAGGCATATGGCTTAACTTTACTGTCATAGTTACCAGTGAATACGTCAGTAGTCGCAATCAGGTTACCGCTTAAGGTTTCATGCTTGGCATCGTAAGGAACGCCATTGTATGGAAAACCGAACTCGTTTGGTGAGTTACGTTCATTATGTTGAGCATCAGCTTTGGTTTGCTGGTATTCAACTTCTGCTTGCAACCATGGAGTCAGTTCCAGACCAATAGCTGCACCAACAGACAGGTCATTAACCAGTGCTACACCACCTGGAATATTAGCACCAGTAGTGTCGCGGTTAGTTAATGCTTCATTCCGCATTTTGTCCTGCGTATCTTCTGGATACCAGTGATAACCCAGCATTAATGGGGTTACAGTTACACCTGCATTTGCGGCAGCAAACGGAGCTGCAACTAACATCGCGAGCGCAATACGACTCAGTTTCATGGATTCCTCCAGATGTTTAAAAAATTTGTTGTTCAGTGTTTAGCCTACTCGGTTTTTCGGCTCACTGGAATAGTTAAATAACTATTTTTCCAGCATTTTTAAGTCTTCATGTCACACTTCAGATTACTTCATTACCCAGTACCCGCTTTCCAGGTGTGTTCCGAAGTAACTCCATAGAGCGAAGTATTGATAAAAATTTTTACATCTTCCGTTGCAGTTTAGTAAGTTTCACGTTGCAGAGTCAATACTTTGTATTATTTAAAGAAATTATTGCACTTTTTTTATTAGACAGAGTAGTCTATACTTAAAAAAACCAAATAAATGATCTATTTCAATAAGATAATTTTTATTTGATATCCAATAAGACTTGTTTGAGAAAACATAAAATGCAATTTTTAAGAAAAATATCCGGTTTTACACTGGTTGAACTCGTTACAGTGATAGCAGTTATTTCTATTCTTGTTATGATTTCAGCACCTTTTTTTAGTTCTTTGTTAAGAAGTTCTGAGGCAATCCAAGTATTTAATCGGTTCTATCCCGCCTTAAGTGATGCCCGTATTAAAGCAGCTACCCTGCATTATGCTATCGGCTTATGTGGCAGTAGTGATTATACAAACTGTGATAATGACTGGAATAAAGGTGCATTATTATTTATTGATCAGAATCATAATCGTGCGCTGGATAATACTGAAACTATTTTAAATTACTACCCCACCAATATTAAGTATGGACAAGTTAGCTGGCGTGGGGCTGGAGGCAGTACTTCAAATGTTTTGCTATATACCGCTGAGCGTGGCCGCCTGGACATGAGTAATGGCAGTTTCCGGTACTGTGCTGAGGAAAACTACTGGCACCGGATGATTATTTTACCCAAAATTGGTAGTGCTAGGTCCTCTAAAGACAATAACGGTGATGGTATCCATGAGACCGCTAGCGGTACGAATATCAGCTGTTAAATCAATGGATTCTGTTGTTTCTGACGATTAATTGCCGTGCAGGGCTATAATTTTTGTATACTGTGCCCATTTTATATTGGGTGCACCTATCCCTCTTTATTCCGGGTGCGCATGTTAGGAGTGAAATATGTCTGAATCAGTTGTGATTGTTAATGGCGCACGTACCGCAATGGGTGGCTTCCAGGGCTCTCTGGCTAGCGTTACTGCACCAGAGCTAGGTGCAGTCGCCATTCGGGAAGCAGTGCAGCGTGCTGGATTGCAACCTACTGATGTTGAAGAAGTTATCATGGGCTGCGTATTGCCGGGTGGTTTAAAGCAGGGTCCTGCGCGTCAGGCAATGCGTCAAGCTGGCTTACCGGATAATACCGGTGCCGTGACCATTAACAAGTTGTGTGGTTCTGGCATGAAAGCCGTCATGCAAGCCACTGATATGATTAAGGCTGGTAGCGCCAATGTCGTGGTAGCGGGTGGCATGGAATCCATGACCAATGCGCCTTATGTACTGGCTAAAGCGCGTGGTGGTTTTCGCATGGGCCATGGCGAAATTAAGGATCATATGTTCCTTGATGGTCTGGAAGATGCAGAAACTGGTCGTCTGATGGGTTCTTTTGCTCAGGATATGGCCAACAAAATGAGCTACACCCGTGAACAAATGGATGATTTTGCTATTCGTTCATTAAAGCGCGCGCAAGTTGCAATCAATGAAGGTTATTTCAAAGACGAGATTGTGGCAGTTCCGGTAAAAACCCGTAAAGGTGAAGAAACTGTTGCTCAGGATGAACAACCGCTGAACGCCAAACTGGACAAAATTCCTGGCTTAAAACCAGCGTTTGCCAAAGATGGTACGATTACAGCAGCAAATGCCAGCTCTATTTCTGATGGAGCCTCTGCGCTGGTACTGACCTCTGAATCCAATGCTCAGGCCAAAGGCTTGCAACCACTGGCCCGTATTGTTGCAACGTCCAGCAATTCACAGCATCCTAGCGAATTTACCATTGCGCCAGTGGGTGCAATTCAAAAAGTGCTGGACAAGGCTGGCTGGAATGCTGAAGACGTTGACCTGTGGGAAATCAATGAGGCATTTGCCATGGTGACTATGGCGGCCATTGATAACTACAAGCTGGATGCCGAGAAAGTTAATATTCATGGTGGTGCCTGTGCGCTGGGCCATCCGGTAGGCTCTACCGGTTCGCGCATTATTCTGAGCCTGATCCATGCATTAAAACGCACGGGCGGCAAGAAAGGCATTGCAGCCCTGTGCATTGGTGGTGGTGAAGCCACTGCTGTTGCCATTGAATTGATGTAATTTTAGTGCGCATATTAGGTTGACGTGATTAACCTAATTTAAGGATAGGCAGCATTCAACTGCCTATCCTTTTCCATTCAATTTTCTTAATATATTTAATTAGAAAAATCCTACTACAAAAATGGTTTTAATAATGATTTTTAAAAGAAAAATTTTTATTTTGCTTATATTTGTTGGCTTGATTCTGGCAGGCATGATTGTTGGTCTTTATTATTATCAGCATAATCTTAGCCCGGCAGTTCATTCAGTATTAGCAACTTCCAGCCCATCAATTAAATATTCTGTGACAGCTAACCATCAATCAAACCCCAATGCTTATGGGCTATTGAAAGATGCCATTCATACGCTGGCCAAGAGTAAGCAGTTTAATGATTTTATTAAAGCTGATCAGCTTTTACAGCAACATTTAAAACGACTGACATTGGCACAACGTTATGAAGTGATGGAAAGCTTCCTACAGGCCGTCAATCAGCATATTTCTCTGGTAGACGGTGAAAAAAAAGAATTAAGCCGTCATAATGATTTTTTTTTAGATGTTACGCCAGAAGAATATCAGCCACCCTTGCTGGCTAAAAGATTGCTTACTGTATTGCAGCCTGAACAAAAGAAATGGTTTAGTCAGGCAATAAATCATAATTTTGACCTACTGGACATTGGTGAAGGTTTTTATATCATTCGATTAAATCCAGACTATATTGTGAAACGCTTTGCACCTACTCTGCCACAAGCCGATCAGGTTTTTATCAAGGCTATTGCGCAGCAAAATCAGCAGCAGTTTTATTATGATGCTGCAATTGCCATTTCCTGGCAGGAATTAGGTGAACGGGCTATTTTTTGGGAAAATTATACCAAGCAATACCCTGATGCTTACTTTGCAAAAGATGCACAAACACTGGCGGCTTATTATTTATATTTTTTTATACATGGAATGGATAACACTCGTCCTATTGAATACTTTAATGAGCAGGAAAATAAACCTGTTATTGAGGGCGAAGCCAAACAAGCTTTTTTGTTTATTAAGAATAAATATCCTAATTCAAATGTCAGTCAGAAAATAAAACAGTTCGAAGATTCATCGTTGATAAATCAAACAATCATTGAACCTGTAAAACCAACCCAACGCAGCACACTAATGGGACAGTTATAGGGGTTATTAAATTAAATCTGGCCTAATTTCTTTAATACCTCAGCTGCTGCAACCATACCAAAAGTCGCGGTGACAGTTACTGCGGAACCATAACCACCACAACGCAGGCCAGCACCTGCATTCACCGTTGTTTCACAAACTGCCTGATTGCTGAATGGATTATCAATTGAATAAATGCAGGTAATCCCAAACTTGTCCTTGGGCTTTTTGCAGATGCCTCTATTGCGTAGCTCACTGCGGATTTTGGCCAGCATCGGGTCTTGCTCGGTCTGTGATAAATCCGCTACCCGAATTTTTAGCGGATCAAGCTTGCCGCCTGCCCCACCCGAAACAACCAATGGAAGCTTGTTAAAGCGACAATGTAAAATCAGGGCAATCTTAGCCTTAACATCATCAATGCAATCCAGAATAATATCCGGCTGATACTGCTCAAGCAGTGTCTTTACATTGTCTGGTGCAAGAAAGTCATCTATCAAATTTAGGCGCACACGTGGATTAATACTTTTAATGCGCGCTGCCATGACATCAATTTTCCCATGGCCAAAAGTTTCGGTTAATGCCGGGAGCTGCCGATTGATATTGGATGCCACCAGCACATCCATATCGACCAGCGTTAGCCTTCCTACGCCACTACGCGCCAATGCCTCAACAGCCCATGAACCTACACCGCCGATGCCAATGACCATCACATGAGCCTGTTCAAACTGATGAAACGACTGCTCACCATATACTCGTGCGGCACCCGCAAAACGGCGCTCGTATTCATCGTTATCAGTGTTCATTGGAAGCATTTTCAAAACCAGTAGGTAATCAATTTATTTTGTTCTGTTCAGACAATGGCTGTCAATTTTTAATATCAGCTTTCCATTGATATATCTATTATCTGGTTACCCTCAAGCGTAACGCATAATAAATATTGGGTAACATCATCAGGCAAGGTGAAATCCAGTAAATTTGCATCTGAGTTATCCTGTAATACAAGTTTATCAACTACCTGCAATGCCGTAGGTTGAGTAGTACCAAAATGGGTCTTCCAGTACCCGGGTTCGACTTCATCCAGATGATGCTCAATAAACAGCAAAACATTTTGTTTAAAAACACCTGTCGTTAAGGCATTTTTAAGGGCCAATCGTGCAATTTTTTCTTTTTCCATCTTGGTTTCCCGTTTCCCAATGTTACTTTTGTTCAAATGGCAGATTCAGGTTGAGACAAGTCAGGCTATTTTCCCATAACTGACCTGCCAGTTTCTCCTGATCCATTGTTAAGAGTTGGCTCAAACCATCCAGTACATAAGGCAAGTTAGCTGGTGTATTCCGGGTGCGATGTTCATGCGATTGCTGGCAACATAACGGTGTCATATCAGGGCAATCGGTTTCCAGTACCAAATGCGCTGCCCCAACCGTTTTAATCACTTGATGCAACCGTCTGGCATTCGGATTAGTTACTTGTCCGGTTACACCGAGTTTAAATCCCATTTGAATAAAGGCCTTGGCCTCCTGTATCCCGCCGCCAAAAGCATGTGCAATGCCACCCTGTTTAAAGTTGTGCTTTTTTAACAGAGCCAGCGTTTCTGCATGTGCACGACGAATGTGCAGCAACACTGGCAGGTTAGACTGTTGCGCCAGCTCCAGTTGCGCTGAAAAAAACGCCTGTTGCCGTGCAAACACTTCAGGTTGTTTCATGGCTTTGGTAAAGGTATCAAGGCCAATTTCCCCAATGGCAACCACCTGCTGGCTTTTAATCAGTTGTTCCAGTTGTTGCAAATGATCTACTGTATGCTCTTGAATATAAAAAGGATGTAATCCCGGCGCCAGCAAGGCTTGTGGATGGGGAGTGGCAGCCTGATTAATTTGCTGCTGCACTTGTACCAGTGTATTAAAGCGTTGCGCCAGAAAGCCAATCAGCACCAGTGCTTGCACACCACGCTGTTTGGCCAGTATCGCCAGTTGCAAGCGGTCAGGATCAAACTCGGCCACATCAAAATGTGTGTGCGTATCAATCAGGGGTAGTGGACGCATCTTCTTCAACAGCAGGTTGCCGTTTTTGCAATTGCACAGGTGCCGTTAAATAGTCCGGCTTAATAATGCCCTCCAACTGGGCGTAAGGAATGGTAAATTCCGGCATGCCCACTGCATAAGGGCCAATTTCATACTGTCCATATGAAAACACCAAGCCTTCGCTACCAAAAGTAAAATTATCGGTTAACTTGAATGGCCAGTCCTGCTCATATTTTGCCAGATCGGTAGATAAATCATTTTGCTTCACCCAGTCTGCATATTGCTGGTGAACCAGCTCATACAGTTTGGGCTGTTGCTCCGCCAATACAATATCGGTCAGCTTAAGCTGTTTTTTTAGCTTTAAATCCAGATTGTAATAATTGTCCAGCGCACTGCCATGGGCGCCACCGCTATAAAAAGCAGCACTGATCTTAAACAGGGCAATGTTGCCTTTTTCACCCAAGAACTCAGGGGTGACCTGCATGGTATAAGGCACTGGGGCACCACGCGCCGCACTGTCCTGTTTGGCAGATTGAACAAAGCGATCGACATGGGCCTGTAAAGTCGTCAGCTTGGCAGGCTGCTCGGTCAATTGCACATTGGATAGCTTAAGAATTTGCTGGTCCAGAAACTGGTTAACCCATGGCTTATTGGTTTCCAGCCGCTGAATGTCAATTTGCGGGCAACCTTCTGCCTGACAGGACGGCAAAGTATAATTGGCCTTGGCAGTCTTGGCGGTGATCTGGCCAGTAACAGCCTGTTGTTGCTTCACGGTACTGGCCGCTGGCGTATTAGCCTGCTCGGCAGTATCATTGGGCTTCTGGCAAGCTGTCAGGCCCATAAAGCCACTACAGGCCAGCAGTGTACTGATTGCGATTTTATTCATAAGGCAATTATATAATTTAATTAATAAACCAGCCTGATTTTAAAGCTAAATTTAAGTTTTTTATCAGCAATGCCGAAGTGATTTTATAGTGGAACTGTAAATTACTGCGACTTTTGCCCGCAATCTGTAGTTGCTGTATTGAGCTATTAACTCCATTACTTTTTTTGTTGTACAGGATTTGAGCCTGAAGTTTTTTCTAGTGGTTGATGAGCCGGTCGCTGAGTACTGCGTGGCATGAATAGTGCCACTAAAGCCACTGCCGATAACTTGAGCAGTGACTTGAATGAAACGTGCTGCTGTTTTTTGCGGGCAGAATTAGTGCTCACGGGTTGATCTGAACTCAATATCCGGCCAGCGCTCCTGCATAATTTGCAGGTTGACACGGCTGGGGGCCAGATAGGTCAGGTGTCCGCCACCATCCAGTGACAGCTGGTCATGCGCTTTTTTCTTGAACTCATTTAAGGTTTTTTCATCATTACAATGAATCCAGCGTACCGTATTCACGCTAATCGGCTCATACACGCAATCGACCTTATACTCTTCTTTCAAGCGATAGGCCACCACATCAAACTGTAATACCCCTACTGCGCCCAGAATGAGGTCATTGCTGATTTGTGGCATAAAAACCTGCGTTGCCCCTTCTTCTGATAATTCCTTTAGACCTTTTTGCAATTGCTTGGACTTTAAAGGATCTTTTAAGCGAACCCGGCGGAACATTTCCGGAGCAAAATGTGGAATGCCAGTAAAGTGTAAATTCTCGCCATTGGTAAAGGTATCGCCAATCTGAATCGTTCCATGATTATGCAAGCCAATAATGTCACCCGGCCAGGCCTCTTCCAGATGCTCACGCTCGCCTGCCAGAAAGGTCAGTGCATCACTAATCCGCACTTCCTTACCCAGCCTTACATGGTTCATCTTCAGGCCTTTTTCATACTTGCCGGAACAAATACGCATAAAGGCAATCCGGTCACGATGCTTGGGGTCCATGTTGGCCTGAATCTTGAACACAAAACCGCTAAACCCTGCTTCAGTGGCATCAACCTGACGCTCCTTGGCCGGATGGGCTTTGGGTGCAGGTGCCCAGTCCACAAAGGCATCCAGTACTTGGTCAACACCAAAATTACCCAAGGCTGTACCAAATAAAACCGGCGTTTGCTGGCCCGTTAGAAATTGCTGCTGGTCAAAATCCTCATGTGCCATTTGTGCCAGTTCAAGTGATTCTTCAAAGGCGCTAAATGCCAGTACACCCACTTTCTCCCGAATATCCGGGTAATCATACCCTTCACGGACTTCAAGCTCGACAATACGTGAACCTTGTCCATGCTGATATAAATAGGTTTTGTTTTGCCCCAGATGATAAACACCCGCAAAGTCCTTGCCGGTACCAATTGGCCAGGTAATAGGCACGCAGCGAATTTTCAGAACGTTTTCAATTTCATCCAGCAATTCAAGCGGATCGCGAATTTCACGGTCCATTTTGTTGACAAAAGAAATGATTGGCGTATCCCGCATACGGCACACTTCCATCAGCTTGATAGTACGTTCTTCAACCCCTTTGGCTCCATCAATCACCATTAACGCAGAATCCACTGCCGTCAATGTGCGATAGGTGTCTTCCGAGAAGTCTTCGTGTCCCGGTGTATCCAGCAAATTAACAATATGATTTTTATAGGGAAACTGCATAACCGAAGTGGTAATGGAAATACCCCGTTCTTTTTCCATTTCCATCCAGTCGGAAGTAGCCGCGCGGTCAGACTTGCGGCTTTTGACTGTACCGGCAACCTGAATGGCCTTGCCCCAAAGCAGCAATTTTTCGGTCATGGTGGTTTTACCGGCATCCGGGTGACTAATAATCGCAAAGGTTCTGCGCTGGGCGACTTGCTGCGCCAGCTCTTGAGCAAAATCAGTCATAACCACCAATCCAACAGACCAAAAAAATAAGGCGCGAATTATAACATGTGAACGAGGAGAAGCGCAGTATTACTCTGCCCGGGTGCAAGACGAAAGCTGGACTTGAATGCGAGGGCCAATCATGCCACTTCATCCGGCTACATCCAGCACTACAATTAAGGTAAGCAAAGGTGTACTACACAGATTATCTGGCTGGCTTCCACTACACTACGCGCCTATTTTATAAACTGCATCATTGTTATGAGTCACCTGCAAGACATTACCACCCATGTCACCCGTTTTAGAAAAGCCATGGAAACTTTACGTGATCAACCCGAAGTTTACCCCCACTTGCATTATTGTGGCAGCAACCTGAATACGTTTCCTACTTTATGGTGCGACTATACCAGTGAAATGCTGAATGCCTACTTAAAGTCAAAAGGCTATCCCAATTTCAATATTGTCACCGCCTTTAAGCTGCGTGGTAGTCGTAAATGCCATGTTTGGTTAACCGACGACAACATTGTCATTGATATTACTGCTGACCAGTTTGGTAAGCGCAAATATCCTAAAGTCCTGATTTGCCCGCCCAGTGAATACCTGCTTAAAGATCAATATCGAAAAATTTTGAGTATTGAAAATATTACCCACAGTCATCATGACCCGGTTCAGCAGAAGCATCATATTTATCAGGAAATTAGTCAGTTACTGGAAGTCGAGATGCTTTAACTGGGCATCAACAAAAAGTAGCTCTAAGTCAGGTGTTGTTGTTAAGGGCCAAGAAATAAAATTTTGCATGATTATTTGTTTTGACAACCTATATTGTCAAAATAGTGCCAGTAGCCTACTATGCAGCGAACCTACTTTTCTTCCATCAGGTAACTCGCATGCTAAAAGCACAAAAAGTTCATATCGTTCAGGAATTTGATTTTCCGGTTGCCAAGCTGTTTGCGGCTTTAAGTGAGCATGAAAATCTGCGCCAGATTTTTGCCCCCATGAATATCCAGCGCATTCAGGATGGCAAGGATAGCCGTAATGGCGTGGGTTCAGCCCGCAAGATGTCACTACCACTAGCACCGTCCTTTGTAGAAACCACGCTGGTTTACCGTGAAAATGAACTGATCGAATATGCCATTACCAAGGGCCTTGCTCCCATTAAGAATCATTATGGTGTAATGAAATTCATTGATCTGGGCAATCGCTCACGTCTGGATTACACCATTGAATTTAAAGGTCGATTGCCGTTAATTGGCCCCATTGTTAAAGCCAGCCTGCAAAACGGCATTAAAAAGGGCTTAAAAAAACTAAAAGTCTAAGTTTATTTTTATCAACATCTACTGGCTGCTTTTCTTGACCCGCAACTCCAGTCAATGAAAAACAGCCAATAAAAAAATGCGGCCTCTGATTGAGCCGCATTTTTTATATTGCATTTGAATGCTCAAGTACGGGGGCGTTTTACTGGCCAGCACATTTTAAAGCGTGCACCGCCCAAGTCGGGACTTTGGTCAACACTAATATGTCCGCCAAACCAGAAAGCAATACGCGAAACAATAGAAAGCCCCAAGCCATAGCCACCGGCAGAACCTGCAGCCCGGGTACGGCTATCATCCAAGCGGGAAAATGGCTCAAAGATTTTTTCACGGTCTTTTTCCAGAATGCCGGGGCCGTCATCTTCGACACAAATATAAGCCTTGCCGTTTTCTACCCCGCCACTAATGCGGATTCTATGATTGGCATAACGCATGGCATTGCCTGCCAGATTTTGCATCACCCGGTGTAAATACAGTTTTTCTGCGGAAACCAGCAGCTCATGGTCTGGCTCCAGTGTCAGCACCTGCGGCTCCAGTCCCAGACTCCGGGTTTCTTCAGCCACCTGACGCACCAGCTTATACAGTGGCACTTCCTCAAAATTCAGCGATGGTGTGCCCTGCTCCAGTTTGGCATAGGTCAGGATTTCATCAATAAGGGTATTAAGTGCTTCAATATCCTTGTCAATCATCAGTTGCTGTTCTAGACGACTTTCATAGTCATCGGTGTCAGCCAGCATTTCTACCCCAAAACGCACACGCGCAACCGGGGTACGCAGCTCATGCGATACGGCACGGGTCAGCTCACGCTGGGCTTCAATCAAGCGCTTGATATGCTCGGCCATGCCGTTAAAACTCAAGGCCAGCGTATCAATTTCATCTTCGCCATCTACCTGTACGCGCGCATCCAGATTACCGGTACGTACCTGGTTTAAACCATTACGAACCAGCCGGATTTTGCGTTCCAGTGGTAAAATCAGGGAATAAACCCCAAGGCTGATTAATAACAGACCAATGAGCGTCACGCTGGCAAACAAATGAAACGGCAGCCAGTTAAACATGGGAATCGGGCCCATAACCAGTACTTCACTGCCACTGCTGGTTGGGCTAACCACCGAGATACTGGTCCCTGTTGCAGACGCTCCATCACGCAACAGCATGATGACCTCTTTACGGCGGATACGCGATAACTGGTCAATGTCCAGCCCCAGCTTGCTGACTGACTGAATGGCAATTGGATAGGGAAAGTGCTGACGAATTTCTTTTAGGCGTTTTTGCTCCTGACCCGGGTAATACACCAGATCATCCAGCATAAAAACGGCCATGGCTTTAATTTGCTGCTCACCAGCCTTGTCTACCCGGGTAGCCAGTAGCAAATTTTCATTAGGAACTTTTGTATAAATATCAGCCTGAATTTTATCATTATTATACCGAACGACTGACTTTTCGTTTTCCAGCAGTTCCTGTTCACGGCGGCTAAAATCAATAGAATCGCTGGGCACCAGCTTAAGCGGTAAATTCAGCAGGATACTGGCATCATCCAGCCAGTTTTGCCGGGTTTGCTCAGAAGTCTGGCGGGCAATACCCTGTGTAATAATATAAAATACACCCGCAGCCATTTCCTCACGGTAGGCCTGTGCACGCTTATAATTTACACCTTGCACCAGCAGGTAGGCAATGAGCGCAACTACCACACATAATAAGACAAGACTTGCGTAAATACGAAAAAATATACTATGCCGCAATCTTTAACCTCATTATTTTCGACGCCAGTGACGACGCGCAGGTATTTTAAAAAACCGACATATTCTAAGGCAAATTTTGTGAAACACAATTTAAAGTGACAAAAAACACACTGTTCCCTGCAATAAACCGGTTAAACAGTGTGTTTTGGCAGCTATATTTTAAATATTATCCTGCAATTTGTCAGTTAAAGGCCGTTGGTTGATTCTTTTACAAACAGATAGCCTTTGCTGCGTACGGTCTTGATACGTTTTGGATTTTCCGGATCATCACCAATTTTTGGACGAATACGGGAAATACGTACGTCAATGGAGCGATCCTGACCGTCATATTCAATACCGCGCAGGCGTTCAAAAATGTCTTCACGCGATAGGATGCGGCCTGCATTGGATGCTAGCAACCACAACAGGTCATATTCGGCACTGGTAAAATCAACCAGTTCGCCAGACAGGGTCACTGAACGGCCACCGTTATCAATGACCAGATCGTCAAACTCAAGACGCTGGGCCACTTCTTCATCAACCACTTTATCAGTACGGCGCAGCAGGGCACGAATACGTGCCAGCAGCACACGTGGCTGAACTGGTTTTGGTACATAGTCATCAGCACCCATTTCCAGACCCAGCACCTGATCCATGTCTTCGGTACGGGCTGTTAGCATCAGGATAGGATGGTGATAATGTGGACGAACTTCGCGGCAAACGGTTAAACCATCAGCACCCGGCAGCATTACGTCCAGTACCACCATATCCGGCTGCTCGGCAATAATACGGCGAATGGCACGGTTACCATCAGTTTCAACACCCACTTCCAGGCCGTTTCTGATCAGGTAGTCCTGGGTTAGTGTTGCCAGACGTTCGTCATCCTCAACAATTAAAATCCGTGGCAATTTCTCTTCTTGCGTCATCTGTTTTTCCCCGAAATAAGCTGAGTATCCGTTAAAAATAAAGTAGATACGGTCTAATTACCTTGCGCCAATATACACCGTTTACATTGTAAACAATATGCCATTCACCAAACTGCTACAGCAAGCCCCCGAATTGATGCAAATTTGTTACATCATTTATTCGCTTGGCTAAAAATAACACCTATGGTTACATTTAGGATTTTTCATGCAGGGTTTTGGTAAATATTATGTTGATTCTCAAACGTATATGTTTTGGCCTTCTGTAAGAAGTTTTTTACTATTCGCCTTGCTGCTACGTTGTCCATAACTTATCAACAAAGTTATCCATGGGTTATCCGCAAAGTTATCCACAATTGTATTTTTTATGATCAACATAACATAACCATAACTCACCCAAAATCACTTAAGATCAGATTGCCAATCGGGTGAAAATCCCTTATCTTGTGCCTATCAAATTAAATCAACACAATTAGTAGTGTTTTGCATAAAATCTGGGCGTTTGTTGAAATGGCTGTTTTTTATGTAAATGCACTGACCTTTAGGGAGAAAAGCAGTCATGAATGCGCCAATTGGACAAGCCTCAGTAGCCCCCGGACAATTACGCGTCATCAAACGTAATGGTGGCGTGCTTCCTTATGATGCCGAAAAAATTGCCGTTGCCATCAGCAAGGCTTTTCTGGCTGTTGAAGGCCAGCAGGGCGCCAATTCAAGCCGCATCCGTGAACGCGTTACCCAGCTCACCGAAATGGTTGAAAATACTTTCAAGCGCCGTTTACCGTCTGGTGGCACCATTCATATCGAAGAAATTCAGGATCAGGTTGAACTGGCCCTGATGCGTACTGGTGAGCATAAAGTGGCGCGCGCGTACGTCATTTACCGTGACAAGCAAGCTGCCTTGCGCCAGCAGGATGATGTTAACCATCACCCTACCCTGCAAATTCTGGGCAGTGATGGCCAGCTTAAGCCACTGGATTTAACGGCGCTGCAACAAACCGTAGAAAAAGCAGCTGAAGGGCTGGAAGGCATTGATGTACCTGCCATCATTGATGAAACCGTGCGTAACCTTTATAACGGCGTCAATGAGAGTGACATCTCAACCACCATGATGATGGCCACCCGTACCCGCATTGAGCAGGAACCTAACTACACCTATGTGACAGCGCGCCTGTTGCGTGATGACCTGCTTAAAGAAGGTCTTGAGTTCCTTGGCCTGCCGCTGCATACCAGCGAAAATGAAGCGCTTAAAGCCTTTTTGGAAAAAGGGGTTGCGCTGGAGCTGATTGATCCACAACTGCTGACTTTTGATCTTGAAAAGCTCAAAGCCGCAATTATGCCGGAACGCAGCAACCAGTTTACTTATCTTGGCCTGCAAACCCTGTACGACCGCTATTTTATTCACAGTGAAGGCACCCGTTTTGAATTGCCACAACTGTTCTTTATGCGTGTGTCTATGGGTCTAGCTTTAAATGAAGATGACCGCGAAGCACGGGCCATTGAATTTTATAACCTGCTGTCCAGCTTTGACTATATGGCCTCGACGCCGACCCTGTTTAACTCAGGCACCTTGCGTTCCCAGTTATCTAGCTGCTACCTGACCACCGTGCCAGATGACCTGCATGGTATTTATGGTGCGATTCAGGACAACGCCATGCTGTCCAAATGGGCAGGCGGTCTGGGCAATGACTGGACCCCAGTGCGTGCTTTAAATTCCTCCATTAAAGGCACCAACGGCAAGTCACAGGGCGTTGTACCTTTCCTGAAAGTCGTCAATGACACTGCGGTTGCCGTAAACCAAGGTGGCAAGCGTAAAGGTGCAGTCTGTGCTTATTTGGAAAGCTGGCATCTGGATGTTGAAGAATTTCTGGAACTGCGTAAAAACACCGGTGATGACCGTCGCCGCACGCATGACATGAATACTGCCAACTGGGTGCCCGACCTGTTTATGCAGCGCGTGATTGAAGACGGCGAATGGACGCTGTTTAGCCCATCGGATGTGCCGGAACTGCATGACCTGACTGGCCTTGCATTTAAAGAAAAATATGAGGCGTATGAGCAGCTGACCCGTGATGGCAAGCTCAAGCTATTCAAGCGTATCCGTGCGCAAGACTTATGGCGCAAGATGCTGTCCATGCTGTTTGAAACTGGTCATCCTTGGATTACCTTTAAGGATGTATGTAACCTGCGTTCACCACAGCAACATGTGGGCGTGGTGCATTCTTCCAACCTGTGTACCGAAATTACCCTAAACACCAGCAAAGATGAAATTGCGGTGTGTAACTTAGGTTCAATTAATCTGGTCAAGCACATCAAAGATGGCGCGCTGGATAGCGAAAAGCTCAAAGCCACCGTCAAAACTGCAGTGCGCATGCTGGACAACGTGATTGACATTAACTATTACGCCGTGCCACAAGCCAAGACCTCTAACCTCAAGCACCGTCCAGTGGGCATGGGTATTATGGGCTTTCAGGATGCGCTGTACGAAATTGGCGTGGCCTATGGTTCAGCCGAAGCCGTTGAATTTGCAGACCGCTCTATGGAAGTGATTAGCTATCATGCCATTCATACTTCCAGCGAACTGGCGGTTGAGCGTGGCAGCTACAGCACCTTTAAGGGTTCATTGTGGGATCAGGGTATTCTGCCGATTGACTCGCTGGATATTGTGGCCAAGTCACGTCCTGAGCGCATGTTTGATGTAGACCGCAGCCAGACGCTGGACTGGGATACCTTGCGTCAAAAAGTGCAAAAAGACGGCATGCGCAACTCCAATGTGATGGCGATTGCCCCAACGGCTACCATTTCCAACATTTGTGGTGTGGCGCAATCGATTGAGCCAACCTTCCAGAACCTGTATGTGAAGTCCAACCTGTCCGGTGAATTTACCGTAATCAATCCTTATCTGGTGCGTGCCCTGAAAGAGCGTAACCTGTGGGATGTGGTGATGGTGAATGACCTGAAACACTACGAAGGTTCAGTACAGAAAATTGCCCGTATGCCGGATGACCTCAAAGCGCTGTTTGCCACGGCCTTTGAAGTAGAGCCGCGCTGGATTGTGGATGCAGCCAGCCGTCGCCAGAAATGGATTGATCAGGCACAGTCATTGAACCTGTATATTGCCGGCGCAAATGGCAAGAAGCTGGACATTACCTACAAAATGGCATGGTTACGTGGCCTAAAAACCACCTACTACCTGCGTGCGCTGGGTGCAACCTCGGCTGAAAAATCCACTATTAATACCGGCACACTCAATGCCGTAAAAAATACCGGAAGCGCCGAACAGGTTGCAGCAGCCAATGCGCTGGCAGCGGCAAGTGTTGCCCCTAGTCCGGCAGTAGAAGATGATGCGTTTGCCAATGCGGCGCCAGTACCTTTGGCTTGCTCAATTGATAACCCGGACTGTGAAGCGTGCCAGTAATGGCGCCTTCCCCGGTAAATACTGGCTATGATCTGGGCTTTGGTGCCCTGATCGCCATGTTTATCGTGTTTTATGCACCCATGATTTATATTTTTATGGCCATGTTCAGGTCACAAAAAGATAAACAGGTGCCAGAAGACTGTACCAAGAATGATTAGCAACCAGCTGTGATAAAAAACAGCTGATGTACTATCTGTAATAACATCCGTTTTAGGATGCTGTGCAAAACAACAGGGCCATTTACAGGCTGAAAAGCAGCATTCAGAAGCAGTACTGATTAATATTTAAAGAGGCAAATTCCTATGTCCATTTTAAGCTGGGATGATTTAGACGATGATGCGAACACTACGCCACTCGCAGTCAAACCTGCGCCAGTCAAAGCGCCGCAAACGGGTTCTGCACCGCTGGTATCTGCTACACCAGCAACAGAAGCGCCAGTGGCTGCTGCTCAACCCGCTCGCACAGCACCAGCTCAGCCTGTTGCCGGCAGTGCTGTGGAAAGAGCCGCAGAATCCCTGAGCCATCTGGATGTTGCACCGGGTCTGGAAGAACTGGAAATGGGTGCAGGCCGTGTTGAAGTGGATGATAAAGCCATGATCAACTGCCGCGCTGACTTAAACCAGTTGGTGCCGTTCAAGTATGAATGGGCATGGCAAAAATATCTGGATGGTTGTGCCAACCACTGGATGCCACAGGAAGTCAATATGACGGCAGATATTGCCCTGTGGAAGTCTGAAAATGGCCTGACTGAAGATGAACGCCTGATTGTGATGCGTTCACTGGGCTTTTTCTCTACCGCAGATTCTCTGGTGGCCAATAATCTGGTACTGGCGCTATATCGCCACATTACCAATCCGGAATGCCGCCAGTACATTTTGCGTCAGGCCTTTGAAGAAGCGATTCATACCCACGCTTATCAGTACTGCATTCAGTCACTGGGCATGGATGAAGGCGAAGTCTTTAACATGTACCGTGAAGTGCCCAGCGTTGCGCGCAAAGCCGCTTGGGGTCTGAAATATACCCAAAGTCTGGGCGATCCTACCTTTAAGACCGGTACGCCTGAAAATGACCAGACCCTGCTGCGTAACCTGATTGCGTTTTATTGCGTGCTGGAAGGGATTTTCTTCTACTGTGGCTTTACCCAGATTTTGTCCATGGGTCGCCGCAACAAGATGACTGGGGTTGCCGAGCAGTTCCAGTACATTTTGCGTGATGAATCCATGCACCTGAATTTTGGTATCGACATGATCAACCAGATCAAGATTGAGAATCCAAACCTATGGACTAAAGAGTTCCAGCAGGAAGTGATTCAGATGATTCTGGAAGGTGCAATGCTGGAAATCGAATATGCGCGTGACACCATGCCGCGTGGTGTTTTGGGCATGAATGCTGCCATGATGGAAGAATACCTGAAGTTTATTGCCAACCGTCGCTTATCGCAGTTGGGCTTGCCGGAGCAGTATGTGGGTGTGACCAATCCGTTCTCGTGGATGTCCGAGATGATGGACTTGCGTAAAGAGAAGAACTTCTTTGAAACGCGTGTGACGGATTATCAGACTGGTGGCGCCTTAAGCTGGTAATTAAAGACTTAACTAAAGCCTGCAATAAGCAGGCTTTTTTATGCACTATTTAATAATAAAAATTTTTCAGCTTTTAATCGGCTTGAATATTTTTTTGTTTCAAGTTTTTGATATGCAGATGATTAGTTTTCCACCCCTTTTCCAAAATTTCTTTTTCAATTCGGTACTGAATCCGCTTTAGCTTTATGGCTGGAATAACGTCTTCCTTAAATTGTTTAATATATTCAATCCAAGCATTACCCTGCACAACATTTGCTGGCATAACTGTTTTAAAAGTAGATCTCTTGCATAAATCAATTTTTGACCAGCTCGATATTATAAATAGCAGCAATCAAATTAAAGCGTAATCCCATGCGTTTACGTAGATTGCGGTAGCGCTCTGAAAGAATTTTAAACCGCTATAA
>NZ_MLCN01000024.1 GCF_001982605.1 Alkanindiges hydrocarboniclasticus | reverse complement strand
ACTTTTTTACCTTCTCAACATATTCATTTAATGTTCAAAGGCATTACAAAAGAAGTGGTAGAAAATTTTGAATCGTATAAAAATGAAATTTTAAAGCTATTGTCTATAGTGATAAAATTTCTTGAAATAAATATTCAAGATAAAGCTGATGGAATTTCAGTATATGGAGTTTAAGGATAAGCCAATGGAAGCATTCTTATACCAAGGAATTATTAAAGTAAATGAATTAAACTTAACGCAAATGCTTGGCTCTACAGATGAGAAAGAGGTTACAAATACTTTATTAGCATTGGTTTTATATGGTGAAAACGATTGGCAGTATGATTTGTATGAATTTTCTTGAAAATAAAGCCTTAGCGATAGTGTCAATAACAGTAATATGTTTAGGGCGCATTGCAAGAATTCATAAGTGCTTGGATAAAAGAAAAGTAATTGATGCATCAAAAAGTAAAGCATTGAATTTCCAAAAATAGCAGGAACAGTTGAGGATGCTTTGAAGATATTAATTTATATTTAAAATAATTTTTACATTAGAAGAAATAATTTTTTTATGAGAAGGGAATCAATGAGCTTAAATTATTTTGAAAAAAATCTATTAGTTGATTTAGAAAATAAAATTTCTTCTTCTGAACTACATATATTAGGCAGCAGCGAACCTTATTTTTTAAAATTAGAACAACATTATCCAGTAAAGCATAATCGGATTGATTGGGATAGATTGCAGGTGGTTGAGAAGAATTATGAAGGAAATAGCAATAAGCAACTAAAGGGTTTTATAGAATTTTTTACATTAATAACTGAGAAATATTATTTAAGTGAAGATTTAATATGGATAGGGGATAGCGCTATTAATTTTGCAATAACTGGTAGCGTAGAAGTAATAATGAGCTGTTTAAATTATATTTTAGATATACCCCAACATCATTATTTTCTAAGCACAGATTATAAATGGTGCTTTTGCTTTACCTTTGAAGGTGAGATGTTTTTTGGAACTCAGCCTGATTAATTTGAAAATTCTAATGAAGTCTTTTTTAGACTTTTTAAATATCGTACGCCCTGCGGGACTCGAACCCACGTCGGTCGCTTAGGAGGCAACTGCTCTATCCAGTTAAGCTAAGGGCGTATTAATTAACATTAGTGACTTGCAAATGCTAAGGGCGGAATTAAACCATAAAACTCAGCGTTTTTCAGCCATCTTGCCGTATTTAAGGCAAATTTTAGTGTGGCGGTTGGTCATTCTGCTCTGAATGCTGATTCAAATTTTGATTTAAGCCAAGCGTTTTAAACAGTACATACATCAGGCCAATCCATACCGGAATCATAATCACCGATTCCTGAAAACCCTTTTGCCACATGATATACAGCACCAGCAGCACAAACCCCAGACACAACCAGTTGCTTAGCGGGGCAAACAGTGCTGGATAGCTAGTGCTAATACTGTTGCGTTGCATAAATTTCCTGAAGTTCAGGTGCGTCAGGCTAATCATGGCCCAGTTTAGCACCAGCGCACCAATCACAATATACATCAGGTGGCTTAAGGCTTTTTCCGGCACAAAGTAATTTAACAGCACACAACCAAAAATCAGTCCGGCAGAGAGCAAAGTTGCCATAACTGGCACACCCTGACGGTTTACTTTTAAGAACATTTTGGGTGCGTTGCCCTGTTTGGCCAAACCATACAACATGCGGCTATTGGCGTACATACCGCTGTTATACACCGATAACGCGGCTGTTAAAATAATAAAATTCAGCAGGTTGGCGGCCCAGCCAATGCCAAGCTGGCTAAAAATCATCACAAACGGGCTTTTGTCCAGACTGCCAATTTCCAACTGGTTCCACGGCACTAACGACAGCAGTACCGTGAGCGAGCCAATATAGAAAATCAGCACCCGGTACACTACCTGATTGATGGCCTTGGGAATGGTTTTTTGCGGGTCATCGGCTTCGGCAGCAGCCATGCCAATCAGTTCAATGCCGCCAAAGGCAAACATGATAAACGCCAGCATATAAAACAGGCCATCAAAGCCATTGGGGAAAAACCCGCCATGGCTCCACAGGTTGCTAAAATGCGAAATTGAATCAGTAGGCGCGGTGAGCAGCAGATAGCAGCCAAACACAATCATGGAAATAACCGCAGCGACTTTAATGATGGCCAGCCAGAATTCGGACTCTCCATAAAATTTTACATTGGTTAAATTAATGCCAGTAATAATCAGGTAAAAAAACAGGATCGACAACCACGATGGAATTTGTGGCCACCAGTAATTAATGTATTTTCCTACGGCGGTCAGCTCGGCCATGGCCACCAGAATATACAGCATCCAGTAGTTCCAGCCAGCCAGAAAACCCGGAAACTTGCCCCAGTACTGATAGGCAAAATGGCTAAACGACCCGGCCACGGGTTCATGGACAATCATCTCACCCAGCTGGCGCATGATCAAAAAAGCAATCAGGCCGCCAATCGCATAACCCAGAATCACTGACGGCCCAGCAGAGGCAATGACATCGGCTGAACCCAGAAACAGGCCAGTACCAATTGCGCCGCCCATGGCAATCAGTTGAATGTGACGATTTTTTAAACCACGCTTAAGCTGTGGTGCAGGGGAGTTACTCACATGAATTCCTGAGAATGTACAAAAAGGACAGGTCATTAAGCTGTTATGATAAACAGATTGAAGGCAGTTAAACAGTACACTTTTGCAAGGTGGCTATACTGTGGCGCTTCCCAATCGTGACGCTACAGTTTTGACATGAAGTATTGTCAAAAATAAAAAACACTCTACAATCAGACCCAGTCAATACACCTGTAACAGACCCGACTGTCGGGCATTAACATAACAGCGAGATAATGATGACCACCAGTGCAAAAAATACATCAATGAATACCACCACGATTGCAAGCACTTATAGCTTGCAGGGCTTTGAATTTAAGAACCGTATTATCAAGGGTGCCATGAGCGAGGGCCTTGCCAATAAAGCTGGTGAAGTAAACGACAAGCATTTGAAGCTGTATGAAACCTGGGCACAGGGTGGGCTGGGTTGTTCCATTACCGGCAATGTGATGGTGGATATCAATGCCAAGAATGAACCCGGTGTCGTGGCTATTGAAGATGAGCATGATCTGGCTGGCCTGACCCAGTGGGCCAATATTGGTAAACAGTACAACATGATCCAGCTTGTGCAACTGTCGCACCCGGGTCGCCAGTGCCCGAAAGGCCTGAACAAGGAAACCGTTGCACCATCGGCCATTCCTTTTAGCCCGGCATTGTCTACTTTTTTTGGTACACCGCGTGCGCTCACCGAAGCCGAAATTCTGGACATTATCAAGCGCTTTGGCAATGCCGCCCGCATTTGCAAAAAGGCTGGCTTTGAAGGAGTGCAACTGCATGGCGCGCATGGTTATTTGATTAGCCAGTTTTTGTCACCGCTTACTAACCAGCGCACAGACCAATGGGGCGGCAGTATTGAAAACCGCATGCGCTTTTTGCTGGAAGTTTATAAAGAAGTACGTCAGCAAACCGGCGACAATTTTATTGTTAGTGTGAAACTTAATTCAGCAGATTTCCAGCGCGGTGGTTTTACCGAAGAAGATGCGATGGCAGTGTTCCGGGCCATTGATGCAGAAGGTATCGATTTTATTGAAATTTCTGGCGGTACTTACGAGGCGCCTGCCATGGCCGGTGCTAAGCGCAAAAAACAAGGTGAGCAAGTTAAGCAAAGCACATTAGAACGTGAAGCCTATTTCCTTGAGTTTGCTGAAAAAATCCGTCAGGAGGTAAAAACAGCCCTGATGGTAACCGGTGGCTTTAGAACCCGTCAGGGTATGGATAGTGCCCTGCAAAGTGGTGCCTGTGACTTTATTGGTATGGCCCGTCCGCTGGCAGTAGAAACCGATGCACCGGATCATCTGCTGTCCGGTAACCCCAGCGTGCGTTATGCGGTTAAACCAATTAAAACCGGTCTGCCGATGCTGGACAAAATGGCAGTAATGGAAGTGATCTGGTATGCCGCGCAGTTCAAGGCCATTGGTCAGGGCAAAAAACCCAAGCCAAATCTGAGCCCGCTCTTGGTACTGGCCAATTATGCGCGTGGTAATATCAAGGCAGTGCTGCAACGCCGTACCCGTTTACGTGCCTGATAATTTGGTTTAACCAAAACTGTATGTAATCTTGAGTCAATAAAACGGTGCTTTTAAAGTACCGTTTTTATTTTTGGAACTGCATTTTGCAATAGGCTTTGGCTATTCTGCGTGCAGTCTTGTTATGCGGGCTTCCTATTGAGTCACTGGCAATCATCATGCTGATGTCAGTGCATTTCCATATTGCAGAGCTGGTAACCGGCATAATTGGCGTGGCATTTATTGGCTGGTTATTGTTGGCTTCCGTTGTTTATGAGTGCCATGCCAACCCTGATTCAGCAAATTAATTCATCATTTTAAAGACTGGCTTAAGCTAACGGGCTGCTCTGTGTTGCTCGCCTTAAGCAACTATGCCAAAATGCATTTACAGATTATTGCGGCATAGTGTGAACCAATGCACTTGCTGCACAAGGGGAGTAGCCTCACCGACGCCATCTATCGTCAGTACACTTTATGAGCCTGTAACATAGCCATAAAGTCGGTAGATGGGTATTGTAGACAAAGCAAAATGCTTTGGTTTGACAGTATAGGCAAGACCTTGACTCATGTTGTTTGACTTAATTGATCAGACGGCAGGTCAGGGTTTTTTATTTCCTGAATATAGGGCCTGCTGTCTAAACTGGAGAATTATTGTGGAATCCATTGGTAATCCCTGGCTCTATGCCATTTTCTTTGCAATCGTGGCGGTTATGCTACTGATTGACTTTCTGGGCTTTAAGCAAAAAGACAATGAACCGGTGCCTATCCGGCAAGCGGCGCTGTGGAGTGCCGCGTGGGTGGGCGTGTCTGGCCTGTTTGCAGGTGGATTGTGGTGGTATTTGAATGGTGAAGCGGGTGCTGCCATTGCAAACCAGAAAACTCTTGAATTCGTAACTGGTTACTTGCTGGAAAAATCGCTGGCTATTGATAATGTATTTGTCTGGCTTATGATTTTTGCAGCCTTTGCAGTACCACCCGCATTGCAGCGTCGCGTGCTGCTGTATGGCGTACTGGGTGCCATTATTTTACGCACGATTTTCATTTTTGCCGGTGCCTGGCTGATTCAGGAGTTTTCGTGGATTTTGTATTTATTCGGTGCGTTTCTGGTCTATACCGGCATTAAGTTTTTGAAAGGCGGCCATAATGACGACGCTGATATTGAAAACATGAAGCTGCTTAAGTGGCTACGTGGTCACATGCGCATTACCCAAACCCTGCGCGAAGGCAAGTTTTTTGTACGGGAAAATGGCTTGCTGTGGGCAACTCCGTTGTTTGTCGTACTGATTCTGGTTGAGTTCTCGGATGTTATTTTTGCAGTGGATTCCATTCCGGCCATTTTTGCAGTGACGACTGATCCATTTATTGTACTGACGGCTAACCTGCTGGCCATTTTAGGCTTGCGTGCCATGTTTTTCCTGCTGGCAGGTGCGGCAGCCAAGATGCATTATTTACCGTATGGCCTTGGCGTGATCATGACGTTTATCGGTATTAAAATGCTGTTGCTGGATGTATACCACGTGCCTATTGCGGCATCGCTAGGGTTTATTGGTGTGGTGCTGGCCATTACCGCATGGCTGTCATGGCAATATGCCAAAAATAACCCTGAGGCGCAGGTTTAACACAACGTTAGAATTGCACAATAAAAATTAGGATAATGAACCGGGCTTTGCCACAGGCAGTACACAGCCTACCGAGCAGGCCCGGTAATTTAAACTGCTAGTGGCGCAACTGCTGTATACAGCAGTCATAACACAGCACACTGTTTTGGCTAAGCGCATTGTTGGATTGAGGCCATACGGCATATTCCAATTGTGTTAGATACCCTCAAATAGCCCATATGCGGAAGGTAATAACAACAGGAACAAAAGGTGCAACTCAAACTGCTAAAAAGCAAAAAGCCCAATCATGATTGACTGGGCTTTTTGCTGATTTGCCATCCTGACAGACAGCGAAATCGAATATGGCGTCCCTACGGGGATTCGAACCCCGGTTACCGCCGTGAAAGGGCGATGTCCTAGGCCTCTAGACGATAGGGACGAGGCCGACCTGAAATTAAATGTTTATTTAACATTTATTCAAATAGCATGGCTATTTGTGTTGCGACGCTGAAATGTTTCACATTTCTTAGCGCGTCTCAGGCGTGCGCACATATTAGGGATTCTGCTCTGAGGTGTCAAGCAGCATCTGTGGCCAACTGTTCAAAATATGACAAAACAGTTCGGCTGTTTTTTGCGTGTCATACAGTGCAGAGTGCGCTTCCTTGCCATCAAACTCAATATTGGCTGCACGGCAGGCACGTGCCAGTACAGTTTGCCCATAGGCAATGGCGCCCAGGGTTACGGTATCCAACACCGAGAAACTATGAAACGGGGTCTGGTTTTTGGTGCCGGTACGCGCTACCGCAGCTTGCAAAAAACCCAGATCAAAATGGGCATTATGGCCCACCAGAATGCAATGGGTGCAGCCTTGTTCGCGGCGAATTTCAGTCAGGCGCTTAAAAATGCGCTTCAATGCCATCTTTTCATCTTCAGCAATGGCCATGCGCATGGGGTTGTATGGGTCAATACCGGTAAAATCCAGTGAGCGACGGTCCAGCCGTGCACCTTCAAACGGATGAAGATGTGCATGCAGGGCTTCACCCGGAATAAACTGGCCTGCTTCATTATAAATAATGGGGATGCAGGCAATTTCCAGCAATGCATCGGTTTGCGCGTTAAAACCCGCAGTCTCGACATCCACGACCACCGGCAAAAAGCCACGAAAGCGCTGGCCAATTACCGGCAGGGTATCCACTGGCGTGGTCATTGAACACTCCACGGCAGGGTTTCACCGGCACGTAACGGCACCAAAGCCTGATTATCCAGATAAGGATACGAAGCTGGCACCTGATAATCCTGTTTAATCAGGGTAATGGTGTCAGTATTGCGTGGCAGGCCATAAAAATCTGCCCCAAAGTGGCTGGCAAAACCTTCCAGCTTGTCCAGGCGACCAGCCTGTTCAAAGGCTTCGGCGTACAGTTGCAGGGCAATCGGTGCGGTATAACAACCGGCACAACCACAGGCATTTTCTTTTTTGTCCTGTGCATGCGGGGCGCTATCAGTGCCCAGAAAAAACTTGGGATTACCGCTGGTTGCCACTTCCATCAGCACGGTCTGGTGCTTCTGACGCTTTAAGATCGGCAGGCAGTAAAAATGCGGGCGCACTCCACCAACCAGCATGTGGTTACGGTTAAACAGTAAATGTTGCGGGGTAATGGTTGCTGCCACATTACGGCCCTGCTCCAGTACAAAATGCGCCGCTTCACTGGTAGTAATATGTTCAAGCACCAGTTTGAGCTTGGGGAACTGGCGCAGCATCGGGGCCAGTACTTCATCCAGAAAGCGTTTTTCACGGTCAAAGATGTCCACATGGCTATGCGTGACTTCGCCGTGCAGCAATAACGGGAACTGGTGCTCTTCAAGCTGTTCAATAACCGAATATACTTTACGAATGTCACTCACCCCATTTTGTGAATTGGTGGTGGCACCCGCTGGGTACAGCTTGATAGCCTGCATGAAATCGGTGGCCTTGGCCTTGGCAATTTCAGAAGCTGGGGTTTGATCGGTAAAGTACAGCACCATGCGCGGATCAAAGGCTATCCCTTGTGGGGCATGGGCCAGAATACGTTCACGATAGGCCGCCGCTTCCTCAACGGTACGAACTGGCGGAACCAGATTTGGCATGCAAATCAGTCGGTTAAAATGCTGGGCAGCGGCTGGCACCGTATGCGCAAGTGCAGCACCGTCACGCAGGTGAATATGCCAATCATCAGGACGGGTGATGGTAAGAGTATTCAAGGGTCAACATCATTGCTTAAAAACCCAATGATAATTCAATTATCGAAATGACGGAATGACTTGCAGGAAGATATCTAGTCTTGATAGTGTGAACCAATATTTGAATAAAACACTCAAATATCAATTTCACATAGGGAACATGTGATGGCTGCTGTATTAACGTGTATAAAACGAGAACTTAAGTGAGTAAAACTGCTACCGCTGCCTTGCCCGAGGAAACCCTTCAAGAGGACCAGTTTATACGCAAGCTGCTGGCAGACCGCCGGCGGATTAGCCGCCCTTTTCCAGAGAGCCTTGAAACCCTGTTCTGGCAATCACTGGCCCAGCGCTCACTGCAAATGATCCGCAATATTGCCACGCTGGGAGTGCTGATTTATATTGTGGTTGGATTAATCACGTTTCCCAGTATTTACCTGATTGCTGATGAAAGCCATCGCCTGCATGACATCCTCATCTGGTTTCTCATGTATTTAAATGGCGCAGTATGTCTGGCAACCTTACCAGTCATTGCCAGTATTCCCGGTTTAACGCCGTACTTTCAGCGTTTTATTATTGGGGTTAGCTTTGTCGGCATTTTTTTTACCAGTTTTTTAACTGTGCAGTATGAGGAGCCACGCCTCACCCAGCAAGGTGGTTACATTGTAGTATTTGTCTACATGCTGATTTATTTCCTTACTGGCACTCGCCCTTTACTGTTGTGGATTACCTGCCTGATTGCAGGGTTGTTACCGCTTCCGTTGTTATGGGTAATGGGAATCAAGTTTGATCCCATGATTTATTTTTATTCGGTCATATTCAGTAATTTTATTGGATTCTTTGTTAGCCAAAGTATTATTGGCAAGGAACGTATCAGTTTCCTGCAAGCCCGCCTGCTGGAGCTGGACAAGCTGCATTCCAAGTTGATGAGCAATGAATTAATCCGGCTGTCCAATGAAGACCCGCTCACCAGCCTGTATAACCGCCGCTATTTTAATGAAGCCATCCATACCGAATGGGATCGGGCAGATCGTTCTGGTGAGCCATTGTCGCTGGTGTTTGTCGATATTGACTGCTTTAAAAATTATAACGATACCTATGGCCATCTTAAAGGTGATGATGCACTGGTAAAAGTAGCTGAGGTGCTGAAAAACCATATGCGCCGTAGTTCGGACATGGCAGCGCGTTATGGCGGCGAGGAGTTTATTCTGCTATTGCCCAATACACCGTCCAGTGGTGCGCAAGTCGTTGCCAACAATATTATGAAAGCTGTAGATTCTTTAAAGGTTGAGCACAGTGCTTCACTCACTGGTAAATACCTGACCTTAAGCATTGGCGTAGCCACCTGGACGGGTGAGGCAGACATGACAGAAACCCAGTTGATTGCGCAGGCTGATTCAGCGGTTTATCAGGCGAAATCAGATGGACGCCATCTGGTGCGGGTGTTTGGTGAAACACACTAAAAATTAAACCCTCTTAAAGCGGATGATTAAACCGGCTTTAAGAGGGTTATTATTATTATAAAAAGAACTTATTTTTTGTTTTTAAGCTGTGGAATGGCAGAACCCTGACCAATCGAAAGCAAACCAGCCTGCGTATAAACGCCCAGCTTGGCACGTGTATCGGTAATGTCCAGATTGCGCATGGTCAACTGGCCAATACGGTCCATTGGGCTAAACATGGAATCACCTTTTTCCATGGTGAGGCGTTCAGCTTCATAGGTCAGGTTAGGCGATTCAGTATTCATAATCGTGTAGTCATTGCCACGGCGTAGTTCCAGCGTCACTTCACCGGTAATGGCTTTAGCCACCCAGCGCTGGGCAGTTTCACGCAGCATGAGCGCCTGCGAATCAAACCAGCGGCCCTGATACAGCAGGCGACCCAGACGCAGGCCATTCATGCGGTATTGCTCAATGGTGTCTTCGTTATGAATCCCCGTTACCAGACGCTCGTAGGCAATGTGCAGTAATGCCATGCCCGGCGCTTCATAGATGCCGCGTGATTTTGCTTCAATAATCCGGTTTTCAATCTGGTCTGACATCCCCAGACCATGACGGCCACCAATACGGTTGGCTTCCAGAATCAGTTCAACCGGATTGCTAAAGGTCTGGCCGTTTAAGGCAACTGGCATGCCTTCTTCAAAGCGCACAGTCACTTCTTCTGGCTTAATAACCACGTCATCTTTCCAGAAGGCCACCCCCATAATCGGCTCAACAATCTTGATGCCGGCATTGAGGTATTCAAGGTCTTTGGCTTCGTGGGTGGCACCCAGCATATTGGAATCGGTGGAGTAGGCTTTCTCTTTGGACATTTTATAGTCAAAGCCGTTGTCGATCAAAAACTGCGACATTTCGGCACGGCCGCCCAATTCATCAATAAAAGTCTGGTCCAGCCACGGCTTATAGATTTTTAAGCTAGGATTGGTCAGCAGGCCATAACGGTAAAAACGCTCAATGTCGTTGCCTTTATAGGTTGAGCCATCACCCCAGATGTTGACGTCATCTTCTTTCATGGCAGTGACCAGCATAGTGCCGGTTACTGCACGACCCAGTGGGGTAGTATTAAAATAAGGAACGCCACCCGTGCTAATGTGGAATGCACCACACTGGATAGCAGCAATGCCTTCAAGTGCAAGCTGTAAGCGACAATCAATCAGGTGCGCTTTGACGGCACCATAGCTGGTTGCTTTTCTGGGAATGGCCTCATAGTCATCTTCATCAGGCTGACCCAGATTTGCGGTATAGGCATACGGCTCTGCGCCTTTTTGCTTCATCCACAATAAAGCTGCCGAAGTATCCAAGCCACCAGAGAAAGCAATACCAACTTTTTTGCCTACCGGTACATGCTGCAAGATTGTTGCATTATCAGACATTGCGAATCCTAACGTCATAAAAAAAAGACACCCGTTTAAGGTAGTCTTGGTGAGTTTGTATTAGCCATTGGCCGCATTATATCACTTTTCATTCAACTGTTTTTACGAAAAATAATCTTAAACACAGTGTAGTCTGACAAAGTGCTGTGAGGTTGCTGGCTAAAGACAGCTTTGGCTGTGCAAACTTGGTATATGTAACCAAGTCATAAAATTAATCAACAAAGTTCAAATGTTTAGCGGTTTTTAAGCAGCGATGGTGACAAAAATAACTTACGCTGAAATTAGACTATACTTGAGCGTACAGAGTCAGTGTTTTAATTTGACCTTAAATACCTTGGGCTGATATAGCAGTAAAAAATGCGTACTTTGTTTTGGCGGAATCTATTCTGGCGCAGTCTGGTCATTATTTTTTTAATACTGGCATTTGTAGGTGTCCTGTTGCCGGGCTTGCCAACCACCGTATTTTTAATTCTGGCCGCATGGGCAGCATCCAAAGGCTGGCCAGCACTGGATCACTGGCTAACCAATCATCCCAAATATGGTCACCTGATTCGTGAGTGGCGTGCGCATAAAACCATTCCACGCAAGGCCAAGGTCATTGCTACATTAATGATGCTGGCAAGTGGTAGCCTGATGTGGTTTACCAATGCGCCATTCTGGGTAAAAATTTTTACGGATGGTATCATGCTGCTGGTGGCTGTATGGATGTGGACACGTCCCGAACCCAAATATGAACTCATGGTACTTGCCCCAGCCAAAACCAATCCGGACACACCAACTAAGCTGAAACCATAAACTTGGAATAAATATAAGGTTATTGCGCGAGGATTGACTAAATGAGCATGCTTAAAGATTGAATCCCTGCGTAAGCTGGGCAAAGAGTCATTAATACAAGTGAATCATAGTTATCGAGCATAAACAGGATGAGGTTAATGCGCCATTAAGCAAAAATCAGCAAGCCTTTGTTAAACCATTGAACTCAAACTTTCAATCCTAAATTTTCCATGCGAACTTTCAATTCCAAATCAGCCTGCCTGCATGCTAGGCTTTAAGCAGTTTACCTTGTCACTCAGGTTTATATTTTAGCGCCATGTCCAAGCCTTATATTCAGGTGGATATTTCCACCCAGCAACTGCATTTTTTCGGTAATGTCAAACGCAGCTATTCTATTTCAACCGCACTGAATGGTGTAGGGGAGCAGGAAGGAAGCGGCTGCACACCCCGTGGCCAGCATCTAATCAGCGACAAGATTGGCACTGATCAACCAATTAATAGTGTGTTTGTGGGCCGTGTATCGACGGGTGAAATTTATACCGATGCACTGGCAGCACAGTATCCCCAGCGCGACTGGATTTTGAGCCGCATTTTGTGGCTGTATGGCATTGAACCACAATTTAATCAAGGCGCAGGCTGTGATAGCCACAGCCGCTATATTTATATCCATGGTACACCAGACACTGAACCGATGGGCATAGCGCGTTCACATGGCTGCATTCGCATGCGCAATAGCGATATTATCGAATTATTTGATCTGGTAGAGGTAGGCATACGCGTAGATATTTTTGAGCAACTTGATGATTAATTGCAGCATTTAATTTGACCATTAAATGCTAAATACAAAAACTGCTTGTATATTGTATATATAGCGCTTCAAAAAGCTCAAATATACACCAGATTAAGCTGGATTAGCCAATTTTTGGACAATCAGCTGCAAAATTTCAAAAAAAGCTGAAAAGCGTTTGACAGCTTACCTAGATTCTCTATAATGCACCCCACAACGCGATGAAGCCTAGCTTTGTAATGTTGTGCAGGCGTTATAATTCATTTGAGTTTGTATGCCTGACTTGCGAAATTTTAAAGCACTGCTTTAAAACTTCTCAGGGCGTTTAGCTCAGTTGGTAGAGCAGCTGCCTTACAAGCAGCGGGTCGGCGGTTCGAGTCCGTCAACGCCCACCATGTTAAAGTTGTTGTTATGTAAAAATAACGCGATGCAGCGGTAGTTCAGTCGGTTAGAATACCGGCCTGTCACGCCGGGGGTCGCGGGTTCGAGTCCCGTCCGCTGCGCCATTTCCTCTGATTCAGAGGGCGTTATCCCAAGGTGACAATGCTTTTAACAAGCACTTGACTGAATGCAAGTAAACATTCAAACGCACCAGTTTACCCCATTGGTCGCGATAACGCAGCGGTAGTTCAGTCGGTTAGAATACCGGCCTGTCACGCCGGGGGTCGCGGGTTCGAGTCCCGTCCGCTGCGCCATTTATTTCTAAGCAAATCCTGGATTTGTTCTTGCGCTCGAAATTTTGAGTAGCAGACTGATGATGGATATATAGACTACGCAATTTGCTTGTCTTGTATCAAAATCAAAGCAGTGCTTTGATTCTTCCTCAGGGCGTTTAGCTCAGTTGGTAGAGCAGCTGCCTTACAAGCAGCGGGTCGGCGGTTCGAGTCCGTCAACGCCCACCATGTTAAAGTTGTAAATAAAATGAAACCGCGCTTTTTAGTGCGGTTTTTTGTTTATTAGGATGAATTTCCAAAGCTACTTTTATTCATAAACACAAAAATTTATTTTATTTAACTTATTTAATTTATGTGAGAAATATTTTTAGCTATAGTTAATGATATTGGGTATATCAGCGACAATAAGTCTGTAGGAAGGGAAATAAGTAATTTTCTGTTTTTATCCCAGGCCAATGCCTTTAAAAATATATTGCAGTGAACAAATAATAGAAAGGGAGTTTCCTATGAAGGCAAGTTTTTTAGGGGTGGCAGGATTATTGTGGCTGGCTCAGGCTGCCCAAGCCAGTACTGTCTATAAATGTACCACCAGCAAAGGCACTACTTATCAGGAAGCGCCCTGTGCGGTAGAAGCCACTTCAAAAAGTAAAACTGGTGCATTATCGGCCAAGCCTTCAGCCCAAAAGGTGATGAGTTCATCAGGCCTCACCAATAAAACTACTCCAATGGAATATGACCGATGCCTAGCTTTTCAGGGCATTATGAAAAGCATGTTTGTTCGTAAAGGCTATAAGGTTTTGTCGGATACGCGAACGGGGAATATGTCGGTACTCAAGTATTGTCTGGAAGATGGCACTGCAATTGTGACCTGTAACAAAGACACGCGAACCATGGTGGAAACGCTGACGCACAATATGAATGCCTGCAAATAATACAGCTAAAGTTGAATTTGGAATATAGGGATTGGTTTTAGCACTAAAATGAGTTTCGACATTATAAAAAGCTCCTGTAACGAAGGAGCTTTTTAATCAGTGAACCTTGAGCTAACAGCGGCCTTTTTTAGCCTGACCGGGTGGACAGAAATTGCCATCGTGTGGGTGCTTGCTATGGGTGCGGTCCGGATCAACCACCACATGGCCACCGGGTGTATGGACTGCACAGCCTGGGCTCAGTACGCCAGTAGTAGCAGCTACTATTAGAATTTTAAATAGTCTTGGCAGCATATCTTTTCTCCAGCACTTATTTTGTACAGCATAAAAGAGCAGATTTGCTAAAGATAATTTATTTTGTATAAGCCACTGGATTAATGCGTAACCAAATTATCCAAAGCCTGTTTTAAAAGGGATTTGTCCATTGTTAAAAGACCTATCCATATTGATAGGCCTTTGTTTTCAAATAATTGCTGTAATAAATCATCAAATGGCATTAATTCTCAGCCGTGGTTTTGACATCAACCAGACCGGATTTTTGCCCCCACCAGACAAGGCCTACCAGCAATTGACGTTTGTCATCAACAAAAGCGGGTTTTTTGCCTTCAAAAATATGGCCTGCAAACTGAAATCCCCAGCCTACAGTAAACATGGGAACAGCAAGAGGGAGGCCAATGATAGTGGCGCCGACGGGTAGCGACGCTGCAATCAGGGGGATGCCAATTTTATGGCAAAACTGGTTGCGGGGGTTCTGGTGATCAGCTTTATAGCTTTGTAGCAGGCGTGTCCATTCTGCATTTAAGGTAATTTTCATGGTTGATGCTCCATCGGGATTATTTGTTAAATAGCTTACAGGTCACTCGGCAATTGACACTATCAACTAGGCGACAATCTTTAACTGGGCAGTAATCTTTCGTATGATTGAATAATTGGTCTAACGCGGCAAGGCAAGCACATGGCAATAATGCCTGATATGAGTTCCCATGAGATGCACCAGTTACAGCAAGGCCAGTGGTTTCGCTCATTGCCGGCTGATGTTCAGCAACGGTTATTAAGCTCTGCCAGACTTAAAAATCTGGCTGCCCAGCAATATTTGTTTTATCGCAATGATGTGTTTGATGGATTGTATTGTGTGCTGGACGGGGCATTGCGTATTAATAGTCACAATGAACAGGGCAAGGAAGCATTGCTGGCGGTGATTGAACCCTGCAACTGGTTTGGCGAGATTGCACTGATTGATGGCTTGCCGCGTACCCATGATGCTGTGGCAGAAAAATCCAGCAGGCTACTCTGGATACCCCCTGCCGCGCTGGAGCAAATGTTGCAGGACAACCCGCTCTGCTGGCGTTACATGGCGCAGCTCAGCACACAAAAAATCCGTTTTACCTTTGCCAGCCTAGAGGAAAATGCGCTGTTTCCGGCTTTTAAACGGCTGGTGAATCGTTTGATTTTAATTGCTGAAGGCTACGGGGAGTTAAGCCAGAATAGCCGCCGGGTGTTAAATTTGCCACAGGAACAGCTGGCCAGTATGCTAGCCATTTCACGCCAGACCACCAACCAGATTTTAAAACAGCTGGAAATGCAGCAGCTCATTCGGGTGGACTACCGGGAAATAGAAATTCTAGATTTAAAGGGCTTAAAGCAGTTGAGCCAGAAAATATAACAGCCCGTCACAAGGACAGGCTGTTATACAAAATGTCATTCAAGTTTTGCTTTAAAGTCTATTAATAAACATCACGGCGATAGCGCCCATTTAAGGTCAGTTGTTCCAGCATCGCCTCACCCAGAATCTGAGTCAGCGCTGCATCAACGGCTGGGGCCATGCCATCAATACTGCCACAGACATAAATGGACGCACCTTGTTCTACCCATTGCTGTACCTGTTGCTGTTGTGCCAGCAGGCAATGCTGCACATAGCGGCGTTCGGGCTGGTCGCGTGAAAACACCAGATCCAAGGATTGCAGGTGCTGGTTAATGTGCCACCGGTCAAGCTGCTGGGCAAAGAAATAATCACGTTCACGCTGGCGCTCACCAAAGATCAGCCAGTTGCGGCTAAAGCCATGCAGGGCACGGTATTTTAAAATACTCATCAGGCCCGCAATGCCGGTTCCGTTACCAATCAAAATAACCGGGCGGTTGTCATCGGGTGCATGAAAGCTTTCATTGCTACGAATGCGTAGCAAAATATTCTGACCAACCGCCGCATGGGCAGTCAGCCAGCCAGAACCCAGGCCTAAATTCAGGCCAAGACCATTACTGGTTTTGTTCTGGCGCACCACCAGACTTAAATAGCCATCCTCTGGAATGGATGCAATCGAGTATTCCCGCCATGGTAGCGGCTCAAGCTGTTCTAGCCATTCCTGCAAGCCGAATTTTTGCGGTGTGCTGGCTGTTGCGTGAGGATTTAGGTTTAGGTAACGCAGTGCCTTAAATAGGGGCATCTGCTGGCCATGAAGCTGGACCTTACTTTCTGCACTGAGTGCATGCTGGGCCAAAAAGGCGGCAATAATGTCATCACTATTGCCGGGCTGGATTTCAGCAATATCACCGGCATTCCACAGGGCATCATGCTGGGCACTCAGCCGGATTTCAAAGGCAGGTTCGCCCAGACTGTCGGGATTGAGCAGCTCACGGCTTTGCAACAGCCACTCGTCAAATACTTTGGTAATGACCATGCTATCCAGACGGGTATGTGTGACACCGCTTAAGGCATCATGCCAGCGATTAAGGTCCGTATTGCTGCCATAGTTCACTTCAATACAGTCAAACAGGCGATTGGCGCTGCCGTCATCCAGCCACTGATCGAGCTGTTTGCCAAAGGCGCAGTAAGTGGCCTGATATTCCTTGTCACCCAGTGCCAATACCGCATAATTAAGCTGGCTTAAACCAACAGGCTGCGCCAGATATTTTTTGGCAAACCCACGCGCGTGATCAGGTGGTTCACCCTGACCATACGTGCTCACAATAAAAAGGGCATTTGTCGCATGTTTTAGCTGGTCAATGCTTAACTGATCCATGCTGATAACCTTGGCAGGGATACTGGCCTGTTGCAGGCTTTGTGCAGTACGCCAAGCCACTTGTTCGGCAAAGCCAGTCTGGCTGGCATAAACCACCAGCCATGGTGACTGGTCGCCATTGGCCAGCGGTGCAAGTTGTTGCGCTGCAAGGGTTAATTTTTTTTGCTTACGGCGCTTAAGGTAGAGCATCCAGCCAGTAATGAAAAACAGCGGCATACTGAGGGCAGCCAGCATGGTCAGGAACTGCCAGACCGGCCCAAAAAAGCTACCGCGATGCACTGGCAACATGCTGCTCATGATTTTTTCATTTAGGGCTTTGTCTTTATAAAAGCTAAGTTCCTCAATATCTTGCTGGGCCAGATTATATTTTAGGGTGTTACGTGCACGCTCATGCTGTGGCACAGCATCTACAAAGGAAATTTCCAGCGTATTGCCTTTTTGTGGCAGGCGGAAGGTAGCTGTTGAGTAGCTTTTAATGGTCTGGTTAAAGACCTGCCAGCCCTGGTTTAAAGCCTGAACTGGGTTAATTTCAGGCTTGTTGCGGCCTTCGCCATCTTTACTGCCACGGCTATTAGCTGGTGCACCATCCTGTCGTGCCCGCATTGGACGTTCGCCACCCGAAGGCTTTTGTTCGCCAGCACCCGGGCCTCTGGGGCCGCCCTGCTGTTGCGGGGGTTCAACGCCCATAACGCTATAGGCTGCATTACGATACCAGTTATAAGACCAGGTTAAACCCGTCAATGCCAGCAACAGGTAAAATACCAGCACCCATGTACCCACCACCGCATGCAGGTTCCATAAAAAACTGCGTCCTTTTAAATTCTTTTTAACCACTAGCCATTCTTTGGCAGTGCTTTTTTTAGGCCAGCGTAAATACAGTCCGCTTAAAATAAAATAAATCAGGATAAAGGTACTAATACCGGTAAGCTGCTTGCCAAATTCCCCCATGGTCAGGCGACGATGCAAGTCTTCAATAAAATGAAAGAAGGCTTCGCTTTTGGCTTCGGGCAGGCGCTCGGCAGTATACGGGTTGACATAATAGGTTTTGCCCCGGCGATTGCCCGGTGCAGCCACATTGACACTAGCAGCTTCAGTTGTTGAGTTGGCCTCGGTGTTTGAGGCCGCCACGGTTACGGCATTAATGGCCTGATCAGGATACTGGCGCTGATAGGCAGCATAGAGCTGGGCAGGGCTGAGCACAGTGCTTGGCTGGGCCTGTACTACAAAGCTGTCGGGATTCAATATTTTTGTAATAGGTTCTTCATAGGAATATATAGCGCCGGTTACGCCCATGATGGTCAGAATAAGCCCCGCGCTAATTCCAAAAAACCAGTGTAACTGGAACAGAATTTTTTTTAGCATAGTCATCAGAACATTCAGCAACCCGGAAATGAGGCAAATTATAGCGAAGTTAACTGAGAATGATTAAACTTTTCATTTATTTTTAATAAAAAATTTAATGAAATAGCAGTCATTTAGCCATGCTAAAAAAAGCATAAACAAAAGCCGACTAGGATGTCGGCTTGAGCTTGAGAATAACCACCAATAATAAAGTGGCCTCTTGTCTGCCGGATTTTAATTATTTGGCGGGGCCAACGGTTTCAGTTAAATGCTTGCGAATGGTATCAAACGAGAAATTTTGCGAATTCATGCGCTTGGGTAATACATGCGCGCCCTGCTGGCCTTTGACCTTAAAGGTTAAAAACAAAAAGTCCGGGTGATCCTGCCATTCGGTCACATCTTTCCAGCTAATCATGCCGCGACCTTCCTGTGCGCCCATGCGTTGAATCATGGTCAGGCCCTGTGGCTGCACACCCATTTTAATGCCCTTGATGTCCTCAATCAGCTCCTGACCGAGCTTGCGCTTGACATACCATTCCAGCCCAAAGCGCCGGATCAGCAGGTACAACACCACGCCTACCAGCATTAGCCAGAAGATAATGGTCGAGTAGTTCTTTACAAAAACCAGTCCGACAATAGCCAGCGCGACAATAATGCCCAGAATGATCCAGGTTTTTTGGCTAATGGTATTGGTACGGCGCCAGATGATAAGTTGTGCGCTGCGCTGTTCAGCTTCAGACAGTTCAAACGGAACCGGCTGTAGCGTATAGGGATAGAGGTTTTTGGCCATAATGAATAAAAATCTTTGTTTTGCAGAATATGGGTATAGTAGCCCAAAAGTGGCCTGATCTAAAGTCGCTAGCCACAGGAATTAAATAGCCATAAAAATGATCTTTAGTGGAGAAAACAGTTTTAAAAATAGTTTTAAAAATAACCGGAAAATGTTATTAAATAATCTATCAGGATGAAAATGAAATTTGTACCAATTACAAAAGCCAGTAGATGAAAACAAGACTTTTGATGGTATCAGGGATGGGTCAGGGGAGTAAGCATGATGATGAGTCAAATCATTCGCATGGTGAGGATTATTGCTGTTTTTCCATTGATGGGCTTGAGCCTGTTTATTTATAAATTGGCCCTGCAACCGGCCATACACCAGTTTTATAAGCTGGAGCCGGATATGCTAATGGTATACGGGCTGGTACTGGTTGCAGCACTGGTACATGCGGTGTTACTTAGCAGTGTGGTATTAAAGTTTTATCGTGTTTCGCTGGGCGTGATCAGCAGTCTGATGGGGCTGGGCGTTCTGGCTTATTGCATTCAGTTGGCATGGTTAAGTCCGCTGGAGCATGCAGTATTCTGGCTGGTGGTGTTTTTAAGTTATGTGCTGGTCTGGATGGTGGTTTTATGGTTTGGCCACTGGTTTGTGCAGCGTGAACATGAATTTGAAATGCATGCGCATGCCGCCAATAATACAGACGACTTTGGTTTATCGGCAAAAAATAGATCAAGCTAGCACAAAGCACTGATAGTAAAAAATACCGGATTAAAACGATGCGTATTAAAAAAATGGCAAATTCAGGCTACACATAAAAATACAGTTGGCTTGGCTAATAACCATGTGCTGAGTCATTCAGGCACAGTTATCCTACTTTGGAGGGGTGAAAATGCGTGTTCATGTTTTACAGCATGTGGCTTTTGAAGGTTTGGGTTGCATTGAAGAATGGGTGCAGTCCAGACAGGCTACTTTAAGTTTTACCCGATTCTTTTCTGATCATGAAAATAGCCTGCCCGCCACTGATTTGTTTGACCTGCTGATTGTGCTGGGTGGGCCAATGAGTGTGAATGACCAGACTGAGTATCCGTGGCTGGCACAGGAAAAAGTATTTATCCAGCAGGCCATTGCCGCGCGCAAGCCAGTGCTGGGTATTTGTCTGGGCGCACAATTGATTGCCTATAGCCTTGGTGCACCGGTGTATCGTAACAGGCTTAAGGAAATTGGCTGGTTTGCAGTTGAAGCTATGCCGAATTTGCCTGAGTCAGCATTTGCATTTCCGGCACAGGCCACGGTCTTTCACTGGCATGGTGAAACTTTTGACTTGCCAGCCGGAACGATCCATCTGGCTAAAAGTGCAGGCTGCCAGCATCAGGCTTTTCAGTATCAGGATTATGTGATTGGCTTGCAGTTTCATTTGGAAACCACCACAGACACAGCCGCGCAGATTGTAGCGCACTGTGCCGATGAGCTGGCAGAAGAACTCAGCAAAGACCAGCCCTATACTCAGGATGACGCGCAAATTGTGGCGCTAACCCCGCAATATAGTAATGCCGTCAATGGTCTAATGAATGAGATACTGGATTTTCTGGCGCAAGCGATCTGATTGTTGCGCGTTGACAGGTTTTGATGCAACGGATAACCCTGCCAATGCTTAAGGTTTGTCCGTTTTGTTATGCAACTTTAGTGGTAAATTGATCAATAACACAACGCTATTAACAAGAATGAAGCTTAATTATTGATTTGGCCCACTAAAATAGGGTGCTTCCATCACTATTTTAGATGTATGCCAATGACGTCTTCTACCACACGTCCTTATTCAATGCGCTGGATTGTGATTCTGGGTTTGCTTACGGCACTGGGGCCACTGTCCATCGATATGTATTTGCCTGCTTTACCTGCCATGGCCAAAGACCTATCGGTTGAAACAGCGCAGGTGGCCAATAGCCTGCCAGCCTACTTTTTTGGGTTGGCACTGGGACAGTTGATATATGGCCCAGTGAGTGACCGCATTGGCCGCAAGTTACCCCTGTATTTTGGCTTAAGCCTTTTTGTAGTGGCCAGTCTGGTTTGTGCACTGGCCAGCAGCATTGATGTGCTACTGGTTGCGCGCTTTTTTCAGGCACTGGGTGGTTGTGTGGGCGTGGTTATGGCACGGGCTGCCATTCGTGACCGCCTGAGCATGGCAGAGTCGGCACAGGCCTATTCCATGCTGATGCTGGTAATGGGTGCTGCACCCATTCTGGCACCGATGCTGGGTAGTGCCTTGCTATTGTGGACAGGCTGGCATGGTATTTTTGTTCTGCTGTTGCTCTGTGGTTTGGCCTGTTTGTTGCTGATTCATTTTTATTTTGATGAAACCCTGCCTGTTGAATCACGACGCAAGTTAAGCGTTGGGCAAGTGCTTGGTACTTACGTCGAGCTGCTTAAGGATCACCGTTTTCGCACCCCGGCACTGGCTGGTGGCCTGCTGGGCGCTGCCATGTTTGCTTATATTAGTGCATCCTCGGCGCTGTTTATTGATCACTTTGGCGTGTCTGCCCAGAACTTTGCCTGGATCTTTGGCTTTAATGCATTTGGTCTGATTGTACTGTCGCAACTCAATGCACGGCTGGTTAAGCGGATGGGCGTATTACGGCTGTTGCACATTGGCGCCAGCATGCAAAGCTTTGGTGCCATATTCTTGTTATGTGTGGCGCTGTCTGGACATAGCAGTCTAGCCACCAGCATGTTTGGGCTATTTTTTGTGGTCTCTGGCGTCGGCTTAACGGGTGCCAATGCCACTGCTATTGCACTGGCAGAGCAAGGCAAGCGTGCCGGCATGGCCAGCGCCCTGATGGGTGCCTTGCAGTTTGGTTTTGGCCTGCTGGCTGGGTTGGTGCTGTACATGCTGCCGTATGCATTATCCCTGTCGATGAGCATTGTCATGGTGGTATTAATTGGTGCGGGCTTGACTGCCGTGTATGTGCTGCGCTGGCGTGAGCGCCGGGCCATGCCGCCAGTGCCACCGACAGGTGCCTAAACTCAATAGAACTTCATCCTATAATTGTGGCGTTGGTAGCAATAATTACAGGGTATTCACTGAAAATTAACGGAACAATAAAATGGACTTTACTTTAAACGCCTATTACACCTTGATTAGCGCCGTCATTATTTTGCTGATTGGGCAATATCTGGTAAAAAAAATCCGCTTTCTGCAGGATTTCAATATTCCCGAACCTGTTGCGGGTGGTTTGGTGGCCGCTATTATCCTGTTTGCTATTCATGCACTTACTGGCTACCAGTTTAACTTTCATAAAGAACTGCAAACCGCCTTCATGCTGATTTTCTTTGCCTCCATTGGCTTAAGTGCCAACTTTGCCAAGTTAAAAGCCGGCGGCACGGGGCTGGTCATTTTTCTGGTCATTATTGCTGTGTTTATTCTGGTGCAGGACGTGGTTGGGATTGGCTTGGCGGCTGCACTGGGACTTGATCCCCTAATTGGCCTGATTGCGGGTTCGATTACACTGGTGGGTGGCCATGGTACAGCCGGTGCGTGGGGGCAGGTCATGGAGCAAAAATATGGCATACAAGGGGCGGTGACGCTGGGTATTGCCTGTGCCACGTTTGGACTGGTGATTGGCGGACTGATTGGCGGGCCGCTTGCCCGTTCGCTGATTGCGCGTCATCACCTGCATTTGCCCGCACCGCAAGCCAATAACAATTTACCTGTGGCTAAAAACAGTGATGTGCTGAATTTTGAACAACCCCAGAAAGAACGCCTGATTACTGCCACCACCGCAGTTGAAACACTGGCACTCTTTGCCGCCTGTTTAGCTTTTGCCGACTATATGACGATTATTGCCAAGGGGACAGCCTTTGAATTACCTACCTTTGTCTGGGCGCTGGGTGGTGGGGTAATTATTCGCAATGCGCTGGAATATATTTTCCGGGTGGAGATGTTTGATCGTGCCATTGATGTGTTTGGTAGCGCTTCACTATCGCTATTTTTGGCGATGGCGTTGCTGTCGTTAAAGCTGTGGGAACTGGCGGGCCTGGCTGCACCCCTGATGGTGATTCTGGCAGCGCAAACCGTGGTGATGGCCTTATATGCCTACTTCATAACTTTTTATGGCATGGGCCGTGATTATGATGCGGCAGTGCTGGCTGCTGGACATTGTGGATTTGGCATGGGCGCAACGCCAACTGCCGTTGCCAATATGCAGGCCATTACCAACAAATACGGCCCATCGCATAAGGCTTTTTTGATTGTGCCTATGGTCGGTGCGTTCTTTATTGACTTGATTAATGCGGGCGTGATTCAGGTATTTATCAAATTAATTGGATAACTTAAACGTAGGCACTAAAAAAGCTGCTGATCAATTGGTAATCCGCAGCTTTTAACAGGCTTATAACGCCTGAATCTGCTCAAGGGTTAGGCTATGAATTTCAAATAAAGGCTGCTTGAGCAGGGCATTCAGTGCCTTGATGGTCTGGTAATTCGAGCCATTCCCATTGATTACTAAAGCCTGCTGTTGTGCATCAAAGCTGATGCCTGCTGCGTTTTGCAAAAAGGCCTGCAAGATTTCAGGACTATCACTCAGGTCAGCCAGACTTCCTTGCAGGGTTTGCTCTATTCTGCTCAGGAAATACCAGTCACAATCGCTATCTTCAATAAAATCCGGATCATGATCAAACAATATCGAACCAGTATCATAGTGATCCATATAGGATTCTTCTGCATTGATCCAGAGCGCATAATGCGGCTTGCTATCATCAAATTCGATGAGCTGATAACATAAAATGCCAGACAATCTGGCAAATTCAAACGCGTCATCCTCGCTCATTTCTGGCAAGGTTTCGCTATCAAAAGGTTTTCCGGTTTTTTCTAAAACAAAGGCTTCAATTTTTTCATAGGTTTCATCGTCTGCCTCACCGTTGCCAATATCGTACTGGCTTAATTCATATTCATTATATAAGGCGTCAACAATCAGGGTCTTATAGGCCTGTTCCGCTTCGGCTTTATCGGTATAAACCGCTGTAATTCGTCCGGCAGTGGCATCATCGGTTAAAAACCATTCATCGTTGTAGGCAAATTCATTGTGGCGGATGACATATTTAATGTTGCTCATGATTTATTCACTTTAAATGGATTCTGGGTCGGTAAGGTTAAGCTGTTTTTCAAGCTGATATATTTCTTCAATAGATAAATAGCGCATTTCTTGTTCAATAGGATTTTTCAGCAACGCATTAATTTGCGCTAAATCCTTAAATTTTATTTTTAACAAGTTTTGATCTTCATATTGAATATCAGAATTTTCTTCTAATAATCGCTGTAATAACAAAGGCGTATCACTTAACTCTTCTAAGGAGCCTTTTAATGTAACGTAATGATCATATGGATCAACTACAGGGGGAATGACTTCGTGATTTAAGGGATTATTTTTTATAAAGTTAGCCGCAATAAAAATATTACTTTTTAAATCATCTCCAGTATTAATCTCACAATCATCATATTTTTGCTGTTGGTAATCGAACAAGGCTTGTTGTTTTAGATTTTTAGGGTACTCATATAATCCATAAACAGCACATTCTAATTCTTGGATAATCTCAAATAAATCATCAACTGATTTTTGTACTAAAGCGGCTTCTTTGCCATAATCATCTCTACCAGAATATTCACAATAAATAATATTTGCAAATTTTGCTTTGTGACTAAATTCATATTCTAGCTGCTTCCATTTTTGAATGGCTTCTTCTTTATTATTAAATAATGCAGCTATATGACCTGCATGATCTGTGTTATCCAAAAGTGATTTATACCATTCATCGGTATACCAAAATGATAAATGACGAATTGCATAAATTTTTTCATCTTGTTGCATTTTTATTTTCTCTTAATTAATGTTTACTTTTAAATCCTGCAACTTCAGCGCGCTAAGTGGCACCGCCATACCATTGTCCATCCACAGTTCAAAGCGCATCGGGTTAAAAAACATAGCGGGTGTAATATCAAATTCAATGAATTTGGCATCACTTTTGCCCATCAGCGGTAAAATGGTATTGATAAACCAGCTATTGTGGGTGATCAGCAGGGATTTTAACTGTCCGGTAACGGATAGGGGTGAGAGTAAGGTGGCAGATAGCGTGGGATCATCAATTACCTCACAATGAAATTTTTCCAGACGCTTGGCCAAACCGTCCGTAGGAATATCCTGCATGGCAGCCACAAAATCGCCTAGCGTTGGAATAAAGCGATGGTGAAAATCGACCAGTAAATGATCTTTTTCACACAGGTCTTTGACCTCAATATTTTTACCGGCACTATTATTAAAATGATGGCCAAATACCGGAATAATTACTTCCTGCACGCCCCAAAAGGTATGCAAAATACGGTGACGATTGTCGGTACATAGCATTTTGGTGCTGTCGATCAAGGCATGAATTTCAATATAATCTTCAAGTTCGCCACCGCGCCGTCGTTGTGAAATTTGCGCGTGCTGTACAGGATTCATGGTTAACTTTAATCCGCTTTATTTACCCTGAATCCTAGCAAAAAAATAGGGCAAATAATTGAAATAATTTATGATTAAGTCATATCTTGTCGCTTAATAAATTTTTATAGGATTTCTATAGAGCAATAAAAGAAAGCGCAATAAAAGAAAAAAGCCATGCTAAAAATAACATGGCCTCTTAACAACAATAGAAAATAAAACTTAACCCAGCATTTGCTTCATCAATTGATTCACCTGCGCTGGATTAGCCTTGCCCTTAGAGGCTTTCATCACCTGACCGACCAAACCATTAAAGGCTTTTTCCTTGCCGGATTTATATTCTGCAACCATGGTTTCATTGGCCGCTAATACGTCCCTGATAATGGCCTCAATGGCACCCGTATCAGTTTCCTGTTTTAGGCCTTTTTCCTCGATAATTTGATCGGCTGTTTTGCCAGCTCCTTCAAACATCTCGGCAAATACTTGTTTGGCAATCTTGCCGCTAATGGTGTTGTCCACAATGCGGGCAATCACACCACCCAGTTGCTGTGGCGTAACCGGGGAATCCACAATGTCCGCATCACTTTTATTCAGTGCGGCCAGCAGTTCACCCATTACCCAGTTGGCTGCCTGCTTGGCCTGTTGTGCGCCACCTGCCGCTTGTACGGTGGCTTCATAAAAATCGGCCAGATCACGCGAACCAGTTAAGACACGCGCATCATATTCCGGCAACTGATACTGGCTAACAAAGCGTTCGCGGCGCGCCACGGGAAGCTCTGGCAATTCAGCACGGATTTGCTCAATTTGTGCTTCGGAAATTTCGACCGGCAGCAAATCTGGGTCAGGGAAGTAGCGGTAATCGTTGGCTTCTTCCTTGGAGCGCATGCTGCGGGTTTCGTTTTTGTTGGGGTCGTACAGACGGGTAGCCTGAATGACGCGGCCGCCGCCTTCAATCAGGTCAATCTGGCGCTCGACTTCGGCTTCAATGGCTCGTTCAATAAAGCGGAACGAGTTAATGTTTTTTAGCTCGCAGCGGGTACCGTATTCATCACCGGGCTGGCGAACGGATACGTTACAGTCACAGCGAAACGAGCCTTCGGCCATGTTGCCATCACTAATGCCCAGCCAGCGTACCAGCGCATGAATGGTACGCACATAAGCCACGGCTTCTTCAGCCGAACGCATATCCGGTTCAGACACAATTTCAAGCAGCGGCGTACCAGCACGGTTAAGGTCAATGCCAGTCATGCCGGCAAAATCTTCATGCAGCGATTTACCCGCATCTTCCTCCAGATGCGCCCGGGTGACACCAACACGCTTGGTGCTGCCATCGGCAAGGATAATGTCTACAAAACCCTTGCCCACAATGGGATGATCCATCTGGCTAATCTGGTAGCCTTTGGGCAAGTCAGGATAAAAATAGTTCTTGCGCGCAAATACCGAGGCACGGCCAATTTCGGCATCAATGCCCAACCCAAAACGAATCGCTTTGTTCACCACTTCTTTATTCAAAACAGGCAGTGCACCGGGCAGGGCCAGGTCAATCAGGCTGGCTTGCGTGTTGGGTTCGGCACCAAATTCGGTGGATGCACCTGAAAAAATCTTGCTGTTGGTATTGAGCTGGCAATGGATCTCCAGGCCAATCACCACTTCCCAGCCATGCACCAGCTTGGATTTTGCACTGGACTGATTGGTAGTGGATTGGGAGGTTGTCTGAGTCATTATGCCTTCTCCTGTGCACTTACTGCGCTGTTAAGCTGGGCAGCAATCAGTGGTGAGCGTTGCAGGTGCCAGTCAGTGTGTTGCTGGTATTGATGAATAATGGATAATAGCTTGCTTTCAGACCAGTACGGGCCAATCAGTTGCAGGCCAACGGGTAGCTTATTATCATCAAAGCCCACTGGTGCGCTAATGGCGGGTAAGCCAGCAAGATTGACAGCAATGGTGTAAATATCGCCTAGATACATGCTGACCGGATCAAGGTTTTCACCAATCTGGTACGCGGTGCTGGGCGCTGTTGGCCCGGCAATGACGTCGACCTGTTCAAAGGCCCGTAAAAAGTCCTGCTGAATCAGGCGACGTACTTTTTGCGCCTTAACATAATAGGCATCGTAGTAACCGGCAGACAGGGCGTAGGTGCCAATTAAAATCCGGCGCTGCACTTCATCACCAAAACCTTCAGAACGCGAACGGCTATACAGGTCGGTCAGGTCAGTGGGGTTTTCACAGCGATAGCCATAACGCACGCCGTCATAACGCGACAGGTTACTGGATGCTTCTGCCGGAGCCAGCAGGTAATAGGCAGGAATGGCTGCATCAGTGGTGTCAAGGTCAATATCCACCAGTATGGCACCCAGTTGTACCAGCTGTTGCAGGGCCGTATCAAGACGGCTTTGTACTTCACTGTTTAAACCATTGTGGCCAAAATACTGGCGTGGCAGCCCAATGCGCAGGCCTTTTAATGGCTGGTTTAATTGGGAAACATAATCATCAACCGGACGGTCAACACTGGTGGAGTCCTTGGCATCGTGGCCTGCCATGACTTTGAGCAAATAAGCACAGTCTTCAGCAGAACGTGCCATTGGGCCAGCCTGATCAAGGCTTGAGGCATAGGCAATCATGCCAAAACGGGAAATTCGGCCATAGGTTGGCTTGATGCCGGTTAAGCCACAAAATGAGGCGGGCTGGCGAATGGAACCGCCGGTGTCAGTACCAGTTGCCAGCGGTGCCAGATCAGCAGCTACTGCGGCGGCTGACCCACCGGAAGAACCACCGGGAACCCGGTCAAAATCCCATGGGTTTTTGGTGGCACCATAAAATGAATTTTCATTGCTGGAACCCATGGCAAACTCGTCCATGTTGACCTTGCCTAGCGTGACCAATCCGGCATTCAGGCATTTTTCAACCACAGTGGCATTGTAGGGGGCAATGAACGGATTTTTTGGATCACCCAGCATTTTAGAGCCAGCCGTAGTCTTAATGCCTTGCGTACAAAAGATGTCCTTGTGCGCCAGTGGAATACCGGTCAGGACGCCTGCCTTGCCTTCAGTGCGTGTCTGATCAGCGGCTTGCGCCTGCGCCAGTGCCAGTTCAGTAGTGACAGTGACATAGCTGTTGAGCTGTGGATCAATGACAGCAATACGCTGTAAATAATGCTGGGTCAGTTCAACAGATGAAAACTGCTTGGCAGCCAGGCCTTCACTCAGCTGGCGTACGCCAAGCTTATGCAGGTCAGAAGAATAAAGATCGGTCATAATGATTCAGATATATTTTGTTAAAGAAAAAATAAGAAATACATTGCGGCAAAAAGCCTGACTTTTAGCCTTATTTAACAATTATTCAATGACGCGCGGCACCAGATACAGGCCGTCCTGGGTTGCTGGTGCCACGGCCTGGTAATCGTCACGGCGATTTGGCTCGGTCACAGCGTCATTACGCAGCGGCTGGGCATGGTCAAACGGGCTTTTGAGTGGCTCAACACCAGTGGTATCAATACGCTGCAATGCCTGCATCAGGGACAGAATTTTATTAAGGCTGGTTGCATACGCGCTAGCCTTGCTGTCATCAATGGCCAGACGGCTTAAAGTGGCAATTTTTTCAACGTCATGTGCGGTTAATATGTTGTCGGTTTGGCTTGTGTTTGCTGACATAAAAGCACACCTGCATCATCATAAAAAGTATAATTGCGGCACGTTATCATAAGATGCCGACTTGTCCAAATGGCTTGTCTAAATAATAGCATTTCGTTAAAGTTGCGTCCTTGCATTGTCATCTAATTTGCCATCTCATTTTCTTCTGGAATGCCCCGTGATTTTAAAACGTCTTTTTGGCTTGTTCTCCACAGATCTGGCTATTGATCTTGGTACAGCAAACACGCTTATTTATGCACCTGGTCGCGGTATTGTATTAGATGAACCCACGGTTGTAGCCATCCGTCACAGCGGTTCAAATAAAACGGTTGCTGCTGTCGGTATTGATGCAAAACAGATGCTGGGCCGTACACCAGCCAATATTTCTGCTATTCGCCCTTTAAAGGATGGGGTGATTGCTGACTTTGAAGTCACTGAAACCATGTTGCAGTACTTTATTCACAAGGTGCATGAAAAACGCCTGTTGCCACCAACCCCACGCGTGGTGGTGTGTGTGCCCTGCAAGTCTACACTGGTTGAGCGCCGTGCCATCCGTGAAGCAGTTGAGCGTGCCGGTGCAAGGGATGTACGCCTGATCGAGGAACCCATGGCCGCAGCTATTGGCGCGGGTATGCCGGTTGAACAGGCCTGTGGCTCCATGGTGGTGGATGTGGGCGGTGGTACGACTGAAATTGCCATTATTTCCCTGTCAGGCTGTGTGTATTCCGACTCCCTGCGTATCGGTGGCGACATTTTTGACGAGCAACTGATCAACTACGTGCGTAAAGCGCATGGCTGTGTGATTGGTGAAACCACGGCAGAGCGTATCAAGCAGGAAGTGGGCATGGCCTATGCCGATGGCAAGGTACTGGAAATTGAAGTGCGTGGCCGTAATCTGGCCGAAGGCGTACCGCGTTCATTTGTGATTAATTCTGAAGAAGTGCTGACCGCTATTTCTGATCCGCTGTCCAGCATTGTCAGTGCCGTCAAAACTGCGCTGGAACAAACCCCGCCTGAACTGTCTGCCGACATTGCCGAGCGTGGTATTGTGCTCACAGGTGGTGGTGCATTGCTGCGTAATCTGGACAAACTGTTATCGCAGGAAACCGGCCTGCCCGTGGTGGTTGCCGAAGACCCATTGACCTGCGTGACCCGTGGGGGCGGTAAGGTGCTGGAGTACTTTGACAATCCAAACTATGACATGCTGTTTGTAGGTTAATCATTTTCCGGTTTCTGACCCGGTACTAGATTTCCCTAGACAGGCTGAGGCTTTTGACAAACTCAGTAACTGTCCTTCGATAGTTAGTGAGCTTGTTGAACTACAAGTTCAGGAATCGTGTCGAATCATGGTTGCTGAGCCTGTCGAATCACAGCAAAATTTTAAGCTCTATAGTTTTTAAATCTTAAGGCGGTTCGGTGCAGTCCAATATTTTCAGCCGTCAGCCGCCAGCGATTCGTTCTTTTACGCTGGCACTGATTGCCTGTTTTGCCCTGATTTTCATTAACTGGCGCTATGAAGACTATATAACGCCAGTACGCAATCTGGTGCATCGTGCATTTAACCCGATTTATGCACTGGCCAGTTATCCCGTGTTATCCGGTGACTGGTTTCGCCAGCAAAGCAAATCAGAAGATCAGCTCCGGCGTGAAAATACCGCTATGCGTGCCGAACTGCTGCAAAATCGGGTTCGCCTGCAAAAACTGGCTGAATTGTCTGCTGAAAATACCCGCCTGCGTGGCTTGCTAAATACCCCGCTGATTATTGATGGCCGTATGCTGATTAGCGAGGTCATTGGTACTGACACTGATCCGTTGCGCCAGATTTTAATTACTTAGATTCTCAAATGAAGTGCAACAGAGATTAATTTATTG
>NZ_MLCN01000023.1 GCF_001982605.1 Alkanindiges hydrocarboniclasticus | reverse complement strand
AAAATGGCCCACTCCCACCCGCCCCGGTGACACCTTGCATGTCGAAGCAGAAATTGTGGATATTAAAATTTCTCAAAGTAAGCCGAACATGGGCATTGTTACCTATCATAGCCTAACCAAAAACCAGCATGATCAGGTGGTACAGGACACCACCACCAAGGTTGTTGTGTTTAAAAAACAGGCCAATGGCTAAGCTGTTTATCACAGCTTTTAACCAAACCATAAAAACCCTACTTGCAGCGCAATAGTGTTAGGCTAATCCTGCAAGTAAGGCTGTTCAACCATTCTAAAATCTAAAAAACCAATCAACTTTATAATAACTATCGTTTTTACATTTAGCTGAATCTGCCAGATACTGATCCCATCGCTTAAGTAGCCAGCCCTGTTAAACCAGCCCGCCACTTAAGGCTTTTACAATAATATTTTAAATGACTGATGAGGATTACCATGCACAATTCAGAGATAAAACCAGCATCCATTACCATTCAAAATCTGGAAGCCGCATTTGCCGGTGAATCCATGGCCCACATCAAGTATCGCTACTTTGCCAAGCTGGCCCGTGAAATGGGTGATGAAGACACCGCACGCATTTTTGAAGAAACTGCCAATCAGGAAGTGATGCACGCCTTTGGCCATCTGGACTTGCTGTATCCCAAAGCGCAAATGACCCCGGCCCGCGCACTGGAAATTGCCATTGAAGGTGAAACTTACGAATACACTGAAATGTATCCCAAGTTTCGTCATCTGGCGGTGGAAGAAGGCAATCAGGCCGCCGTGGATGAATACGATGAGCAAATTGAAGAATCCCGGATACACGCCGAACAGTTCAGGGCAACACTGGAAAAAGCCGCCAAACGCTTTGCTGCATTGACCACTGTCGAAAAACGTCATGCCAATCATTATCAAAATGCACTCGACAAATTGCGTGCAGATGGTTAACGTGTGGCAAATTTAGAGCAATAACTCTCTTTTTGGGGTTTTGCACCGTTTTTTTGGATTATTGGCGTTACAAATTGTCCTGTGCAGTGGCACAATTCAGACATATTGCCCTAGGCATTTCCCATGGGCAGGACAGTTTTGGAGATGATGATGAAAAAGTATCAATGTATCGTTTGTGGCTGGATTTATGATGAAGCCGAAGGCTGGCCACAGGATGGCATTGTGCCCGGTACCAAGTGGGATGATATCCCTGATGACTGGACCTGCCCTGACTGTGGCGTATCCAAAATGGATTTTGAGATGATTGAAATCTAAAACTGTTTTGCTTTAAGCCATGTAGTTCCTCATCTGCATGGCTTTTTGTCTTTTAATGAATGTGTATTTTAATTCAAATTTTTTGATATTACTTTTTTGATGTTCTGATGGAGAATTGCAGATGAACCCGATTGTCATCATTGGTTCTGGCATGGCCGGTTATACACTGGCGCGTGAGTTCCGCAAGCTTGATACCACCACCCCTGTGGTGATGATTAGTGCTGATGACGCGGTAAATTATGCAAAACCGACCTTATCCAACGCGCTGGTTGGCAACAAGCATCCCGACCAGATTGGCCTTGGTGATTCTGCCAAAATGAGCGCGCAGCTAAATATCAATATTTTGCCGCATACGCTGGTTAGCCATATTGACTGCGCAAACCATACGCTGCAACTCAAGCACCAGAATGGTGAGCAAACCACACAAGCTTATAGCAAACTGATTCTGGCTGTAGGAGCCAATCCAATCCGTCTGCCCATTGAAGGCAACGGCGCTGATGACATTCATGTGGTGAATTCGCTGGTGGATTACCGTACCTTCCGCGATACCTTGTCACTACGCACAGACAAACGTGTCCTGCTGCTGGGTGCTGGTCTGATTGGCTGTGAATTTGCCAATGACCTCAAAGCCACCGGGCATGATGTTACGGTGGTTGATATTGCACCGCAGCCACTGGGTCGCCTATTGCCTGCTGATACTGCTCAGGCATTTCAGGCCGGACTGGAACATATTGGTGTCCAGTTTGCGCTCAATACCACAGTACAAACTATCAATCGGGTCGGTCAGGACTATGAAGTAAGCCTGACCAACGGTACTACACTGATGGTAGATATTGTGCTGTCCGCCATTGGCCTGCGTCCGAATCTGGAACTGGCCCAAGCGGCCAATATTACTACCAGTCGTGGCATTGAAGTTGATGCGCTGCTGCAAACCAGCCAGCCGGATATTTATGCCATTGGCGATTGTGCGGAAGTGGCTGGGCATTTGCTGCCGTTTGTAATGCCGATTATGCAACAGGCACGTGCACTGGCCAAAACACTGGCTGGCACAACCACAGCCGTGCATTATCCCGCCATGCCAGTTGCAGTAAAAACCCCTGCTGCACCGCTGACTGTGCTGCCTGCCCCTGCGGACGTACAAGTAGAATGGCAAACCGAACAATTTGAAGATGGTATGCTGGCTAAGGCAATTGATGCTGAAGGCACATTGCGTGGCTTTGTATTGCTGGGTGCAACTGCAGGTAAGCAACGCATGGCTTTAACCAAGCTGGTTCCAGACCTGTTGCCAGCCAGCGCCTGATCGAATAGTTAGTCTGTAATGGCAAGTCAAACAGGCAAACTGGCTGTATGAATTTTAGCCATTAACGTTTTAAAATAAGGCAGGTTGAACTGCCTTATTTTATGGGTGACTTATGAATGATCTAACAGCCAGAATTGAACTGGTTCAGGGCGATATTACCCGGATTAGCACTGATGCTATTGTTAATGCAGCCAACAACTCGCTGCTGGGCGGGGGTGGCGTAGATGGTGCAATCCATCGTGCTGGTGGCCCGGCTGTTCTGGAAGAGTGCCAAAAAATAAGGGCACGTCAGGGTGGCTGCAAAACAGGCGAGGCAGTCATTACCACTGCGGGAATGCTGCCGGCAAAATTTGTGATTCATACGGTAGGCCCGATATGGCAAGGCGGCTCGCATCACGAAGACCAGCTACTGGCAGCCTGTTATAACCAGAGCTTAAAGCTGGCTGACCAGCATCAGTTAACCAGTATTGCCTTTCCTAATATCAGTACGGGTATTTATGGTTTTCCAAAAGCGCGGGCAGCCAGTATTGCAGTACAGACTGTACGCACTGCCTTGCAACAATGCCAGTTTTTACAGCGGGTTATATTTGTATGTCACGACCATGAGAATTATGCGCTGTATCAGGACGTATTGAATAGATAGGTTTTTCCAATAAAACACTAAAAATTGGCAATAATTTGTGCTAAAAATTCAGGAAATGATTTATGATAGCTATAATTTGACAATATGAATTGTCATTAAGGAAGCGTTGTCACCCATAAGCACAGCAGGTTAAACACATGAATGCCCTAAGCAGTTTACAACCCTCTCAATACTGCGCCCTAATGCAGGAAAGTAAAATTGATATTGGCAACAATATCCAGTTGCACTTTGAAATTGGTGGCATTGAAAATGAAAACACCATTTTGCTGATTATGGGCCTTGGCGCACAAATGCTAATCTGGCCGGATTACTTTTGTGAAGCGCTCATTAAACAGGGTTACCGCGTAATCCGTTTTGATAACCGTGATATTGGTTTGTCCAGCAAGATTCGTCATAAAGGCCCGCGCTTAAATAGCCTCAAACTGATGGGCCGTTTTACCCTTGGCCTGCCCAACGAAGGCGCACCTTACACGTTATACGACATGGCTGATGACACCAGCCGCTTAATGGATGCCCTGCATATTGAAAAAGCGCATGTGATTGGTGCGTCCATGGGTGGCATGATTGCCCAGATTCTGGCCGCTAAATATCCACAAAAAGTCCAAACCCTGAATTTGCTGTTTACCAGTAATAACCGTGCGTTCCTGCCGCCACCTTTCCCCAAGCAGTTCCTGAGTCTGATGGGCCGTCCGCAATCGACTGATGAAGAAGGTATGGTGGCCCATTCCATGCGCCTGTTTAGCACCATTGGTTCTCCCGGCCACTTTAATCTGGATGAAGCGCGTGAAACTGCCCGCAAGCTGTATCGTCGCAGCTTTCACCCGGCTGGCGTCATGCAGCAATTTCTGGCCATTTTATGTACTGGTTCATTGAGTAAAATTGACCGTGACATCAAGCAGCCTACACTGGTAGTGCATGGCAGCAAGGATCGTTTGTTACCGCCGACGCATGGCCGTGCCGTGGCAAAATCCATTAAAAATGCCAAGTTCCAGCTGGTTAACGGCATGGGCCATGACATTCCCAAATATTTTGTACCGCAGCTGGTGGAACTGTTTAGCCAGCATATTCAGGCTCATGTGAAGTAAATACTATGGCGGCACTCCCCTCCCTGCGACAACTCTCCTATCTGGTGACTTTGTCTGAAACCCTGCACTTTACCGAAGCAGCCCGGCGCTCTTTTGTCACCCAGTCCACCCTGTCTGGGGGCATTATGGAACTGGAACGCCTGCTGGGTGGGGTGCTGGTTGAACGTGACCGCCAGAATGTGCGGTTGACGCCACTGGGTGAGGAAGTGGTACGCCGCGCGCGTTTCTTGCTGGCCGATGCACAGGACCTGATGCGCCTGAGCCGCGAGATGAGTGAACCATTTACAGGTGAACTCCATCTGGGCGTTATTCCGACTATTGCACCGTTTGTGCTGACACCGCTGTTGCAGTCCATTGGGCAACACATGCCCAAGCTGCAACTGTTTTTACATGAAACACAAAGTGGCCATGCCGTTGAGCGGCTGGAACACGGTACGCTGGACATTGTGTTATTGGCATTACCTTTCGATACGCATAACCTGATGGTACAGGAACTGCGGGATGAACCATTGTGTCTGGTTTACCACGAACAGGACAGCAACTGCGCCCGTGCGCGCAGTATGGCTGATCTGGATTTGTCACGACTGTTATTGCTGGAAGAAGGGCATTGCCTGCGTGAGCATACATTAAGCGCCTGCTCCATTAGTGATTTAAAACAGCAAAGCAGCCTGTCTGCCAGCAGCTTGCCAACCCTGATCCAAATGGTACAGGCCCAGCTTGGTTTTACCTTGCTGCCTGCCATTGCGATTAATTCCGGCATTTTAAATGGTCAGCCACAGCTCAAGGTTAAGTCCATTGATCAGGCCCCACAGCGTACACTGGCTTTGCTTACCCGAAAAAGCACGCCATTGCACGCCGAGTTTGCCCAACTGGCAAAGTTACTTGAGCCAATCATTAACCTATAAGCAGCTTGTTTGCCCTAAAAAAACCCTTCTGCATTGAAGGGTTTTTTAATTTCAGGCACGATTTTCTGGCGCTGTAGCCGTCGTTAATAAAAATATTTCCAGATATTAATTACTCATCATCTTCATTATTATCATTTAAAAAGCCTTCTTTAATTTCTTCTGGCATATCCTGATGCCACCATGCATAAATGGACGCCTTAATGTCTTCATCTTCATCAGGATCATTCAGGGGTTCATCATCCTTGCGGATTAAATCATTCCCTTTAAACTTAAACCAGAACTCCCACGGATCATCATCGCCACAACCCCATGCCTGTGCCTGAATTTCAGGCAATAATGCCTTTAAAAATAGCAGAATAGCTTCAATAAATTCATCACCGGCAGAACCATGCACAAAATGGGCAATGGAATAGCCAGCCAGGCGCGATACCGATTCAGGTCCTAGGTCAAATTCAACTGAATCAACCTGATCCAGTAAATCCTGTGCCAGTGCTGCTCCTTCATCCGCATTTATTGCTGCGGCCGCTTGCAGAAACAGGTTTTCGTCGCCTTCATGCTGGGTAAATAAGCTGTCCAGTTGATCCATGATGCTGGCATCAGGATGCTTATAATAAAGGTTGCTATGTAGTTCCATGCTATTTCCCCAAGATTATCTCTAAAAAAGCTAAAATCAAAATTTGCTTAGTACGGCTCAATATGGGTCCGGTCAATACTGCCAGACCCTAGTTTTATACAGCAAACCGTTAAATAGTTATAGCATGATCCGTCTTAACCTGTCGCATTAATCCACTGAAAATCAAATGGTTTTTATCGAGACAGTTTATCCAGTAGGATTTGCTGGGCCATGTGCGGCTGCTCATTGTCATCAGCAATCAGTCGCTTCCATTCGCCATTGCCTTTAAGGACCCAGACTTGCTGGTTATCTCCCAGATAATTCAGCAAGCCTTGCTGGATAATGCGTTTTTTTAGGCTTGGCTCTTCAATGGGAAAACAGGCTTCTACCCGTGAAAACAGGTTGCGGTCCATCCAGTCGGCGCTGGAGCAATACACACGTGACTCACCGCCGGCATTGGCAAAATAAAATACCCGGGTATGTTCCAGAAAGCGGCCAACAATTGAGCGTACCGTAATATTGTCAGATAAGCCTGGCAATTGCGGACGCAAGCAGCAAATAGAGCGAATAATCAGGTCAATCTTGACGCCTTCCTGTGAGGCCCGGTACAGCCCATCAATCAATTGTTGCTCGGTCAGTGCATTTACCTTGACAATAATATGTGCCGGTTTGCCTGCCCGGGCATTTTTGATTTCATCATCAATAAAACTTAAAAGCTGCGAATGCAAAGTAAAGGGGGCATGGAGCAGCTTTTTCAGCTTGGCCATTTTTCCCATGCCTGTCAGTTCCTGAAAGATTTTATGCACGTCTTCCGACAGTGCCTTATCCGTGGTCAGCAGGCCATAATCAGTGTACATCCGTGCGTTGCCCGCATGATAGTTGCCAGTGCCCAAATGCACATAACGGTGCAATTTGTCCTGCTCGCGCCGCACCACCAGAATCATCTTGGCATGGGTTTTGTAGCCCACAATGCCATACACCACTACTGCCCCGGCTTCCTGCAAAATATTGGCCACCGCAATATTGGATTCTTCATCAAAGCGCGCCCGCAGCTCAATCACGGCGGTGACTTCCTTGCCATTACGGGCTGCTTCGGCCAGCAGTTTGACAATTTCAGAATCCGGGCCGCTACGGTATAGGGTTTGCTTGATGGCCAGCACCTGCGGGTCATTGGCCGCCTGATGCAACAGGGTAATAACCGGCGTAAAAGACTCAAACGGATGATGCAGCAGGATGTCCTGCTTTTTCATGGCCTCAAAGATGTTTTCACTTTTTTGCAGCACGTTGGGAATTGCAGGAATAAACGGTTTGTACTTTAAGTGTGGCCGGTTAAAGTTGGAAATCAGGCGCGCAAGGTTCACCGGGCCATCAACTTTGTAGAGCTGCTCAGCCTTTAGGCGAAACCGGTTCAGCAAATAGGTAATGATTTGCTCTGGGCAATTCTGGGTCACTTCCAGCCGTACTGCACGGCCAAACCGCCGGGAATTTAGCTCACCTTTTAAGGCTTTAGCCAGATCTTCTACATCTTCATCCAGTTCCATATCAGCATTACGCGTCACCCGGAACTGGTAGCAGCCGGTTGCCGTCATGCCCGGAAACAGGTCGCTCACATGCTCATGGATAATGGCCGACAGCATGACATGGTGATCATGCCCATGGGTTAGCTCATCCGGCAGGCGTACCACCCGTGGCAGTGAGCGCGGTGCTGGCACCACGGCAAGGTTAATCTGGCGACCAAACGCGTCCTTGCCTTCCAGTGTGACAATAAAGTTCAGGCTTTTATTTACCAGACGTGGAAACGGGTGCGCCGGATCAAGGCTAATCGGGGTTAATACTGGCAATACCTGTTCATGAAAATATTGCTTAACCCATACCGCCTGTTCTTCGGTTAGCTCATCACGGCGCAGGAATCGAATGTCTTCTTCGGCCAGTTGCGGCAGGATTTCTTCATTTAAAATGCGGTATTGGCGCTCAATGGCAGCATGGGCAGTTTGCGAAATCTGGGCCAGTACTTCCGCCGGTGTCAGGCCATCGGGCGTGCGGCTTTCATTGCTAAAGCTGAGTTGCTGTAGCAAACCAGCCACCCTGATTTCAAAAAACTCATCCAGATTACGTGAAAAAATCAGCAAAAAATTCAGGCGTTCCAGCAAAGGATGTAGTGGATCGACCGCCTGCTCCAGTACCCTTAAGTGAAAATCCAGAATGGAAAGTTCACGATTAATATAGCGATTATTAAAGGTATAACTTTCAGGATGAATATCTACCTGCTGATTCATGGGGGTATGCCAGTTTTTCTCATCATTAAAAATCAGTATGCTACTTTTTAATGACAGTTCAATAACAACTGCTTAAAAAACCAGCCATTAAGTGTAAAAAAACTGCGACCAAACCGGTTTATTCATCTTTTGGCAAGCGAACATAACCCATATAGCGCTGAATGCGGGCCTTGCGCGCGCGAACCTTGCGGTCAGAGGGATGATCCTGATAATACTTGGGGTTGGGCAAATAGGCGGCCAGCTGGGCAGCTTCACTCTTGCTTAAATTGGCTGCCGACTTGCCAAAATAATATTGCGCGGCGGCTTCGGCACCATAAATACCCTTGCCAAACTCTACCGAGTTAACATACACCTCTAAAATACGCTGCTTGCTCCACAGCCGCTCCATCATCCAGGTGGCAACTGCTTCCTGCCCTTTTCTGATGTAGGAACGCTGGTTAAACAAAAACAGGTTTTTGGCCAGTTGCTGGCTAATGGTCGAACCGCCAGCAACCACCTCGCCCTTTTTCTCATTTTTGGTGAGTGCCAGTTGAATGCCGGTCCAGTCAAAGCCAGAATGGTCGATAAACTTGGCATCCTCACCGGCAATAAGCGCCCGTTTCAGGTTATTGCTAATCCGGTCGCTGTCTTTCCATTCATGGCGAATGGCTGGCTGCTTATAGTTCCACTCATAAATACGCATAAACATGGAACGCTCAACCGGCTGGTACTTCCACCAGACCAGACTGGCAAAAATCCATAGTTGAACCAGTAAAAATGCAGATACCCCAATTAAAACAGCACGCGCAATAAATGCCTTCATAACAGCGATATAAAAAGTTATATTGACGCAATGCTATCAAAGCCACCTGTTTTACACCAATGCTTTTATGCGCAGCCGCTGCTTTTGCATCTAGCAAGGCAGTTATATAACTACCAAGGTTAAGCCCCTTTGTTGCCAGAGCCATACTAACCGATGAACGAATATTTGCTCAAACAGCCGCTGCGCTACTGGTGGCTGACTGCCCTGCTGATTGCTGTCAATTGCGTACTGTTTACATGGCAGGTGCTTAGCGGTGTTAATGTAACAGATCCTGGCGTGCCTGACCTGATTGGCTGGGGTGCTGACTTTGCACCGCTTACCCTAACCAGTGAAAACTGGCGTTTGCTCTCCAGCATGTTCCTGCATATTGGCATTATGCATTTGCTGCTGAACATGTGGGCCTTATACCTGTTTGGCGTGTATGCCGAATTTTATTATGGTCGCCTGTGGTATATCGTACTGTTTGTGGTTGCGGGGATTGCCGGTAATCTAGCCAGCAACTATGTGAGCTTGCACAATGCGCTGGAGTTTTCGCAGACAGCCATTTTGCAGGCCAGTAGCAGCATGGCAAATAACAGCCTGGCACCAACGGTTAGTGCAGGGGCATCGGGCGCAATTATGGGCATTAGTGGCGCTTTGCTGGTGGCTGCATTGTGGCCCAAAAAAGACCTTGCCCCTAAATACCTGTTAAATAAAAATGCATTGATCATGCTGACCCTATTAAATTTAGGCTTAGGATTTTTTGTAAGCGGCATTAATAGCATTGCACATTTGGGGGGTTTTGCTGGTGGTCTTATGTTGGCGCTAGGCTATCGCTTAAGTCTTAATTTTTCAGCATTCAGCAGATACAGCCTGCAATTGGTACTTATTGCGGCCAGTGTAGCAACTTTACTGTATATCGATTATTGGCTGATTGAACATTCAAAGCCATTGATGCACTTCTGGTCAATTTATTTAATTCAATTGAACAGCTAATAATGTCTTAAAGCATTATGACAGAGAAAAAAATCCCCTCTTTGCCTTGGTTTATGCTGAAAAAGAGGGGATAAATAGTGTTACTAATTAATATTTTTTAGGTCATGACATGCCTTAATCCACTCATGAACTGCTATCCACCAGATTAAAATGTCGATAAACCACTCCACTCGGTAAAGCGATACCACCAGTATTTCAACTGGGATTCATCCTTGTACTGTTCATAAGCCACACTCAAATTCTGGCCATTCTGGTTGGTCCAGACCCGGTCGAAATAAGCATGTGCTTGCGTAATGGCCGGATAATCTGCATTGGCCAGTACACGTACATCTGTTTCCAGATTCAGGTTATTCAAATTACGGCGGGTAAAGTTGGCAGAGCCTAAGATGAGTTCACTTTGAGCAGTTGTGCGGCTGGTCTTCACCAGCATTTTGGTATGACACTGCTCACCATGGGTGCTACACCAGCGTAACGGTACGCCTGCTTGTTTAAGTTCCATCGCCACCTGCCGGTTGGGAATGCCATTTTTCTTGCGGCCAAAGGCATCTTCATTGGGGTCTAACAACAGGCGGATATTGACACCGCGCTGTTTGGCATCCTTGATGGCGTAAATAATTTTACGATGGGACAAATAAAACACGGCAATATCCAGCCGGTCACCCGATTGTGCGGTATCCAGAGTATTTAGTAAGGCATCACGAATTTTGGCTTCAGTCAGTATCTGCAAGCGTGGCTGATCATCACTGGCAGGCGGTGGCGATGCTGTGACAATAAAAGGCAGGTCAGCCCCAGACATCCGCGCAACAGCCCGTTCGGTTTCCAGAACATCCAGCGCTGCCGGGCCAGAAAACTTAAGGGCGGTATTGTCGTGCCAACTGCTGGCATTGTGCGGATTGGCTGAGGTTACCAGCGCCTGCCAGCCATCCGGGGCATCAGTAATGAGTGTCTTGCGGTGATTGGCCTTAAAGTTAAATAGGGTCAAATAACTGCGCAGGGTAATTTTATCAGCGCCCAGTGGATTGGGTAGCCAGCCTGATTGCGGATTGTTGTCAAACCACTGGCAACACAAATACCAGAAGCCAGACCATAGTGGATTGGATGCCCGCAGTGGTTTTAAATCCGTTTCAATCACTTGCACACCCGCCTGCCGCAAGTCCAGCAGGTTACGGGTTAACTGGCCACCATACACTGTATTGATGGGGTCGGTAATGACTACAATTTGTATGTCTGGATTGGTTTTGTGCTTGGCAATTAACGCCTGTGTTAGTTCGGCTGTCAAATTACGGTGTTTGGCCTTGGAATCACCCACATAGTCATTAAACAAAAACATGTCTACTACAATCATGCGGCGTGCCTGACTAATCATGTCAAATGCCTGATCAAAAATTTCCTGCTGCTGGTGTCGCTGGTTCTGGCGATCGGTATAGGTATAATCGCCCAGAAACTGCACCTGCTCGGCTGTGCGTAGCGGCAAGGCCATATTCAGGCCCGGTGGCAACGGCTTGTAGACCTGATAAATTGCCGATGCCAGATAGGCCAGGCACCACAATCCCAGCAAATACATCAACATGGTTTTTTTTGTCCAGTTTAGTTGATTAAGCAAATACTGAAAAAAACGCATACACCACTCTTGAGGAATTATTTAAGCGTAGTGTAATTCATCCCTTCTTTAAAATTTAAGTATTTATGCAATCCGGTAACTCAGATGTTTTTCGGCATTGGGTATTTTTTATTTTTATAAGTGTTATGTTATAATATATCTTTTCAAGTCGAGAGAATAATTATGCGTTCCAATATTCATCCCACCTATCAGGAAGTGTTATTTCACGATACCAATGCCGATGTGTACTTTGTTATCCGCTCTACCATGCAGCCCAAACAAACCCGTGAATTTGAAGGCAAAACCTACCCTTATGTCACGCTGGATATTTCCAGTGCCTCGCATCCGTTTTATACCGGTGAAGTGCGCCAGGCCAGCAATGAAGGGCGCGTTGCCAGCTTTAACAAACGCTTTGGTCGTTTTGCAAGCCGCAATAAAGCTTAAAAAAGTCTTATTAAATTTCATTAGCCACCTATTGCCAGACCTGAACTTGTGCTCAGGTTTGGTTTTTTAACAGGCTTACTTGCCAATATAAAAAAACCACCTTCTTGTTTAAAGAAGATGGCTGAGGATTAAACCTAAAAGTAACTGCTAATGAATTAGAACTTTAGCTGTACACCGGCAGTAAAATTACGGCCCGACTGCGGAATGGCTGATAAAAACGAACTATGGCTGTAATATTTTTCATCCAGCAAATTATTCATTTGCAGATATAACCGATAGCTGTTGCGGGCATTTAATTCACCATCATAGGCCAGTGTGGCATTAATCAGGTTATAGCCTGCGGTGGTGGCTTCATAGTCAGCAATATCATTTTGCTTAAACACATGCGCGTACTCTAGCGAACCGCCAAGCTCGCCACCCAGTGCATCCCAGTTGGCTTGTACACGGCTGCCTACACGTGCTGCCGGGATACGAGGCAGGTTGCGATTACCTTGGGCATTGCTGCTGTCCAGTTCTGCGCGCACGTAATCACCAAACAGCGTGGTGCTGTAAGTATCATCAATACGGTAAGTGCTTTCGGCCTCAAACCCATCAAATACTGCATCAGCCTGGGTGTACTGAATCAGGCGAAAATTCTCATACTTGTCCAGCGTTTTGGCATAAATATAATCATCCACCTGATTATGGTAGGCACTCAAGCCAAAGGTGAAATCACCGGCTGTTTTACGCAAGCTCAGCTCAACACTATTGGATTTTTCATTGCTTAAATTGGCATCACCCAGCTCATAGGTGTTGGTGGCAAAATGTCCCCCATTGGCATACAGCTCCTGTGCATTGGGCATACGCTCGGCGTGGGACAGCGATAAGGCCAGCGCATAATCCGGCACAAATTCCCAGGTTGCTGCAAATGACGCTGACGTGGCCGTATCGTCATAGTCCTGCGTGCTAAACTTGGCCAAGCCCTGTTCGGGATTAATGGTTTGCCATTCCTGCCGCGCACCCAGTTCAAAATGCATATCCTTCCACTGATAATGTTCCAGCAAAAAGGCACTGATATTTTCAGTCAGGGTTTTGGGCAAAAAGGCTTCTTCGCCGCTGGCCTCAAAGTCCGAGCGGGCATATTGCAACCCCAGTACGCCTTCCAGTCCGCCCACTGGCACGTGGGTTAACTCAATGCGTCCGTCATAGCCCTTGTTGGTAAAGGTGGTCGCAATTGCACCCTCTTCTATTTCGTCATGCTGGTAGTCGGTATAGCCTGCCCTGACCCGGATCTTGTCAAACCCGGTAAATGGCTGTGCATACTCTGCCCGAAAATCCACACGCTTGCTGTCGAGTTCGATCCACGGTGCAGTTTCGTGGTCATGCTCGTGGTCATGGCCATCATCATGATTATGCGCTTCCTCACCCTCATGGTCATGACCTTCTTCCTCATGGCTATGTTCATCATGATTGCCACAATGCAAATGAGTCCCGTGAGGATGGCAGCTTTCATATTCATGGCTATGGCCGGGCAAGCCATATTCATCCTTGCGCTGGGTAAAAGCCAAGCCAGCAAAACCACGCTCGCCAATCCATGACAGCCCTATGCTGGCATTTTCACCTGTGGCATAGGAACCATCGACACGCTTCTCATCCAGTCCACGCACTTTGTAATCATTGGCATCGCGCTTGAGACCTTCCACATGCAGGGCAAACTGCTCACCCAGCCCTACAGTGACTGCGGCAGCCGCGGCTTGTTCATCTGCTACGGTATTTGCTCTAAGGCTAACCTCACCTTCAAGGCCATTGTCAGGCATGCGGGTAGGAATCTTGTTATCCAGTACATTAATGGCCCCGCCAATCGCGCCACTGCCATACAGCAAGGTTGAAGGCCCACGTAAGACCTCAATTTTTTCTGACAACAACGGCTCAACCGTTACTGCATGATCCGGCGAAATGGCGGACGCATCCATCACCTCTGATCCATCCGACAACACCTTCACCCGTGGCGCTGCCTGCCCCCGAATCACCGGACGGCTAGACCCGCCCCCAAAGCTATCGGCATGAATTCCCGGCTGCCCTGCCAGTGCTTGCCCTAACGTCGTTGCGCCACTGGCCAGTTGATCATGGGTAACCACACTGACTGGCGTAGCTATATCAGAGGCAGTACGATCCAGCGGATGGGCACTAATAACAATGGTCGGCAAGGTATTAGTAGGCGTAGGAACGTTTGCGACTGATGTGTTGCTGCCGGCCGTGCCAGACTGATCAAATGAACTTGGCATCGTACTGTTGTTATTGCCCTCAGCTCCACTTGGCGTTGCTGCAAGGACACCTGATTCGGCAAGTGCATTAACTGAAACTGGCAACACTAGCATAGCCAGCGCCATTGCCTGGACTAAGGGATGACGTTTTAAATACATAAGATTGACCTGTTTTTCCCAAAAACCTGACTTCTATCAAGCCTGTGTTTCATGAACCCAAATGATAATGTTATGTTATAACGTATTTAATCATTCAACAACTAAAACTTTCAGCAACTAATTTTTTCATAAGCGGGCCACTTCCACCCTCGTTCATTTCAAAAGCAAAAAAGCGTCTTGAGCCTATAGGCATATATAGGCATAATTGACCGTTTTCATGCGTTCCCCAAAAGCGCTCAAATTTTTAGATAATTAGTGGACCCTACGCGCCATGATGCGAACTCATTACTGTGGCTCTCTAACTGAAGCCCAACTGGATCAAACTGTTACCCTGTGCGGCTGGGTACACCGTCGCCGCGATCATGGTGGTGTTATTTTCCTTGATATGCGTGACCGTGAAGGTCTGGTACAGGTCGTTATTGATCCAGATACGCCAGAAGCGTTTGCAACTGCTGACCGCGCACGCTCAGAATATGTATTAAAAATTAGCGGTAAAGTCCGCAAGCGTTATGCAGGCACGGAAAATGCCAATATGGTCAGTGGCCAGATTGAAGTACTGGCCAAGGAAATTGAAACTTTGGCGGTTTCTGAAACCCCGCCATTCCCGCTGAATGATGAATTTAGCAATGTGTCCGAAGAAAATCGCCTCAAATACCGCTTTCTGGATATGCGCCGCCCTGAAATGCAGGAACGCATGGTGTTTCGCTCCAAGGTCACCAGCCTGATCCGTAACTATATGGACCGCAATGGTTTTCTGGATGTAGAAACCCCAATCCTGACCCGTGCCACACCGGAAGGTGCGCGTGATTATCTGGTGCCTAGCCGTACCCAGCCCGGCAGCTTCTTTGCCCTGCCGCAATCACCACAGTTGTTTAAGCAATTGCTGATGGTGGCTGGTTTTGACCGTTACTACCAGATTGCCAAGTGCTTCCGTGACGAAGACCTGCGTGCTGACCGTCAGCCGGAATTTACCCAGATCGACGTTGAAACTTCCTTTATGTCTGATGAAGACATCATGCAGATGATGGAAGGCCTGACCGTTGAGCTGTTTGACACCATGCTGGGTGTGAAGTTTGACAAGTTCCCGCGCATGACCTATGCCGATGCCATGCGTGACTATGCCTCTGATAAGCCAGATTTGCGTATTCCATTAAAACTGGTAGACGTGGCCGACCTGATGAAAGGTGAAGGCTTTAAGGTATTTGCTGGCCCGGCCAACGATGCCAAAGGCCGTGTAGCTGCCTTGCGTATTCCAAACGGCAGTAGCCTGACTCGTGGCCAGATTGAGGAATACACCAAGTTTGTGGGTATTTATGGCGCTCGTGGTTTGGCCTACATCAAGGTAAACGATGCATCGAAAATCAACAATGGCGTTGATCAGGAATCTGGCCTTCAATCGCCTATTATTAAAAACATCAGCAATGAAACGCTGGTGGCTCTGGTTGAGCGTCTGGAAGCCCAGACCGGCGACCTGATTTTCTTTGGGGCTGACAAAGCCAAAGTCGTTAATGATGCCATGGGTGCATTACGGGTGAAGATTGGCCATGACCTTGGTCTTTCAACCTGTGAGTGGGCACCAATGTGGGTGGTTGATTTCCCGATGTTTGAAGAAATTGATGATGGCAAATGGACGTCTGTTCACCATCCATTTACCCTGCCAAAAGGCTCGGTTGAGGAAATGAAGAGCAATCCGGGTGCTGCCCTGTCCGTCGCCTATGACATGGTCTTAAACGGTACTGAAATTGGCGGTGGCAGCTTGCGTATTTATACGCTGGACATGCAAAAAGCTGTATTTGAAGCATTGGGCATTTCTGATGAAGAAGCAGAAGATAAATTCAGCTTCCTGCTGGACGCATTGAAATACGGTGCGCCGCCGCATGGTGGTCTGGCCTTCGGTCTGGATCGTCTGGTGATGCTGATGACAGGTGCCAGCTCCATCCGTGAAGTAATTGCCTTCCCAAAAACCAAAACCGCTGAATGCCCATTGACCGAAGCGCCTGCGCCAGTTGATGCCAATCAGTTGCGTGACCTAGGTATCCGCCTGCGCGAAAAACCAAAAGCTGACGCTGAACAGGCCTAAGCCTGCACTTAATTGATGCCAGGTGTAATACTAAAAAGCTCTCCCGGTGAGGGCTTTTTTAGTGCCTGTTTTTTATATCTAATCTTTTTCTTATCGATGCTTTTCATTGTGCCATTTTTTACCAGCTTCATAATTTGGTAGTAGTCCCTATTAAATTTTGGCAACCTGCGGCTTTCATTATTTTTTTCAATTGTGCATAACACACGCTTTCAAGTTGCCCTGCTTAAGGCTTCATGCGACAATTTGCCCTCATGAATAATTTCTATTATTGAATAGGCACAAGCTATGGCAATGCGTCCTGAAGTTAAACGAAATGGCTGGTTAATTATTGGATTTGCTGTGCTTCAGTGCGTTCTGCTCCAGACAGCAGTACATCAGCAGTGGCTGGACTTAAATTATTCGCAGCGCGCGGCCACTTATACCTTAAGCGGTATCTTTTGTGCCACCCTGATCTTGCTTGCCCTGCTGTATATGGTGGTTAAGGGTAACCCTGATAACTACGATTCATAAGGCATCAATTGATACGTCTTTCAGTTATCAGCGCTCCAGACAAGCAACCAGCGCCATAAATAGCCACTGCTCATTTAGCTAAACTGTGCCGCTTTACAGGTTGTATCACGCCAATGATTGGCCCCAAAAAGTGCAGTCGGTCATGGCGCTTTAAAGCTGGCAAGTACAGGCTGGAAATAGTGCCGTCCAGATATAATGCATTGTTGATTTTAAGCGTATTTTTGAAGAAATCAGCCAGCTCATAAAAACTGACCGGCTGTTCGCTAATCACAAATACCGCTGTGCCGGGCTGCTTTACCCCCACTGCATTCCGGATAAACCGTGATGCCGAGGCTGGGCTAAACTGGCTATTAATTTTACCGTTGTACACCAGCAGTGGCCCGGACTGGGTGGCAAGCCGGATATGGGCAGGCGCTTTAGACTGAAAATCGGCAGTGCTTAATACCTGTACGCCTTGCGCGCTCAGTAAAAATACTCCATTGGGCTGCATAAAAAAGTTGCCGCTGCCCATTGCGGTATTTAATGGATATAACTTGCGGCCTTGCTCAATATACAAGCCTACCGGTAAATAGCTGGAGTGAAACATGCCGGCATTCATGGCAAATATCAGTTGCTGCGATGGGTGCTGTTGCGAGGGCCGTTGTTTGACTGGCTGCTGCGTTGCCAGTTGCTGGTTAATAGCCGCAAAAGACTGATACAGGTTTCCTTTTGCGTCCTTTAAAAACAGTTGTAAGTTATCGCGCTTTATATCTACAGTCACCACTACAGCCTGTGTATGGGCAATTGCTAAAGTCTGCATCTCAATAGCATAACTGCTTGGCAGGCCAGATAGCATTAATCCGGCCACAAAGCACAGGAATTTAATTTTATCTTTAACAGGGCTAAGGGTTTTGTAATTATGCTTCATGGCTGTACCTTATGTCAGTTTTTGGTTTAAGCACAAAATAGAATTGAGTAAACTAGTCTAACTCTTGGGATGGATACACGCATGCGTCTTTTTTTAACAATAATAAGTTTAACCACTGTCGTGTTACTGGCCGGCTGCTCCCGTGAACCTAATGAGCAGGAACTGCGTCAGGCTTATGAGGAGTCACTGGCAGAAGCCAATCAAATGGCGGTAAGAATTGGCGGTGACCGCATGAAAATTGGTCTTCAGGACTTTAAAAAACTATCATGTGAACAACCCGACCAGTCTGCGGATCAACAAAATTCTCATCAGCAAGATCAGAGCCAGCAAAAATCAGTTCTGCAAAATCAGTATCGCTGTAATATTCAGGTCAAGCTGGACTTGCCGATTGTTGGAGCAAGCACACAAAATGGTGAGATGACCGTGGTAAAACACGACCGTGGCTGGGTAGTACTCAGTAATAACTAAATTATTGCTAAATTCCTGAAGCCCGGCCATGTATTTTTTACTGAAAATTCTTGCGCGTTTGCCGCTGTCTACCCTGCACTATTTTGCGCGCTGGATTGCCATGCTGATTATATTCATGCCCTATGCTGGCATGCGCTGGGTGGTACGCGTTAACCTGACACTGGCTTATCCGCAATTAAGCCAGCAGCAGCGCCTGCAACTGGAACAGGCCAGCATTTATAGCCAGTGCCTGACAGCTGCTGAATCCATTAAAAGCTGGGGCATGCCTACCGATTATAGTCTGGCACAAATCCGCAGCATTACTGGCACAGAACTACTAGTACAAGCCCTGAAAAACCCGAATGGCGTGATTGCCGTAGTCCCGCATTTTGGCACATGGGAGCTGATGAATGCCTGGCTAAACCAGTATGCCAGTCCGGTTATTATGTACAAGCCCAGTAAGGATGCCGGTGTAGACCGCTTCATGCTGGAAGCACGCCAGCGCCTGAACGCCACACTAGTACCCACCAATGATTCCGGGGTACGCGCCATTTTTAAGGCCCTTAAAAAAGGGGGGTTTACCGCCATTTTGCCGGATCATGTGCCCGACCATTCTGGTGGTATTTATGCACCATTTTTTGGTCAGTCAGTTTTAACCACAACACTAGTATCCAAGCTGGCCCAAAAAACCCAATGCATTGTACTGGGCCTAAGCTGTATTCGCCGTCCGGATCTATCGGGTTTCGATATTATCTGTGAGCTGCTGGATCGCCAGGTTCTGGATCAGGATTTACAGATATCCGTTAATACCTTAAATCACGAAATTGAACGCATGATTTCCCGGGCACCAGCGCAATACATGTGGGGCTACAAACGGTTTAAGCAAATGCAAAACCAGTCTAAGGTTTATAAAAAGCCTCAAAAAAATTAACTTAAAATTAATCAAAATCTTAATCATGTTTGCGCTAAACTTGAGACATGATGATTGACCATGACGTTAAATAACCATGACTGCACCTTTAACCTGCTTTAAAGCTTATGACATTCGCGGCCGCCTTGGCACAGAACTTAATGAAGATATTGCTTACCGTATTGGTCGCGCTTACGGACAAATTTACCAGCCTAAAACTGTAGTGGTCGGTAGCGATATTCGCCTCACGAGTGAAGGGCTGAAACAGGCTACAGCACGTGGCCTGATGGATGCAGGTGTTGATGTGATTGACCTTGGCATGACTGGAACCGAAGAAGTTTATTTTGCAGCATTCCACCTTGATGTACAGGGCGGCATAGAAGTCACCGCCAGCCATAATCCCATGGATTATAACGGCATGAAGCTGGTACGCGAAAATGCTTATCCTATCAGCGCAGATAGCGGTTTAAAGGAAATTCAGGCACTGGCGATGAGTCAGGATTTTGTAGAAGGTACCCAAAAAGGCACCATAACGCAAAAATCCATTTTAAATGAATTTGTAGACCACCTGCTTACCTATATTGATTTAAGTCAGATCAAACCGCTCAAGCTGGTGGTCAATGCTGGCAATGGCGCGGCGGGCCATGTGATTGATGCCATAGAGCAACAATTTATACAACGTCATGTTCCTGTTGAATTTATCAAGGTGCACCATGACGCCAATGGCAATTTCCCCAATGGCATTCCTAACCCACTCTTACCGGAAAACCGTGCAGCCACCCGTGATGCCGTACTGGCACATCAGGCTGACCTAGGTATTGCCTGGGATGGTGACTTTGACCGCTGCTTTTTGTTCGACGAAACTGGCCAGTTTATTGAAGGCTATTATATTGTGGGTTTACTGGCTCAGGCATTTTTACTTAAATCTCCGGGTGAGAAAATTATCCATGACCCGCGCCTGACCTGGAATACCATTGATATGGTGGAGCAAAACAATGGTGAAGTCATTCAGTCCAAATGTGGTCATGCCTTTATTAAGGAACAAATGCGCAAGGACAATGCGATTTATGGCGGCGAGATGAGTGCGCATCACTATTTTCGTGATTTTGCCTATTGCGATAGCGGCATGATTCCATGGCTTTTGGTGATTGAACTATTATCACAGACTGGCAAGCCATTATCTGAACTGGTCAACGAACGGATTGCCAAGTTTCCCTGCAGTGGTGAAATCAATTTTGTGGTAGATGACAGTAAAGCCACCATCCAGCGTGTACTGGATTATTTTGCGCCGCAACAGCCTGTCATGGATACCACCGATGGCATTAGCCTTGATTTTGGCAAGTGGCGCTTTAACTTACGCGCTTCCAACACCGAGCCGCTATTACGTTTGAATATTGAAAGCAAAGGCTGGCTGGAAAATAATGCTGTTGAGCAATATGTTGACTTGCTGACTCGCCTTATTGAAAATAAAAATATTTGATTTTTGAACATCCCTGCCATAACAACTCCCCTTCATAAAGGGGAGTCAGTATAGTATGGCTTTTACCTTTTGATCTTTTGCTCAATATAAGCATTGGCTTTAGGATTAAATATAAAGCGGCTTTTTTCAAAGTCTGACTTTTTCTTGCCGCCATTCAGGGTCTTATAACTGACTTCGATGGGATAATAAACCTGGCCATTGGCCATCACGTTTAATGTAGAGGTTGTTACAGAACTGTATTCAGGCCGATCTGCATAAAAGGATCTACTGTCATTGCCTGCCAGCCCAATATCCACCACCTGAATTTTGCCTTGATCCGGTAGGAACAGATTGTACCATTCAGAGCCTGCCTCTCCGCCAGCACCGGTATAATGGCCAACAAAATAACTACCGATCAGGTCTTTGCCCATTGGCTGTAAATGCTGCTTAATTTGTTTTAAATCCAGTTTTAAACGCCCCGCCCCGCCCGGTAAATCATCTGCATTTAACTGATAGTTGAGCAGATAAAAACTACCATTATCCTGCTTTTTAAAGATCAAGAAGTCTGCCTTAGCGCTACAGGCTCTGCATGTTTCCAGATAACCATTGGAATAAGACAGTTTTTCCATCAATACAAAATAACGAATTTCATTGTTGGCATTTTTGTAGACAACCACTGGATGCATGAGCACCAACTGCTGCTCTTGGGCGGCCGCATCATAAAATACAGTTTTTGGATAAGATTTAAAATCTTCATCACTAGCATATTGCTGGGTGTCTCCTATCTGTTGGGCATAAATATTTTTTAAAATATCCTTAAATTCCAGTGAATTGGTTTTCCGGTTTAATTCTACTGTTTCTATAAATTTCTGTTGATTTTGAGCATAGCTGGATTGAATACACCCTATGAATAGTACGCTGCATAGCAATAATAGTTTTGTCATGTTGTTTTCCTTTTAATAATTAAAAAAGCGTTTTATCCTGAATTATGCAACGGATAAAACGCAAAAATATTATCATTAAATTTTTTCTATAACTGCACAATAACTGTACTGCACAGGCCTACTGCAAAATAAAGCGCAATAGCCCTTCTGTCGAAGAATCAAATTGCTTGCTGGCTTGTTCACCCTGTAATGCAGGTAATAGTTCCTTGGCAATTTCCTTGCCCATCTCTACGCCCCACTGGTCAAATGGATTAATTCCCCAGATTACCGACTGCACAAAAACCTTATGCTCATAGGCTGCCAGCAGTGCACCCAGACTAAATGAGTTTAATTCATGCAATAAAATGGTAGAGCTGGACTGATTGCCATAGTAGCGTTTATACACCGGCAAGTCATTGTAGCGTTCATCTAGTGCACCTTCACCCAGAGCCAGCAGGCGTGACTGTGCCAGACAGTTGGCCAGCGCCAGTTGATGCTGGGCCTGTAATTCATGGGCAGCTTCAGCATGCAGCTTTTCACGGGCATGATAGCGCAAAGCTGGTGCAATAAAATCACAGGTAATCGGTTCAGTGCCCTGATGCAAAAGCTGGTAAAAGGCATGCTGGGCATTTGGCCCGACATTACCCCATATAATTGGACAGGTTCCCAGTTTTACCCGCTCGCCATCACGGGTTACTGATTTGCCATTAGACTCCATTTCCAGTTGCTGCAAATAATCTGCCAGATACTCCAGCCGCCCGTCGTATGGCAAAATGGCTTGGGTTTTAATATTCAGAAAATTGGTGTTCCATATCCCAATCAAGCCCATTAGCACGGGCAGGTTTTCAGACCACGGTGCCTGCTGAAAATGCTGGTCCATAAAATGCGCACCGGCCAGCAACTGCTTAAAGCCCTCAATACCAATAGTCAGGGCAATCGGCATTCCAATGGCTGACCATAATGAAAAACGGCCACCAACCCAGTCCCACATTCCTAGCTGGTGTTCAGGGTAAATGCCCCATTCAGTCATTTTTTCCTTACTGGTAGAAACCCCGATAAAATGGCAGCGGTCTACCCGTGAATTACGGCCCAGCTTACGCTCTAGCCACGTTCGGGCAGTTTCTGCGTTATAAAGCGTATCCACAGTGGTAAAGGATTTGGAAGAAATAATAAAGAGTGTGGTTTCTGGCCGTAGCTCATGCAATACATGGGAAACCTGACTCCCATCCATTGAAGATACAAAATGAACCTGCAAATTCTGTGGGGTTTGAATGCGATAATCTTCCAGCGCACGACTTACCATCAGGGGTCCAAGGTCTGAACCGCCGACGCCAATATTCACAACATCGGTAATGACTTCACCTGTACATCCCCGGTACTGGCCACGGTGCAACTGATCCACCAGAAAACCCATATGGTCAATCTGTTTATGAATCGCCTGCAAAATATCATCATCCAGTGCGGGAGCTGACTGCTCTTGTTCTGCACCTAACCGGTTGGGAACACGCAAAGCCCAGTGCATGGCCGCACGGTTTTCAGTATTGTTAACGCTATCCCCGTGAAATAATTTTTCAATCCATTGGCACAACTGGGCAGCATCAGCAAACTGGTTCAGTGAATCCAGAATATCGCGAGTAACCCGCTGTTTGCTATAGTCAAATAGCAAAGGCCCTATTTCCAGTTTAAAGTGATCAAAACGTGCTGGGTCTTGTATAAATAAGTCTTTTAAATGCACTGTTTTGGAAAATTCAGCATGCTTTTTGAGTTGCTCATACGGTGGAAGTGAATGGTCAACCTGCATATTATATTCCTCTTCCAATGCCAATATATTCAAAGCCCATATCTTTTAAATAATAAGGGTTATAGATATTGCGCCCATCCAGAATCAGGGGATGGTTCATAGACTGTTTTAAACGCCGAAAATTGGGATTCCAGTACTGCTTCCACTCTGTGACCAGCATTAGCGCGTCTACGTCGGTTGCCGCTTCATACTGGGTCTGACACAGAATCAACTGGTCATGCTGGCCGTAATACTGTGCAATTTTTTCCAGTGCAACCGGATCATGCAATTTGACCGTCACACCCTGCGCCCATAAAGCTTCAAGAATTTTTAAGGTAGGTGCATTATCAATCTTGTTGGTATTGGGTTTATAAGCTGCGCCCCAGATGCCAATAGTCTTGTGACTCAGGTTGCAATCAAAGTAGCGCCATAATTTCCTAAATAACACTTCTTTCTGGTCTTCATTAATTTGTAGCACTTGTTGTAAAAGCTTACTTTTAATCCCTACGCCCGATACGGTCTGGGCCAGGTTCATAACATCCTCAGAAAAACTTTGACCGCCAAAACCACAACCCGGATACAGGTAGGCTTCACCAATACGTTTGTCACTTCCCATTCCCACACGCACTTGCTCAATATCCACCCCAAGCGCGTCAGCCACATTGGATAAATCATTCATAAAACTAATGCGTGTTGCCAGCATGCCAGACACCGCCAGCTTGGTAAATTCTGCCTCACGCAATGACATTTTAAGAAAATGATCTTTTAAGCGGTTAAAAGGCCTGAAAATTTCACGGATCTGGTTTTCAGCACGAGGGTCATCCATGCCCAAAATAATCTTGTTGGGACGCGCTATACTATCAATGGCCATCCCCTCCTGAATAAAGTCAGGCACATAAACCAGACTTTGTAGTGGTGATAGATGGCTGGCCAGATGAGTGGAACAACCTACGGCAAATGTAGACTGATTAATGACCAGTAACTGCTGCTGATGCGTTCCCAGATTTTTAACAATCTGTTCTGCCAGTGCAAAGTCTTTGGGTGCGAAAGCCAAAAATACAGCATCCAGATCATCAGGCACGGGTTCATTTAAATCTGTATAGACCAGCCGCTGTTCTTTGCGCTGCTGGTCCAGTAAACCCTGCAAACGTGGTTCCGGATAAGCTTCTCCATCAGCATCCAGTGTTTGCTTGACCCGACCTTCCGGCAAGCAAAGCCAGATATCATGGCCTACAGAGGCAAACAGGGCTGCACTAACCAGCGCGCACAGGTTATCGCCATACACATGTATTTTCATTGTACAGATCTATCACTTACTTAAGGGAATTTTGAATCAGTTTTACAAAGTCACTACCCAACTGTGGATGGTCGATACCGTAGTTTAAAATAGCGTCCAGATAGCCCAGCTTGCTTCCACAGTCATAAGTCTTGCCTGACATACGGTAAGCATCAACAAATTCTTCATGCATCAGGGTAGCAATGGCATCGGTGAGTTGAATTTCGCCGCCGGCACCCGGTTTTGTTTGTTCCAGCAGACTTAAAATCCGGCCCGGCAATACATAGCGCCCTACCACAGCAAGTCGGGACGGTGCGGCGCCAATGTTCGGTTTTTCAACAATTCCTTTTAAGGGCAGGCTTTGACCCGCCTCAAGATCATGTCCACCAATGTCCACCACACCATATTGCGACACCAATTCAGGCAGTACCTGTTCTACCATAACCTGTGAATGCTGGGTCTGGTTGTAATAATTAATCATGTATTGCAGGTCATTTTGGGTGCCAGCATGTGTGTTTATATTTTTCACCAGCACATCCGGCAATAGCACTGCAAATGGCTCATTGCCAATCACAGATTTTGCACACAGCACAGCATGACCCAAACCCAAGGGCTGGGGTTGGCGTACGGCTACCACATCAATTTCTTTAGGAATAATATTCTGGATGATTTCCAGCAACTCAAGTTTGTTCTTTTTTTGCAGGCTATCTTCCAGTTCATAATGACTGTCAAAATAATCTTCAATAGCCCGTTTGGAAGAATGGGTTACCAGAATAATTTGCTCAATACCAGCAGCAATGGCTTCTTGAACTACATAATCAATGACTGGCCGATCCACAACGGTAATCATTTCTTTTGGTATTGACTTACTGGCAGGTAAAAAACGTGTTCCCAAGCCAGCTACCGGTAAAACTGCTTTTTTTACAGCCATAGAGATCTCTAAGCATCACTAAACCCAACAAAAATTTATTCTGTCATAGATCGGGGCTTACTCAAATTTATTTTGAAACTTAAATATATAATTCTGTTAATTTTATAGCTTATTTTTACAAATATAATTAATAATTTTAAACTAAACCAAATCTAATCAGATTTATTTTTTATCTTGATTAAGTGATATCGTTTCTGGATATTGCTGCCAGATGTAGACGCATTCTTGCCACTTTGCTAAGTTAATGAAATCGCTTGCAGGTACCTGACACAAGAATCCAGGAATCTCATAAATTTTATACAGTGTTTCAATGGCTGTAGAACGAATACTATAGCTGGCTGAAAAGCGCCAGCCCTGTTGCAACTGGCTATACTCCAAAATACCTCTTGGCTGATAAATCTGGTAACCCAATTTTTGGATTCGACGAATCAACGAACTGGATTCATAACGATGAGGTGCATACCATTGCGGGACATTGGCTGGCAAATCCCGATGTAACTGCTGCAATCGCAATAACAGCGTCGACTCATCCTTTAAATAAGTACCGACCAGATTTGAACCAATCACCAATATATCAGGTCGGATAGGTAACTGCCGTACCTTCGCTTTAAAACACCGATAGTCATTATTGACTATACAGTTATTGGGCGCCTGAATCTCAAAGGCACTAAAGAAATGTGCTTTAAGTAGTCTTTGAGGATTAAGCTGCAAATCCAGAAACTGATCTTGCCAACGGTCTGGCAGAATGGTTTTTTGTTGTTGCCAGGCATGGATCTGCCGGGCAATCATCAGGCTTTCATTTCCATCATCTAGTATCCAGACCTGTTCAGGCTGTATCACATTCACAACATGTAGTGGAACATGACGAATCATACCAATATAAACAGCTTTAACCGGCTTGAGTGTCATTAGCCAGCGATTAAGCTGCCAACCATAAAAATGCTTTTGCCAGCCCTGAAAAATCACTGTTTTAATGGCTGTCCATTCCTGATCTGGCTGGAGCATGGCTTGCATCATCTTCAAATCGACTGACGAGCCAGCAACTAAAATCAGGTACTTTAAATCATCCTCATGAAATCTTTGGCAGGCCTCAATGGCATTAAATAATTGTAGTGGCGTGCGCACTACGCAAACTACTTTATTCTTTGCTAAATGAAGGGGCATATCAATTCATTAATTTTCAAACAGTTCTGAAGCTGAGTAGTGTATAACTATATATTTCAATAAATCGTTTTTATATGTTTCCGCGTTTAGGATCACACTGCTTTCATTATTCCAATACTGCCAAAATCATATAGGCTGATATTTAACAGGCTGGCTTAATGAAGTCATAGGAAATAATTATCAGCAAAAAGACTATTAATTAGTAATAGTTCTCATTTTAAATGCCTATTAAACCAATTGAAGTAAGCTATAATGTTTTTTGTGCTGTAACTCAATCTGTTAAACATGAGCAAATCGTCAATACTAGTCTTGGGAAAACGTGGTGGGATACTGCAATGGTATGAAGGTTTGCTGGACGCTAAAGCTAGTCTCGGTGAGATTCAGATTGATGGCTTTGCATTTAATCACAACAACTGGCATGAACGTTTTGTTAAAAAGATCTTAAAATTAGGCCGTCAGAATCCTGATCATTACACTGCCAGATTACTGGCTAAAAAAATTCAGAATGCACAACCTGATATTATTTTAATTGCAGATTTATTTTATTTGAGTTTACCTTTGCTTAAAGTGCTACAGCAGGCTAAACCCAAAGCAAAAATCTATCACTGGATTGGTGATTTTTTTGATGAACGTCTGATACATAGCAAAGAAGTTGTTGATCACTTTTTATTTACTGATAGTAGTTTTATTGATGATGCAAAAAAATTGGGAATCGAGCAATCTCATTATTTGCCATTAGCATTTAATCCCTGTGTTTTTTACGCTCCAAAAATTACTTTACCACGCAAAGAAGCGCTGTTGTTTATTGGCGCATGGTCAGAGAATCGCCAAGCATTATTGCAACAGCTGCAAATTCCTATAACTGTGTACGGCAAAGGATGGGATAAACTCAAATCCGATTATATTACCGTTCACCCGCATAGCCTTAGCTTGCAACACGTTGCAGGCTTATATCAACAATATCAGTATGTGCTTAATATTATTAATCATAACAATACCCGTATTGGCTTAAATATGCGTTGCTTTGAAGCGATGGGTGCAGGCGCAACTTTGGTAACTGAATTCAGCAACGACCTACCACGTTGTTTTAACATTGAAAAAGATCTAATTTATTTTAGCAATGCAGCAGAGCTGACAGCAAAAATGAACACCAAGCCATGCATAGATGTCCAAGGCACTTGTAGTAAAGCGCATCTGGAACATACCTATGCACAGCGTATTAAGGCAATACTATGCCCGGCTGATCAATCCCTATAAGTCTATGCTAAATACGTGTTCTACGCTTATTTACTGTTCTTGCCCAACGTAACACTCTGTATCTATTACAAATAAATAGTAATACCCTAGAGGATGACACAAAAAAACTTGAACACATGGCCCAGATAAACTGGCTTTGCTTGCGATGATACTGCAATTGCATAAAAGCATTCTGAGCATCGTAATAGGTTTGATCTACCCGACCCGGGCTTTTATGATAAAGATGAAAATCTATTGCATAGTTTTTTAAGCCCAACGCATTAGCGTTCTGGCATAAATCAGTGCCATAAATATGAAAACCCGACAGCACTGGCGAACATGCTATGTTTTGCTGCCGATTAATAATCAGAAAGTTTTCATCCAGCGTCATCACTTCAGACGGCAAAGGCCCCACATGTAAATTACTATAATTAACATCTGAAATTCTGATCTTAACCTGACCAAATTTACTTTTTCCGGCATTGCCTGCTACTGCCCAGTTTGGATCCAGCTTTTCAAGTTCGTCAATTCTTTGATCAAGTACAGCGCGGCTATCAAAATTGAATAAAATATCCTGATGACAAAAAATCAAATACTTGCCACGCGCAACCCGAATGGCTTTGTTAATGCCACTATAACCATCATATTGGTTTGATTGCTTGTTATCGAAATATAAAAACTCAACATCCGCACCTGAAAAACCAGCCTGCTTTGCACTGTCCACCATTTCCAGATATTCATCATATCGGGTAACCAGTGTGCAAAAACTAAAACGCTTACTAAACTCCTCCTGAGGATTTAAGCATTGTAGCTCAGGATGTTGAGTCAAACTTGTCATATCATTATTACCATTAAAATAGGGATTGCGTTGCCATTGCCTGAGCCAATGTCAAGGCTTCCTGATCTTTGGCGTGTACGGTAAGCTGCGTATTGCTGTCAATAGGCCATTCAATCGCTAGCTCAGGGTCACTCCATAGCAGACTACGCTCACTTTCTTTTGAATAATAATCCGTGGTCTTATATAGGAACTGGGTATTGTCTTCCAGGGCAATAAAGCCATGGGCAAAACCGGCCGGAATCCAGAATAGGCGCATATTTTCATCACTTAATTCCACGCCAACCCACTGGCCAAAGGTTTTAGAGCCTTGCCGGATATCAACGGCCACATCCCATGCTTTGCCCTGCACCACACGTACCAGTTTACCCTGTGCGCGCGGGTTTAGCTGGTAATGCAAACCACGTAACACGCCTTTATGCGATAACGAATGATTATCCTGCACAAATACGGGGGTAGCCAGCTGATGAGCCTCAAGCGCCTGCTCAAATGTGCGCTGGTTAAAGCTTTCCATAAACCAGCCGCGTTCATCACTAAACACCCGGGGCTCAAGAATCAGCAAATCTTTTATTTTTGTTTCAATGACATTCATGCTGGTTGATGCTCCGCATGCAACTTATGCAAATATTGCCCATATCCTGTCTTTTTGAAATACTGGGCCCGGTCAAATAGCTGTGCAGCGCTAATCCAGCCCTGATTAAAGGCAATTTCTTCCAGACAGGCTATTTTTAGGCCCTGACGGTGCTCTACCGTTTGTACAAAATGGCCTGCTTCAAGTAGCGAATCATGTGTACCTGTATCCAGCCATGCAAAGCCACGACCCAGTAGCTCAACGTTTAATGCACCTTGCTCCAGATAAACATTGTTCACATCAGTAATTTCCAGCTCACCGCGATGCGAAGGCTTGATCTGGCGGGCAATGTCTACCACGCTGTTATCATAAAAATATAATCCAGTTACTGCATAACTGGATTTGGGCTGCTGGGGTTTTTCTTCAATACTGATGGCACGGCCTTGCTGGTCAAATTCAACCACCCCAAAGCGTTCAGGGTCATTAACATGATAGCCAAATACAGTTGCCCCTGCTGGTCTTGCAGCCGCTCTGGCCAACTGGGTGCTAAAGCTTTGGCCATAGAAAATATTGTCACCCAGAATCAGGCAGACATCATCTTGCCCGATAAACTCTTCACCAATTAAAAAGGCCTGCGCCAGCCCATCGGGTGATGGCTGAACCTTATAGCTTAACTGGATACCAAAGTGAGCGCCGTCACCCAGCATTTTTTCAAAACTTGGCAAGTCTTCTGGCGTAGAAATAATCAGAATGTCCTGAATCCCTGCCAGCATGAGTACTGACAGCGGATAGTAGATCATCGGTTTGTCATAAATAGGTAATAACTGCTTGGAAACACCCATCGTAATTGGATGTAAACGAGTACCTGAACCCCCGGCTAAAATAATGCCTTTGCGCTTTAAACTCATTTTTCAGTTTTCCCTTCAATAATCTCTTGTAAAGTATGCAATACACCCTGTTGCCAATGTGGCGGTGTTAAACCGAACTGTTGCTCCAGCTTGGCAAGGCTTAACCGTGAATTGAGTGGACGCTGGGCTGGCGTGGGGTAAGCACTGGTTTCAATAGGCTTAACCTGTTTGATTTTCAGCGTGTAGCCTAAAGGAATAGCGTGCTTGAAGACAAACTGGGCATAGTCATACCATGACACGCTGCCTGCTGTAGTTAAATGATAAATCCCGCATAACTGCGCAGGTGCCTGAGCATTCACATATGTTTTTAAGGCATGGGCTGTGACATCAGCAATCAGGGCAGCCGAGGTTGGCGCACCCATCTGATCATTGATGATGCTTAGTTCATCACGTTCCTGCGCCAGACGCAGCATGGTTTTAATAAAGTTATGACCCCGTGTGGCATAGACCCATGATGTCCTGAAAATTAGCGCATTGCAGCCACTTGCCAAAATAGCCAGTTCACCTGCCCGCTTGGTTTTGCCATAAATATTTAAGGGGTCGGTATCATCGGTTTCTGCCCGTGCCTGCGTGCCCTGTCCATTAAACACATAATCGGTAGAATAATGCACCAGTAAGGCACCAATTTGCTGGCAGGCGTTAGCCATAGCCTGCACCGCCAAATGATTAATAATGTCGGCATCCTGTGCTGCTGACTCGGCTTTATCCACGGCTGTATAGGCTGCCGCATTAACGACAATATCAGGCTTGACGGTTGCAATGGTTGCACGGATCCCATCAATATTTGATAAATCGCCGCATAAAACCACTGTATTGCCATCCGGCTGCGTTGCATCGATCTGACTATGACGGTCCAGCGCAATCAGCTCTCCCAACGGGGCCAAGGCACGTTGTAACTCCCAGCCCACCTGGCCATTTCTTCCCAACAAGAGTATCTTCATTGCTGGGCCTTATATTGCTGGCTGATCCAGTTCTGGTATTCACCGCTTTTAACATGCTGAACCCATGCTGAATTATCCAGATACCACTGTACTGTCTTGCGCAAGCCACTTTCAAAGGTTTCTTCTGGTGTCCAGTTGAGGTCTTGCTGTATTTTTGAGGCATCAATGGCATAACGCACATCATGGCCCGGACGATCCTGCACAAAATGGATCAGGTCTTTATACTGGGCAACGCCCTGCGGCTTATTCAGGACCAGTTCTTCCAGCAGTTCACAAATAGCATGTACCACTTCAATATTCTGCTTTTCGTTATGCCCGCCAATATTATAGGTTTCACCAATCTGGCCTTGGGTAACAACGCTATATAAAGCACGCGCATGATCCTCGACATACAGCCAGTCCCTGATCTGGTTTCCTTTGCCATACACAGGCAGTGGCTTACCTTCCAGTGCATTAAGGATAATCAGGGGAATGAGCTTTTCCGGGAAGTGATATGGGCCATAATTATTGGAGCAATTAGTAATCAGTACAGGCAGGCCGTAGGTACGATGCCATGCACGCACCAGATGATCGGAGCTGGCCTTACTGGCAGAATAGGGCGAACTTGGCGAATAAGGCGTCTGCTCGGTAAACAGGTCTGTTGTGCCTTCCAGATCACCATACACTTCATCCGTTGAAATATGATGAAACCTGAACGACTGCTGGCGCTCCTGATCAAGGCCTGCCCAGTACTGGCGTGCAACCTCAAGGAGCTGATAGGTGCCTACGATATTGGTTTCAATAAAAGCAGCCGGGCCAGAAATGGAACGGTCCACATGCGACTCAGCAGCCAGATGCATAACGACATCAGGCTGGTATTGTGCAAATATCTGTTTTAAATGATCAGCATCACAGATATCGGCCTGAATAAACTGATATCTGGCATTGGTATCAATTGAATTTAATGATTCCAGATTACCGGCATAAGTCAGCTTATCCATATTAAGCACATGATCTTGTTTATTTTTAATAATATGGCGTATGACGGCTGAACCAATAAATCCAGCTCCCCCGGTAATTAATAGCTTCATAATCTTTGTGCATTGTTAGCGAAATCAATAATCGGATTATTGTAATAGAGTCTGTTTTTAAAATCTTGAATAAATAAACACAATAAATCACTTTTTATGTTTTTATAATTATTTTTCCAGAACGTCATGCAGTTTATTAGCCAGCTTTTTGAACGGCTCTTGATGTAGAGGCTTGAGCTGCAGGATATGACTGCCACTTTGTTGAAGTACAGAAATACTGGATTGCAACACCAGTTTTTGTTGCTGCAAACGATTAATTGCCTGTTGAAAGTTCTTATCCGGAGCGAAATGCTGTGGAGTGACTGCTACGACCGGACGCAGGGCACTGACAGATTCCATCATCATGGACATGGAATCAACCGTACACCACACCACTTCACTTAAACCCAGATAGCTTGAGGTGACTGGATGCGGTGCTTCAGACCACCAGACGGCGTGGGCTAAAAACTCCGGATTCAGGCTTTGCCTTAAAATCTGCTCAGCGCTTGCACCTGTACGACGCGACGTTGTAAGCAGCCATTGAATATGATGCTGTGCAGCCAGTGCATTCATTTGCACTGCCAGCGTTTGCCAGTCAGTACTCTGATATGTTGCACCCGCACCATCTCCACCCACCAGCATGGCCCATAATGGTTTTTCAGGTTTAACATGTTGAGCAAGCCATACTTCAGCAGCCTGTTTTAATACTGACTGGCTAATGGGCATGGGTGAGGTTTGCAGGCTAATAAATGGGGCTTGCAGGCTGGGCTCTAGAATTAGCACTGCATGAAAGAGTTCAGGTTTTAACTGGCGTAGCGAACCGGCAAAAATAGTCTTGGCAGCAAAGTTTTGTCCCAGCCAAGCCACTGCAAACATACTTTTGCCACCTGCGCCGATGACCAGATCGGGTTTGCCACTGGGAAGTGGTCCCCGATAAAAAAAGGACAACAAGCCAATTGATGGCTTGGTATGGTTTAGTAGCCAGCTTAAAATACGCCGGTAAATACCACTTTTTAGGTGTAACTCAACCCATTCCACCTTTAGGATGTAGAGTTGCTCCAATGCCAGCAAGACCCCTTTAGACTGGTTAAAATGTCCGGGTATTCCATCGCTGATCACCCAGACTATTTTTACTGGTTTAGGGTCTGGACTGGCTATGGTCATTTTTACTGTGGTGTCCTTTATTTTAAACCGCTTAAACCCAGTTCCTGATAGACAGCAATGGTTTTGTCCAGCATGGCGTTAAAACTTAAATGATCTTGTGCAAACTGGTAAACCGGTTGGGTCAGGCTATTTAAGGTAGTCATATCTGACAGGTAAGTTGCAAGCAATTCATGCAGGGCTGTAATATTGTCGGCCTCACAAATCAGCGCTTGAGGCAGAACTTCTGCCACCATCCCAACATCAGTAGACAGCACAGGGGTTTTTGTCAGCAGGGCTTCAGCCAGGGTATACGGTCCACCCTCATTGCGTGAGGAAATAATAAACACATCAGACTGCGTCAACAGCGCCGTAATATCCTGCCGAAAACCCAGTAGTGTGATCTGACTTTCTAGCCCAAGGGTTTGAATCTTGGCCTGCAACGCTTGATAATCCGGGCCATCACCCACAATTTTCAGCGTGGCATCAATGCCCTGCCATGCCTCAACCAGTAGATCAAAACCCTTGGCTGTGACTAAGCGGCCAATAGCCAATGCCTGAATGGTTTGGCTGGATTTTTCAGGTTTAGTAAACCCGGATTGCGGGGTATCAATGGCAACGCCATTAAGCACTACCCGTACATTTTTCTGCTGTTCAAACTGTGCAGCCACTTGCTGGCTTACGGCAATAATCCGGTCAAATTGCATAAACGCCTTTAGCTTGTTTTTTTTATTGTGCAGGGTAGCCACAGCAGGAATATTTAGCCATTTTCGTAAAGGTGCAACCATGGCAACGGCTTTATTGGCCTGAATATGCAAAACATCAGGCTGGCTTGTTTTTATAGCCTGATAGAGCTGCCACAATACCAGTGGATTACGGCGGCTTTTTGTTAAATCAACTTCCAGAAACTGAATAGCCTGACTTAAGCGTTCCTGATATTTGGCATGGGCAATTACACTAACCGCATAGCCACGGTCCGCCAACCCATTGCTTAGCTCAACCACATGTTTTTCCAGGCCGCCCTCTTCGTCGCCAGCCATGACCAAGGTAATTCTTGCTTTGGCCTGTAGTGCGGTATTACTCATGCTAAATGCCTCGCTGCCCGGTACGCATGCGGCATTTAAACGCCAGCATATTGTCTTTGCCGCTTATCTTAATCCGTTTTAACTGCAAGAAATCCGGCTTGGGCAAAAGCTCATCCACCCCTTCAAGGGTAGTTACTGCTGTCAGGTAACCTGCCTGATCGGCAGCCTCAACATCGGCCTCGCTATAAATACCAAACGGATAAGCAAAACTGTTAATGGCCTGCCCGGTTTGCTGTTGCAGGATATAGCGGGATTCAGTCATTTCTTTTAAGCGTTGCTGGTCATCAATGGCAGCCAAGTTGGCATGGGTTAAGGTATGTGAGCCAATTTCTATCAGGCCGCTATCCACCAGTTCCTTGATTTGCAAATCAGAAAGTTTGGTTTCCTGTGCCAGCTCGCCCGTGTTGTGATGGGCTTTTTTGTAGCTGGACCAGTCACGCTCATGCCGGTCTACCACAACATAAATGGTGGCAGAAGCATTGTATTTTTTTAGGACGGGCAATGCATGAATCAGGTTATCTTCATAGCCATCATCAAACGTAATGGCAACTGTTTTATCTGGATGCTTGCCCCAGTTGGCACAGAGCTGATGCATGGTCACAAAGTGAAAACCCTGCTCGCTCAGCCATCTCACCTGCTGCTCAAACTGGACCGGAGTAACCCGCAACTTGTTAAACTTGGCCCCGGCAACATGCTCGCGTACCATGTGATACATCAGGATCCGCGGACGGTTCCAGTTCAGGTGCGGACGCCACCAGGCATAACGATGGCTAAACCAGCCAAGGCCAGCAACGATGAAAAAAACAACCCAGACACTCATGTTTGTTCATTAGCCCTGTAAATGATGAATAAGCCAGCGCGCTGCTCGGTCAGCTTCATTCAAAGTGATTTTATGCCCTGAATCAATGACTTTTTTACTTAAACTTTTGACCAGCCCCTGTGCCAGCAAATCATCGACTGCGCAGGTAATGCGATCCTGCTTAAGACGCGGCATTTGAATTAAATGTACCGTACAACCCGCGGTGAGTGCTTCATATAACATGGACACACTGTCTTCAGTTACCCATACCGTACTGGCCAGTTGTAGTTGCTCAAACAGCCAGCCAGCCGGCGTTTGCTCTACCGGATAAACCGTAATAGCGGAATGTTTTGAAGAGTGCAGTTGCTTTAGACATTCATGCTGTAAGAATCCAGCCGGTGTGCGGCGAGAAGTGCTTAAAATTAAGGACTCATGGCCATGCTGCTGTATAACGTGTTGTAACTGGGCTATCAGGTCTGCTTCTGACCAGCCATGCCGTTTGGATGGCCCGCCAATTAAAACCAGATTACGGCCAGCCTGATGGCGCTGCTCATTGGTCAGCGGATTTAAAACCCCTTCGGTGACCAGTACCCGGGCCTGTAGCGGTGGATGGTCATGTCTGGGAATAATCAGGTAATCAAACCAACCAAGTGGCAGGCTGGGCTGCATAAGAATAAGGGATTTAAGCTGTGGATTTTTGCGTTGCAGGATTTTTTTAACCAGAATGACTTTCCAGTGCGTGCGATGACCAACCCCGGCAATCAGGTCCGGCAGTGGCAAGGACTTGAACACTGTAGGCAAACGCTTCAGCAAACCATGGCTTAACCAGCAGAGCAACAAGCCAAACCATGACAACTGCTGCACTGCAATTTCAGTCAAATGAGCTGGACAGGATTGACGCTTAAGGCCAGCAACCAGACCCAGCATTTGTGCCCGGTGGCCTGCTTTACCATCACTGATGTAGCAGATTTGCATGGCGATTTCTACCTGCCTAAAACCAAAAAACCCAACCTGCCCAGTTAAAAATTCAGACAAGTCAGGTTTTAGGTTTATTAGGCGATTGGCGTTAACCAGTGACGGTATTCTTCGCGCTTACCAGTCACTGCTTCAAAGAAGATTCGTTGCAGCTGCTCGGTAATCGGGCCACGGCTGCCAATACCAATTGGACGGTCATCATATTCACGGATTGGCGTTACTTCTGCGGCAGTACCAGTCAGGAAAGCTTCATCGGCAATATAGACTTCATCACGGGTAATACGACGCTCAACCACTTTAATACCCAGATCAGTTGCAATCTGGATAATAGTTTGACGGGTAATACCGTCCAGTGCGCCACAGCCCAGATCAGGCGTGTGCAATACCCCATCCTTAACAATAAAAATATTCTCGCCAGCACCTTGGCACACAAAACCATGTGGATCCAGCAAAATGGCCTCATCATAGCCGCAAGCGGTTACTTCCTGATTGGCCAGAATGGACACCGGATAGTTGCCCACAGCCTTGGCTTTGCACATGGTAATGTTAGGCTGGTGATGGGTAAACGATGAGGTTTTGACCCGGATACCTTTTTCCATGCCCTCAGCACCCAGATAAGCACCCCACGGCCAAGCCGCAACCGCCACATGTACGGTATTGGTTTTGGCAGCAATTCCCAGTTTTTCTGAGCCAATCCAGGCAATCGGACGCAAATAGCAGGACTTTAAGCCGTTTTCACGCACGACGGCTTTTTGCGCGTCCATCAATGCGTCCAGATCATAAGTCACTTTCATTTGGAAGATACGGGCTGAATTCAGCAGGCGCTGGGTATGCTCGCGCAGTTTGAAAATGACAGTGCCCTGCTCGGTTTCATAAGCACGCACACCTTCAAACACGCCCATGCCATAATGCAGGGTATGGGTTAACACATGAACTTTTGCATCGCGCCAGTCAACCAGTTTACCATCATGCCAAATTAGACCATCACGTTCAGCCATACTCACGGCGTTGTTACTCCAAATTTTTACAAGAATTCTTTAAAAGCCCAGATATAAGCTTTTCTTTTAAAATGCAGAAGGACAACTGCTTAGTGATCCAGTCCTTCAATAGCGGCGGGATCAATCAAACGTTGCCATAATGTGCAAACGACCTTGCGGGTCTCAAACCAGTCGGCAGCATTGACTTGCATGGATTGCTGGGCAAGTGCTAGCCGGTGGCTTTCGGTACGTTCACGCAAGTACGCGGCAGTCAAGGCATCAGCATCGCTACGGGATAAGCAGCCTGCTGTTGCAGTGTCATTAAGGATGCGTACATTATCGGAGAAACGGGCGAGATCTGGATTCGTCCCGCTCCAAGCGAGCACTGCATACTGTGCCATAAATTCAATATCAACGATACCACCTGCGTCCTGTTTTAAATGAAAAATCCCGGCTTTTTGCTGTTCACGGCTTGAGCCCAGATGATCTTTCATTTTTTGTCGCATATCCCTGACTTCTGATTTTACCCATGTTTCATCGCGCGGGCGCGTCAGAATCTGGTGGCGAATATGTTCAAAACGCTGCCGAACCAGCAAATCCCCGGCAATACTGCGTGCCCGAACCAGTGCCTGATGCTCCCACAACCATGCACTTTTTTCCTGATAATGCGCAAAGGCATTCAGGCTGGACACCAGTACGCCGGCCTGCCCGGATGGCCGCAGCCGTGTATCCACTTCATAAGCACGGCCATCCAGTGTTTGCGTGGTCAGTAGTGACATCAGCTTTTGCGCCACCTTGACACAAAACTCCATGCCACTAATGGTTTTTTTGCCATCGGTGTCTGACTGCTCATCGACATCATGCAAAAACACCAGATCAAGGTCTGAACCGTAGCCCAGCTCAATACCGCCCAGCTTGCCATAACCCACCACCGCAAATGCTGCTGCATCCAGTGTGAGGACTTCGCCATTACTGCGTTTGGGTAGGCCATGCCGCGCATACACGCTGTCCAGCGCCAGATGTAAACTGGCCTGTAACACCACCTCGGCAATATCGGTGAGTGCATCGGACACTTTCATCAAAGGGCGCTCGGCCAGCACATCACTGGCTGCTACGGCCAGTACCTGACTTTTCTTAAATAACCGCAGCACGCGCATTTGCTCTTCAATATCATCCCGTTCTACCCGTAGCAGCAACTGGCGCAGGCTATCTTCCAGATCACGACGGGATGACAGCTCAAAATCCGTGGATAAAAACTCATCCAGCAACACCGGATAATGGGTTAATTCTTCCGCAATCCACGGGCTGACTGACACAATATCCACCAGCCGCTGCAAGGCGCCCTGATTTTCCACCAGCATGACCAGATAAACACTGCGTCTTAAAATACTTTCAACCAAGGGAATCAGGCGGGTTAAAGCCAGTTGCGGGTTTTGTTTTTTTAATAAAATCCGGGTCAAGGCAGGCCAGAAAGCATCCAGCCGCAAACGGGCGCTTTCCGGTAGTTTTTTAATGCTGCTACTGTTCCAGAAATTCTGCACAAGTTGCCATGCAGGTTCATCCACTTTTTGCTGCAAGGCACTAAGCGATTCTGAATTATTGTTGTTTTCTACCGTTTCTGTGCGGTCACTGATTAACTGGGCAAACTGCTGGCTTACCACCTGCCGCACTTGTTGCAAGGTTTGTAGAAAGTCAGGCCAGTCCTTAAAATGAAGAACCTGTGCAATACGGGCCTGAATTTCAGCCTGGGTGGGTAGCGCCTGGGTCTGCTGGTCATCCATCGCCTGAATGGCATGTTCCAGACGCCTTAAAAATAGGTAGCTTTTTTTAAGGGCTTCTACATCTGCCATTTCAAGCAGTCCGATCTCACCCAGCCGTTGCAAGGCAGTCAGGCAGTGCTTGACCCGCAGTTCACGTCGTGCGCCGCCATAAATCAGCTGGAACACCTGCACAATAAACTCAATTTCACGAATGCCCCCTGCACCCAGCTTGACATCATCTTCACTGTGACGACGCTGGACTTCGCGCTCAATCATGGCTTTCATGTCACGCATGGCCGCAAATGCGGTGTAATCCACATAGCGCCGATAGACAAAAGGCCGGGTCATATCCATCAGCAGTTGCCCAGCCTTGCCCCCGGTAATGGCACGCGCTTTAATCCAGGCATAGCGCTCCCATTCACGGCCATGCTGCGCCAGATAACGTTCCAGGGCCGCATGGCTAATGGCCAATGCACTGCCGTCGCCCCAGGGACGCAACCGCATGTCCACCCGGAACACAAAACCATCTGCGCTAACCTGATCCAGCAGGCGGATAACACTTTGCCCCCACTGAATACAGAATTGCTGGTTATCAATTGATTTTCGGCCATTGGTAGCACCAGATTCATCAAAGGCAAAAATCAGGTCAATATCACTGGACAGATTAAGCTCCTGTGCGCCCAGTTTGCCCATGCCAATTACGATTAAATCCTGCACCTGCCCGTCATCACCAATCGGCTCGCCATAACGGGCTACCAAAGGCTGCTTTGCCAGCACAACTGCGGAACGAATACAGGCATCGGCAAAATCTGACAACTCACGGGTGAGCTGCACCACACTCGTAAGTTCATTGGCATCCTGCCAGATCCAGCGCAGCATCAAGCGTGCACGCAGTTGCCGGGATTTTTGCATCCATGTGGCTTCATCCGTACAGCAACCAAGATTATGCTGCACCAGTGCATCAAGCTGTTCGGTCGTCAAAGTGGGTAAAAACTGGTCAATGGCATAATCCTGTTTCCACAGCTCTGGCAATTGCTGCATCACCTGCCGCGCATAGTTGCTGGCTGTCAGTGTGCGTTCCAGTTGCGCCGGATGAATCTCTACGGTGTTTTCCATTGTTATTTCTGCCATTGGATAATCCTTGCCCTCATTATTATCACTACCATTGCTTCATGAATACTACAAAACCACAGCTTGTCAGTGTGCTGCTTTAGTATGATGAATGCTATTTTTCAACAATCCCATTTTCAACAATTAAATAGCTTCACCCTGAATGAAGCGAATTCACACAGGAAAAAACCATGAATAATCATAGCAATAATTCTCCCCTGTTACCGTGGTTAAGTCTGGGTACCTTGCTGGCACTGGGTTTTATTATTTCGGCACTGATTTTAGCTTATAGTGCCAAGCAAGTGGCCAACTCACGTGAAAGCATTACGGTTAAGGGCACGGCTGAAAAAGCCGTTAAGGCCGACAAGGCACTGTGGAGCATTAGTATTACTGCTTATGCCGCCAGTGTTAGTGATGCCCTGCCCCAGCTTCAGCAGAGTGTAGCGCAGGCCAAAAGCCAGTTAATCGCCTCAAAAATCATTAGCGCCAGCCAGTTGCAGCAATATGACTGGACATCCGAACCAGTTTATCAGCGCGATGAACAACATGGTGAAAGCCGTATTGTGGGCTATACCCTGACCCAACGACTGGGTGCTGTCTTTAATGATGTCAGTATTCCAGGAAAACTCAACAATCTGGTTAACCAGATGATTGTTAATGGCATGACTGTTGAGCGCAACGACACGCAATATCTGGTGTCTAACATTGAAGGTATTAAACTGTCGCTGATTGCCGCAGCCACCAAGAATGCCCATGAACGGGCGCTGGAATTTGCCAAAAGTGGCGATGTTACCGTAGGCAATATGCGCTCGGCCTCACAGGGCGTGTTCCAGATTAATGCGCCACTGTCTACCGGTTCTGATGAATATGGCGGTGAATACAATACCAGCACCATTGATAAAATGGCCCGGGTAGTGGTTACCGTTAATTATGGAATTCAATAATTTCACAAAAAAACAGGCCTAAAAAAACGCATTCACCCAACTGGTAATGCGCTTTTTCATTGATGGCTGGTTGGCCGGCACGCAAGTTACCAGCCTACACCTGTACCATAATCAGGATAGCGGCGGACGATAGGGAATCATAATGGTAAATGTCGTGCCTTCATTGGGCTTGGCAGTAATCTCAACTCTACCGTTATTTTTTTCCACAAACTGGCGGCACAGCAACAAGCCCAGTCCAGTGCCTTTTTCACCATCAGTACCCTTAATGCTCTTGGGTTGCTGGCGCATAAAGAATTCCTTGATTTGCTCTTGCGGCATGCCAACGCCAGTGTCACGTACAGAAATATGAATTTCATTATCTACTTTTTGGGCAGATAAATAGACGTGGCCCCCATTATGGGTAAACTTAATGGCATTGGACGTCAGATTTTGCAGTACAGATGTCATCATGTTCAGGTCGACATATACTGTCAACTGAGGGTCAGCATCATTGTGCAAGGCCACATTTTTCTTCTGGGCCATCGCGCCCAGTACTTCAAATACCTTCTGGAATACCTGTTCAATCTGCACATCCAGCGGACGGTAAATAATAGCGCCACCTTCAGACATGGCCCATTGCAGCAGGTTTTCCAGCAAGCGGAATGTGGCATGTGCCGTACTACGCAGGTAACCGGCAATATCCCGGATACCCTTTTCATCAAGGTCGTCAATCTCGGTTTCAAGAACTTCTGAAAACCCCAGAATGCCATGAAACGGTGCTCGCAGGTCATGCGCAATAATTGAGAAAAACTTGTCCTTGCTGGCATTAATTTCTTTTAGCTTATCGTTGGAATCCTCAACTGCACGGTGTGACTTGCGCAGCTCAAGATGAGCCATGACCTGATGCGCCAGAATGCGCAGACCTTCAACTTGTGCTGGTTCCAGCTTGCGTGGCTTGGAATCCAGAATACACAGTGTGCCCAAGTGATGGCCGTCGCTGGTTTTTAAGGGTGCGCCAGCATAAAAGCGAACATTAAGGTCGCCAGTTACAATCGGATTATCAACAAAACGTGGATCAAGGCTGGTGTCTTCAACAATAAACACTTCCGGCTGCAATATGGCATGGCTGCAAATACTAAACTTGCGGTCTATTTCATCGCCACGGGGCACACCATGGGCTGACTTGAACCAGCTACGCTTGTCGTCCAGCAGGCTAATAATGGAAATGGGCACATTACAGATATTGGCAGCCAGTTGAACCAAATCATTGAAGCACTCTTCATCCTCAGTATCCATAATCTGGTACTGATGCAGGGTATGGATGCGTTCAGGTTCGTTGCTTGGCAACTCAGCCTCTATCATATTGCAATTCCTCGAAATGGTTTATTTAGCCGTGCGTATTTCTCTACGTCTTGTTATACCTTCCTTTGGTAAGGGTCGCATATTAACATTTAATTAATAAAACTTCATAAAAAAAATATAAGTCTACATTTTTAAAGTCTTTGATTTTAAAATGCAACATTATATGGCCCTTGTGTAAAAGGCCATATCATAAAAGCTAATTTAAAATGCATTTTAGGATTTAAGTAACTGATTATCCTTATTCAGCCATTTCCGGTACAGCTAATCCGCGTCGCTGATAAAAATCAGTTACAAAACTATCAAACTGATTGGTTTCAATTGATTCACGGATCATTTGCATCAGACGCTGGTAATAACGCAAGTTATGAATTGTACCCAGCATGGCTCCTAGCATTTCTCCACATTTGTCCAGATGATACAAATAAGAACGGGTGAAATTGCGGCAGGTATAACAATCGCAGTGCGGATCCAGCGCTTTCATGTCGTGGCGATACTGGCTGTTGCGAATGCGCACAATGCCATCCGTAATAAAATAATGGCCATTTCGGGCATTGCGGGTGGGCATCACGCAGTCAAACATGTCTACGCCACGGCGCACGGCTTCTACAATATCTTCCGGTTTGCCTACGCCCATCAGGTAACGGGGTTTGTCTTCCGGCAGCTTGGTTGGCAGGTAGTCCAGAATCTTGATCATGTCTTCTTTAGGTTCACCCACCGACAAGCCGCCAATGGCATACCCATCAAAGCCGATTTCAGTCAGGCCATCTAATGATTGCTGGCGCAGCTCTGGATACATGCCACCTTGTACAATGCCAAACAGCGCATTGGGATTGCCTTCAAACGCATCCTTGCAGCGCTTGGCCCAGCGCAGTGACATTTGCATGGAAGTTTGCGCTTCACTATAAGTGGCCGGATATGGCGTGCATTCGTCAAAAATCATCACAATATCGGAATTCAAAACTTTCTGAATTTCCATGGATTTTTCAGGCGATAAAAAGATTTTAGAGCCATCAATCGGCGAACGGAAGGTTACGCCTTCTTCCTTGATTTTACGCATGGCCCCTAAACTAAATACCTGAAAGCCACCCGAATCGGTCAGAATAGGCTTATCCCACTTTATAAACTGGTGCAGGCCACCATGCTCCTTGATGACCTCAAGGCCGGGACGCAACCACAAATGAAAGGTATTGCCCAGAATAATATGCGCACCAATGTCCTCAATGTCCCGTGGCAACATGCCCTTAACAGTGCCGTAGGTTCCCACGGGCATAAATGCCGGGGTTTCTACCACGCCATGATTTAATGTTAAACGGCCACGACGTGCACGCCCGGTTTGGGCAATTTTTTCAAATTTCATGAATTAACCTAAATGAATCCAGCGAAGAAACAGTTCACCGATTTTTAAACGACTTTTAAAACCAGACCCATATTGTCGTTGATTATACAAAGAAGTGCTAGCGCCTATATTTGAGCACAGGCAATATTAAGGTTATTCAGGCATTTAAAATCATGAGGCTTTCTAAACCTCAGGTTTTTTCCTTTTAGTGTTCAGGTAAAGCGTTAACTATGGCCCAAAACGACGAAAACATTGGCAATAAGGATGACTCCGATCCGACAATTATTATTTCTGATAATCCGGAACAGGATAAATACGAGTTATTAAAAGAGAAGTTACGTTATAAACAGGCCAAACGTGAAAACAATAAAAAAATTGACCATAAACAGGTTCGGCTGAATATTCAGGCCAATGCGCTGCCCAGCAAAACCTTTTTTATCATGAATACTCTGGCGGGCGTCATTGCAGGCTATGGGTTACTGGCCAACTCTCCGGCAGTGGTGATTGGTGCCATGCTGGTCGCCATGATGACTGGTCCAATTTCCGGTATTGCCCTAGCACTCATTGATAACCGCATGATTCTGCTGGGTACTTCGCTTAAAACCCTGCTGGGTGGAATTGGCCTGCTGGCTGCTGTGGGCATTTTATTGGGCGTGATTCATTACAACATGCCCATGAGTGAAGAAATACTAGCACGTACCCGCCCCAATTCTATGGATTTAATGATTGCACTGGCTGGCGGTGCGGCTGGCGCTTTTGCATCAATTTCAGCACGTTTGTCTGTGGCTGTGGTTGGTGTAGCGGTAGCCACTGCACTGGTGCCACCTTTGGTTGCCATGGGTATTTTGCTGGCACATTTTGAATGGAAACTGGCGCTGGGGGCGTTTATTCTGGTTTTTACCAATATGGTGGCAATTCAGTTTAGCTCATCACTAGTGTTATGGATCGCCGGTTTTCGCCGTGTAACTGATGAAGAAGTGGAAAAAAGCGCAATTGCTTTTATCAAACGCAATTTTGTTAGCCTGATTATGCTCAGCTTTCTGGCCGTTTATTTGACCTTAAACCTGCTGGGTACAGTAGAAAAACAACATTATCAAGCATCTACCACCAAACACCTTAAAGTTTTATTTTCCAAGCAAAACAATGTTATTGATCAGGTGCAGTATATTCCCTATAACAATTTCATATTAATCCGGGTCATGCTGCAAGGCGATATTGCTCCCAGTAAACAGGAAGTGCTGGCCGCCCAAAAAAGCCTGTCACCCGGCCGCAATGGTCTACCCGTTAAGCTTCAGGTGCGCTTTGCTCCGGTAACGATTATACAGCCCGAATTACTGGAAAACCTGTCACTAACCTCAAACGAAGCCAATTCACTGGCTCAGCAATAGCTGCGCCTTTTTCATCAAAAGCTGAACGGTTAACAAGCCCATTAAGCGCTTAGATTTTTTTATCAATTAACATGGCATCGCCATAACTAAAGAAACGGTATTGTTGCCTGATAGCATGTTCATAAGCCTTTAATACAGGATCACGACCTGCCAAGGCTGATACCAGCATCAACAAAGTTGATTCCGGCAAGTGAAAGTTGGTGAGCAAGCGATCAATCACCTTAAAACTGTAACCCGGATAAATAAAAATATCCGTTTCACCAGACCATGCCTTAAGTTCACCATGATTGGCTTTGGCAGCACTCTCCAGCGCACGGGTTGCGGTAGTGCCAACTGCAATAATCTTGCCGCCATTTGCTTTGGTTTTTGCAATCAGCTCAACGGTGGCTTGTGGGACTTCACCCCATTCACTGTGCATCACATGCTCGACAATATTGTCAGTACGCACTGGCTGGAAAGTACCTGCACCCACATGCAAAGTCACAAACGCTTTGTTAATCCCGCTTTGTTCCAGTGCAGCCAGCAACTCATCATCAAAATGCAGGCTGGCGGTTGGTGCAGCAACACTGGCAGCCTTGTCCGGGTTATGAAATACGGTTTGATAACGCTCGTCATCAGTTTCATCGGCGGCCCGGTTAAAATACGGTGGAATGGGTAACGCACCAAACTGCTCTAGCGCTGCTAATACCGGCTGGTTAAAGCGTAGCTCATACAGGTTATTTTGCCGCCCCGCTACCTGTGCTTCCAGTTGATCATTGGCCAGATACAAGGTCGTTCCGGCTTTGGGTGAATTACTGGCTTTGATATGGGCCAAAGCGGTATCTATACCAGTAATACGCTCAACCAATACTTCAACGGCGCCACCACTGGCCCGCCTGCCATGTAAACGCGCCTTGATTACCCGTGTATCATTCAGCACCAGTAAATCACCAGCTTGCAATAATTCCGGTAACTGCTTGATGGTGCAATCCTGTGTGTGCCCCTGCGCATTTAAATACAGCAGGCGTGATGCACTGCGTGTGGCCAGAGGATAACGGGCAATCAGCTCGTCCGGAAGGTCATAAGAAAAATCAGATAATTGCATGGGCACAGCATTACAGCCAAAAGAGCCGGAATTATAACGAATTGAAAAGTCAAAAACTAATCAAACAGCCTAAAAGCCGACCCATTGTGCTTGACAATAATTCTAGGGCCGCTAAGATAGCAACCCATAACTACTCCACCCGGGGTGGTGAAATTGGTAGACGCGGTGGACTCAAAATCCACTGTCAGAGATGACGTGTCGGTTCGAGTCCGACCCCCGGGACCATAATTAAAACAATAACTTATTAATTTTACTCATTTTTTTTAATTAATATTTTTACCTATACCAACTTATTTTTCTTAATTTTTACTGTGCACAATCGTTAGTGCAACTTAGCTTTAGATTACTTTTAACAAAATCAATTCTGAGTTTTAATAATTTCTGGCTATTAAGGTTATTATTTTATTTATTCAGGGCACCTATACAATAAACTTGAGACATTAAAAAAAGCCCACCGATAACGATGGGCTTTTTTTAATCTTAATTTAATAGCCTATTGTTTTCTTACGGTTAATAGTAATTTTATCACCACTTTGGCACACGCGATGATTCGGGTTAATCTGCTGGCCACGATGATTAATTGAGCCTGTGTTTCTAGTATTATTCGGATTAAAGCTATAACTAACATGATTAGCGTATTGAGTCATTTTTATGTAGCGCTTAAAAACTATGATGCTGATAAGCTAACAACTGTTTATGTTACTGACAAAGCAAGTTGTGTATTGTCTATTTATCCAGCAAAAATTAATTTTTTAATCTTTTTTTGCAAGCCCTTCATTTTATGTATGTTGTCTTTAACTGCTTAGAAATAAAACTTTACCTTCAAACTTTAAAATAAAGTTATTTAGGTTTAAAACACTTATTACTTTAATGAGCATTTTATAAAATATTTTAAAAGTATTGGAACGAGTCATATTGCTTAAAATAACTGATTTTTTTATTTGATGCTTTATTTTATAGTTGCCTAGATTCTATCCTTGCTGAGCTGTCAAACAGGTTTAATCGAATACGCAGGATTGGATGACTGTGGTGCTGTTATTTCAGTCTCGCCCAGTTGATGTTGCGTATCTTCCCCTAAAATCATATGTAAATCAGTGCCGTACTCATCTATAAATTGCTGGGCAGCATCGGCATAAGCATCTGGCTCGATGGTTTTGGTAAGGGTAGTTTTTTCGAGTGCCTCACGAATTTCTTCAACGATATGACTGTTTACATTTTGACTATTCATTACGCCACTCCTGATATGGGTAAACTAGTTTTTTAATCCTTTATTCCAGCACTGTTTAATAGCCCATACTTTAGTACTGCAAACTATTTATCCAACCGATAGGCTACTGTTTAAATTCTATAAATTTCTAAACAGTATTAAATAGCTTGCAGTCGCTTATAAGGTTATTTATTAAATTTAGGATAGTTAAACAGTCCAGGGATTAATCAGTCTGGTGATTAATACTGCCTATTTCCTTATGTTCGGGTTCATTATCTGTATGCTGGTCTGGTAGCTTGACGTTGGCATCCTGATTTTCCAGATGCGCATTTTGTAGTTGCTGTTGCCGCTCACCTTCAGTTTGCGGCTGATTAGGCTGAGGATGTTCAGGTAAGTTTTTATCCGCATTTTTATCAATAGCCTGCTGATCTGCATTATGCACATTGAAATTATTGTCACCTGCATTCATGGGTCGCCTCCGTCTTTACTTCAGTTAATTAGTTGAATCATTTCAACATAACCTAAAACGATAAGGCGCTATGTTGGGGAAACACTTCAAAGCACAGCTTTTTTATAATGCTGGGTCAATTCATGTAAAACACGTAACTTTTTAGCAAATTTACAGGGATTAATTTCTCCCATGTTCTGGTGCGTCACAGCATGACGCCAGCATAATCCAAAAAATACCAATGTTAATATAATATATTGATTATTAATAATAAATTTTATTCTACTACTGGCCTTGAATATCTCTAAAACGATTGAAATTGGTGAAATAAACACCATTTATTAAGTTCACTGCGGTGATTATCTGGGTTGCAATATGAAGAGATAAAACTTTTTTTAGCCAGAACACTATCGCATTTGAATACATTTTAAGCCTGAGTCTGAGGAGTACCAGAAATGGCATTAAGAATCGTCACTGCTGCTGAACCCATGCGCGTGGATAACCTGATTGTTTTTATTTATGGCGATCCGGGTATTGGCAAAACCTCACTGGCCTTTAGCGCCAAAAACCCGATTTTGTTCGACTTTGACCGGGGTGCGCACCGTGCTGGCAAGTTCCGTAAAGATACCGTGCCGGTGAGTAGCTGGGCTGATGTAGCTACCATTAGCAACGATGATCTGCAAGGTTATGACTCTATTATTATTGATACCGCAGGCCGCATGCTGGATGTCATTATTAGTGACTTGGTCAAAGACCAGAAAAACTGCCGTAAGAATAGCAAAGAGTTATCCATTCAGGGCTATGGTGCGCTCAACAAGCGTTTTAGTAGCTGGCTAAACCTGATTCGCTCGTTTGGCAAGGATGTCATTTTGCTGGCACATGCGGCTGAGGACAAAAAAGGTGATGAGCTGATTATTCGTCCGGATATGGTGGGCGGCAGTAAGAAAGAAGCCTACAAGGTAGCCGACATGATGGGTTATATGACCACCGTGCAAGGCGAACAGGGGGCTGACATCTCCCTGAATTTTTCACCGTCCACTTCACATCATGCCAAGGATTCCGGTGCCATTGGCAATATGATTTTGCCCGGTCTGGATAAAAACCCGACAGCGCTGGCGGATATTATTAGTCAGGCCAAGGATCATATTAATAGCTTAAGCGAGTTTCAGGCCGCTGCCTTGCAGGAGCTGGAACGCTATCGCAGTGAATGCATGGCTGCTGAAAATGCCGATGACTTAAATGACTTGCGTGAACAGTTAACCCCTGATCATTTGTATTTAAAGGAAATGCGGCAGGCACTGGATTTAGCCTTTAAGGGCTTAAGCCATAAAGTGATGTTTGTAGAAGGCGAGTTTGTCGATGATGTGCATGAGGAAGTGGCGTAAATGAACACTTTTGCCCATGCTCCCCTGCGCCTGTCAGTGACCATGCTCGACACTTATGTGCATGGCATGGCCAACGAAGACTTAAGCAGTGAGCAACTGGCGTATGAGCTGTTTGCCCGCAAAAAGCCCAGCCTTGCCATGCGGGTGGGCACCTCATTTCACCGTTTTCTGGAAAAGGGCCAGCTAGAGCCGCAATTGCTGGCCAAACCGGACAAACACGGCTTTCATTTTATTCTGCCGGATGATTTAAGCGGCACGATTGAGCTGGGGTCTGTTCGTGAGCAAATTTATGAATGGCCTATATTTGACGATATCGTGCTGGTGGGAAAGATTGATGCCGAAACACCTGGCAAGGTCATAGACCACAAGCTAACTGGCCGTTTTGACCATGAGCGCTATATGGATAGCCTGCAATGGCGTGCTTATCTGGCGATGCGGGGCAAAACCCATTTTACTTATCAGGTGTTTGAACATAGCGGCCTGCCGGATGTGCCGGATGCATTGGGTCATTACCCGGTGTTTATCAAGGATTATCACCGTCTGGATCAGTACACCTATGCTGGCATGCAAGATGAAATCAGGGATGTCGTGCGTGATCTGGCCGATTTTGCACGGCTGTGGATGGCTGAATTTCGAGATTCTGAAACGAGAGGAAAAGCAGCATGAGCGTAGATATGATGATGGTGTGCAATGGCCGTGCGCTGGTTCCAGCAACCGAGCATGACTATGCCATCATGCGACAAACCTACCGGATTGGTCAGGTGATCAAAACCGAAACCAAACGTCAGGCTGACCGTAGCCTGCAACATCACCGCCTGTATTTTGGTGGACTGATTGGACTGGTGAAAGATTACTGGGAACCGCAAACCGGGCTGGTACATCCGGCTGAAGCAAGGACAGCAGCGTCATTTTGCCATTACCTGCAAACCCGAGGCATTGACCTCTCAGCGGAACAAAGTCAGGCACTCCAGCAGGATTATCTGCAAAGGCTGACGCAAAAACGGGCCGCCAAGCTCATTAATCCGGTGCCTGCCAGCACTGCCGAGATTCATCGCTGGATCAAGATTGAATGTGGTTATTTTGACGTGGTGCGCCTGCCCGATGGCACTATTGAGAAAAAAGCCAAGTCAATTAGTTTTGCCAAAATGACACAGGCCGAGTTTAACGAGTTTTACAAGGCTGCATTTGGAGTGTGCTGGCGCTTTGTCTTGTCACGTCACTTTAACAATGAAGTAGAGGCTGAAAATGCCATTAATCGCATGCTGGACATGGCTGCATAGCCATCCAGTGTGTCTGGCAATGCTTTTTTGGATTCTAGATTAACGTCTACTTTTTTTAACTTATTGTCTTCAAGTCTTATTCTAAATCCTGCGATTTATTTAGCGACATTTTGTGTCGCAATCAATTTTAAAATGCTTGGATCAGTTAATTTTAGCCTCATTATATTCATAGGGAAAGCACTATAAATAGTCCTGAATTTCAGGATAGCGTGCTTTTAAATATCAGGCTTGCACGCCTATGGCGATATAGGTTAATCCAGATCACGATGAAAATGATGAATGTAAATACGCTGGCGTGGCTGGATGAGCTGACCAAACCTGTGCCAGAACATCAGCAGTCCCAGCGATTAAAGCGGCCACCCAATGCGCGCTGGCTCCAGCGTAAAAATGCCGAGCAGCGGGCCATATCCGATATTGGTTTTATGAGAATAAAGGTGAACAAATGAAAGTTTATCAAGCAATCAATGCAGTGCAGCGCGCGCTGTCAAAAGAAGGGATTTCCAAGGACAGAATGGCCAGCGGTTTTGGTGCGGGCTATGCATTCCGCGGTATTGATGATGTCTACAATACTTTAAGCCCGTTATTGTCTGAACATGGCCTGGTGATTATTCCCCGCTGTGTGGAGCGGCATGAATCCCAGCGCCAGAGTGGGCCAAAAATCCTGTACTTTGTGGTGGTCAAAATGGAATTTGACTTTGTGTGCGCCGAAGATGGCAGCAAACACACCGCCTGTACCTATGGGGAAGCCATGGATTCTGGCGACAAGGCCACCAACAAGGCCATGTCAATTGCCTATAAATATGCCTGTTTCCAGACCTTTGCAATTCCAACTGAAGGCGATAATGATCCGGATGCTACTATTCATGAACCAGCACCGGCCAGAAAGCCCAGCCAGAAACCGGTCAAGCAGAATATGCAAGGCACTGACAATGCGCAGAACAGTGCCAAGTCACTGCCCAGCATTCTGGCCGATATCCAGAAAGCTGCTGATGTCACTGCCCTTGCCGCTATCCGTGATTATGTGGCGGCACGGCCATATAGCGATGTTGATGTTGGCGAAATCAAGAATGCGCTGAAATCACGTCATGACAACCTCATGCACCGTAAGGTTTAATCAACCCCTGAATTGCATTGAAAGTATCTTCAAGAAAAGCATTATCAAGCGGCCTGAGCGATTGGTGCATAGGTCGCCGTAATGAGCCTTGAAAAGAGTTTTGACAAGCCGATTTTTTGAACAGCTCCATCTGCTTATCTTTTAAAAATTTTGTAGTGTTGCGTAATTTAATTCTGACTAAAACCCTTGGATTTACAGCAGATTAAGGGTTCAATGAGTCAAAATATGAACACTACTCCATGATTTTTCAGGAAAAGCACTTGTTTTTTTCTCAAAATGCATCACTAATGACATATGACAAAATCATTTGTCACTCAGTAGGAGTGCCCTATGTCCGAGACAACAATTCAAAATCCAACTCTTCCAGTGGAAGGTAGCCTGCCTTTACTGGCATTACGCGATGTGGTGGTTTATCCACACATGCAGATTGCTTTATTTGTGGGTCGTCCAAAGTCCATCAATGCAGTCGAAGTTGCACGCGAAAATGACAATCTGGTCTTTGTGGTTGCCCAGAAAGATTCGCTGGCTGAAGACATCGACAATGACAACCTGTACCACTATGGAACAGTGTGCCGTATTGTTCAGGTCGTTAATCATGAAAATGATGACAACTGCATTAAAGTGTTGATTGAAGGCTTGTACCGTGCCCGTCTGGATACGATTGTTGAACTAAACGATTATATGCGTGCAGAAACCACAGCCGAGCCTGTGCCTGTAGCATTGAGTCCCGAGCAGCAAAAACAGCAACGGGAAACCCTGCAAGCGCTATTTGGCCAGTATGCTGAAGCCAAGCTACGTAATGCACGTGAACTAAGTGCAGCGGCTGAAAAAATTGAAGACCTGCTGGAACTGGTTTACTTCATTGCAACCCGTGCGCCTTTAGCGATTGACGTAAAGCAGAAGTTTCTGGAAGAAGCCAATATTACCGATCATGTTAAAGAACTGATGGAATATTTAACCCAGCAGTCTGAAGAACAGCAGATTGAGCAGAACCTGCACGAAAACGTGAAACGCCAGATGGAAAAAAATCAGCGTGAATACTTTCTCAATGAAAAAATGAAAGTGATTCAGCGTGAACTGTCTGACATGAATGGCGGTGGTGATGATGATATTTCAGAAATTGAAAAACGTCTGGAAGAAGCCGACCTGCCAGAAGATGTACGCAAAAAAGCCGATGCTGAATTCCGCAAGCTGAAGTCCATGCAGGCTGCGTCCAGTGAAGCGGCTGTGGTACGTAACTACCTCGACTGGATTTTAAACACGCCATGGAAAAAAGCCAGCAAGGTCAGCATCAAGCTGGATAAAGCCCAGCAGATTCTGGACGCTGATCATTATGGTCTGGAAGAAGTTAAGGAACGCATTGTTGAGTTTCTGGCAGTTCAGTCCCGCGTTAAGCAATTAAAAGGCCCGGTATTGTGTCTGGTTGGCCCTCCAGGTGTGGGTAAAACCAGTCTGGGCGAGTCCATTGCCAAGGCAACAGGCCGTGAGTTTGTGCGCATGGCACTGGGTGGCGTGCGTGATGAAGCGGAAATCCGTGGTCACCGTCGTACTTACATAGGTGCGATGCCCGGCAAGATTGTGCAGCATTTGTCAAAAGTGGGTGTCAAAAATCCGCTATTCCTATTGGATGAAATTGACAAGATGGCACAGGATTATCGTGGTGATCCGGCCTCTGCCTTGCTGGAAGTACTTGATCCATCACAAAACCATAAGTTCAATGATCATTATTTAGATATGGATCTGGATTTATCTGAGGTGATGTTCATCTGTACAGCCAACAGCATGGATATTCCTGCGCCGTTACTGGACCGTATGGAAGTAATTCGTCTGCCCGGCTATACCGAGGAAGAAAAGGTCAACATTGCAGAACGTTACCTGATTCCTAAAGCCATTAAAGCCAATGGCCTAAAGGAAAAAGAGCTAACTGTGGAAGAAGGTGCGGTGCGTGACCTAATCCGCCGTTATACCCGTGAAGCGGGCGTGCGTAATCTTGAGCGTGAAATTTCCAAAATTTGCCGCAAAGTGGTGAAAGAAGCTGTAACCAGTCGTTCAAAAAACATACACATTGATATCAATGTAAATAACCTGAGCGAGTACTCTGGAGTCTATAAGTTTGACTTTGGTCAGGCTGAAGATGACGCCCAGATTGGCCGGGTCACCGGTCTGGCATGGACCTCAGTAGGTGGTGAATTACTCACCATTGAAGCTGCTGCTGTAAAAGGCAAAGGTATTTATACTGCAACCGGATCACTGGGTGATGTGATGCAGGAATCTATCAAGGCAGCCATGACTGTGGTACGTACCCGTGGTGACCAGCTGGGCATTCCCCATGAACGTTTTAGCGATACCGATGTCCATGTGCATATGCCTGAAGGTGCAACTCCCAAAGATGGCCCTTCTGCGGGTCTGGCATTAACCACGGCACTGGTATCTGCCTTTACTGGTATTCCGATTCGTGCTGATGTGGCAATGACAGGTGAAACTAACCTACGCGGCCGTGCAATGCGAATTGGCGGGCTAAAAGAGAAACTTCTGGCAGCTCACCGTGGTGGAATCAAGCTGGTTCTGATTCCGGAAGAAAACATACGTGATCTGGCCGAAGTGCCGGATAACGTAAAAGAAGGCCTTGAAATCAGAGCCGTGAAAACGATTGATGACGTGTTGCCAGCGGCTTTGGTGCATATGCCAGAGCCACTTGCAAAAGCGCCCATTGTTTCAACAACAGTTGAAAGCGATAAAGCTGCACGTCATTAATAGTCAACATTGCTTATTGATGACTTTTGGTGAATAGCCAGGCTTCTCGCTTATCGGTCGCCCATCTGTGATCTCCAGGCAGATGGGCTTGGTTGGCAGTCCAACACCCCTTTTGGACTGCCTTTTTTTTGCGTGCTGTTTTTGCTAGTTTATTGTTTTTACTATTTTCTTGTTTTTACTATTTTCTATAATTACAAAACCTTGAGCCTTTCTTTTGTCAAAACTGCCTAGCAAGCGCTGTGTTAAAATACCGGCTTTATCGCTGCTATTTTTCAATTTATGAAAATCAGAATTTTGACCATTGGCCAGAAGATGCCGGACTGGGTACAAACCGGTTTTGATGATTATTTCAAGCGGATTCAACCCTTTGTACAAACCCAGATTATTGAATTGCCCATGGCAAAACGTGGCAAAAATGATTCTGATACCGATATCCACAAATATTGTGTGCAAGAAGGCAGTAGCATTTTGCAAACGCTAAAACCGCAGGAACAACTGATTGCGCTGGAAGTCAATGGTCGGCATTTAACCACAGAGAAACTGGCCACTACCATGCAAAACTGGATGCAGGAAGGTCAGGACATTGCATTGGCGATTGGTGGGCCAGATGGCCTGTCTGATGAAGTAAGGCAAAAGGCCAAGTGGCACTGGTCCTTGTCCGATTTGACCCTGCCGCATCCCCTGGTACGTATTGTGCTAATTGAGCAGCTTTATCGCGCCATGACTGTGATTAATAACCATCCCTATCATCGTGCTTAATGGTGTGATGAATACTCCTAGCAATTGGCTTTATAGAATCAGTTTAAAGATTAGTTCCTGATCTTCAAAATTTAGTTTTCAAGCATGCTGCTTGTTGCTTATCGTTGCTGGATTGATAACAATCTGTTGCAACCCGATGGGTTTAAATTTGTGGGCATGGCCTGCATTATTAGGCTTTAGTCAGTATTGCATCGCTACTGTTTTTACTGGTTTAGTCAAACCTTTGTTGCAGTGCAAAATCCGACTCGAGCCCTTGCGCTTAAATACGCATAAGGTTGATTTTGCCCTGCTAATTTTCACACTTCTGAGCACACTATGAGTATATCTACCCTGCCCGGCTTATTTATTTCCCATGGTTCACCCATGCTGGCGATTGAGCCCGAGCAGGTGGGGCCAGCCCTGCATCGCCTGTCAATTAACCTGCCGACACCTCGTGCCATTGTGGTGATGTCAGCACACTGGGAAAGTCAGGCGCTGGAAGTCAGCACCAGCAGCCGCCCTGAGACATGGCATGACTTTGGCGGTTTCCCGCGTGAGCTATACCAGATTCGCTATCCGGCACCGGGTGATATCCAGCTGGCTGAACGTATGATTCAAATGCTGGAGCAAGGTGATATGCCAGCCCATGCCAATAGCTTGCGGCCACGCGATCATGGCGTATGGATGCCTTTGCTGCACATGTATCCCGATGCTGAAATTCCTGTAATACAGATTTCTTTGCCCAGCCATTTCAGCGCAGCACAGATTTATCAGGTAGGACAAATTTTAGCGCCATTACGCGATGAACAAATCCTGCTGATTGGCTCTGGCAGTATTACCCATAATCTGGCAGAACTGAGCTGGGCCGAAGAACAGGCCAGCACGCCGGAATGGGCATCAGGTTTTCGCAACTGGGTGGTGCATCAACTCAGCAATGATGATTTTGCTGCGGTACTGAACTGGCAGCAAGCCCCCCATATACAACGCAACCACCCCACCCTTGAGCATTTATCACCATTATTTTTTGCTATGGGTACTGGCCCGCGTTTTAGTTTGGTGCATTCCAGCTTTAGTTTGGGTGCACTGGGTATGGATTTGTACCGGTTTGATTAAAAAACAGCAGATCATTAACCAAAGCCATGCAATACATTCGCGTGGCTTTTTTATAATGGGGCATTAAGAAACTGATGAAACCCAAATATGAAAAACGCCTTAATGCTTGCAATGAGCCTGTCACTGATTGCCTGTACCCAATCTGGCCTACACAACCCTAAAGCCAATATGTCTGAAATATCTACCACATTATCTCCTAGCAGCACTGTTTTGAGCAGCTATACATGGCAACTGGTGCAGGCTACCAATCAACAGGGTCAGGCCATCAATGCCCTGTTTGTGCGACAGGATAAACCGGTTAGCCTTCAGTTTAAGGATAACAATATTGGCATTTTGAACACTTGCAACCACATGGGCGGTGCCTTCACGCTTAAAGCAAATGTGTTAACAGTCAGCAATCTGGTTTCTACCATGATGGCCTGTGATGCACCAGTAAACCAGCTAGACACCTTAATGGGCAAGCTGATTGAAGGTAATTCTACCCTCAAGATTACCAAGGCCGACTCACAACCCCAATTAACCCTAATTAGTGCATCAGGTGACATGCTGGTGTTTAAAGGCATTGCCACGCCAGAAAGCAAATATGGTGCTCAGGCTGAAACCATTTTTCTGGAAGTTTCACCCAAAACACAACGCTGTGATGCAGGTGTGCGCCAGATGCAGTGTTTACAAGTACGACAAGTCAAATACAATGAACAAGGCTTAAAAAACTATGTATCCAGCGGCTGGGAAAACTTTTATGACTCCATTGAAGGCTATGAGCACAGCAATAACGAACGTGTGATTATCCGGGTTAAAAAATACCCTGTTAAAAATCCACCTGCTGATGCATCCAACGCGGCGTATGTGCTGGATATGTTTGTTGAACGTGAACAGGTTAAATAAGTTTTAGATTATTTGGCAGTAACGTGAAGAAATGGCGTCGTTGCAATAGGTTGCATACGCCATTTTTTTAACTTAAATTTTTAGTCGGTTGATGTTATACAGTTCAAAACACAGCTACCACACTCCCTGAGCCAGCATGGCATCAGCCACTTTGACAAAACCGGCAATATTGGCACCGTTCACATAGTTAATGTGGCCATCCTCAGCCTTGCCATAAAAGGCACAACTTTGATGAATTTGCTGCATCACATGGTGCAAGCGGCTATCGACATCGGCATGTGGCCAGCTCATGCGCATGGCATTCTGGGTCATTTCCAGCCCAGAGGTCGTCACGCCACCAGCATTACTGGCCTTACCCGGTGCATACAGTATCTTGGCATTTAAAAAACAGTTCACTGCTTCTATGGTACAGGGCATATTTGCTCCTTCAGCCACACAGATGACCCCATTTTTTACCAGCATTTCTGCATCTTGCTGGTTAAGTTCATTTTGGGTAGCACAGGGCAAGGCAATATCTGCTGGAATATGCCATGGCCGCAGATCCGGATAATAGGTGAGTTTGTGCTGTACAGCAAACTCTGACAAACGCCTGCGCTGCACCATTTTGTGCAGCTTGATTTGCTCTAACCGCTCAAAATCAAGGCCCTGTTCAATGTAAATAGTGCCGCTAGAATCAGATAAAGTGACCACCATGGCACCCAGTTCAATGGCTTTTTCTGCGGCATGCAGCGCCACATTGCCAGACCCGGAAATGGCAATTTTCTTGTTATCCAGCGTCTCACCATGGGTATGCAGCATCTGCTCGGTAAAATACACGCAGCCATAGCCGGTGGCTTCAGGGCGCATCAAGCTGCCGCCATAGGACAAGCCCTTACCAGTAAAGACACAGGCGGTATCATTGCTGATTTTTTTCATCATGCCGGCCATATATCCTACTTCCCGCGCACCTACGCCAATATCGCCAGCGGGAATATCAGTATTTGGGCCTAAATGCCGGTATAGCTCCAGCATCAGCGCCTGACAAAAGCGCATGACTTCATTGTTGCTTTTGCCTTTGGGATCAAAATCGGAACCGCCCTTACCGCCACCCATGGGTAAGGTGGTCAGGGCATTCTTAAAGGTTTGCTCAAAACCCAAAAACTTCAAAATGGACACATTGACTGAAGGATGAAAACGCATGCCACCCTTATAAGGCCCAATGGCTGAATTAAACTGCACCCGCCAGGCGCGGTTCACCTGTACCTCATTGCTATCATCCACCCAGGCAACCCGAAACTGAATAATACGTTCTGGCTCAACCAGCCGTTCCAGCAGGCCTTGTTCGGCATAAAAGGAATTTTGCGCAATAAAAGGCCATAAACTGGTCATTACCTCTTCTACTGCCTGCATAAATTCAGGTTCATTCTGATTGCGACGGCTTACCACATTTAAAAAATCATTGACCGAACTATATTTCAAATTAATTATCTCCCTATCGACGGACTGATCAGCTATCAGGCAGATTACTTTCCTTACAGAATTAAGCATGTAGTAGAACAGCGTGTGGCAAAATGCAGTTTTCCACAGAATTTCTCTGCAACACATGCAGATTTTTGCCAAGTTTTATTTGACCTTGTGCTGGGATTCTCGCATCATTTGCCACTTTATTTGTTTTAGTTTAGTGCCCTATTGTTCATGTCAACTGCCGAATTGATTCGTTTACTTGACGAAACCCTGCCACAAACCCAGTGTGGTCTTTGTGGGCATCCGGCTGGCTGTCTGCCGTATGCCACTGCCATGGCCGAGGGTGCCAGCGCAGATGGCTGTGTGCCCGGCGGGCAACCTGTAGCCAACCAGCTGGCAGAAATACTGGGCCGGCCACCCTTGCCTGCCAAACCCAGCCAGTGGCCATTAGTGGCTGATGGCCGGCCCCAACGCATGAAAGCCATCATTCGTGAAGATGAATGCATTGGTTGTACCAAGTGCATCAGCGCCTGTCCGGTTGATGCCATTATTGGCAGTGGCAAGCTAATGCATAGCATTCTAACTGACCTGTGTACTGGCTGTGAACTGTGTATCCCGCCCTGTCCGGTAGATTGCATTGACCTGATTGCTGACCCTGCGCCAGTGCCCAGTGATGCCGAACGTAAGACTGAACAGCAGGATTTACGTCAGCGCTATCAGGCACATGTATTGCGTGAACAGCAGCGCATGCTCACTCAGAAAATTCGTAAACCCGTGGTTTCAGCGGCAATTAGCACCGAGCAAGCCGCTGCCATTACGGGCATGGATTTACATCAACTGGCGGCTCCAGTGATAGAAGCCAAACCTGCAACACCTGTTTCAGCAGCACAAACCATCAGGCTGGCATCATTGCGCAGCCAGATTAAAAAACTGGAACGGCAGCTTAACGTTAAACCTGATGATGTGGCCAAGCAGCACCAGTTAGAATCATTAAAAACAGAGCTGCAACGCAGTATGGATTAGCCATGAACCCAGAACACGTTGAAGAATTTTTTGAACGGTTACAAGCCCAGCGCCCTGACCCCACCACCGAACTGGTTTATCACTCACCCTTTGAATTACTTATTGCGGTAATTTTATCGGCACAGATGACGGATGTAGGCGTGAACAAAGCCACAGCCAAATTATTTGCTGTGGCCAATAGGCCCGAAAGCATTTTGGCACTGGGTGTAGACGGCTTGAAGGAATATATCAGGACTGTTAATTTTTATACCGCCAAGGCCAACAATATTATTAAAACCTGCCAGATGCTCATTGACCTGCATGGGGGTCAAGTACCCGATAATCGCAAGGATCTGGAAGCACTGGCTGGTGTAGGTCGCAAAACAGCCAATGTGGTGTTGAATACGGCATTTGGTCATCCCACCATGGCGGTGGATACCCACATCTTCCGGGTTAGTAATCGTACCGGACTGGCGCCGGCCAAGACCGTAGAAGGTGTTGAAAAAAAATTGCTGGACGTGGTGCCTGCCTCTTATCTGACCAATGCTCATCACTGGATATTGCTGCATGGCCGTTATACCTGTAAGGCCCGGGTTCCGTTGTGTGCCAAATGCATTGTGGCAGACTTATGCCAATGGCCTGAAAAATATGAATTTGGTGCCGCCGAGGCAATAGCGCATATAAAAACCACATAGTTACAGTGGTATGGGCTAAATAGGGCGGTAATAAAAAACGGGAGCAATGTCCCGTTTTTTAATGCTTGGTTTTTACATCAGTCTAGGCTTAACCCAAAATGGTAAACAATTTTTGTTTAACGTTATCAATACTGTCCAGACCGTTCAGCTTGTCATAAGTGGGTGCATTTTCACCAGCTTGTGCGCGAGACTGGTAAAAACCAACCAATTGTTCAGTTTCAGTATGATAAGAATTTAAACGCTTGCGAATGGTTTCTTCCTGATCATCAGGACGCTGAACCAGTGGCTCACCAGTAACATCATCCACGCCTTCGGCTTTGGGTGGATTATAGACCAGATGATACACACGACCAGACGCTGGATGCTGACGACGGCCAGACAGGCGGGCCACAATTTCTTCATCCGGTACGTCGATTTCAATCACATGATCAATGGCCACACCAGCGGCTTCCAAGGCTTCAGCCTGTGGAATAGTGCGTGGAAAGCCATCAAAAATACAGCCATTTACCGCATCCGGCTGGGCCAGACGATCTTTCACCAGACCAATAATCAGGTCATCGGATACCAGACCACCTGCATCCATTACACTTTTGGCTTTTTGACCAAGCTCTGTTCCTTCACGGATTGCAGCACGCAGCATGTCGCCCGTAGAAATTTGTGGAATGTTATAGCGCTGGCAGATTAACTGAGCCTGTGTTCCTTTTCCTGCTCCCGGTGGCCCTAGCAAAATAATGCGCATAAAACATCTTCCTCAATCACGATAAATAAATTACAAAATAAAAATTAAAAGATTGGCGTAACAATACATTCACAGCTAGCTGGACTCAAGTTTTTTTCAACTTTATCCGGTTAATTCAGTAAGCATTTCTGTCAAACCCATAACCGCTACAGCCTAACTTGACAGGCCTAAGGCCACACTGCTACCGCGCTGTCCCTATCATTCCCAACCGCACCTATAAATACCATAAGACCTAAGTGGTAAAATGCCAGAACCTGACCCGATTAAAAAGGTAGGTGCTGGCTTAATTAGTGCTGTTAGCGAATGAATGCCACAAACAAATGAATAGTCCCGGCAATAAAGCCTGTCACACCGCCAAGGACAATCAAAATCCATTCATCTTCCTGAAAGGCTGGACGAAGCAGGTTCTGGAATTCCTTGGAAGACAGGGCAAGAATACGCTCACGGAACATGTGATAGATTTTCTTGGCGCGGCTCTGGTTAAGCACCGGGTCAGAAATAGGCACCATGGTAATCTGGATGGAGCGGTCAATCAGGTCGGTTTTCAGTCGGGCATATTCTTTCATGCCAATACTGACTTGCAAGCTGGTGCGCACCACAGGTGTTTCCATAATTTTATTGATATGGCGCTTCAGAATGCGACGGGTTTTTTCATTACGCGAGCCGTACATCATTTCAGTCATGATGCTTTTAAGTGTAATCAGTTCTTCAGTAACCACTGACGCAAACACTTCAGACACTTCATGCTGGCGCTTCATAAACGCACCCTGCCAGTTATAGGTGGCAATATGCGGAATAACCGGGGCAATAAATGGAATTTTGGTGTTGGTAAGCCGGAATAGCTTTAAATAACGGATTGGATGTGGATCAACCGGATTAAATACCATCCAGATGGCAATCCAGTTGGTCAGGAAGCCCCAGACAGCCGCCCAGAATGGCACAGTCCAGTGCCATGGTACAAGGAACCAGACTAGCATCTGGAAAAAGCCGAAAAACATGCCAATCAGTGCGCTGATATGCCAGATAAAGTTGATTTCTTTCTGGCCTACTTTCAGGAACATGCGCACCATCAGGCGACGGTCGCCTTCCATCTGGCGCACAACCATTTCCCGCATGTCGACCAGATTTTCCACATTAAAGGTCAGCTCATTTACCAGATCACGCAATACGGTGGGAATCTGCTTTTGTGCCTGACTATAAATGCGGCGCTTGATGGAAAAAGGCAGATTTTCCCACAATACCGGGTTACGCTCCAGCATGACCTCATCAATCAGGTGCTCAAGGTCATAACCTACCTGATCACCAATGATTTTTGCCATTTCATCAGGCTCCATGGCCTGAAGAAACTCTTGCAATGATCCTAACTTGGATAAGGTATTGTCGGTAATAATACCGGAAATACGGCCAGCCTTGCGCGGGACAATACCCTGCCAGCCAACCGGCAGTGAACCGATATGAAAGCCCCAGAAGTTAATGGGGTAAAATACCATTTTTAGCGCCATCCAGACGTGCGCCCAAGTCACAAAGGCCGTTACTGGCACAATACTTAAAATTGCCCAAAAATCGGGGCGATTTGCAAAGACTTGCCAATAATGACTAATAAACTCCAGCATGCAACACTCTCAAATGACGCTTAAATATTGTAAAACAGGCCAATGCCCTACCACCATCTGTGCTTGATTCTGGTGGTTTAGTCGCCTATCAATAAATCCCAAAGCTAAAACTATAGCCAAACATAATCATGGGCGTGGCATCTTCCTTGCTACCATCACGGCCCTTTTTGCGCTCGCCCACACCAATACCAATACTGGCCGCACTCACACGTGAACTGTTCATCCAGACATAGGACAGCTCGCCGCCAGCACCCAGGCGATTGTATTTTTTACTATCCTGGGTCTTGGTTTCAATATGCCCGATAAAGCCACCAAAGTAATAGCCGTTTTTATCAGTCCCTGTTAGGAAGTAGGGATAGCGAAAGCCAATCTGGCCAGCCGGTTCATTCGGCCCATCAATAAAGCCACCCGCCTTGACATAAACATTGCCGTAACCTGTTGGCATTTCAGCATTCAGGTGATAAAACTCATTGGTAATCCCCACCCCGGCATATACTTTTTTTAACCCGGTGGTGTCTGTTGCAGGCTTTGGAAACCAGTCTTTCACTGCTGCCTGTGCCGACACGCTTGTCATTAGCCCCACTGTCAACAGCGCTGTAATCCACTGTTTATTCATTACTAACCACTCCTGCTGGTTTTTTGGTCTGCAACACCATCTATGGCGTCGTTTGGTTAAGCCAAGGCAGACTTTATCAGAAAAAATCCGCCTGACCACTATTATTCGCCGTCAAATACAAGAATTTATTTTGCGTTAAGCACTGCTTCATCTGCAATTTTTTCATTCAGCGGTTGTGGCATGCCCTTGCGGTTTGGCCAGATCAGGCTACCCACCAGCATGGCAATCACTGCAATGATCAAACCAGCCAGTTGCGGCGGACAGACACCGGCAGCATCCGGGAAACCCAGCATGGCCCAGTTGGAATCCTTGTCCAGATACTCAAAAACCAGCCAGCTGACAATACCAGACACCATGGCAAGCCGAGCACCATTGTGGCTGGCACGCTTCCAGTACAGGCCAAAAGCCAGCGGTACAAATGCCCCGACCAGCACGACCTTGTAGGCATCTTCAACCATCTGGAAAATGGATTGCTCGGACTGCACGGCATATAGCAGTACAAAAAAGGCAAACACTACCACCGAGCTACGGATAAAGCGCAGTTTGTATTTTTCATCCCGGCCCACAAAAAAACGCGATAAAATATTTTCGCTAATCATGCTGGAAGGTGCCAGCAGGGTGGCTGAGGCCGTACTCATGATGGCTGACAGTACCGCACCAAAGAAAATAATCTGCACAAAAAAAGGCGTGTGGTTCATGACCAGTGTTGGTAACACCAGTTGAGGGTCACCACTGTCACTGAGCATGCTCTGGACGGTTGCAGGTTCAATAATAAAGGCTGTGTAGGCCAGATAAATTGGCATCATGGCAATTAAGAGGTACAAAACGCCACCAATCACTGCACCGCGCTTGGCATTTTTTTCACTGTTGGCGGACATGGCACGCTGGAATACATCCTGCTGCGGAATAGAGCCAAAGCCCAGTGTCACCAGTGCACTAAAAAAGCCCAGCCAACCCACCAGTGTGGCATCGGGTAGCATATTCAGCTTACCGGATTCGGCTGCATGCTGAATAACAGCGGGCGCACCGCCATCAACCTGACCGGTAATCACCCAGGTAATCACCACCAGCCCAATAGCAATGGTTGCCATTTGAATCAGGTCGGTTAGGGCTACCGACCACATACCGCCAAAAATGGTGTAAATCAGCACAATGGCTGCACCAATATAAATACCGGCATTCTGGCTAATTAAGCCATGGGAAATGGAATTAAACACCACACCCAGCGCGGTAAACTGGGCAGCAACCCAGCCCAAATAGGAAATGATAATAACCACTGAGGTGGCAATTTCAATATCACGGCCATAGCGGATTTTATAATAGTCACCAATCGTCAGGAGTTTCAGACGATACAGTGGCCCTGCAAAAAATAGCCCCACCAGAATAAGACACAACGCAGCACCAAACGGGTCAGCCACGATGCCGCCCATTCCTTCACTGACAAAGGTTGACGACGTGCCCAGCAGGGTTTCCGAACCAAACCAGGTTGCAAATACAGTAGCGATCACCATATACAACGGCAGGCGATGGCCTGCAACAATATAGTCAGTACTGTTTTTCACACGTTTTGCAGCAAGAACCCCAACCACAACATTTGCCAGAATGTATAAAACAACAGCGGCAATCAATAAGTAATCTTTGGTTGTAAACACAGGTCACCCTTCTCATGACTAGGGTTAAACTCTTCCGCAGGACTGGTGCGAGCGGTGCCAACTGAACCTTCCCAAGTTATGGGTAGACGGCGCGAAAGTTTAGACAAAAGTAGAACATCTGTCGCGTTTTTTTTAATGAAACCGACAAGAAAACCCAAATTGCGAAAACCAGATGCCTGCCGTAATCGATCTTTTACAACTCAGGGATTGAGAAGCATGGCATCTATAACCAAATATAGCTAAAATTGTGCCAATCTTATTCCTGCTGCCTGTATGAAGAGCCCGCTTCCCCTTAAAAATCCTCACCAGGACCAGCAAATCTTTCGTCATCGCGTCTGGTTTGCGGTGGCTTTTGTGGTCTTTTGCATTGCAGGACTGCTGGCCCGCTATACTTATCTACAGATTTTCCAGTATGGCCAGTACAACAGTGCAGCAGACAAGAATCGTATCCGCCTACAGGCCATTCCCCCGGCGCGCGGCTATGTTTATGACCGTAATGGCATCCTGCTGGCTGACAACTATCCGGTATTTACGGCCATTATTAACCGGGCAGATATTGAGGATGTGGAAGATACCCTCAAACGTCTGGTGCCCGTGCTGGACCTGACACAGGATGACCTGAACAAATTCAGGCACCGGGCAAAGTCCAGCCGCAAAACCGAACCACTGGCCATCAAGCTCAACCTGAATGAGCAGCAGATTGCCCGTTTTAGCGAATTAAAATATACCTTTCCGGGTGTCAACATTGAAACCAAAATGACCCGGTTTTATCCGCATGCCGAACTATTTGCGCACGTTATTGGCTATGTCGGGCGGATTAATGAAAAAGAACTGGGCGAACTGGATAAAAACGCCTATGCCGGTACAGACCTGATTGGCAAGATTGGTGTTGAAAAATTTTATGAAGACTTGCTGCATGGCAAGCCCGGGTATCAATATGTGGAAGCAAATGCACATGGGCAAGTCCTACGTCATCTGGGCCAGACCCCTGCCATTCGTGGCAATGATCTGTACTTGTCACTGGATTATGGCCTGCAAAGTATTGCCCATGCCCAGTTATCCGGGCGGCGTGGTGCCATTGTGGCAATTGACCCGCAAACCGGTGAAATTCTGGCTTTTGTCAGCAACCCCAGTTTTAATCCTAACCTGTTTGTCACCGGCATTAGCCACACTGACTATAATGGCCTGCGTGACAACCCGGATCAGCCGCTCTATAACCGTGCGCTGCAAGGGGTTTATCCACCCGGCTCAACCATTAAGCCCATGGAAGGACTGGGTGGTATTCATTACAACCTGGTCAACTGGGGCACGCAGATTTACGACCCCGGCTATTTTCACCTACCGGGTGACTCACACCGTTTCCGGGACTGGAAAAAATCAGGCCACGGCACAGTTGACCTGAACAAGGCAATTACCTGGTCTTGCGATACCTTCTTTTATGTACTGGCCTATCGCATGGGCATTGACAATATGCATGACTGGATGACCCAGTTTGGCTTTGGTGAAAAAACCGGGATAGACCTGCCCAATGAAAGCTCCGGGCTGTACCCCTCACCCAAATGGAAAATGCAAAAGCGCAACAGCAAATGGCTGCCCGGTGAAACTATTTCGGTAAGTATTGGTCAGGGAGCTTTTACTGCTACGCCTATTCAATTGGCGCTAGCGACTGCCATTACGGCCAATCATGGGCACCATGTTACTCCCCATGTGCTGCGTGAAAGCAAAGGGCCAAAACCCTACCATGTGCTGAATGCACCAGATGGCAAGGTTGAATTTAATGGCACCGAGCAGGACTGGAATAACATGCGTGACGCCATGGTCAACGTCATTCGCTCTGGTACGGGAGGCAGCCTCAAAGTCGGTCTTAAAGGCTATGAAATTGCAGGTAAAACCGGCACTGCACAGGTTAAAAGTATTGCACAGGGCAAACGCTATAACGAAGCTGCGCTGGATAAACGCCACTATGACCATGGCCTGTTTGTGGGTTTTGCCCCAGCGGATAAGCCAAAGATTGCCGTTGCGGTCATTCTGGAAAATGGCAAGCATGGTTCTGCTGCGGCCGTACTGGCCCGCCCCATGTTTGACTATATGGTACACCAGATGGAAAAAAATCCAATCAAGCCGGCACCAACCAGCATTACCGGAGGCTTGATGACTGCTGGCATGAAGCCACAGGAAATTTCTGAACAGGTCAGCCAGACTACCCGCACCACTGGCAATCGCCGGGCTGCAACCACCACTGATGAAGAATAAGCTGCAATGAGGAATAAGCCATGAATCAGGTTCGCATTATTGGCGGTGAATGGAAGCGTCGGCTGATTCGCTTTGAAGCCGTTAATGGCCTGCGCCCAACGCCAGACCGGGTAAGGGAAACCCTGTTTAACTGGCTAATGTGGGATGTGTCAGGCAAACAAGTGCTGGATACTTGTGCTGGTTCTGGTGCCTTGGGCATTGAGGCGCTGTCCCGTGGGGCCCGCCATTGTGTGTTTATTGAAGCAGATCGCAAACAGGCAGAACTCATTAAAGCCAACCTTGTGCAATTACAATGCACTACCGCCAAAGTGATTTTTGCCAAGGCTGAGCAAGCGCTAGTGCAGCTTCCAGAGCCTGTACGTTCAGCAGGTTTTGATCTAGTGTTTCTGGACCCGCCGTATAGCCTGAATTTATGGACACCCCTTGCCACTCTGATTGATCCCTTATTGAATCCAGCAGCAAGAATTTATATAGAAGCAGACCGCCCCTTGCAGCAACTGGAACTGCCCGCCCATTGGCAACTGCTTAAGGAAACCCGAGCCGGACAAGTACATGCCGGACTTTATCAAACTCAAAAAGCAGCGCACTAAGCTGCTTTTTATTTTCTACTATCAGTTTTAAAGCACCAGCTATTTAAGTCAAACCCAGCAGCGCCACCACACCTATTAGCACGGCAACGATGCGCTCGCCTTGCTTGATATGCCGCTTGATCAATTGCCCCGCCAACAGGCCAACACTGTACAGTGCACCCAAAGTAACCAGCATACCCAGCATAAAATTCAGCGGATTCATGCCTGTTCCCAGTTCAGCACCATGGGCCAAACCGTGAAATACACCCAGCAGCGCTACCATGGCCAAAAATATCGAGGTAGAACGCTGCCACAGGGCAACAGCCAGCACCACTAACGAAGCCACAATGCCATACTCAGCAATACTTACTGGCACCATATGCGCCATGCCCAGCATAAAACCACCGGTAACTGTAACCAGCAACAAGGCCAGCCCCATAAAACGTGCCTGCTTAAAAGTACGCGCCAGCAAAATACCCAAACCCAGGCCCATTGTTAAATGATCAAGCCCCGATAATGGATGCAACAAGCCAGCAAGCAAGGCAGAATGGCTGTATTCATGGCCCGGATGTGCCAGTGCAAGGCTTGATACACTCAGTAACGCCAGTAATAAAAAACGCATAATGTTGTCCTTAATCCAGTTAATGCTTGAATAAACCCTGTTTTTCAATAAAGGCAATAATGTCATTTAAGCCATCTTGGGTTTTCATATTAGAAAACAAAAATGGACGCTCACCACGCATACGTTTGGCATCCTGATCCATTACTTCCAGTGAAGCGCCAACCATGGGTGCCAAGTCAGTTTTATTGATAATCAGCAAATCGGACTTGGTAATACCGGGGCCGCCTTTACGCGGGATTTTTTCACCGGCAGCCACATCAATCACATACAGGGTCAAATCGGATAATTCCGGACTAAAAGTTGCCGCTAGATTGTCGCCACCACTTTCAATAATAATCAGCTCCAGCCCCGCAAACTTGTTATTCAAATCATCAATGGCCGCCAGATTAATGGAGGCATCTTCCCGAATGGCCGTGTGCGGACACCCACCAGTTTCCACCCCAACAATACGATCCGGGCTCATGGCTTCGTTACGGGTTAAAAAGTTAGAATCTTCCTTGGTGTAAATATCGTTGGTGACGACCGCCATGTTGTATTTATCGCGCAAGGCACGGCATAAATTCAAGGTGAGTGCGGTTTTACCTGAACCAACCGGGCCACCAATTCCTACCCGAAGCGGACTACGTTCTGACATATCAATTCTCTGTTCTCATAACTGCTGATAAATACTGTTATTCATGAATACAAACTACGACCGAAACAATCGTGAATACTGGGTTTCGTGCTGCATGGACAGCATGGCAAAATTGGGTAAGTTGCTGCTTAAAGATATGGCCAAACCTTGCAAATTTAATGCCTGTTTTAATGACTGTTGTACAGCTTGCGGCATGCGCTGATGCAATTGCCATAAAATCCGCTGCCCACTCATCTGCCCCAGTGGAACAGTTTTGACCGCCGCCAACACCTGATTTTCCAGCACACTAAAGCAATACGCGGTCAAACAGTCATCTACCGATAAATTAAGCCGAGCGCACAACTGGGCATAGACCGGAACAAAACCATAATGTGACTCTACCTGTACCTCTAGTTCCAGCACCTGCTTGATCCATGCGTTGAGTGAAAAAGCCAGTTGCTGACTTTCCAGTAAAAATTCGCGGGTTTCACGGCTGGCTTTGTAATCGCTGGCTAATGCTGTAAATCTCCCTGCATCAGTCACTGCTTGCATTAGTTGTGCCAGCATGGGCAATTCATAGCGTACCAGCAACAAGTCCAGCACATCCTCAAAGTAGGCCAGCGCGGTTTTTTCATTAGTGACCAAACCACATTCAATGGCGCTTTCTACCCCTTGCGAATAGCAATACGCACCAATTGGCAACGCGGTGGACGATAGCGTGAGCAACTTGAGTAAACTGACTGCGTTGAGCGTTTGATTCAGCGCATTATTTTGCGGCACTGGTTCAGTGATGGGCATGATAGGGACGCAATCGGTTGTCATGTTGATGCTGAGCGTATGCACCGCTTTCCGGTTCAAATGGGTGCATGACTTCTTCCACGGTTAAACCCAAACCGCGCACCATATCAGCCAGCACATAATCGGGTTCCAGATACAGCGCCGTTGGTGTGAGCATCAACGGCACATGACGATTGCCCAAATGATAGGCGGCTTTGAGCAAGTCAAAAGGTTCATTGGCAGTAATGCACAGTAGCTTTTCAGGTGCAGCTTGGACTTGTAATACTTCGCCTGTTTCTGTACCGATAAATGCTCCACCACGCAGCACGCCAGTACGAGGCAAATCTACACCGATATCTTGACCATTATCTAAAGTGGCACGGAAACGGCATTTTTGGCGGGTATCGTAATTTAAAGCGATGCTTTGTATTTCGCTTTGTGGGTGGTAGTCAGTGGGTAGACGTTGGGTATAAATGTTCATTACTTTCTCTTTTTATTTAACTTTGGATCTAAACGAGGATGTTGGGGAACTTCTACCACAAACTTATCTGGGGATTGAATGGATCTATACAGCTTAATATTCTTATCATTATCTAAATTAAACTTGCTCACAATTTCCGTAATTTTTTTAACATTATCCTCAGAACACTTGCAACCAACAACTACACTCGCTAACCAGTCGCAAGGATATGTATAAACTCTTTGCTCGTCTGCTTTATCCAAAAAACCACTAGCTAATAAGCGGTATTCTTTCTCATATTGCCAGTCAATAGATTTTTGACAAAACATTTGTTGCTGGGTTTTGATATCAAAAAAATCAAGCCTTCCTACAGGGTAATTTTCACTATATATAACTGGATGCGGTGGAAAATGGTTTTGACAGAACTGATACCTATCTTTTGGAAACTTTAGCTCAATCAAAAATCCTCGATGAGAATCACCATAATGTGACCACATCAATATATTTAATGGATTATGGTTTAAACAAATTACCCCAAATTTCTCAAAATGCTCTTTTAAAAATCGTTTTTGACCATCAATAGACATTAGGGATTTCTTTAATGTATTTCGTTTTTGCAGTCGCTGAGCAGGAGAGCCACTCCATTTAAGCCTATTCAAAACTCCATTAAAATAGTTTGCGTTAGGCGATTCATTTATCTTAAAGACGCAATCAAAAGGGTCGTTAAAGTCTAAAGGTGAGCTAAAGCGTAATGTCTGCTTCACAATTGAATCTAAATAATATTCTTGAAAAGACATATGACGATATAGATAAAAATACTTATCATCAGCATATTGAAAGTCTGCTTCATCTAACCAATAAGACATATAAGCACTCAAAACAAAAAATACCGTTGTGCCATCGGCAGCACATCCGCAGGCTCACAGGTCAAATGCACGCCATCCGCTTTTACCACATAAGTCTCAGGGTCAACTTCCATCACAGGCAAATAGGTATTGTGCTTCATATCAGTCTTGCGAATGTTACGGGTGTTTTTGGCAGGGCTAATCATTTTCTTTAAACCCAACTTTTCAGCCACACCATTCTCAATGGCAATTTGCGACAAAAAAGTAATACAAGACGCATGAACCCCATCAGGTAAAGCACCAAACATTGGGCGATAATGCACAGGCTGCGGGGTTGGAATCGACGCGTTGATGTCACCCATTGGTGCGGCAGCAATCATGCCCCCCTTAATAATCATGGACGGTTTGACACCAAAAAATGCAGGTTTCCACAGTACCAGATCGGCCAGTTTGCCCACTTCCACCGAACCAACCTCATGGCTTAAACCGTGCGTAATGGCCGGATTAATGGTGTATTTGGCAATATAGCGCTTGATGCGCTGGTTGTCGTTGCGCGCAGAATCCCCTTCTAGCGCGCCGCGTTGCACTTTCATTTTGTGAGCGGTTTGCCAAGTGCGAATAATCACTTCACCCACCCGGCCCATCGCCTGCGAGTCAGAACTCATCATGGCAATCGCGCCCAAATCCTGCAAAATATCTTCAGCAGCAATGGTTTCACGGCGAATTCGGCTTTCGGCAAACGCTACATCTTCGCTAATTGCAGGGTCTAAATGATGGCACACCATGAGCATATCCAGATGCTCATCAATGGTATTAATGGTATACGGACGGGTGGGATTGGTGGATGACGGCAGCACGTTGGACTGGCCAATTGCTTTTAAAATATCCGGTGCATGGCCGCCACCTGCGCCCTCGGTGTGATAAGTATGAATGGTACGGTCTTTAAACGCGCCCAGAGTGGCTTCCAGAAAACCGCTTTCATTCAAGGTATCGGTATGAATCGCCACCTGTACATCGTATTGATCCGCCACGGTCAGGCAGTTGTCAATGGCGGCAGGCGTTGAACCCCAGTCTTCGTGCAGCTTTAAACCCACGACGCCAGCTTTAATTTGCTCGGCAATCGGTTCTGGCAGGCTCAGGTTACCCTTGCCCAGCAAACCAATATTCATCGGCAGGCTATCAATGGCTTTAAGCATGGTCGCAATGTGCCAAGGCCCCGGGGTAACAGTAGTGGCAGACGTTCCGGCGGCTGGGCCAGTACCACCGCCAATCATGGTGGTTATACCAGACATGAGCGCAGTTACCACCTGTTGCGGGCAAATCCAGTGAATATGGGTATCTACCCCACCTGCGGTTAAAATCTGGCCTTCACCCGCAATGACCTCGGTAGCGGCGCCCAGCGGGATGTCAATATCCGGCTGAATATCAGGATTACCCGCCTTGCCAATTTTCCAGATCCGGCCATTTTTAAGCCCCACATCGGCTTTAACAATGCCCCACCAGTCGACAATCAGCGCGTTGGTAATGACGGTATCGGCTACAAATTCGGCATTCAGTTGTGATTGTCCCATGCCATCACGAATGACCTTGCCGCCGCCAAACTTCACTTCTTCGCCATAGCAGGTATAGTCGTACTCAACCTCAAGTAGCAGCTCGGTATCTGCCAGCCGAACCCGGTCACCCTTGGTAGGGCCAAACATTTCACTATAGGCACGGCGCGACATTTTCACAGGGTATGCTTCCTAAATCTGTTATTTATTCTTGAAATTACTGTTACGTCGTAAATTCAAAACTCCTAGCACGACAGGGTCTTACAGTTTTTGGTTTATAAACCATCACGATTTTTTACGTTCTTTGGCCTTGATGCAAAAGAATCAAAAAATCAAGTGCTGAAATAAATTATTCCGTTTACCGTTGTAATACCTACATCACTGCAGCATTAAAGTCCGCCCATCACACGGCCAGCAAACCCATACACCTCACGTTTGCCCGCCAATGCCACCAATTCAACCTGTCGTACCTGTCCCGGCTCAAAGCGCACTGCGGTTCCTGCTGGAATATTCAGGCGAAACCCCCTACTTTGCTCGCGCTCAAACACCAGCGAATCATTCACTTCATAAAAATGAAAATGTGAGCCAATCTGAATCGGGCGATCACCATGATTACTCACATCAATTCGTAAGGTTTGGCGACCTGCATTAATTTCAATATCACCTGCTTCTACCAACACTTCGCCGGGAGTCATGGCATTTTCCTTATGTTTTAAAATTACATGATGGGTTGATGCACCGTGACCAGCTTGCTGCCATCGGGAAAAGTGGCTTCCACCTGTACCTCGGCAATCATGTCAGCCACACCATCCATCACATCATCACGGTTCAGTAAGGTGGTGCCATAATGCATCAGGTCACTTACGCTACGCCCGTCACGCGCGCCTTCGAGCAATGCAGCAGAAATATAGGCAATTGCTTCGGGGTAGTTGAGTTTTAAACCCCGTGCCTTGCGCCGCTCTGCCACCAGCCCCGCAGTAAAAATCAGCATTTTGTCTTTTTCAGTGGGGGTAAGTTCCATAAGGATTGTAGGCCGGTAATTTATACTTGGGCTTTATTAAGCAAAAACCGTACACATTTATGAAAATTTTTAGGCTAACTTAAATAACAATCTTGCAATCGATGTTTTTTTAATCAAAATCCGGGTAAAACGTTTAAAACTCAGGTTTTCCAGATACGGGGTAATTCTTCATCCAGTCCAAGCCACTCGCGTCGGCACTTGGCCCGAATCGCCGCAAATGCATCCAGACACTGTCGGGTATCGTTGCCCAGATACCGCGCAACCAGTGTATAACCCAACCGGGTTAAGCGCACTGGCACCGTCATACGGCTCATCAGTTCTCGCAGGATATCAATGTGCACATCCAGCCGTTTTTCATCACGTTGTTCAAGCGGCGGAATGGCATAGAGTGAACCACTCACTGCTTGCTGATGCATACCCAGTGGAGACACCAGCCAGCGATCATTGCCCTGAAAAAACAATTGATCTTTAAACAGCAACTGGTCGTTTTGCCAGATTGATAACTGGTTCTGATAATGCCCGGCCTCAAATTTTTCCGCGCGTGACTGGCGGCCAATCACCAGAATATCCCACCCAATAAAAACAGCACTGGCAGCCAGCCGGATGCTGGTTTGACTATGGGCAATTGCCCGGTTAAACAGCATGGTTTCCTGTGGCAACCACTCCAGAATGGCTTTATCAGCCACCTGTAAATCAATAGTCTGCCTTGCAGTTTGCCCCGTACTGGCATACCACTTGCCAGCGCCGGGCGTGGTAATGAGCGCATGACTGTCCTGCGCAACTGCCACCTGAATACTCAGCTCATCACCGCCTGCAAAACCAGCCGGTGGATGCACAATAATTACATGACACACGCCTTTGGCTTCGGGCCAGAGTGCCTTTTGCACCCGAAGTGGGCCACTGTGCTTGCGATGCGCCAATATAGTGCGCTGCTGTCCAGACCAGGTAAAACCCAGCTCAAGACTGGCTTTCCATGCTTTGTGATTCACTGCCAAAAAATTATTCATGCCCGATAAATGCAAAAAAGCGCACCATAAGTACGCTTTTTTAAAAAGTCCGTCTGTACGATACCTTTAACAATGCAAAGAGCATGCACAAACACAGTCAATATTCAGTTCACTATGGCAATGCCTAAAATACAGGATTACACCAACAGCTAGGTTCTGGCCTAAAAGTGATATTTCACCAAGGCACTGACGTTCTTTTCATCTACATTCCTGATGCCAAACTTGTTGATCCAGTAAGAATATTCAATCCCCAGATAAAGACGGGTGTTTGGGCTAATCAGCTTGCCAGCGTTCCATTTCCACTGCGATGTCCAGTTCAGTTCGGCAGCATGGTCAGATTCCTTGCTGGACCAGTCGGCAAAACCATCAAACAAAAAGTCCTGCCCAGCCACTGTCAGCGGCACCCCATAAGTGACTGTGGTCATCCAGTCATCCTTGGTGGTTTCATTATTGGCACGGTACAGGTTGATATCCGCATATTTAAAATACGGAATGGTCAGGCCAAAACCAATGCCATACACATAGTTGTCAAAATCACTGCCGGATTCCCAGGTAGATGCCAGATAAACATCCCTGATTGGCCCATAAGACAGTTTCTGGCCCGTTACATACGACAGGCTTAAGCGGGGTGCAAGCTCAAAATAATTGTCTTTTTCATCCGTCTGGTTATAGCGGCTATGGTCAATAAAAAAGAATGCATCGCCCCAAGTCAGGCCCGCTGCATATTCCAGAGTAATGACATCCCGTTTTTCAGGGCCGACTTTATAATCATCACCATGAAGTCCGGTAATGCTAAAGTCCTGCCATACAGGCTGGGCACAGGCGGCAGACATGGCGGCACTACAAATTGCCGTAACTAGAATGGTTTGAAATTTCATATGACCTCTACTGTTTACTCCGGCACAGGCGAAATAAACTGCTTGCTCCAATCAACTGGCAAACGTTCCTGCGCAGGCAAAAACGTCCAAAAACCGAATTTTAATATAGAATGTTACAGCTATGTAATATAAGTTTAAAAATTGTTAATCGTGTAGGCATCAATATATTTGTTGCCCTATAGCAAACCCTATTTATAGCGTTCTTTATAAAAATATGGTTTTAATATTGAGTAAGCTTACCAATTCTGGTTCGACCCGATTCCTGAGTTTGTAGTTCAACCCGCCCATGCCAGCAATTTGTCAAAAGGGTCGAAGGCAATATAAGTAGTGATAAAACACCTCTAATAAAAAAGACAGCAAGCTGCTGCCTTTTTTATAAATCACTTAAACCAGTGAAACTCTCAGCCTGTTCAAGTGACTGATACAGCATCCTGCTGGGCACGCATAAAGACCAGTTCATCGTCAGTAGAATGCTCGGCAGAATAAGCATAGCCTTCAAGGTTAAAATCTTTTAGCTGTGCTACCTCTGTTAACTGGTGTTTGATAATAAAGCGGCTCATCAGTCCACGGGCTTTTTTGGCATAGAAGCTAATGACTTTGTACTGTCCGTTCTTTTCATCCAGAAATACCGGCTTGATCAGGCGACCCTGCAAATGCTTAACCTTGATGGCCTTAAAGTATTCATCGGAAGCCAGATTAATCACAATATCATCACCCTGCGCCTGCAAGGCCTGATTGACGTGATCGGTAATGGTTTCGCCCCAGAAGCCATATAAATCCTTGCCTGCCGGGTTATTCAGCCGCGTGCCCATTTCCAGCCGATAGGGCTGCATCAAATCGAGTGGACGCAACAGGCCATATAAACCGGATAGCATGCGTAAGTGGCGCTGGGCAAACTCAAAATCCTTTTCGGTAAAATCCTGCGCCTGCAAACCGGCATACACATCACCCTTAAAGGCTAAAATGGCCTGTCGCGCATTTTCCAGATTAAAAATAGGTTCCCAGTTGCAAAAACGCTGCTTGTTGAGTTCGGCAAGCTTGGGGCTAATGGCCATCAGGTCGGATAAGTCCTGCGTGGTGAGTTCGCGGCACACATCTACCAGTTCCTGACTTTTGTCCAATAGCTGCGGCTGGGTATGTTCGGTCGTTGCCAGTGGGCTGTCATAATCCAGGGTCTTGGCTGGTGAAATCAGTATTAGCATCGTGAATCCATTACTCCCTTAAACTGGTAATCAACAAACTGAATATACTACGTTTACCTCAAAAAAGTTTGTATAAAAAAAGCCCCTGCACGGGTTTGGACAAGGGCTTTTGATCCAGCACACATCCGTGCCAGATGATTTTGGCGAACTACTGGCCGGTCTGGTAGCTGGCTTTTTGCACCGCAACCGATGCCTGATATGGCACGGTAAAGTCATTCAGACCCGCAGCGGCTTCGTTAACGTCCTTGCCTTCCTTTAAAATGAAGGAGTCAAAGCTAACGCGTTTCATGTAGTTCAAGGTATCCTTGAATACATCGCCTACCGCACGCAACTCGCCCACAAAGCCCTGACGACGCAGCAATGCCGCAAACGAATAACCACGGCCATCATTAAAACCGGCAAACTCAATGGCAATCAGGTCAAGCTGATTGACTGGAAATGAATTATCTTCCGGCGAGCTTGCCACGGTAATTAACAGGCCTTTCTTGCCCTGCACTTCAGCCAGACGATCCAGTTCAGTTGCACGAAGCAATACATTGCCCGCAGGCATTGTTCCATCTTCAGCAATCATCTGGTATTCATCTTCGCAGATGCTGCCATCTTTAAACAATACGGTATTAGGCATAGACGCGCTCCTTGAATGGTGTAATGCCAACGCGGCGATAGGTATCAAGGAAACGCTCTTCATCCACGCGTAAATCCAGATAGGTATTCAGGACTTCTTCCACGATATCGGCCATGTCTTCAGCCGCAAAGGATGGCCCAAGAATATCGCCAATGCTGGCATCATGGTCGCTATTACCGCCCAGAGTCACCTGATAAAACTCGGCACCCTTTTTGTCCACGCCCAGAATCCCAATGTGTCCCACATGGTGGTGGCCACAGGCATTCATACAGCCGGAAATATTCAGGTCAATCTTGCCCAGTGCATACACGCTGTCCAGATCATCAAAGCGGCGGCTGATGGCTTCCGCAATAGGAATGGACTTGGCATTGGCCAGTGAGCAGAAATCGCCACCGGGACAGCACACGATATCAGTCACAAAACCAATATGCGCACGCGCCATGTTGTGCTGGTTTAAAATCTGGTAAAGATCATACAGGTCTTTTTGGGGCACATCCGCCAGCACCATATTTTGTTCATGGGTATTACGGATTTCACCAAAGCTGTAGCGATCCGCCAGGTCAGCCACCATGTCCAGTTCGCTGTCAGTCAGGTCACCCGGTGCAATGCCCACACGCTTGAGCGATAGGGTCACAATGCGATAACCCGCTACTTTATGTGCATGGGTATTATGGCGATACCAGTTGGCAAATGCAGGCTCTGCCTGAAATTGTGCAGACCAGTCGATGTCCTGCAAGCTTTCATAAGCCGGTGGCGCAAAAACTGCATCCATTCTGGCCATTAGCTCAGGATCAACCTTGCGCTGTTCGCGCACCTGCGCAAACTCGGCTTCTACCTTTTGGGCAAATACTTGCGGGGTTAAGGCTTTAACCAGAATCTTAATACGCGCCTTGTATTTATTATCACGGCGGCCATGCAGGTTATACACCCGCAGCACAGCTTCCAGATAGGCAATCAGGTCTTCACGGGGCAGGTAATCACGGATCACACTGCCAATAATTGGGGTACGGCCCAGACCGCCGCCCACCAGAATTTTATAGCCCAGCTCACCGGCAGCATTTTTAACCAGATACACGCCAATATCATGCAAGGCAGTGGCCGCACGATCGGTTTCTTCCAGCGCAGATACGGCAATCTTGAACTTGCGCGGCAGGAAGGCAAATTCCGGGTGGAAGGTACTCCACTGGCGAATCAGCTCACAGGTTGGCCGCGGGTCTTCAATTTCGCCAGCCACTACACCCGCAAACTGGTCGGTGGTGGTATTGCGGATACAGTTGCCGCTGGTTTGAATGGCATGCATCTGTACAGTAGCCAGTTCAGCCAGAATATCCGGTACATTTTCCAGTGCAGGCCAGTTCAGCTGAATGTTCTGGCGGGTGGAAATATGCGCATAGCCACGGTCATACTGACGGGTAATGTCCGCAATCTTGCGTAACTGCTTGCTATTTAGCAAACCGTAAGGCACGGCAATACGCAGCATGGGTGCATAGCGCTGCACATACAGGCCATTTTGCAGGCGTAAGGGACGATACTCGTCTTCAGACAAAGTTCCGGCGAGATAACGCTGGGTTTGATCGCGGAATTGAGCAACGCGCTCATTAACCAGTTGCTGGTCAAGATCGGTATATAAATACATGGCGTACGGCTAGATTCATTGTATAAGTTTAGGTGCGAAGCATACCTAGGTTTGCTTCATCAATAAAACGTTTTTTTTGCATAATTCATAACGGTTTTATTGATAAACCCTTGGCCCTGTGAATCCATAGCAGACAGGCATAAAAAAGCCCGACTATATTCATCCTGAATGGTCGGGCATTTCTTTAGCATCCTGCTGTACATCCTGTTCTCGAAACATCCATTCGAGCCTTGCGATTGTTGCCAACCTTTCAGTTCGCGCTATCCTTATGGCTAATCCGTGCCATATCATCCTTGATTCGCTAAACACATCATCGCGTATTTCCCTAACTATAAATAGTCGCCACAACCCCAATTGCTGTACGCCATGGCTTACAAAAGTTAACACTTATTAACCAAGCTCCAATCTTGCTCACATATCGCACTGCCTATTTTTGGGCATAAGTCCCTAAATTTGCTTGCTAATTTTTGAACTCTAGATTTGAATTTATAGCCAGTAAATGGGATAACCTGCCCGCGATGATGGATTTGATGATTAAAAATGATCAAATAGCACATGGCTTAAGGCTGGCCACCTGTCAAGGCGATGCATTACCAATATATGCTGAGTTCCTGCCGGATGGCTGGCAATCCAGCTTGAAGATTTCTTTAGTTAACTGACTGGCAATTGCATAGATTGTTTTATTCATCCACTGTGTTTTATTCATCCACTGATTATAGCGTGCCATGAGTTGCAGCTGGTCTATGAGTGTCGCCACGTTACTGTGCTTTTTTAAGTCGTTTTGTTAGCTATAAAATCCCCCTTTTGCAGGGGGAACTCAAGGGATTCACCAACAAATTTATTATTTTCCTTTATAAAACCACAACATCTTAAAGCAGATTAAATGATTAAAACTGCTTATAAGTCAGCCCAGCCAGTTTCACCCAGTTGCTGTCCCGCATATTCATAACGTGCCACACTGCGGGAAAACTTGATGGGGCAAGCCAGTTGCTTTTGGCTGGACGAATGAGTTGCCGTTAAAGGCACATCGACTACCCAGCCACGCTCCTGAGCCAGTTGTGAATCCGCAGCTTCTTTTAAGCTTAAAACAGGTTCCACACAGACATCCAGCGCTGCAAATACCTGCTGCCAGTGTGCAAATGGCTGCGCTGCAATGGCTTCACTAACGGCCTGCTTCACTGCCTGACGGTCATCATCAAACATGGAAGCCCCTTTTTGCGCCAGAATGGGCAGGTTTAAGGCAGCACTCAAACCCATCATAAATTGTGGTTCCAGACTACCCACAGACATATAGCGGTTATCAGAAGTTTTAAAGTAATCGTAATAACTGCCGCCATTTAGGGTAGCTGCTTCTGGTGCCTGATCTTCGCCACCTGCAATCTGCGCTGAAGCCGCCATATTGTTTAAGGTAAATACACAATCTGTCATGGAAATATCGATGTGCTGACCCTGCCCGCTCTGGTTGCGCTCAATCACCGCTGCCAACACGCCGATCACTGCATGCAATGAACCGCCAGCAACGTCTGCCACCTGAATACCCAGGGCTGGCGGGCCACTGTCCTGCCGTCCGCTGTGCCCGGAAACTCCTGCCAGTGACATATAGTTAATGTCATGACCTGCGCGATCTTTATAAGAACCCGTTTGGCCATAGCCGGTAATGGAACAGTAAATCAGGCGCGGATTAATGGCTTTTAAGTCATCATAACCTAACCCCAAACGCTGCATGACGCCGGGACGAAACTGCTCAACCACAATATCAAACTCAGCCAGCAGACCTTTTACTTTTTCAATGTTTTCCGGATTTTTCAGGTCAACAGCCAGTGATTTTTTATTGCGGTTTAAATACGCGTGGGCAGTGGCCTGTCCATCGGCATACGGTGGCATCACACGCACCAGATCAACCCGGGTGGGCGATTCTACATGAATCACTTCTGCACCAAGGTCAGCCAGCATCAATGTGGCAAATGGCCCCGGCAGCAAGGTTGAAAAATCCAGTACCTTAAGGCCAGCCAGCGGTGTATTTGAACGTGAAGATGTAGTAGTTTGCACAGTAAGTTGGGTTGTATCTTGTGTCATGGAATTTCCAGTTAAGCGGCCAATACATTGATGGCCAAAGTCAGTTTAAATCATGAGCCAGCCTAGAATGTGGCAGTACCTGTGAGCAATGACGATAGTTGCCAGTTTGGCTGAACAAACTTGTCAGTTCGTATTTTGTCGCTAAATGAACTCAAATTAATCAGCCAGATATGCTATGGTAAAGCTGTAATACCAGTCTCTTGTAGCTTGGGTCTGTGCACCCAGCCTTGAGGTCTATACGACATTTACTTGTATTACATTCAAGCGCTTTAGAATTCCAGAGGTCGATGATGAACCGTGACACCATTAGCATTCACTTTGTCAACGCAGCCCTGACTGGCGTTCGCCGGATGGGTCTGGATGTCAATGCTTTATTGTCCCGGGCAGGTATTGAGCCGGAATTGCTAGGCCAGCCCAAAGCCCGTGTTTCCCCAGACCAGTATACCCGTCTGGCCCAGACCCTGTGGCTGGTGACACAAGATGAACACCTGGGATTTGATAGCCAGCCACGTAGGCTCGGCACGTTTTCCATTATGTGCCAGCTGATTATTCATGCCGGTACACTGGGCAAGGCGCTGGATTTAAGCGCTCAGTTTTATCGCCTGTTTGGTGATGACTGGGCGGTGAGTATTGAACGCGATACCCACGAAGCCCGCATGGTGACGCATATTCCACACAATCGCGACCCTGATCATTTTATTACTGAAAGCATGCTGATGATCTGGCATGGTTTGGCATCATGGCTGATCGAACGCCGTATACCACTGGAGCGGGTACAATTTGCCTATCCCCAGCCCAAGCATGCCGATGAATACGATGCCCTGTTTTTTTCACCGGTCACCAAGTTTGATGCCGTCCGTACCGAAATTACCTTTGCGGCCGATTATCTGGACTTGCCCATCCGGCAAACCGAAGCCAGCCTGCATGAATTTTTAAAGAGTGCCCCTGCGCAGTTACTGGTGAAATTTAAAAATGCCAGTTCGCTCACCTCACGCATTCGTGAAGTGCTTAAAAGTCATATCGGCGAAGAAATGCCCACCTTGAATGAAGTGGCTTCCATGCTTTACCTGTCACCGCAAACGCTGCGTCGCAGGCTGGCTGCAGAAGGCAAAAGCTATCAGGGCGTCAAGGATAACCTGCGCCGGGATACCGCCATTCACTTGCTGCTCAAGCCGGAACTATCCCTCGAAGATGTGGCACAACAGGTGGGTTTTAGTGAAACCAGTACCTTTCACCGCGCCTTCAAGAAATGGACGGGTGTAACGCCGGGCCTGTACCGACAGCTTCATGCCAGCTAAGCGGATGCGGAATAATAAACTGCTGCAAGTGGCCTGAGGCAGTTTGAAACAATGCCGGGTCCATGGCGTTGCCCAGCTTGCGCAGGCTTTTATAGGATAAAGCCGTGGTCATGTTCATGACGCCATCCAGGGTTTTATTGGCAATAAAGTTAAACTTCAGCAGTTCCTTGGGTTCTTTTAATAGCTTGGTGACGCCCACATCAATAATTTCGATCAGGCATTCGATGGCGTGCAATGCATTATCCGCTTTTAAGTCTTTTAGATCATTCAAGGCATCAAGGGCTTTTTGCGCCAGCATGTCGGGTATGGCATAAATCAGACAGGGAATGGCAGCACTATTAATGGAGCACTCATTAATCAGTTGGTGATAATGCGCAATCACCGGCTTTAAGCGCTTGGCATCAAACCAGCTGACTGCCCAGCCAAAGTACTTGCGAATAATGCCTTTGATTTCTTCTATATGGCTGAGTGACTCCTTAAAACTGGCAATTTTCTCCTCAGCCATTTCCTTGACATTGGCAAACTGCTGCACCATGTCGGTAAAAATATAATCAATAATGTGGCAAGTCGCTTCACTCATCAGTTTGCCAGCCTTTTCAGCAATTGAACTGTCATGCGCAACCGATGAGGTATGCAACTGTTCCAGCTCCTGCCGGATTACATCATTTAGCGGTAAGGCAACGGCGTACTGGGTTTCCATATAAAGTGCATCCTGTTTTTTAAATGTTGTGTTGTATTCCCTAAACTAAACGTATTGCAGTTGACCTATCCTTAACGTCAATTCATGAGCTTTCTTGCAAAACCAAAAGGGATTTCTCCAGAAGACTATTTAACGCACCTTGCTTTTCCGAATAATGCGATACATGAGTGGTGGGTACAGCCGTGACAGCCACACGCCCACTTTTTCCTTTAAACCACCAATCACAATGTATTCGCGGCCTGCCAAAAGCGCCTGTACCGCTTGCTCGGCAAACTCATCACTACTCATGGCATTGGCTTGTGCATCATCCATGCTACCCAACTGTTCACCATTGCCCTTTAAGGCAGCCACAGACACATTGGTTTTGACAAAACCGGGAAAAATCACTGACACCCGCAAGCCCTGATCCGCCAGTTCAGCGCGCAAGCTATTGGCCCACAAATGAATGGCACCCTTGGCCGCTGCATAACTGGCCCGATACTGGGTTCCCAGCAAGCCCGCCACGCTGGAAATAAACACCACATGCCCTGCACCTTGTTTGAGCATGCTCGGCAGTACCACACGGGTTAAGGCAACCGGCGCAAAATAATCAATTTCCATAATCTGGCGATCGGTATGATCCAGCGTATCGCAGATCAGCGCACGCTGGCTGACCCCTGCATTATTAATCAGGCAGTCCAGTCGGCCTTTTTTCTGGATCACTTCGCCATACGCAGCGGTCAGCGACGCATAATCAGTGACATCCAGCGGCAAAATCATGTGCTGCTCAGGATGTGTCAACTGGCGTGCCACCCGCTTGAGTTCTTCCTCATGCCGGGCACTAAGCACCACCTGCGCACCCAGTTTTGCAAACTGCCTGGCCAGTGCCTCGCCAATGCCGCTGGACGCACCGGTAATCCAAATGACCTGACCGCTCAGATTATCTGTATTCATTGATAGATTTCCCCGATCACCTGGCTATGGTTATGACAAAAGATCAATACCTTGTAAAGATCAATACGATGACTAAACAGGTTCCACTACGTTTAATCGCAAAAAGTGCACAAAATCCGCTACAATAGTTGCAATTTTTTTCAAACGATTTTCGGATTTTTGTCGATGACCACTACAGTTGACAACAGCGCAGCAGATAACAGCGCAGCTACAGGCAATCAGACAGAGAGCCAGCAAAACATTTCTACCACCTATGATCCGGCTGCCATTGAAGCACACTGGTATGAAGTCTGGGAAAAACAAGGCTATTTTAAGCCGCAAGGTGGTGCCAAGCCATTTACCATCATGATTCCACCGCCCAATGTGACTGGCAGCCTGCACATGGGTCATGGCTTTAACAATGCCATTATGGATGCCATGATCCGCTATCACCGCATGCTGGGTGACAACACACTGTGGCAACCGGGAACCGACCATGCCGGGATTGCCACGCAAATGGTGGTAGAGCGCCAACTGGCGGCACAAAACATCAGCCGTCATGACTTAGGCCGTGAAGACTTTATTAAGAAAGTCTGGGAATGGAAAGAAAAATCCGGTGGCACCATTACTCAGCAAATCCGCCGTCTGGGTTCTTCGGTAGACTGGTCACGTGAACGCTTTACCATGGACGAAGGCTTGTCCAATGCAGTAAAAGAAGTGTTTGTACGCCTGCATGAGGAAGGGCTGATTTACCGTGGCAAGCGTCTGGTCAACTGGGACCCGAAACTGCACACTGCCTTGTCTGACCTTGAAGTTGAAAATAACGAAGAACAAGGTTCGCTGTGGCACTTTAAATATTTCTTTGAAAATGACAGCACTGCCACCAGTAATGGTGATAATTATCTGGTGGTAGCCACCACGCGTCCTGAAACCCTGCTGGGTGATACTGCGGTTGCCGTGCATCCAGAGGACGAACGCTACAAGCACCTGATTGGACAAAATATCCGCCTGCCGATTACTGGCCGTCTGGTGCCCATTGTTGGCGATGACTATGTTGAAAAAGACTTTGGCACGGGCTGCGTAAAAATTACCCCGGCGCATGACTTTAACGACTATGAGCTGGGCAAGCGCCATAACCTGCCTTTAATTAATATCTTTAATAAGAATGCAGAAATTCAGGCTGAGTTTGAGTGGATTGAAAAAGCGGGCCAGCCAATTACCCAAACTCTTGCAGCACCAAGCGAATATGCCGGTGTGGAACGCTTTGCAGCACGTAAGAAGCTGGTAGCACAGGCCGAATCTGAGGGCTGGCTGGAAAAAATTGAGCTATACACCCTTAAAGCACCGCGCGGTGATCGTTCCGGTGTGATTGTTGAACCGCTGCTGACCGACCAGTGGTACGTGAAAATTGCCCCGCTGGCCGAGCCTGCCATTGAAGCTGTTAAAAATGGCGATATCAAGTTTGTGCCTGAGCAATACAGCAACATGTATATGGCATGGATGAACAACATTCAGGACTGGTGTATTAGCCGCCAGTTATGGTGGGGACATCGCATTCCGGCATGGTACGCGCAGGATGGTTCGGTTTATGTGGGTCGCAGTGAAGATGAGGTGCGCCAGAAATACAATCTGGGTAGCGATATCAGCCTGAATCAGGATGAAGATGTACTGGATACCTGGTTCTCCTCTGCCCTGTGGACGTTCTCAACGCTGGACTGGACAGGTGATGCCGCCAAGGATGCGGAAAATTATTTCTTAAAAACGTTCCATTCTACCGATGTGCTGGTCACTGGTTTTGACATTATTTTCTTCTGGGTAGCCCGGATGATCATGATGACGCTGCATTTTGTCAAAGATGAAAACGGTAAACCACAAGTGCCGTTTAAAACAGTATACGTACATGGTCTGGTGCGTGATGGCGAAGGCCAGAAAATGTCCAAGTCCAAAGGCAACGTGCTTGATCCGCTAGACCTTGTGGATGGTATTGATCTGGAAACCCTGATTGCCAAGCGCACCACCGGCCTGATGAATCCCAAGGATGCCGCCAAGATTGAAAAAGCCACCCGCAAGGAATTCCCGGATGGCATTAATGCCTATGGCACCGATGCGCTGCGTTTTACCTTCTGTGCGCTGGCCAACACCGGACGTGACATCAAGTTTGACTTAAAACGTGTGGAAGGCTACCGTAACTTCTGCAACAAGATCTGGAACGCCACCCGCTTTGTATTAATGAATGTGGAAGGTAAAACAGTTGGCCAAGCGCCACGCACTGACCTGTGGGAACTACCGGAACAATGGATTGTCAGCCGCCTGCAAAAAGCCGAAGCGGCCGTGCATAAAGCCTTTGCAGATTATCGTCTGGACATGGTGGCACAAACCATGTACGACTTTGTGTGGAATGAATATTGCGACTGGTATGTGGAACTGACCAAGCCGGTATTAAATAGTGATGAGGTAAGTGAGGAGCGCAAGGCCGAAGTGCGTCGTGTGTTGCTGGCTACGCTGGAAAGCAGCTTGCGTTTGCTGCATCCGCTGATGCCATTTTTGACTGAAGAAATCTGGCAAACCGTTGCGCCGATGATTGGTAAAAAAGCTGTTGATCACGATGACGCTACGATTATGCTGGCACCCTTCCCACAAGCCGAACAAGCCAAAATCAACGAGCAAGCCGAAGCCGATATGACCTGGCTACAGGGTCTAATTGGTGCGGTGCGGAATATTCGTGGTGAAATGGGCTTGGGTAACGCGCGCTTGCTACCTATATTGCTGAAAAACGTGAGCGATAAGGAGCGTGAGCAACTGGGCCGCATTGAGCCGCTGTTCAAAGCGCTATCCAAAGTGGAAAGTATTGAATTCCTGTCCAATGATCAGGAACCGCCGCTGTCGTCCAGTAGTGTAGTGGGTCAGGTTTCCATTTTTGTACCGATGAAAGGTTTGATTGATCCGCAAGCTGAAATTGGCCGCCTCACTAAGAAAATTGAGAAGCTGCAAAAGCAGTTTGATGTACTCAATGGCAAGTTGTCCAATCAAGGCTTTTTGGCTAAAGCGCCTGCCCATGTGGTAGACGCAGAAAAAGTGGTGTTGGCTGATTTGGCGGATCAATTGCAGAAACTAAATGCGCAGAAAGAGCAGTTAGCGGCGTTGTAATAAAAAATGGCTCTAGCTTAATTTTTAGCTAGGGTCATTGTGTTTATTGCCGATTATCAGCAGCTTTATAGACCTGATTATTCTCACGTCTACCAACTGCAACCACCAAAACAACTACTTCCTGATCTATCACCTCATAAACCAAACGATAACCAATACTACGTAACTTAATTTTATATCGGTTAGTTGATCCAGAAAGCTGATTCTTAGAAATTCTTGGATTTTCAAGAATCTGTCCCAGCTTCTTTTTTAACTGTTGCCTGATGGTGGGATTTAACTTTTCCCATTCTTTCTTTGCTTCTTCTAAAAACTCTAAATTATAAGTCATCAATGTTCACTCGAATGCGTTTTTGATTCGCACGAGCGTCTGCAATTGTGTTTAATTCTAAATCTTCAAGCTGCTCAATCATTTGCTCATATAGATCAGCAGGCACACAGTAAAATGCAGGCGTATTACGATTTAATATTGCTATCGGCTCACCCTGACCTGCTAACACTGTATCCATTGGGCTTTTCTTCAACTCAGTAATGCTTGCAGTCATTCGTGCATGAATTAATTGGGTCATGATTAAAGTCCTGTCCTAAAACTAGTATGAAATAAGCGTGGTTCAAGAAACTGAAAAATACGTTCTATAGTTAAGGAATTAAAAACAAATAGCCTTAATCTAAATATAATCCGTAATACAACATTAAATTGCTGGCTCCTTTTAACCTCTTTACTCTTAAGTAAGGCAATACATTTTATATATCGAACAGCTATATAAGGTGCAACAAGATAATTTGAGTCTTGCCCTTCAACAGCTTGAAAAGCTTTTGATATGGCAACGGAAATTTTATCCGCATTATAATAAGAGACTTCACCGTTACTTTTTTTTACTCGAAGTCCTTTAGGGCTACGCTCAGCTAACTCGCGCTCAATCTCATCCAGCCTATCAAAAGCATCTGTTAATTCATTAATGAGCCGCTCTGAACCCATGTTTATATCCAATTTATCAATCTTCGAACTAATGATAACACACTTAAAAGAATCTTTAAAAGTGCTTTTAAAAGATATTTAAAAGAGTTGATTGTATGAGTTTGCTTAAACCACAATCTAAGCGTACAATCCAAATGTACACTTAAAAGAGGGAACTCTTATGACCGCCATTCCTTTCACCCAAGCACGTGCCCATCTTGCCGATCTCATCGACCAGAGCAAGCAAGGTGAAAAAGTCTTTATTTCCCAACGCGGCCAGACTACTGCTGTTTTGATGTCTGTTCCAGAATATCAAAAACTAACAGGTCAGCCTTCAGATATTGCGGAGAGCCTTAATGATTGGCGGGAAAAATTCAAAGATGAATTAAATAATTTTGACGAAGATTTTATCCTTGAGCGCGATCAGTCTGAAGGGCGGGATTTCTCTTGGTAAGTCAGGTTAGCCTGTTATTGGACACCAATATTATTTCAGAACTGGTTAAGGCTGAACCTAAGTCTAATGTTTTAAAGCAATTCCAGAGTTATAAAAACGAAATAGCCATTCCAAGCCTAGTCTGGCATGAGCTACGCTTTGGCTGGTTAAGAATGCCCGACAGCAAACGCAAGCAATCTATTGGCCTCTTTCTTCATGATGTGGTAAGTCTTCTTCCTATACTGCCCTACGATACGATAGCGGCAAAAATTCATGCAGAAATTAGAGTTGAAGCACACAAAAGTGGTAAAACTCTGCCATTTGCAGATGGTCAGATTGCGGCTATTGCAATGTCACAGGGTTTAAGTCTGGTTACTCGCAATGCCAAGGATTTTGAAGCAATTGCAGGAATACGACTTATAAATTGGTTTGAATAAAGTAGAGAAATTAGCGGTAATAAAATTCGCTTGATTGCTGTGGTGAAATTTCAGGGCAAGCGTGTATACATTCGGCATATTCTCTCTTATAAGGAATATGATCAAAATAAATGGAAAGAGGGCTAAGTATGAACACGATGGTAAAACAAGCGATTGAACACTGGCAGTTTATTGCACCCGTGCTTACGCCACCCACCAATAAAATCGAATACGAAACACTCGCGGCCACTTTGGATGAGTTATTAGATACGGTAGGTGATGACGAAAATCACCCTTTATCTGGCCTAATAGATCGGATTGGTGATGTCATTGCCGCCTACGATGAGGTGCATTACCCTATTCCTGACGCTGCACCGCATGAGGTACTAGCGTTTTTAATGCAACAGCATGCTTTATCCCAGTCTGATTTGCCAGAAGTTGCTGGACAATCGGTTATTTCAGAAATTTTGAATGGTAAACGCAAGCTGAACCTGAATCATATCAAGGCGCTATCAAAAAGATTTGGCGTACCTGCCGAAGTCTTTATTTAAAAATATCAATAAAAAAGCCGATCACTCTTAGAAGTAATCGGCTTTTTATATTAGGCGACTAAAAGATTAAAAATGTGCTTCCAAACCAACATAAGGCCCTTTCGCTTCAATCTTGTCAAAGCTACTGTTTGAATCATCATCAAAGTTGACAGTCATGGCGCGGTAGCCAAACTTTACGCCTAGATCCAGCGCAATATTCTGGATAAAGTTATATTTCACTTCGGCATTGATATCACTAAAGTCGGCATCACTATTTTGGCCTGCCATTACTTCGGCTTTGGCACTAAAACCGGTAAAGGGCAACTTGCCGCCCGCAGCCACATATAACGCAGGCAAGGTTTCATCGTAATTATTTTTAACCACAGCACCTGCATTACCGACGGTTAACCGCACCGCATCCTTGGTGTTCACCCGCTTTACCCCAAGACCGGCATCAATGCTAACGATATTATCCAGAATTTCGTAATAGCCCAGTGCATCCAGCGTTTGTACACCTACTGATTGATCAATGGTATAAAGCGCATTGCCAGAGCTTTCAGTATTGCTAAAGTCGCTATAACGCAACTTGATGTTAGGCACAAACGGGACAGGATGTTCAAAAGCCAAATTGTACACGGCATTAAACTTGTCATCCGACTGCCCCGCGCTATCTTCTGCCTTGGTATACATGCCATCCACACCCGCATACAAACCAATAAAATCAGCCTGCGCAGTGGTGCTACCTAGCGCCAACAATGCAACGGATAACACATAGCCACTGGCACCAATAGCCGAACTCTTAGCTGCTAACTTTCTAAAACCTGATTTACCAACAATTAATTTCATCATTATTTTTCCACTTTAAAACTTAAAAAATCATCAAGCCGCGCGATATTAGCCTAAACCTGCAAAACATCAATATTTTTATCATGTCGCGTTTTTAAGCAAAAAAATCGCTGTTACGATTTCACCGCATCCTTAAATTCAGGCCAGTTTTGCAAAAATTGCTGCGCATACGGTGGCTCTTTACTCAGCAATTGATCAAGCTGCTGATGAATAGCAAACAACAGCAAAATATCCAGCTCCACCAGATTGGCAGTTTGCCCCTGTTCGACATAACGCGCTTGGCGTTGGTGCTGGGCGGCTTGCACAATAATGGCCATGGCATCATCACTGCTAAATACCGAATAGGCCTGTAACCGAAGCTCCAAGGCTTGCCAGCTTTTGGCTAGTCGCTCAAAGGTGATCAAATCCGCTTGGGTGGCGCGCCAGGAGATCTGATTAATATCCTGGTTTTCTGGAATAACAGGTTCCAATAAATCAGTAGTACTTAAAAACACCTTTTTTAATGCCATCACCAAGGCAATATCTTTTGCACCACGGCCTAAGTCGGCAGTCACTTGTTTATGGAGGTCTGTCAGGTAGACGTTCAGCATAGATCATCAGTACTCATAAAATAGCCGCTATTGTAACCAACAATCGTGGCGAATATGACGAATTAATTTTAAACTTCTATCCCTATCCTTTTTATACGTTGTTGATATGCGATTTGATGCCAACAATAGCGTTAATGAACAACTAGACATCCCGTTTCCAAACAACATCAGCGTTTTTATCAAACGTGAGGATTTACTGCATTCACAGATTTCTGGCAACAAATTTCGCAAGCTTAAATACAACCTGATAAAAGCTCGACAATTAAATCAACGTACCTTGCTGACGTTTGGCGGGGCATATTCCAACCATATTGCAGCGGTGGCAGCGGCAGGTCATGAATTTGGCTTTAACACCATTGGCATTATTCGCGGTGAAGAACTGCTTGGTAAAATTAATGACAACCCAACGCTTAGACTCGCCCAGCAACAGGGCATGCGGCTTGTATTTATTAGCCGTGCGGATTATCGCCGCAAAACCGAGCCAAATTTTATTCAAGCGCTACAAAATCAGTTTGGCGAATTTTACTTAATTCCAGAAGGTGGAACCAATGCGCTGGCGGTGCAAGGCTGCACTGAAATATTGACTGCACAGGACAAGCAACAATTTGATTATATCTGCTGCGCGGTTGGAACTGGAGGCACCATTGCAGGCCTTATTGAATCCAGCACGGATCAGCAAATGGTTTTAGGCTTTCCGGCACTTAAAGGAGATTTTTTGCAGGCAGAAATCCAGCAATGGACGCAAAAAACCAACTGGGAGCTTATACCGGGCTATCACTGGGGCGGTTATGCCAAAACCACGCCTGCGCTTTTACAATTTGTGCAGGATTTTTATGGGCAGAACGGTATTGAGATTGAACCTGTTTATACCGGAAAAATGCTGTTTGGTATTTTTGATTTAATCCAGCAAGGTTATTTTCCAGCCCATAGCCAGATTCTGGTAATTCATACTGGTGGATTGCAGGGTAATTTGAGTACACGTTTTAATCTTTCTCCGTAAACGCTGATAAGATAAATTTTTGCGGTTTAAACAACTGCTTCTCGCTTATAATTCAGCTTTTATATTGCTGTGAAAATTTCCGTGCTACAAACTGATGTGATTGTAATTGGTGCTGGTGCTTCAGGCTTGATGTGTGCGGCTGTGGCTGCCAAACGGGGCCGCCGGGTGCTGGTGCTGGAGCGCGCCAACAAGGTCGGCAAAAAAATCCTGATGTCTGGTGGTGGACGCTGTAATTTTACCAACCTGTATGTCGAGCCGGAAAATTTTCTGTCGCACAATCCGCATTTTGTGATTTCTGCCTTAAGCCGCTATACCCAGTGGGATTTTCTGGGGCTGGTCGGCGACTATAAAATTGCGTATGAAGAACGCAAGCACGGCCAGTTGTTTTGCTTGAACAGCGCCAAGGATATTTTAAATATGCTGCTGGCCGAATGCGAGAAAACTGGCCAAGTGACGATTCAAACCAGCACTGAAATTGACAGCGTACAAACCAGTAATCATGGGCAATTTATCCTCAGTACCAATCTGGGCAGCTATCAGTGTGAATCGCTAGTGGTAGCCAGTGGCGGTTTGTCTATTCCTACACTAGGCGGCTCAGGGTTTGGCTATGAGTTAGCCAAACAGTTTGGTCATCAGGTCTATCCTACCCGTGCTGGCCTGGTGCCGTTTACCTTTTCCAACCAGTTTAAGGCCGTCACCGAGCGCCTGTCTGGCAATGCACTGGATGTGACCTTAAGCAATACAGAAGCCGAATTTACCGAAGCACTGCTGTTTACCCATCGTGGCTTAAGTGGCCCCAGTAGCTTACAGCTGTCCAATTACTGGCAAGTTGGCTCACCTATTTCTATCAATTTTTTTCCAGCGTTGAATCTTAGCCAGTGGCTGATTGACAAAAAACAGGCGCAGCCCAAATCACTGCTACGCACCGTGCTTAGTGAGATTATGGCCAAAAGTATTGTGCTGGAACTTCAGCAACTGGTCTGGCCACAGCATAGCGACACGGCGCTGGGGCAATTACCGGATGCCGTGTTGCAACAAATTGCCGGACAACTACACCAGTTTGAGCAGAAACCGTCAGGTACCGAAGGCTACCGCACTGCAGAAGTCACACTGGGCGGTGTAGATACCACCGAGTTGTCTTCCAAAACCATGGAAAGTAAAAAGCAAAAAGGCCTGTATTTTATTGGTGAAGTAATGGATGTGACAGGGCACTTGGGAGGCTTTAATTTCCAGTGGGCATGGGCATCCGGGGTAGCTGCCGGCCAAGTGGTATAAAGCAGAGCTATAACTTTGCCAACACAATGGCAAATCAAATTAATCTGCTTAACTGCGCCCCAGTGCAGTGCCCCAGTAAATGAGTTTATTTTTACCTTAAAAGATATATTCACTCAGGGGGAAACATCTGCTTCGGTGGATAGTTGGGCACATTTGGGTTAATGCTGTCGGCCAGTTTTCCGGTTTTTGAAATAACGCTAAAGCTGCCATCAGTTTCCAGTATTACTGCCTCAACCTCCTGCAGGTGGGCAATGCCTTGCGCCCGTACTGCGGCCCCAATTTCATCTGCTGAAATACGCTGCTCCTTCATGGCCAGATCAATGGTTTGCCCATGGTAAAACAATAAGGTTGGGCGGCTTTTGATGACAGACCTGAATTTTTGCGAGCGTACTGAACAAAAAGAAAGAATGTATTGCAGGGAAATAAGCACTGTAAAGGCCACAATCCCTTCAATCAGGGTCACATCCTTGGATAACAGGATCGTCGCCAGTGTCGAGCCTAATGCAAAAGTAATCACCAGATCAAAGGCATTCATTTTGGTTAAGGTTCGCTTACCCGACACCCGTAACAGAAAAATCAGCGCAATATAAGCCAGTATACCAACGACAATGACCGGCCCAAATCCTGCCAGGATTGAAAAAACCACGCGCTAACAGACATCGTTAAATCTCCTCCCTTGATATAGTGTCATCAAGTGCTTAATAAACTTAAGGTCGCACTGCAAATAAGTTGCATCTCAGTTGGATTACAAACTCGTCTATAAACCTTAAAGCCATTAGGCCTTATTTTTGGTTATAAAATGCTGTGGTTAATTGATATTTCCGTGTCCTGCACCTACATTCACAATTTGCTTTATTAGGCTTATTTGCATTTTTAGGATGACTGTCAGATTAGGTTGTGTAAAACCAGTTTTATTTCTAGTATTCAGTTTTTAGTTTTCAATGCTCAAAAATGAATCAATTTTGATCCAGAATAGACCATTTACTCGCGCACCATTTTGGTATTTTTTTGCACTAATCCGGCCATTTTTTGCACCAATACAAGACCAGCACCAAAGCAGTTCAAATTTATGTCTAAACAAAATTTTTTAATTTTTAAAAAAATTTATTAATTATCAATATAATAAAAGCTTATAAAAATTTTGGCATTACAATTGATATACATTAGCCAGTAATAAATAAGCAACGCCTTTTAAAACCGTTTTGGAACAGGTTCATTTATGACCAGCAATGACGTTTTATTTCTCCTTATGGGTGCTATTTTGGTGCTGGCGATGCATGCCGGATTCGCATTTCTGGAAGTGGGCACTGTCAGGACAAAAAATCAGGTTAATGCCTTAAGCAAAATCCTTACTGACTTTGCAGTTTCAACCATTGCCTACTTTTTTATTGGTTATTATGTGGCCTATGGGACGCATTTTATGCATGCCGATACGGCACTGACCGCCGAGCATGGCTATCACCTGATCAAATTCTTCTTCCTGCTGACCTTTGCTGCTGCCATTCCTGCCATTATTTCTGGCGGTATTGCTGAACGTGCCAAGTTCCGTCCACAAACCATTGCCACGTTTACGATTGTGGCGCTGATTTATCCATTTTTTGAAGGTATTGCGTGGAATGGTCATCTGGGCATTCAGGACTGGCTACTGCGTACTTTTGGTGCCAATTTCCATGATTTTGCGGGCTCAGTGGTGGTACATGCCATGGGTGGATGGATTGCCCTGCCCGCGATTCTTCTGCTGGGTGCGCGTCAGGGTCGTTACGGCAATGGTGGTAAAATTTCGGCACACCCCCCTTCGTCCATTCCTTTTCTAGCACTGGGTGCATGGATTTTGATTGTCGGCTGGTTTGGCTTTAATGTCATGAGCGCCCAGAAAATTGAAGGTATTTCCGGTCTGGTGGCGGTTAATTCGCTTATGGCCATGGCTGGTGGCACACTGGTCGCCAATATGCTGGGCAAGAATGATCCCGGCTTTTTGCACAATGGCCCCTTGGCCGGTCTGGTAGCCATTTGTGCCGGTTCCGATGTGGTACATCCATTGGGCGCACTATTTATTGGCGGGATGGCTGGTGGCCTGTTTGTCTGGCTATTTACCTTTACCCAAAACCGCCTGCGTATTGATGATGTGCTGGGTGTCTGGCCGCTGCATGGAGTTTGTGGTGCTTTTGGCGGCTTGGCCGTTGGGATTTTTGGCTTACAGTCGCTGGGTGGACTGGGCGGTGTTTCATTAATGTCACAGCTTATTGGCACAGGCCTTGGAATCAGCATTGCATTGCTTGGCGGCTTTGTGGTGTATGGCGTTTTAAAGGCAACCATAGGCATTCGCTTAAGCCCTGAAGAAGAATATAACGGTGCTGATTTAAGTATTCACCGCGTTTCATCCACTTACGACCAAAACCTGTTTTAATCCTTTAGGCATTTTATTGTCGTAAGGCACGTATTATCCAAAGCCGTGCTGGTCAGTTGCAGCATGGCTTTTTCTATTGGAGTTTTTATACAGATGTTCCGTGTGGGTTACCGGATAGCAACCAATTGCCTTCATTTTTTAATCTGTTCTTAATCCATAATTTATGCCATCACAATAAATAGAGCAGTCAACATGGACTGGAGTAGCGTTTTTTCCTTTGACACCCCAGTGCTGGAAATTATTGTCCGTGGCACAGTCATGTACTTGTCCCTGATTATCCTGATGCGGCTGATTTTAAAGCGACAGGCTGGTGGCATGGAAACCGGTGATTTGCTGCTGGTGATTCTGCTGGCCGATGCCTCGCAAAACGGGATGGCGGGAGAATACAGAACAGTCCCCGACGGCCTGATTCTGGTAGCCACCCTGATGTTCTGGAACTTCTTTTTAGACTGGCTTAGCTACCATTTTCGCTGGTTTGAGCGGCTGATGGATGCAGAGCCACTGATCCTGATCCGTAATGGCAAAATGCTGCATCGCAATATGCGCCGGGAATTTGTAACACAGGCTGAGCTGTTAAGCCAGTTACGTGAGCAAGGCATTGAAAACATTGAACAGGTTAAAAAAGCTTTCATGGAAAGTGACGGCAAGCTGAGTGTGATTGAACAGCAAAAGCGTAACAATCAGCAGGCCAAGCCCAGGGAAAAACAAACCTGAGCATGGGCTACGCCTTAATGTTTAGAGCTGGCTTTTAGCGTAATACGGTACTGGCTTTGATTATTCAATACTGCGACGTTCATTAAAGGCCAGAAACCCTTTAACCATACGGTAGATGTACCACAGGGTTAAAACAAACAGGATAACGTAGCCAATCAGGAGAAAACGGGTAAGTGTGCCAATAATACCTACGATTAACACACACCAGAAGGTTTTAATTTGCCAGTCAAAGTGTGTGTGCAGCCATGTTCCCCTAACGTCATCCTGCTTTACATAGTTGATAATAATGGCAATAATTGCAGTAATCCCGGAAAACAGCCCCAACGCATAGAGGATATAAATAATCAGGGTAAGCTGGCGGTTACTGTCCAGTTTTTGCAGGTTTTGTGAATACTGTGGGTGTATTGGATCATGGTTATTCATCATCGTTCTTCCTTTTTTGAAAATGACTGCTACTCAACACTAAAAAAGACTAGCGCCCCCAGTCGAGCTCCACGTTTTCAGCGTAGGGTTCCATCAGTTTGATACGCCGGATATTTTCCTGCTCAATTTTGCTCAGTTGCTTGTCAACATTTAAAGCGCACGGGATATACCAGTCCTGATGGGCAAACAGGCTGGCAATGACTTTATTGCTAAATGAGTAATTATGGCGCGCATAAATTTCATTACGCATGTATTGCAACTCTTGCTTGCTAATTTGCAAATCACTATCTTTGAGTAAACGTCTGGATGCTTGCGGATATTGCCCTGCACTAGCTTGATAACCACATTGCTGGGGAGCAAGCTCAAAAAACTTCGGTTTAATCCCTGCTGCATTAGCCTGCCATGATCCTTCCAGCACCTTGGGCTTGGTTAAATCCAGATGCAGCTTAAATACACCTGCGCTTTGTGGCTTACCCGTTTCACGCGCCATAATGGTGTATTTGTTGGCTCCTGCTGGCTGTATGATACCTGTAAAATTTTGCTTGTTTGCGCCCAAAATACTGTAGCCTTTAACCTGCCCCTGCTGAATATGATCTATAAAAAAACCAATGCGACGCTCATCAAAACTGCCCGTCCAGCTAGTGGCAAACTGATTTAAAGCGGTGTGGCTTAAAGCAGTAGTGCTGGCTGCATAGACCGGGCTGGCAAGCAGGCCAAGTAACAGTAGGCTAAAGCTGTGAGCTTTATTATGGCGGCTGTTGTCGTGGCAGTTGTTGTGATTGCTCATATAACTATTCTCATGTTAATTTTCTGCTTTAAAGCTTTACAAACCAGCGGGCTTGTTGAAAATAAAAATTCTTTCATTGTTATCCAGTTTTTAAATGACCCACCTTAAAATATATTACAACATCATAATATTTGTTCTGTTGGGCATTTTTATCTGGCTTTGCGCGCTGATGATAAAAATCTGCCTCAGCTATTTTCCATGGTCCGATACGCAAGGTTTTTTGGCTTTAAAACAGGATGTGGTGCATTTTCTGCCATGGCAAATTGCCTTTAAAATCCATGTGGTCTTTAGCAGTTTTATTTTGCTGGCTGGCTTTACCCAGTTCTGGCCTGTGGTTAGACAGCGTTTTCCCGTATGGCACCGGCGGCTGGGCTGGCTCTATATCCTGACGGTACTGGGTTTTGCAGCACCCAGCGGCTTAGTTATGGCGTTTTATGCTGCTGGCGGATTAGTCACGCAGGTTTGTTTTATCATTTTAGGCTTGTTATGGATGGCCAGTACGCTACTGGCATTACAATACGCCGTGCAAAAAAACTGGTCCCAACACCGTAACTGGATGATCCGCAGCTTTGCACTGTCATTATCCGCCTTGAGTTTACGTTCATGGAAACTCATTTTGTATCAATTCGCGCCTTATGTAGATGGTCTAACGCCAAAGCTGATTTATCAACTGGAAGCCTGGCTGGGCTGGGTAATTAACTTACTGATTGCCGAACTAATTATTTATTATCTTAGCCGTAAAAAATAGCTTTTCCATATTGAAAAACCGCTGACGAATCAGCGGTTTCTGGTTTGCTTATTTAAGGCAGGCTGCTTAAATCACAACCTTAAAGCCTGTTAACGCAGCGGATTGATTGGATCATCCGGATTGTCAGGCAGAATCAGTTCATTGTCCGTGCCGGTAGGTGGCGTAGTTTCTGAAGGGCTAACAATCGGAGATACTGCAGGCGAACCTACTGGAGAACCAAAGCTAGTGCTTAAAGGCGCATCCATGTCGGCATTGCTCATGCCCGATGCGGTTGGTGGAGTTGGCTTGTTGGCTTCACGTTTTGCCTTGGTGAGCATGTCATCCAGTAGGCGTTGTGCAGGCTCGCGCCCTCCCAAACCAAAAGCCAGTGCAAAGGCAACTGCAACCGCACCCAGTGTCAGACCGAAGGCCAGATTAACAATGGAATCCGCAATGCCCATCGCACGCAGGCCCATAGCCAGTACCAGACCAATAATCAGCATCCGTACTACATTGGCCAGCCACAGTGAATAATTATAACGACCACGCTGTACAATATCGCCAATCAGGTTGGCCAGCCAGAAGCCAATGATAAAAATTGCTACGCCCAGCAGGATATTGGCACCAAAAGCAATAAAGATGGTGATTAAATCGCTAACCTGAACGAAGCCCAGACGGTTGGCTGCCTCAGCTACCGCAAACAGCATGGCAAAAAATACCAGCAATTTACCAATGATGGTTGACAGGTTGGTGCTACCCAAAAAGCGCTGCATGTCCAGTTTGGCAGGCAGGCGATCCAGTTCAGTACCAGCCATCAGGTTAACTAAAATACCAGCCACAAACTTGGCGACCACATAGGTAATGATCAGGATCAATGCTGCAGCAATGATGTTTGGAATGGCATACATGATCTGGTCAAGCATACGAATTGCAGGCTGTGAAACTGCCTCAATGTGTAATGCATCCAGTGCTGCAATCAGGGTTGGAATCAGGATCAGGATAAATACAATCGAACCGGCAATGTTAGGAATGCTGGTGGTATTTTTAACCCCAACATGCGCCGCAGCCGATTGCAGATTTAAGCTGGAAACCAGACCCACCACAATATTGCGAACAATTTTTGCCACAAAATAGCCCACAAAACCAATTACCAGTGCAGCAAACAGGTTCGGCAGGAATAGCAGCAAATCATTGACCATGTTCTGTACAGGCAGCAACAGGCCGTTTAAGCCAAGTGCAGACAGTACCATGGGAACAAACAGCAGCAGGATTAACCAGTAAACAATCTGGCCAATATTATTGCTTAATGGCTGCACGCCCACATCGGCACTTAAGCGCTCATCCAGTGTGGTACGCGCCAGTAGACGGGTAATTCCGGCACGCGCCAGTGTGGCCAGTATCCAGCCCAGCACAGCCAGTACCAATGCAGACAGTACACGGGGAATAAAGAGCAGAACCTCATTGACCATATTGGAAAACGGGGCAGAAACTGCATGTAGATTCAACAGGTTAAAGCTGGCAATAACGGCAATAATCAATATAAACCAGAAAACAACGCGCCCAGCGATGTGTTCAATATCGGTATGGTGTCCTGTTGAGCTATTAACATGTCGATTGACATTGAGTTTTGAAAGTAACTTACGTACACCGGCGCCAGCTAGCAATGCAACAACCCAGCCGACAAGCAGCAAAGCAATCGCACCGAGAATAGGTTCTAGCTGAACACCATATGTATGCTGGAAGTTCTGGAAATTATCCATAACTAACCCCTTGATCATATCGGTCATTCATTTTTTATTAATCAGCAGCTTGCATCTGTACGTCCAGAGAGAATTATTCGGCGTTGTGTTATCCGGCAGTTGGCCTGCCCTAACGTACAATGGAGCTACTCATCAATACCCTTTATCTTCAGGTCATGACTTAAGTTTTTTATTGAAATCAACTTAGTGATGACCCTAAATAACCTTAACAAAGCACCAAAATATAAAAACAACGCTTTTGTTTCCTTCATACTGTTTTTGTCAAGCTAGGTAGGGTTTTTATTAACATTCAAAATTTAAGTTTTATTTTTTAAACATTTATAGGCTTGTATCTGTGGTTTGGCGCATTAAGCGGCCTTTTTTATCTTCACAATTAAGATGCTGGGCAAATATTTTTACGGCTCAAAAATAACAAAGCCAAAGACAGTGCTTTGGCTTGTAAAGATTGTCAGATACAGTCCAGCTTATATAAATTAATATTTTGTCATGTTGGCCAGATTGCTCATATCACCTGACATGCCGCCCAGCATGGTCATTACTGCAATCCCACCAATAATAGCCAGAACACTGAGGATAATATAAATGATGCCTAATACACTTTCCCAGCCTTTGTTGGGTCGTGGCAGGCCAAAGTTATTGCTGCCCTTGGTTCCCGGTGCAATCATCACATACAGCATAAAAAACACGTTAACCAGTGGTACCAGTATAAGCAGGGATAGCCAGCCACTCTGATTTAAGTCATGCAGGCGGCGAATGGTAAAAACAATGGCATAGTAAAAAAATACAATATAGGCAACCGCCATAATTAAAATACTGGCTGTCCCGATATTGGCATAAGGATCGGTGGTATTGGCCGAATTACCAAAAATGGCAATGCCCAGTATTGCCACCAGAACAATAACCAAAGAAATCACCAGATACCAAGCCAGATAAGCCAGACGGGCAAAACGGCCGCGCGGTGACAGCGGATGGTCAGCAACCGGTGCCATGGCAGGCGGCTTTGAAGGATCGTAAGTTGTCATAAAATTACCTCGTATACCCTAATTATCATTAAAAATTATTACTGGATTTTTTTACAGGTTACATCAGTTAACCATCGAGCCTATAGATAGCGTATTATTTTTTGCTTTGTCAACAAAACTTACTTAAAATTGCGCGCTCTTTTAGCAGTTTAAGTGCTGTGATGCCCTATTCAGTTACACCTGTTCAGCTTGACCTGCCGACCACCCTAAAGCACCAATGCTGGCTGCACACCTCAAGGGATGGTCATTTAATTGGCATCATTGCCTTTGAAGGGGATGCACCACAATTAAACTGGTACGACCTTGAGTATTTAAGACGGCGCAGTGATGAATTTTCTGTGATGGCCTTTCCGGAGTACATTTCGGCACTGATTATTGATCTACGTAACCTTGAAGCCCTACTGGAAGCCGATGCCCCCATTTTTCCATGGCGACTGACCGAAGAGGACTGCCCCATTCGCGTGCTGGTTAGTGATGAGCAGCGGGCCTATTATTCTTCTGTGTTTGAACCGGCATGGCTGGCGTGGGACTTGCAAGCCACCCTAAAAGACATGCGCGATTTTTTTGATATGCGCTATCACTAAGTAATTCATGAGGTTAATAAATAAGTCATGACGTTCAGCAGGAAGTAGACCCATAGGCTACTTCCCTGCGTTTCTCTTACCAGTAATTTTCTACGGCAATATTTCCTTCACCACGCCGGTTCATGCTTAGGCCCCTTGCTTTAAGCGCATTGCGGGTATCTTCCACCATTTGCGGATTACCACACAGCATGACATGGCTGGTTTCAGGGTTTAACGGTATGCCTGCGTGCTGTTCCAGCAGGCCATTTTCAATTAATACCGGCAAGCGCTGATGTAAAGCAGCATCACCTGCCGCAATGGTATCTCGGGTGATAATTGGCAAAAATTGGAAATTGGCACCATTCTCGCCAAAACTTTGGGCAATGCGGTCAATTTCTTCAGCGTAAGCCAGTTCCTCACGGGTGCGTACGCTGTAAGCCAGAATAATCTGCTGATATTGCTGCCACGGTGCAAAGTCCTGCAACATGGATAAAAACGGCGCAAGTCCGGTGCCGGTAGCCAAAAGCCACAGGTCATGCGGCAAGGGTTTCTGGTAGCGTGCCAGTGTTAAAAAACCAAAGGGAATTTTTTCCAGCAACAGATTATCACCTGCTTTTAGGTGCTGTAAACGTGAAGTAAAGGCACCATCCGGCACCACAATGGAAAAGAATTCCAGCTGCTCGGCAAATGGTGAAGACACCACCGAATAGGCACGAAAAATTTTCTCACCGTCCACCTCAATGCCAATACGGGCAAACTGCCCGGCACTGAAGCGAAAATGTGCAGGCCGAGTCAGGGTAAAACTAAACAGGTTTTCACTCCAGCGCCGCACATCCAGCACTGTTTCCCGGGTAAATTTTTCTTCACTCATCAGTACATACTTATATCTCTATGCTGCCCGGCAATGGTAGCATGTATCGCTACCGTTCCTAATGCCCTTACGAAAAAAGTCAAAAAAGGTACACTTCATGCGCATGACGTTAAGACAACTGGCCGTGTTTGTTGCCGTTGCCCAGGAAGGCACAGTCACCCGTGCCAGTGATGCTGTACGCCTGACCCAGAGTGCAGCCAGTATGGCGCTGGCTGACCTTGAAGATGCATTGGGTGCTCCCCTGTTTGACCGGTTGGGCAAACGCTTGCAGCTCAATGACCTTGGCCGTTTTTTACTACCGCAGGCACTGGAAATTCTGGGCCGCTGCGAGGCATTTGAACAGGCTGCTCAAGGCGAGCTGCAAACGATTGACTTACGCCTTGGGGCAACCTTAACCATTAGTGACTACCTGATGCCTGACCTGATGGCAGATTTTTTAAAATTCCAGCCACAGGCGCAACTACAATTACAGGTTGGCAATACACGCCAGATTATCGAATCGGTTAGCCAGTTCCAGCTGGATCTGGGACTGATTGAAGGGTCGTGTCATTTACCGCAATTGCAGGCTTTTCCATGGCGTGATGATGAATTGGCCGTTTGCTGTGCGCCGCAGCATCCACTGGCCCAGCTTGACCGGCCGCTGGATTTAAATGACTTTCAGAAAATAGACTGGATTTTGCGCGAAGAAGGTTCCGGCACCCGTGAGGTTTTTGACAATGTCATGCTTAAAGACTTGCCCAATGCCAAACTGCGCCTGACACTGGGCCATAATGAAGCAATTTTAAAAGTGGTGGCTGGCGGACTTGGCGTGGCATGTGTCTCCCGGCTGGCCATTGAACCACTGGCCAATGAAGGCCAACTGGTGATTCTGGATACGCCTTTCTGGACGCTCAAACGTCCACTGTTTATGCTGGTGCACCGCCAGAAATACAAAGGCCCGGGCTTAAAGGCCTTTATGGAATTTTGCCGGGAAAACAACACTTAAATTTTTGCTAAAGCCGTGCATCAGTGCTTGGGTGCTAGTCCAGATATTTTTGCCAGAATTCGGCCATACCGGCGCTTTCGTCTAAGCGGTAATTGTCATAACCAAAAGTACGGTAAGCCCGTTTGGCAGGTTCATTACCAGCCAGCACTTCCAGTGTCATTTTACAGCAGCCCAGTGTTTTTGCATGGCTTTCGGCGGCCTCAAATAACAGGCGCGAAATACCCAGTCCACGCGCCTGCTGTTGCACAATGACATCGTGGATATTCAGGAGCGGCTGGCATTTAAAGGTTGAAAAGCCCATAAAGGCATTCAGCAATCCAACTGGTTTGGCGTAATGGTAAGCCAGCCATGTATAAGCCGTTGGAAAATTTTGCAACCTCTCAACCAGATGGCGCTGGCAGTGCTGGCTTAAGGCTTCCCCACCACCCATAGGGTCCTGTGCATATTCATTCATTAAAAATACCAGATCACGGGCATGCACAAGATTTCGGTAGTCAGCCAAGATCACGCTAATCTCGGTTATATTAAAGGGCGCAGGCATCAGCAGTATAATCTACGGTTTGTTAAAAATAATTTTCTTTTGAATCGTGCCAAAAATCTTGTCACCCGCATCACCTAGCCCCGGAATAATATAGCCTTTCTCATTGAGACACTCATCAATTGAAGCCGTATAGATCATTACATCCGGATGGTGCGCCTGCAAGTGCTGGATGCCTTCGGGTGCTGCTACCAGCACCATCACGCGAATTTCCTTGCAACCTGCCTGTTTGAGCAAATCTATGGCTGCCACCAGTGAATTGCCAGTGGCCAGCATGGGGTCAATGATTAGCGCCAGACGCGCATGAATATCCGGGGCCAGCTTTTCCAGATAACTGCGCGCTTGCAGGGTTTCTTCATTACGCTCTAGTCCAAGCACGCTCACCTTGGCACTGGGGATCAGGTTCAGCACGCCTTCCAGCATGCCAATGCCTGCCCGCAAAATCGGTACAATGGTAATTTTCTTGCCTGCAATGCGCTCGACACTCACCGGCCCGGCCCATCCTTCAATCACCTCATTTTCAAGCATCAAATCCTTAGTGGCTTCGTAGGTGAGTAGTGATGCAATTTCCTGCGAGAGTTCCCTAAAATTCTTGGTACTAATGTCAGCACGACGCATTAAACCAATTTTATGACGAATCAGGGGATGGCGAATTTCAAGGATAGGCATATTAATCAGAACAGCTGCTGTAAACAGCGTCATGATAATACAAAAAACAGATTAATTTAAAATGGCCTGCACTAAAAAACAAAATGCCCCAACATTGTTGAGGCATCCTGTCATAGGGTTTACAAGCTAGGAAATTACTGCATTACCACAATTTGTGCCAGTGCTGCCAGTTTAATCAATGGTTGCGGATAAACACCCAGCAATAGCACCAGCAGTGAAGTCAGCAGCACCATAATACCGCCAGCCTTTACGCCCCAGTTAGTCTGGGCATCAATGCGTGGAGTATCCGGTGGGGTCATATACAGTACGACCATCACCCGCAGGTAATAATACAAACCAATCGCACTACCCAGAATCACCATGGCAGCCAGCAACCAGCTCATGTTCTGTACCGCAGCCATCACCACAAAGAACTTGCCAATAAAGCCTGCGGTAAGTGGAATACCCGCCAGTGAGAGCATCATAACGGTCAGCACTGCTGTCAATACCGGACGACGCCAGAACAGTCCGCGATAATCGGCAATGGATTCTGCTTCAGTATCACTATATGGACTAGACATCAGCGCAACAGCACCAAACGCACCAATGGTGGTGAATACATACGTCACCAGATAAATGCTGACGGTAGCAATGGATGATACACCCAGACAGATAATGGCAATCAGCAAATAGCCAAAATGCGCGATGGATGAGTAACCCAGCAGGCGTTTTAAGTTAACCTGACGTACCGCCAGCAGGTTACCCACCAGAATAGACAGCACCGCCAGAATTACCAGAATGGTTTGCAAGCCTTCCATGGCCAGTGAACTGGACACCAGCAGGAAACGTAATGCAACGGCCAGCATGGCCACCTTGCTCACCGTGGCCAGAAAGGTTGCAGCCGGTGCTGGTGCACCCTGATACACATCAGGTGTCCAGCCATGAAATGGCACCAGTGACAGCTTGAATGCAATGGCAATTACAATCAGGCCAAAGCCCATGACGACAATCGGCTCATGCGCTACCTGCCCCAGAATCTGGCCCAGATTACGGAAATCCATAGTACCGGTATAGCTATACAGGAAAGCCATGCCCATCAGTAATGCCGCAGAAGCAGTTGCCGATAACACCAGATACTTGATGCCCGATTCCAGTGACTTGCTGCGCTCATGGGTATAAGCCAGCAAGCCATAGGTTGGAATGGACAGCAATTCAAGGCTCATAAAAAATGAGGTCATATGACTGCTGGCCGTCATCAGCATGCCACCAGCCACAGCAATCAGCAGTAACAGGTAAAGCTCTTCACGGTTGTGCTGGTAGCTGTCGATATAAGCGTGTGCCAGCGTACAACAGGCCAGCGAGGCAATCAGGATCAGCGCCATATTAAACAGCGCAAATCCATCAACCACAAACAAGCCCATCACGGCTTGCGGGCCACTGTTCTGGAAAAATGCCTGCCAGACAATATAGGCCACTGCCGCATTAAGGCCAATCACGGTTGCCGTTGCAATCAGGTCATGATGGCGCTTGATTGCCACCAGCAACATCACCAAAACGGCCGTCAGGCTAACAATAATAACAGGTGCCAGCGGCATCAGCGTAGAAATCATATCCATGGCTTATTGAATCTCCACGCTATTCATTGGGCTAATGTTTGGCGTATTAAACAATGGGTAATTATACGAGTTACTCAACCATTGCATACTTAAGTGAGATGTATTTAAAACATCCTGCGGGAACAGCCCCAGCCATAGTAAACCAATCCCCATTACCAGCAACATGGTCATTTCACGGGCATTTAAGTCTTTAAACGGCTGTGCCATTTTTTGCTGCGACTCATGCGGCTGTCCAAACATGGCTTTATGAATCATGATCAGGGTATAGAGTCCTGCAAATACCAGACTGACGGTTGCCAGAATAGTAAATACCGGATAGCGACCATAAGAACCCAGCAAAATCAGGAATTCTGCAACAAAGTTACCTGTACCCGGAATACCCATTAATGCCGCACTAAAGAACATCAGGAAAAATGGCAGGTAGCGGAACTGACCCCACATGCCACCCATCAGGCGCAAGTCACGGGTGTGCAGGCGCTCATAAATCTGGCCAGCCATAATGAACAGTGCTGCCGATGACAGGCCATGTGCCAGCATCATAATCATGACACCTTGCAGGGTCATCAAATTACCTGCATAAATGGCCAGCAGAATAAAGCCCATGTGCGACACACTGGTATAAGCCAGCAGGCGCTTCATGTCGGTTTGCTGGAAAGCCAGCCATGCGCCATAAAACACACCAACCAAGCCCATAATAATGGCAATATTGGCAAAATCTGCCGAAGCATGCGGGAACAGCGGCAGTACAAAACGCAATATGCCATAGGCTGCTGTTTTAATCAGGATACCGGCAAGGTCTACCGAACCCGCAGTGGGTGCCTGCGCGTGGGCATCTGGCAACCAGCCATGAAATGGCACTACGGGCAACTTCACCGCAAAAGCTATAAAGAAACACAGCATCAGGCCATATTCAAAGCCATACGGCAGCGTGGTGCCCAGCAAATGCATATAGTCAAATGACAAGGTATTGGTCTGGGTAAAACGGATCAGAACCAGTGTCAAAATGCCAACCAGCATGATCAGGCCAGAAGCCTGCGTATAAATAAAGAACTTGGTGGCAGCATAGACACGCGAACGGCCCGTTGAACCGGAGTGTCCCCATAGTGCAATCAGGAAATAGATAGGTACCAGCATCATCTCCCAGAAGAAGAAGAACAGGAACATGTCTATGGCCAGAAATACACCAATAACGCCGCCAAGGCTCCACAGCAGGTTCAGGTGAAAGAAACCCACATTCTTCTGGATTTCATCCCAAGAACAGCCTACCGCCAATACCCCTAGCAAGGCAGTCAGTGCCACCATCATCAGGGATAAACCATCGAGGGCCAGATGAAAACTAATGCCCAGCATTGGAATCCACGGCAGGCTAAATTCTGCCTGCCATACCGGTGCAATGCCCGGTTGTACAACAATGGCGGTAGTATCACCGTAATGACCTGCCATCCATAACTGAATGCTCAGCCCTAGCGTGACCAGCATCCCGATCAAGGCAATCCAGCGTGGTGCCCGGATACTCACCTTTTCGAATACCCAGCATAAAAAACCTGCAATAAAGGGAATCAAGATGAGTGCAGGGAGAATCCAGTTATTTGGAGTTGAAAGTTCCTGCATCTTATTTCCCCAGTACCTGAATCACAATAAGTATCATGAGTAATATCACCGCGCCGATCACAATAGCCGCTGCATAACCACGCAGTGATCCTGTTTGGCGATTGGTGGCAACACTGTTACCTGCCCTCACCAGTACCGGAAACACGCCCCAGATCCGGTCTACCGGATCACGGCCAAATATACGCGCAATCATTAGATAAGGTTTTACAAATATCAAATGATAAAGCGCATCAAAGCCCCATGCATTACGCCAAATATGCGCAACGCCTGCACCAAATGAAGTATTGGCCATTTTTTGTACCGAACGGTAATTAAAGGCAAACAATACTGCGCCAATCACCAGCCCAAGCAAGGCCACCCCAACCGCAGTGTATTCCACGAAGTGTTTATCGTGCGCTACGGCTGCATTTACCACAAACTCTGGCAAGACATTGTTTAATACATGGCCTACCGGATGCTGCAATAGCGCACCAATACAGGTAGACAGCACCAATAGCACGCCCAGTGGCAACCAATAGGTAATGCCTTCAATTTTATGGGCGTGGGTTTTTTCTTGACCATGAAACACCAGCCAGATCAGGCGGAAGGTATAAATAGAGGTTAAGAACGCACCCACTACACCAGCCCAGAAAAGTTCAGGATGGCCAGATGCCCATGCTTGCCACAGGATTTCATCTTTGGAATAAAAGCCCACAGTGATAAACGGAAATGCCGCCAGTGCGCCACCCCCCACCAAAAAACACAGATAGACAAATGGAATTTTTTTCCAGAGGCCACCCATTTTTAGAATATTTTGCTCATGATGGCAGGCAATAATTACCGCACCTGAAGACAGGAATAACAGGGCTTTGAAAAATGCATGCGTTAGCATGTGGAATACTGCCGCCTGATAGGCCTCAGCACCCAATGCCAAAAACATGTAACCCAGCTGGCTCATGGTGGAATAAGCCAGTACCCGCTTGATATCGGTTTGCACCAGTGCAGCAAAACCAGCCATTAGCAAGGTAATAGCCCCAATGACACCCACCAGATACAGTACATCCGGTGCCAACTCAAATACCGGATGCATGCGGGCAATCAGATAAACACCTGCTGTCACCATGGTCGCCGCATGAATCAGTGCAGAAACTGGTGTAGGACCTGCCATTGCATCGGCCAGCCATGTTTGTAAGGGAAGCTGTGCAGACTTACCCACAGCGCCACCCAGTAACATCAGGGCGGCCCAGGTTACTGCCGGACTACCACTGGTCAGAACTTCTGGGGCGCGTATGGTAATTTCATAAATATCCAGTGTGCCAAATTGCTGGAACAGGATAAACAGGCCAATCAGCAGTAATACGTCGCCCACGCGGGTTACGGTAAATGCCTTGATGGCTGCAAAGCCGTTGTCCGGGTTTTTAAAATAAAAACCAATCAGCAGGTATGAACACAGGCCAACACCTTCCCAGCCCAAGAACATCACCAGCAGGTTATCGCCCAGTACCAGCAACAACATGCTGGCCACAAACAGGTTGAAGTAAGAGAAAAAACGGGCAAAGCCTTCTTCACCACGCATATACCATGCGGCAAACAGGTGAATGAAAAAACCAACACCCGTAATCATGCCCATCATCACCAGAGACAGGCCATCCAGTTGCAAGCCAAAACTAGGCGCAAAACTGCCAATCTGCATCCATGTCCATAGAATCTGGTGGTAATAACCGCCCTGTGTGCCCTGATTTAAAAAATCAATGCCGACATACAGTGCCGTTAATGCAGACAGCGCCATGGAGCCAACACCAATGATGGCTGCCATTTTTTCAGAAATCTGGTCACGCAGACCGGCGAGTAAGATAAAGCCCAGCAGCGGAAAAATAAAAGTTAAAAGCAGTAGGTTCATCCGCGCATCTCACTAGCTGCATCAACGTCCAGATGCTGGAAGCGATGATAAAATTGAAGCACGATGGCCAGACCAATACAGGCCTCGGCCGCAGCCAGCGTCAGAATCAGGATGAACATTACCTGACCGTCAGGCTGGCCCCATACACTGCCGGCCAGCACAAAAGCCAGCGCCGCAGCATTCATCATGATTTCAAGGCTCATGAGCATAAACATCAGGTTACGACGTACCATAACGCCATAAAGCCCCAGTGCAAACAGTAATGTAGCCAGAATCAGGCCATGCTCCAGTGGAATTGGTCCCATCATGGTTGCACCTCGCTATCTCTTACGAAATCTTCTTTTATAGAGTCATCTTTTGCAACAACAGGCTCGCGCTTACCCAGATGGAATGCCGCAACCAGCGAAGCCAGCAATAGCATTGCCGCTATTTCGACCAGCAATAAGTAGGGACCAAACAGGGCAATACCGACCTGCTTCGGACCCACGTCATGTGTGCCAATGGCCGGATGAGCTGCGGTGTTGCCAGAGGCCAGCATCCATACCAGCGCCAGACCCAGCAAAAAGGTCAGCAAGGCAGGCACTGTCCAGGCTGATGAATTCAGCCACAGTTTTTCCTGCTCGGTGGTTTGCGCACCCAGATTAAGCATCATAACCACAAACACAAACAGCACCATAATGGCGCCTGCATACACAATTACTTCCAGCGCACCGGCAAAAGGTGCACCAACGATAAAGAAGATACCTGCCACTGCAAGCAGTGAAACAATCAGGTTAAGTAAGGCATGTACCGGGTTGGTATTGGTTACCACCCGTATGGTAGACAACAGGGCCACAATGGCCATGAGGTAAAATGGCCAGATCATGGTAGCAAGCTCCGTGTATCAACAGGTGCAGATTCACGCTCTGCCGCCCCTTTGGGTTTACCGTCAATTGCCATACCTGCCACCCGGTAGAAATTATAATCAGGATATTTACCAGGGCCGGAAATCAGCAAGTGTTCTTTTTCATACACCAGATCCTGACGTACATACTCGCCCATTTCAAAATCCGGCGTGAGCTGAATGGCTGTGGTTGGACAGGCTTCTTCACACATGCCACAAAAAATGCAGCGGGAAAAATTGATACGGAAAAATTCAGGATACCAGCGGCCATCTTCTTTTTCTGCTTTTTGCAGCGAAATACAGCCTACCGGACACGCAACAGCACACAGGTTACAGGCCACACAGCGCTCTTCCCCATCCGGGTCACGCGTTAGAATGATTCGGCCACGGTAACGCGGTGGTACAATCTGTTCCCCCGGTACTTCAGGATACAAAATCGTATCACGCTTGCGAAAAGCATGACTGAACACCATAAACAGGCTACGGACAATGGTCCCTGCCCCAACAATAATCTTCCCAAAGGAAGCCAGAATATTTGTCATAGCTGCTCTCCTTGCTCCCTTAGGCGGAATAGTTGTGCAGAATGACTGCAGCAGTAACTAAAAGATTGATCAATGTTAATGGCAGGCACACTTTCCAGCCAAAATTCATCACCTGATCATAACGTGGGCGCATTAAAGAACCACGAGCCAACACAAACATCATGACAAAGAACAGTGTTTTCACAATAAACCAGAAAACCGGTGGCACAAATGGAATTTCAATATTAAACGGGGCCAGCCAGCCACCAAAGAACAACACCACAATCAGGGCAGAAATCACCACCACGTTGACGTACTCGGCAACGAAGAACATACCCCATTTCATGCCACCATATTCAATATGATAACCCTCAGCCAGTTCCTGCTCGGCTTCCGGCTGGTCGAAAGGATGACGGTGAGTCACCGCAACACCGGCAATGGCGAAGATACAAAACCCTAAAAACTGTGGCACAATGTTCCACAGGTCACGCTGGGATTCCACAATGTCACGCAGGTTAAAGGAACCGGCAATGGCCACTACGCCCATGAGCGACAAACCCAGAAATACTTCATAAGAAATAGTCTGTGCTGCCGAGCGTAAGCCACCTAACAACGAATATTTGTTATTGGACGACCAGCCCCCAAACAGGACGGCATAAACTGCAATGCCTGCCATGGCCATAAAGAACAGCAGGCCAATATCAAGGTCTGCCACGCCAAGGCTTGGGCTAATGGGAATGACCATAAATGACAGTACGGCTGTACCCATGGCAACCGCAGGTGCCAGACGGAAAGTCAGCTTGTCTGCAAATTTTGGCGTCCAGTCTTCCTTAAACATGATTTTCAGCATGTCGGCAACAATCTGGAACATCCCGCCGGGACCAACCCGGTTAGGACCATAACGGTCCTGCCATAAAGCCAGCAAACGGCGCTCAATAAAACTCATCAGCGCCGCAAACAGCACCACCACCAGTAAAATTACAATGGCCTGCACCACCATAAAGGTGGTCTGCCACTGGTTGGTGGTCATATAGTCATTTAAAAATGTTGGAATTGAAGGATCAACCCGCATGTTAGACTCCTACCGCAGCAGCATCAACGCTGATGGCTATTGAATCGGTCAAGCTGACTACCGGTGCAAGTCCAACCGGATACCCAATATAGCCATATGGCAAGTAATCAACCACATTGACCGGCAGGTTAATGCTGGTATCTCCGGCTTTTACCGTCACACGCTGGCCCTGCTGAACATTCAGGCGGGCGGCATCATCACGGCTGACACTAAATGCCGCTGCTGGAATGCGTGATTGCATGACCGGTGTACGCACTGTCATTTCGCCGCTGGCAAAAATATGATGCACCGGAACCAGACGATAGGTATTGTCATTGTCCAGTAATGGCGCTGGCGCAACAAAACTGCGTGCCGGACGTTTTGGCAGGCGGTCAAACAGGCGTATGCCCGGATCACCGGCTTTTAAATGCCCACCGACTTCATCCTGAAACTTGTTCCACGACTGTGGTGAGTTCCAGCCCGGTGCCCATGCGAACGGAATCAGGGAAGATGATTCCTGCGGGCCAACATAGCCTTCCATCGAGAAGGTTAATGCCGAATCCCGGTCGGTTGGCTGCTTGGGCTCATGCACGGAAATTGGTGCCCGCATGGCGGTACGGCCAGAGTAACGGCGTGGTTCACGGGCAATTTTCAGGCCATGAACACGGTAGCCTGCGTCTGGCGCAACATCCACAATGCCTTCAAGTGCTGGAACTTTGCTGGCCACCGCTTCAATCACATCATCCAGAACCGTCCAGTCCACAGGTTTGCCCTGAATTCCGGTATGAATGGCATGCAACCAGCGCCAGCTTTCCTTGATGCTGATTTCGGGGTTGTAATACGCCGGATCATAAACCTGGAAGTAACGCTGGGCACGGCCTTCCTGACTCACTACTGTTCCATCACCTTCAGCAAAACTTGCCGCAGATAGCACAATAGAGGCTTTTTTAGCAGTTGGGGTATCCTGATGATCCAGCACAATAATTTGCTGGGTTTTAGCCATTGCAGCTTTGACCTGTTGTGCTGGCAAGCGACGGTACAAGTCATTTTCAACAATCACCATGGCGTCGTAGCTTTGCGTTAAAGCCTGTTCCAGTGGCATACCGCCCATCAGCGCCAGACCCATGGAGTTTACTTCTGGCACAACCAGTGTCAGGCCAGCCTTGCTTTTTCCATCAGAGCTACCCAGATTTAAGGCAACTTGTGCAGCCGCTTCCATCAGGGCAGGTTCCAGCAGGCTGGTACCAGAAATGATTAGTGGCTTTTTGGCATGCTTAAGCTGACGCGCTACTTCCAGTGCAAACACCTTGGCATCATCGGAAATATCACTATTCATGGCTTCAGCTTTAATCGCTGCGGCAATGGCAAAACCCAAACGTGCAATATCGTTTGGTGAAGCAACCACTTCGCCTTCAGCAATATCGCTTAACCGCGTAGCAACTGAACTTAAAATATAAACCGGACTTTTGGCATCCTGTGCAATACGGGCAACCGGCTCAGCCAGCCAGCCTTGCGTCTTACGCTCGGCGGCCATTTCCAGTCCTTTGTTCTTGGCAGACTGACGTACCGACAAGGCCATGCGTGGTGCCGTTTGCGTCAGGTCTTCGCCCAGAATCAGCACCGCATCATAATCTTCCACTTCACGCAGGTTTGGATTATAAATGCCTTCGGTTTGCATCAGGCTAGCTGCCAGTTCAACCAGTTGCTGTTCCTGCTGGGTCATACCGGTAGAGAAATTTTCATTGCCCACCAGCTCACGCAAGGCAAAATTACTTTCAAGACTAGCGCGTGGTGAGCCAATACCCAGCACATTCTGGCCTTTTAAGCTGGCAATGGCCTGATCCAGTGCTTCATCCACACTTACGGTTAAGGTGCGGTTTTCAATGTGCAATTGTGGCTGACGCGGACGATCCTTGCGGTTGACATAACCTGTCCCAAAGCGGCCCTTGTCACACAGGAAATACTGGTTAACCGACCCATTAAAGCGGTTTTCAATGCGGCGCAGCTCGCCATAGCGCTCTCCCGGAGAAATATTACAGCCGGAAGAACAACCCTGACAAATACTGGGTGCATACTGCATGTCCCATTTGCGGTTATAACGCTCGGAATGGGTTTTATCGGTAAATACACCAGTTGGGCACACTTCAACCAGATTGCCGGAAAACTCGCTTTCCAGTACCCCATCGGTCTCACGGCCAAAATAAACCCGTGCTGCGTTGCCATACACACCCAGATCCGTACCGCCTGCATAATCCTTGTAGTAGCGCACACAGCGATAACAAGCGATACAGCGGTTCATTTCATGGGCAATAAATGGCCCCAGATCCTGATTTTGATGCGTGCGCTTGGTAAAACGATAACGGCGGCGGTCATGTCCTGTCATTACGGTCATGTCCTGTAAATGACAATGCCCACCTTCTTCACAGACCGGACAGTCATGCGGGTGGTTGGTCATCAGGTATTCCACGATGGTTTCGCGAAAGGCCTTTGCTTCGTCATCTTCAATGGAAATATAGGTATCGTTGACGGCGGGCGTCATGCAGGACATCACCAGACGTCCGCGCTTGTCATCCGCATTGGCATACTGTTTAACTGCACACTGACGGCATGAGCCTACAGAACCCAGTGACGGATGCCAACAAAAATAGGGAATATCAAGGCCAAGGGACAAACAAACCTGCAACAGGTTTTCTGATCCATCAACCTCGTAATCTTTACCATCGACATGTATTGTAGCCATCGCCTGGTTCCTTAAGCTTGCTGAGCGTTGCTGATTTGAACCACGGATTCTGTTTCTTTGGGAATCAGTGCTTCAAACTCGCTGCGAAAATATTTTAGGGCGCTTTGTAATGGTTCCATGGCACCCGGAGCATGTGCACAGAATGTCTTGCCAATCCACAGGTTCTTGGTGAGCTGCTCAAGATGGGTAATGTCTTCCAGCTTGCCACGGCCATGTTCAATGGCAGACAGCGCCTTTACGCTCCATGGCAAGCCATCGCGGCACGGCGTACACCAGCCACAGGATTCACGCGCAAAAAATTCTTCCAAATTGCGGGTGAGCGACACCATGCACTGGGTTTCATCCACTACCATAATCAGGCAGGTACCCAGACGCGAACCTGCTTTCATAATGCTGTCGGCATCCATCGGCAGATCCAGATGCTCCGCGGTTAAAAAGTCAGTGGATGCACCACCAGGCAACCATGCCTTTAGCTTTAAGCCTTCACGCATGCCCCCGGCATATTCTTCAATCACTTCGCGAGCAGTTGTACCAAAAGGCAGCTCCCACAAGCCGGGGAAACGCACCTTACCGGAAACCCCATAAATCTTGGTGCCGGGATCCTTGCTCTTGTGGGCAGACAGGTTGATGTACCACTCTGGCCCACGTAACAAAATGGCTGGCAGGTTATTAAAGGTTTCGACGTTATTGACGATAGTTGGGCGGCCCCATGCACCAGCCACCTGTGGAAATGGAGGCTTGGTACGCGGATTGGCACGACGGCCTTCCAGAGAATTAATCAGTGCGGTTTCTTCACCGCAAATATAACGGCCCGCACCGGTATGCACGTGCATATCAAATGACCAGCCAGTGTTTAGGATATTTTCACCAAGATAGCCTTTGGCTCGCACTTGCTCTAAAGCATTATTTAGATATTGCGCCGCTTCGATATACTCACCCCGGATAAAAATATATCCCATGGTGGCTTCTAAAGTGTAGGCCGCAATGATCATGCCTTCGATCAGTTGATGCGGCAGCTTTTCCATGAGCAGGCGATCTTTAAAGGTGCCCGGCTCCATTTCATCGGCATTACAAATCAGGTAACGCGGGCCGCCATCATTGGGTGCCATCAGTGACCATTTGATCCCTGCCGGAAAGCCTGCACCACCACGGCCTTTTACGGTTGCAGCCTTAACCACTTCCTGCACTTCAGCCGGCGTCATGCTTAAGGCTTTTTTCATGCCCGCGTAGCCTTCCAGTGACTCGTAGGTGTCTACATCATGAATCAGCTCATGATGTTTTAGGCGCCAGGTCAGCGGATGGGTTTCTGCGGTGCCGTTACCATGTATGGGTCTTGGTTCTGTATTTACATTCGTTGTCATACATATTGCTCCAGTAACGCAGCGATGTCATTGACACCAACCAGACCATGCGTGTCTTCATTGATCATCAGGGTTGGTCCCTTGTCACAATTGCCCAGACAGCAAATTGGCAACAGGGTAAAACGACCATCTGCCGTGGTTTGGCCATATTGAATACCAAGGTGCTTCTGGAATGCTTCAGCCAGTGTTTCTGCTCCCATCAGGAAGCAGGCAATGGAATCACACAGCAAAATGACATTACGCCCCACCGGACGGCGGTAAATACGGTTATAAAAAGTCGCCACGCCTTCAACATCAGCAGCCGGAATACCCAGCATCTGGCCAATGGCAACCACCTGTGCATCGTCTACCCAGCCATTACGCTTTTGCACAATTTTCAGGGCATCCAGAGAGGCAGCACGCGGATCAGGATAATGGGCAATCTGGTGCTCAATATCGTGAATTTCTTGCGCGGTTAAAATGGCTTCAACATTCACGCGCGGTTTTTTATCAGTCAAAATCATCATGATGGCGTTATCCTCTTAACGATCCACATCGGCCATTACAATATCGATGGTCGCCAGATAAATAATCAAGTCGGACACCAAACTGCCATTAATTACAGAAGGAATTTGTTGCAGGTGCGGGAACGTCGGGGTACGAATCCGGGTACGATAACTCATGGTTGATTTATCGGACGTCAGATAATAAGTACTTGCCCCCTTCACCACCTCAGCCATTACTGTAGACTCGCCCGCTGGCATCACAGGCCCCCATGACACACTTAAAAAGTGGTTAATCAGGGTTTCAATGTCATGCAGGGTTTTGTCTTTTGGTGGCGGCACAGCCAATGGATGGTCGGCCTTATAAGGGCCAGACGGCATGTTGTTCAGGCATTGCTCAATAATGCGCATGGACTGCCAGATTTCTTCGTAATGCACCAGAATACGGTCGTAGGCATCGCCGTGATAGCACAGCGGCACTTCAAACTCGAAGTTTTCATAGCCACTGTACGGACGGGCCTTACGCACATCAAAATCAATACCAGTCGCACGCAAGCCAGTACCAGTAACACCCCAGGCCAGTGCCTGCTTGGCATCATACTGGGCAACATTACGGGTACGGCCAATCATTACACTGTTTTGCAAGGCGGCCTTTTTGTATTCTTTCAGGCGGCTTGGCATCCAGTCCAGAAATTCACGCACCAGCTTTTGCCAGCCATTTGGCAGGTCAGCGGCAGTGCCACCTATACGGAACCATGCCGGATGCATACGGAAACCAGTAATGGCTTCAATCACATCATAAATTTTCTGGCGATCGGTAAACATATAGAATACCGGGGTCATACCACCAGCATCCTGAATGGCAGTACCAATAAACAGCAAGTGGTTATTGATACGGAAAAACTCGGACAGCATGACCCGGATGACTTGTGCACGATCCGGTACGGTAATGCCCGCCAGTTTTTCAACTGACATGACATACGGCATGTTTTGCGCAACACCACCCAGATAATCCACCCGGTCGGTATAGGGAATATAGGAATGCCAGGTCTGGCGCTCGCCCATTTTTTCAGCACCACGATGGTGGTAACCAATATCAGGCACGCTATCAACCACTTCCTCACCGTCCAGCTGTAATACCACACGGAAGGCACCATGCGCTGATGGATGGTTTGGCCCGAGATTTAGGAACATGAAGTCCTCGTCCCGGTTACCCCGCTTCATGCCCCAGTCTTCCGGCACAAAACGCAGTTGCTCCTGTTCAAAGTCCTGCTTGGCCTTGTCCAGATAATACGGGGTATATTCTGTAGCACGCGCAGAATAGTCCTTGCGCAGCGGATGACCTTCCCAGTAGGTTGGCAGCAAAATACGGCGCAACATCGGATGGCCAGTAAAGTTGATGCCAAACATGTCATAGGCTTCGCGCTCGTACCAGTTGGCGTTAGGCCAGATACGGGTTGCGGTAGGAATGTTCAGGTCACTTTCCGACAGGGCTACCTTAACGCGAATATCGGTGTTGCGCTCGAGCGACAACAGGTGATAGAACACGGTAAAATCAGACGGTGGCAGTCCTTCACGATGATTGCGCAGGCGCTCGTCCATGGCGGACAGGTCGAACAGCATCACATAGGGACGTGATACTGTACGCAGGAACATCAGTATATCGAGCAGTTGAGAGCGTTCCACCCAGATGGTTGGAAAGTCTTCAAAGGTCGTTTGCACCCTGAAAGAGTCACCAAACTTGCCACGCAGCTCTTCTACAACAGCAAAGGCGGGGCGTTTATCAACCGCAGGTGACTGTGATGCAGCATCGTGCAAAACAATTGATTCTTCAGCCATTGGTTAGGCTTCCTATTTACTACAAATTCTGGCGCACAAGGATCAGCATTGATCACTTGCATAAGCTGGCAAAACGCTGCAAAGGCAGCGTCAGGGTTTATTACTATCGACTTTCGTCTGGTGACCGCAAATTCGTCACCGCAATCCGCTGGGCCTTTTTACGATCACGTTCAGGCTGCATTTTGGGGCGGTAAACCGGTTTGAGGTCATCACCAATCACCGCTGACAACGGGCGGCGTTCTTTTTGAATCTGGTCCTGCAACAGCATCAGGCCCTGAATCAGTGCTTCAGGACGCGGTGGGCAACCCGGTACATACACATCCACCGGAATGATTTTATCCACACCCTGCACCACCGAGTATATATCGTACATACCGCCCGAGTTGGCACAGGCACCCATGGAAATGACCCACTTGGGTTCCAGCATTTGCTCATACAGGCGCTGAATAACTGGTGCCATTTTGATAAACACCGTACCCGCTACAATCATCAGGTCAGCCTGACGTGGTGAGGCACGGATAACCTCTGCCCCAAAGCGTGACATATCATGTACGGCAGTCAGGGTGGTGGCATATTCGACATAACAGCAGGATGTGCCAAAGTTATAAGGCCACAACGAATTCTTGCGGCCCCAGTTCACAGAGGAATGCAACAGGTCTTCAAGCTTGGTCATAAACACATTCTTGTTGACATCGTCGCTAACCGGATCGTTTACTTCCCTGCGATCCTGCAATGGATATTGCTCTGCATTGGGATTGGCACGGGTCAAGGTATATTTCATATCGCATTACTCCTTAACAGCAGTTGGAGAAGACGCCCGGTCAGCACGTAAAGGACCTTTACCGGATACCTTGCCGGATAACTGCGCTGGTACTTTCCCGGTGGGATCGGTTTCCAGCTCTTCAATATTGTTAAAACGGGTGATTTCCGCCAGATCCATATTGGGCTTGCCAACATGAGGCTGAATACCAGCCTGCTTGCGGCGGTCGGCTGGCGACCAGTTCAGCGAACCGGTGCTCAATTCATAGATCAGGCCGATCAGCAGGATCAGTACAAAAATGGCAGCAGTCCAGAAGCCAATCCAGCCAGCTTCACGCACCGAAACAGACCATGCATACAGGTAGAGTGCCTCAAGATCGAACACTACAAAGAAAATAGCAACAAGATAAAACTTGGCAGACAGACGCAAGCGCGCACCGCCGGCTCCGACAACCCCAGATTCGAAGGGTTCATTCTTGGCACGGCCCCATGCCTTGCCACCCAGTAGTAATGGCACAGTCAGCATGAAGACGCACAAAAATGTGACGCCGATAACGAAAGCCACAACGGCCCAGTCATATGGAGTAATGGCACTCATGCGGGGACAACTCCTGGCAGGCCAAAATAATTTTGGTAGGTAAAATACATTTGGTTATGAAAAAACCAAATCCTTGAAGATTGCATGGGATTGTACCTGATTTCGCCTAAATGTTTCTAGCCATGTATCCTCATTGAGTTCTGCTAAAACCATAATATTTGTTTATTTTTTATTCATTCATTAAGACATTAATTCATTTGGTTTTTGTATTATCGTGGTGCATTTTTTAAAAATCAGACTTTAGTCTTAAGTTTCATTTAATTTTGCGGCATTGTATTTTTATCAAGTGCAGGCATTACTTAATGATAGAAAAAATCTGGATATTTCAGTTGCTGATTAAAATTTACTACTGTGATATGAAGCGAATAAAACATTTATGCTTAAAAGTCCTATGATTGATGTAATTAAGAAGATAAATGCAGGATTTTTCCTAAAATAATTACAATTCATTAACATTTTGATATATAAAAAAACAATTCAGCCAATCTAATTCGCTGAATCACTCTTTATAGTCGTTTTCATTTAAAATCAAACTGATATCTTTATGTTGCCTAAGTCCAGTCCCCTGAAAATCTTGGTAATTGTCTTGATTACTGCATTGGTGGCCCTGCTGGCCTGGAATTTTTTAAAGCCCAAGGAAGAAAAACCGCAATACATTACTGCCAAGGTCAGTCGCGGTGATATTGAAGAAACAGTACTGGCAACCGGTATTTTGCAGGCTGAACAACTGGTCAGTGTAGGTGCTCAGGTCTCCGGTCAGGTTAAAAAAATGTATGTAAAACTGGGTGATCAGGTCAAACAGGGACAACTGATTGCGCAGATTGATTCGGTACGTCAGGAAAATGACCTCAGAAATGAAGAAGCTGCGCTGGACAACCTGCTGGCGCAAAAAGCCACGCGTCTGGCCAGCCTGAAGGAAGCACAATTGGCGTTTAACCGGCAAAAGCAAATGCTGGCACAGGATGCCACTTCACGCGCTGAATATGAAAGCGCACAGGCCACCTTTGAAACCGCGCAAGCCAATGTCAAAGCCATTGATGCCCAGATTGAACAAAGCCGCCTGACCATTTCAACTGCCCGTGAAAATGTGGGTTATACCCGTATTACAGCACCGATTAATGGCACTGTGGTAGCAATTGTGACCGAAGAAGGCCAGACCGTAAACGCCAACCAGTCTGCCCCGACTATTGTTAAGCTGGCCAAGCTGCAAACCATGACTATTAAGGCACAGGTCAGTGAAGCCGACGTCATGCGCATTAATCAGGGCCAGCCGGTGTATTTCACCACGCTTGGCGAACCGGACAAGAAAATTTATGCCAGCCTGCGCGCCATTGAGCCGGCACCGGAGTCGATTACCTCTGAAAGCAGCAGCACTAGCAGCAGTACGAGTTCCAGCGCAGTGTATTACAATGCCCTGTTTGATGTGCCAAACCCGGATGGCAAGCTGCGCATTGACATGACGGCACAGGTTTATATTGTGCTGAATGAAGCCAAAAATGTGATTAGTGTTCCTGCGGCAGCTTTAAGCACTGGACAAGGCCGTGGTAAAAAAGCTGGAGAGGCTGATAGCAGCGCAAATAGTGCCAGTGCAACTGGTAGTCAGGCTGCAAAGGCTGGCAATAGCGGCAGTGCTAACAGTGAGAATGCCCCTACTAGCAAAGCCAGCGCCAGCAGCAAGATTGCCAACCGCCGCGCCATGGTGCGTGTACTGGATCAGGAAGGCAATGCTGTACCCCGTCAGGTAAAAGTGGGCTTAAACAACCGGATTACTGCGGAAATCAAGGCGGGCCTTAAGGAAGGCGAAGAAGTGGTCATTGCTGACAGCAGTGATTCGTCCAACAATGCCGCCAAACGCTCCAGTAACCGCCCAATGAGGTTTTAAACAGTGAGCACTGTGAAAACCAACGACATACAAGTCCTGAATCAAACCGGTTTAAGCCCGTCAGCCGTGCCCTTGCTGGAAGTAGAAAATCTCACCCGTGAGTTTCCAGCCGGTGAAGGCACTGTCGCCGTACTTAAAAATATTAACCTGCAAATTCATGCTGGTGAACTGGTGGCCATTATTGGGCAGTCCGGCTCCGGTAAATCCACCCTGATGAATATTCTGGGCTGCCTTGACCGCCCTACCCGTGGCAGCTACCGGGTGAATGGACAGGAAACTGGCAAGCTGCAACCGGATGAACTGGCACGCCTGCGCCGCGAATACTTTGGCTTTATCTTCCAGCGCTATCACCTGCTGGGTGATTTGTCTGCCGTGGGCAACGTGGAAGTTCCCTCTATTTATGCTGGTATTGAGCCATCAGCGCGCCAGCAACGGGCTGCACAGTTGCTTACCCAGCTTGGTCTGGGCGAACGTCTGAACCACCGTCCCAGCCAGTTATCGGGTGGTCAGCAGCAGCGCGTGAGTATTGCCCGTGCACTGGTGAATGGCGGTGATGTCATTCTGGCGGATGAGCCAACCGGCGCACTGGATAAAAATAGCGGCATTGAAGTTATGCGGATTTTGCGCGAACTGCATGCACAGGGCCATACCATTATTCTGGTGACGCATGATCCACTGGTGGCACAAAATGCCAGCCGGATTATTGAAATCAGTGATGGTGAAATTATTGCAGACCGGCAAAATACTCCGGTTTATGCCACTGAAGACCATGTGGATGATCAGGCAGCAGCGGTGATGGCCGAACAGGCTGCAACCAATGAACCTGCCAAGCGCGTGTCCGCATGGCGTTCCTCATTTGACCGGCTGGGTGAAGCCTTCCGTATGGCTATACTGGCCATGAATGCCCATCGCCTGCGCACCTTTTTAACCATGCTGGGTATTATTATTGGTATTGCCTCGGTGGTATCGGTTGTGGCACTGGGAAATGGTTCACAACAACAGATTTTGCAAAATATTAGCAGTCTGGGTACTAATACCATTACGGTGTATCAAGGGCGTGGTTTTGGTGATAATTCACGCACCAGTCAGGCGCGGACCCTGATTCCTGATGATGCTGATGCCATTGCCGAACAACCCTATGTGGATAGCGTTAGCCCCAGCGTAAATAGCTCGCAGACCATCCGTTACCGGGATATTGAAGCCAGCGCCAGTATTAATGGCGTAGGTGAGGATTTCTTTGATGTGCGGGGCATGACCTTTACTAGCGGACAAGCCTTTGACCGGCAAAATGTCAAGGAACTGAGTCAGGATGTGGTGATTGATGACAACACCAAAAACACCCTGTTTCCCAATGGGGAAAATCCGGTTGGCCAAGTCATTTTGCTGGGTAATGTGCCTTCCCGCATTATTGGGGTAACCGCTGCGGAAAAAAGCATGTTTGGCAATTCGGATTCCTTGAATGTCTGGATGCCCTATACCACAGTCATGAGCCGGATTTTAGGCCAGCCAAATTTACGTAGCATCATTGTGCGCATTAATGACAGCGCACCGACCAGTGCTGCTGAAAATGCCATTTTAAGCCTGCTGGAACAACGGCATGGCGCGCAGGATGTGTTTACCCAGAACAGCGACAGCATTCGGGAAACCATTCAGCAAACTACCGCCACCATGACCCTGCTGATTTCTGCTATTGCAGTTATTTCGCTGATTGTTGGCGGCATTGGCGTGATGAATATCATGCTGGTATCCGTTACGGAACGGACGCAGGAAATTGGGGTACGCATGGCCGTGGGTGCGCGGCAAAGCGATATTTTGCAGCAGTTCCTGATTGAAGCCGTACTGGTGTGCATTCTGGGTGGTGTGCTGGGTGTATTGCTGGCGCTGGGTATTGGGCAGATTTTTAGTCATTTTGCCGGCGATAGCTTTCAGATGATTTATTCCACCACATCCATGGTTGCTGCGTTTATCTGCTCGTCCTTAATTGGTGTCCTATTTGGATTTTTACCTGCGCGTAATGCGGCCCAGCTTGATCCGGTGGCTGCGCTTGCCCGTGAGTAATGCGCCTGACGAATATTGTCAATTCAACAGCTTCAGGTTAAAGCGCCAGAGCAAAGATGATGAGAATGTAATCATGAAGTTAAGCCATAAATTTTCCAGAAGTTCACAGCATCTTGTGCTGACAGTCTTGGCACTCTCGGTGCTGGGTGGCTGTTCCGCAGTGGTACGCACGCCTTACCAGCAACCTGGCGTCCAGCTTCCTGCCCAGTATAATCAGCAGCCGAGCCAACGGGGCCAGAATGCTAATCAATTTGATATAGCCCAGCTAAAGGATCGCTGGTGGACTGTTTTTAATGATGCCGAGCTGAACAATCTGGTGGATCGTGCCTTGGCGGCCAACAATGATCTGGTGGTGGCAGGCTTGCGCCTAAGACAGGCCCGTGAACAGGCAGGATTAACCGCCAACCAGCAGTTGCCACGTGTGGGTGCCAATGTCTCCGCATCGCATCAGGTGGATGTGCGTGACGGCGATGACAATTCACGCGGATTGAGTTTGTCGGGTTCGGTTAGTTATGAAGTGGATTTATGGGGCAAACTGGCCAGCCAGACCGAAGCAGCACGCTGGGAAGCCGCAGCCACCGCAAAGGATTTGCAGGCCACTGCACAAAGTCTGGTGGGTACGGTGTGTAACCTGTACTGGCAACTGGCGTATTTGAATGAACGGATTGCTTCGGGTGAGGCCAGCATTGCCAACAGTCGCAAGCTGTTCCAACTGGTACAGGCACAATACCGGGCTGGCGCAGTATCGGGCCTGGAACTGGCACAAGCTGAACAGTCGCTGGTCGGACAGGAAGCCAGCCAAAGCCAGCTAATTCAGCAACGGGTAGAAGCCCGTAACGCTTTGGCTATTTTGTTTGATGGAGCACCCGGCCAACTGGGTTTTACCGAACCACAGCGTTTGGCCAACTTCCAATTGCCTGTCATTGATGCAGGCCTACCTGCTGAACTGATTGCCCGCCGCCCCGACCTGACCGCGGCTGAACTGCGCTTGCGTCGCGTGCTGGCCAACAAGGATGCCACCCGTGCAAGTTATTATCCATCCATCAGCCTGACTGGTTCCTTAGGGTCCAGTAGCACGTCGCTGACTGAACTGGTCAAAAATCCAGCCCTGACACTGGGTGCCGGATTATCGCTGCCCTTTTTGCAATATAACGACATGCAGCGCAATCTGGCCATTAGCGAGCTTGAATATCAGGCCGCAATTATCGGGTTTCGCCAGTCCATCTATAGCGCGCTGGCGGATGTTGAAAATGCACTGTCCAATAAAACCCAGTTACAGGTACAGGCCAGTGCTCAGGAACGCACCCTTTCTCTGGCGCAGCGCACTGAACGCCTTAATGAAGTGCGTTATCGGGCTGGTGCTGTTGCCCTCAAACAGTGGATTGATGCACAGGAAGCGCGCCGTAATACCGAAAATTCACTGATTCAAATTCGACTGAATCAGCTTGGTAATATGGTCACACTGATGCAAAGTCTGGGTGGTAGTCCGATTCAGTACTAATACAGACACTGTTGACTTAATCGTGAATTCATCAAGACAGATACCCTTGCTGATTTTAAATATAAAAAATAGCCCGGCAGTTGCTTTTATACACCTACCGGGCTATTGGTCTACAAGACTGGCGGTTTAAGCACCTTGATCTGATGATGCCTGCTCAGAATCAATATTGGCCTCAAGAAACCAGAGATACTGATCCAGATCTTCCAGCGCTGCATGGATAATATCTTCAGAAATGGGGTCTTCAATTTTATCAATGGTGTCACGCAGATGATTGGCCACCACGCCATAACGGTCAGCCAGTTCCTTTAAATGTTCTTGTACATTATGGATATCCACAGGATAAGACGCTAAATGTGAAGCGGCTGCCACAGTTTGGGTTGTGCCCAGTGCTGTACCGCCGATTTGCACCGCCCGCTCCGCCACATTGTCCAGATGAGTAATCAGGGTCGTTCTAAAGGTATCCAGCATTTCATGCACGGCAATAAAGTTGCTGCCCCGCATGTTCCAGTGCGCCTGTTTGGTCAGCAATGATAAATCAATCAGGTTGGCTAGAATCTGGTTAAGAATCTCAATGGTGGCTGATTTTACAGCCGGGTCAAGATTATTACGGGTATAAACTTTTAATGTTTTTGACATGATAGGGTTCACCGAATTTATTACTGAGCAGAATTTAATAAATAAGACCCGAGATGAAGATATACTTCATGGTCTATATTTCTTTAAATTAGTACAGTGAAGCACTAAGCTGTGTGTTTAATTTTAAAGGTTTTTGTATGGCTTTGATTATGAACAAGTGATGTAATTTATTTTACTAGTCATTCTTTACCGCCTTCTTAACCTGCTCAAGTTTATCGTCCAGATCGGTCTCAATAATTATTTCACGAAATACATTTACTTTACTTTCCATGCGACATGTATAAAACAAATTTTTGACACTGCTTGATTGCCCTGTTTTTTATTCTCAAAAACCTTAATTTACCTTAAAGCCAGCCTTGGGTAAAAACCATTGCATTGCTGCAGTAATGAGCGTAATTAAAAAAACTATCAATAACACCCAGTATGATGCATTAAACCGCTCTGGAAACAGCACATAAAAGGCACTGACCCCGATACTGTTGCACGCCACAATTAAAATGGCACAGGCATAATCGTGAAAGCGGCGGCCACGGTTGGATTTAATCACCCATTTAGCGGTGGTGTTATAACTGGGAATATATAAATGCGCATTGCCCAGTTGCTCCAGCTCAGACAAATATTCCCTTAAATTGGTAATGATCAGCTCATACTTAAAATTTAAAAATGCAAAGGATGCTGACGCCACTGGAAAGCCCAGCAAAATCCATTCAATGTGGGCAGTGCTATCCTTGCTGGCATTATGTGCTGCAATGAGTGCTGCCAGTAAGCCAATAAAAAAACTAATAAAAATGGTGAGCGCCTGCTGACGCTGTGAAGTTCGCGCATTGAGTTCATTGGACGCTGCAATATAACGATAATTGACTGACGCATAATCATTTTCAAAGCGCGAACTATTCACAAATGTTCCCTTTTATCCTGTTCTTGGCATTAGTCGGTATTCAGCAGGCTTTCGCTCATACCCACGGTATTAAAGCCACCATCCACATACATGATTTCACCTGTAATACCCGACGCCCATGGTGAACATAAAAATAATGCTGCGTTGCCCACTTCTTCAATAGTGACATTACGTTGTAATGGCGCAATAGAGGCATTCACATCCAGCATTTTACGAAAACTCTTGATGCCACTGGCTGCAAGAGTACGAATTGGCCCGGCAGAAATGGCATTAACCCGAATGCCATCCTTACCCAGACTGCTGGCCAGATAACGCACACTGGCTTCCAGCGAGGCCTTGGCCAGACCCATTACATTGTAATTGGGCAATACCCGCTCGGAACCCTGATAGGTTAAGGTCAGCAAGCAGCCCTGCCGTGCCTGCAATAAAGGTTTAGCCGCACGCGCCATGGCAATAAAGCTATAGGCCGAAATATCGTGCGCAATCTTAAAGCCTTCGCGGCTAGTGACATCAGTAAAGTCACCGTCCAGTTGATCCGCAGGGGCAAAACCAATGGAATGCACCACCCCGTCCAAGCCATCCCAGTGCTGGGCTAAATCAACAAAAGTTTGTTCAATTTGTGCGTCATCTGCCACGTCGCAGGCAAACACCAGTGTAGAACCCATCTGACGGGCAAACTCATCCACCCGTTTTTTTAGTTTTTCATTAGGGTAAGTAAAGGCCAGCGCTGCCCCTTCACGGTGCAATGCCTGTGCAATTCCATAGGCAATGGATAATTTGCTGGCAACACCGGCCACTAAAAAGCGTTTTCCCTGTAGCAGTTTTCCCTGCGCTGATAATCCCTGTTCTGCGACTGTCATATCAAACCTTATGCATTAAAAATCATGCCTGCCATCATAGCAAATTTTTTAGCGATGCCTGCCTTGGCTTATTGATAATACTCATCTACCGGAAATTTTTTGACGGTGGTGCCCCACTTTCCATTTTTTAGATTATAAGTTCGGGTGGTCACTTTTACCTGCTCACCGCCTATTGCATCTTCAGTGACTTCATGCACCAGCTTTAACCCTTTATTGGGAATAACGGCATACTCTGAGGTCACATGAAAACAGCAGCCGGATTTGGCAAAGGTAATTAATCGCTTGCGCTTGGCATCGGTCTGAAACATGCCCAGATTATCATAAGCCAGTTCGGTCAGTTCACTACTGGGTACAAATTTCTGGCGTGTTTTATTAAACACATAAACATCATACGACGGCCCACCATAACTGCTTTCATTGCCATTACGGATTGCCAAGTCCTGCTGGCCGTCAAAGTTAAAATCTTCAAATATCAAAGGGCTTTGCTCATTATAAAGCTGAATGATATTAACGCTAGGCTGTTGTTTTTTATCCAGATAAAAATTCAGGTCATCAGAAGTTAGGGTTTGAAAAATCTGCTGACTGCCTTTTTGATACAGCAAGATTCTAGCTTGGCCTGAACATTCATCTTTTTCGCAGTGAGCCACATCAAGCTGGGCATTATAGAGTTTGGAACCATTTTGAATATGGAATGTGGCGGCATGGCTTAGTAGCGGTCCGCTTAGAACCAGACAAATTAATAATTTAAGGCTTATTCCATTTTTCATTGTTAATTTTCCCTTAGACTAACTGGTCTGAATCCAGTGAAATTTATTATTTTTCATATAAATAATGCCGCTACCACAGGATTCCAGCATCCCAATATCTATACCATCATGCTCCAGATAAACCAGTTCATCAACTGGTACATCTTCCATGGCTGGAATATCCCCGTTTTCACCGATAGAAACATTCAGGTCAACATATTTTTCATGCTTGGGCGCAATACTGTAGGTTTGAAACCCTGATAAATCATCTTCACTAAGGCCAGCCAGTGTTTTGCCAGCAATGAGATATTCCACTCGTTGATAATTACCAAAAATAATTTCAAGACCAGCTTTATGATTTAACGTGTTTTTCACCACTCTCACTAAATCAAGTGCGCCATCGCCATCCAGATCCAGCAATAATTTCTGGGCACGAAATTCAGGATCAATTTGCAGATTTGGCTGCGCTAGTGATTGCTCAATTAAAGTATTGATATAAGGCGTGTTTCGAGTAGCAAACTCAATCTGGTTACAGCCTGACAATATGATTAATGAAAAAATAGTAAGTAATAAAATTCTAAAATTTCGCATTTTTGTTCCAAGTTTTTAAATTAAATTTTAATTAGAATTCTTCAATAAACTTAAATGCCAGTTTCATTTTTTGAAAGCTGGCAGTCTACATTAAGTGTTTTTAAATCCAGCTTTAAAGAAAAGTTACCCTAGCGCTGCCTCAATCAATGCCTTGGTATAATCACTTTGCGGTGCATTGAACAGGTCTTCCGTTGCCTGCAGCTCCATGAACTTGCCATGCCGCAGTACCAGCACGCGCTGACACAAGGCACGAATCACCGCCAGATCATGGCTAATAAACACATAACTAATCTGCTCATCCTGCTGCAACTTGCGCAACAAGTTCACCAAAGCGCGTTGCGTGGTTCTGTCCAGCGCCGAGGTGGGTTCATCCAGAATCATCAGCTTGGGTTTCATAATCAGTGCCCGCGCCAGTGCTACACGCTGCCGTTGCCCACCTGATAGCTGATGCGGATAACGGTCTGCAAAATCGGCAGGTAACTCCACCTTTTGCAACACCTGTTCAACTGCCTTGCGACGCTCAGTTTTATTGGGAATCAGGCGGGTGGCCCCCTCCCCAATAATCTGCTCAATGGTCAGGCGTGGGTTTAAACTGCCAAACGGGTCCTGAAACACCATTTGAAACTGGGGACGCAGTGGCCGTAGCTGGTTTTCATTCAAGTGATCCAGCCGATTCTGGTTCAGTACAATTTTGCCATCACTTTTAATCAGGCGGGCCAATGCCAGTGCCAGCGAGGTTTTTCCAGAACCACTTTCACCCACAATTCCCACGGATTCTCCACGCATAACGCTTAAATCCAGTGGCTCAACCGCAACCACCTGATCTGTAACGCGGTTAAGCAAGCCGGTTTTAATGGGAAACTGCACGGTAATCTGTTCCAGCTTAAGCATAGGCTGTGCTGCCGACTGCGCTGACACATTGGCATTCTCCAGCACAATGGCCTTGCCAAAATCCTGATCCAGCAAATGCCTGGTATAGTTATCCTGCGGATTGGCAAAAATCTGTTCAGTGTTGCCCTGTTCCTTCACCTGCCCCAGTTGCATGACAATCACGTTATCACTGTAGCGGCGCACCAGATTGAGGTCATGGCTAATTAAGATCATGGCCATATGGCGGCTGGCCTGTAGCGACTTCAGCAGGTTTAAAACCTGTGCCTGCAAGGTGACATCCAGCGCCGTGGTCGGCTCATCGGCAATTAAAATATCCGGGTCCTGTGCCAGTGCCATGGCGATCATCACACGCTGACGCTGCCCGCCGGACAGCTCATGCGGATAACGGCTAAGCTTGGTTTCAGGCTCTGGAATACCGACCTGATTAAGCAAATCAATAACTTTCGTGCGCGTCTGCGCTTTACTTAATCCATTTAAGCGTAGCATTTCGCCAATCTGCTTTTCCACTTTATGCAGCGGATTAAGCGCGGTCATGGGTTCCTGAAAAATCATGGCAATTTTCTTGCCACGAATTTGTCGCCACTGGGTTTCATTTCGTTGCAGCAGGCTTATTCCATTTAAGCTGGCTTGTCCAGTAACCTGCAGGCTGTCCGGCAGCAGCCCCAGCAAAGCCAGTGAGGAAATTGACTTGCCAGACCCACTTTCCCCCACAATCGCCAGCGATTGCCCGGCATGCAGGTCAAAGCTTAAATCCTGCACCAGCACTTGCTGCTGAGTACGGATAAACAAATGCTGCACTTGTAGCAGCGGCAGGTTGCCTACTTCTGAAGCTTCAGTTTTTATTCCCATTTCTTTTTTAACGTCTTGGGTCAAATGCATCACGTGCGGCCTCCCCGATATACACCAATAAGGACAGCACAATTGCCATGGTAAAAAAGCCACTTAAGGCCAGCCATGGGGCATCCAGATTTGTTTTGCCCTGAAGTAATAGTTCACCAATAGAGGCAGAACCGGGTGGCAGGCCATAACCTAAAAAGTCCAGTGCCGTGAGTGCGGTAATATTGGCAGTGAGCATAAATGGCAACTGTGACAGACTGGAGCTTAAGGCATTGGGTAAAATATGCCGGAACATGATGGAGCGGTTACTCACCCCTAAAGACCGTGCAGCGCGAACATAGTCAAGGTTACGCGCACGCAAAAATTCAGCACGCACCAAACCCACCAGCGCTGGCCAGCCAAAAAACAGCATGATTAAAAACAGCCAGTAAACATTCGGTGTAAACAGGCTCACCAGAATAATTACCATAAACAGTGTGGGCAAACCACCCCAGACTTCCAAAATACGCTGCCCAAGCAAGTCTACCCAGCCGCCGTAATAGCCTTGCAGTGCCCCCACAACAATACCAATAGCAGCCGCTGCAGCCGTTAAAAACAGGCCAAATAACAATGATACCCGTAATCCATACAGAATCCGTGCAATCACATCATGACCAAGGTCATCCGTTCCCAGCCAGTTTTGCGCGCTCGGTGGTGAGGGTACGGGTACTGCCAGATCCAGATTGGTTGTCTGGTTGGCATAGCGCAATGGTGGCCACAATATCCAGCCCTGCTGGTTAATCAGGCGCTGTACAACTGGATCGCGGTATTCTGCTGCTGTTTCAAACACTCCGCCAAAGGTGGTTTCGGGGTAATCCTTAACCACCGGAAAGTAAAATGAATCCTGATACTTCACTATCAAGGGTCGTTCATTGGCAATAAAGTTGGCACCCAGACAGGCAATAAAAATCAGCATGAACAGGCAAAAGCAGAAAAACCCAAGCCGGTTATTTTTAAAACGGCGTAAACGTGCTTGCAGAATCGGGCTCATCCGTTAGACCCTCGGGCATCAAAGTTAATTCTGGGATCAATGACCTGATATAAGATATCGCTCACCAGTTGTAAAATTAAACCCAGCAGCGTGAATATAAACAGCGTGCCAAAAATGATGGGGTAATCACGGTTTTGAATAGCCTCAAAGCCCAGCAGGCCCAAGCCATCCAGATTAAAAATAATTTCTACAAACAGGTTGCCAACAAAGAAAATCCCAATTAAGGCACTGGGCAGGCTGGCAATCACAATGAGCATGGCATTGCGAAACACATGACCATACAGCACCCTGTTTTCTGTTAGACCCTTGGAACGCGCCGCCAAGACATACTGCTTGCCCAGTTCTTCTAAAAAAGAAAACTTGGTGAGATAAGTCAGGCTGGCAAAGCCACCCAGCGTAATAGCCAGTAGCGGCAGGGTTAAGTGCCAGAAGTAGTCTTTTATTTTTTGTAGCAGGGATAGCTGTTCAAAGTTCTCCGACACCAGCCCCTGTAACGGGAACCACTGAAAATAACTGCCACCTGCAAAAAATACAATCAGCACCACGGCAAATACAAAGGTTGGCACTGCATAGCCCACGGCCAGCAAAAGTGAAGTGCTTTTATCAAAGAATAACCCATGGCTACGGGCTTTTTTGATACCCAGAGGAATAGATATCAGGTAAATCAGCAAAGTGCTCCATAATCCCAGCGATACCGATACCGGCAGCTTTTCAAGCATCAGGCTAACTACAGGCTTGTCCTTAAAAAAGCTGGTTCCAAAATCAAGGCTTACATAGCCTTTAAGCATCAGCCAGAAACGCTCATGGGCGGGTTTGTCAAAGCCATACTGCTGTTTGATTTGCTCTACAATCTCCGGTGGCAGGCCACGCGCGCCCTGATACTGGGCAGATGATACACCTGAAGTCCCGGCACCATCACCACCGCCCACTGAAACCTTGCCCAAGCCGGCCCCGTGTCGTGCCTGTTCCATGGCCTGCTCTACAGGACCACCCGGTGCGGCCTGCACAATTAAAAAGTTAGTGAGCAGAATCAGAAACAGGGTTGGGATAATCAGCAATATGCGTTTGACAATGTATGCACCCATAATGTGCTAATCCTTAGTAGACTACTGGTACACTAAAGCCGGGTTCAACACCGGACATCAGGCCTGTTATCATTAAAATCATCCTTAAATCAGTCATTATTTTTGTTGGCGCTGTAAATACTGCATGACTCGCTTTTCCTTGGCCGGGTCTACCCACCAGTAATCCACACCCAGATCATACTTGGGACGCTGGGCGGTATAGCCATACATATCCCAGTAGGCTACCCAGTATTTGGACTTGCTATAAGTCGGAATCAGATAGTAACCAGCACGCAGCAAGCGATCCATAACACGGGTGCGTGTAATAAGCTGCTCACGGTTGGGTGCCCGTATAATCAGGTCAATCATGGCATCAATTGCCGGGTTTTTAATACCAGCCAGATTGTAATTACCTTCCTGATCGGCAGAAACACTACTCCAATACTGAGCCTGCTCATTACCCGGCGAAATAGTGTTTGAGGTTGCCAACGTGATCATATCAAAATCAAAGGTACGCTGGCGTTCCATGTATTGTGGCGCATCAACCAGCCGGATGGTTGCATCAATCCCCAGCCGGGCCAGATTACGGGTAAATGGCAAAATAGTACGCTGCAATCCATCTTGCCGAATCAGGATTTCAAACCGGAACGGCTTGCCGGATTTATCCATCAGTTTGCCATGCTGATAATGATAGCCAGCCTGCAATAGTAGCTCTCTGGCCTTAAGCAAATTGTTGCGGTTAAAGCCGCTGGCATCACTTTTTGGAAACTGCCAATTGGTTAGTACGCCCTGCCGCTGGATAGGACTAAGTTTATCCAGCCAAGGTTTGAGCAGCTTTAATTCGGCGGCTGACGGTGTTCCAGTAGCCGCCAGTTCACTATTATAAAAATAGCTTTGTATACGGTCATAATGACCATAAAACAGGGCCTTGTTGAGCCATTCGTAATCATAGGCATAGGTTAGCGCCTGACGCACCCGGATATCTGAAAACAAAGGGCGCCGCGTATTAAAAACAAAAGCCTGCAAGTTAACTGGATTCTGGTTGGAAATGGCTTTTTTAACCACATATTTCTGGTTAAATGCAGGAAAGTTATACCCGATACTCCAGGTGCGTGCTTTATTTTCCTCTTGAAAAAAATACTGGCCAGCCTTAAAGCCCTCAAAAGCAACATCCGGATTGCGAAAATACAAATAGCGCATTCGGTCAAAATTATAACGTCCGACATTGACGGGTAAATCTTTGGCCCAATAGTTCGGATTACGCTTGTACGTGATGCTGCGCCCTGCGACAAAATTATCCATCAGGTATGGGCCGCTACCAACAGGTATTCTAAGTGAAACCCGTTCATAGTCATGACCCTGCCAGTCCTTCTGTGAGTAAATTGGGACTTCACCCACAATGCTGGGCAGCTCGATATTATCCTTTGACTTGAAATTAAAGCGTACTGCCAGCTTATTCAGCGCAATGACCTTGTCAACCTCAGCCAGATAAACCTTGATACCGGGCGCGCCCTTGGTCAACAGCATATTAAAGCTAAATACCACATCGGCAGCAGTCACAGGGGTGCCATTGCTAAAGCGGGCCTTGGGATTGATATGATAGATTACATAGGACGAATCGTCTGGATCGTAAGTTACCCGCTCTGCCAGCAATGGATAACGGATACCCGGCTCATCAAGCGAAGGTGACATCAGGGTATCGTAAACCAGCCCAATTCCTTCAGCCGGTGTTCCCTTGCCATTTAAGGTATTAAAGTTGTCAAATGTCGCCAGCACTGCCGACTGAGACAACATGCCACCTTTTGGTGCCTTCGGATTAGCATAAGGCATGGCAGTTGCACTGGCATAGAGTGGCTTGCTATGCAGTGCAATGTAATTCTGGGTAATGGGCGCAGCAGTTGCTGTCAAAGCACAGCCAATACTGCTTCCCATTGCCAGTAACCAGCCCGCAGCCCGGGTCGTTATTTGTTGTTTTTTCAGATTTTCCATTTTTACAACTTCACCAGTCCGCTGGCCGCAATGTAGCATAGGCAATTACTCAAAACACGCAATGACTTGGCACAATCAATGACTAAAAAATTATAAGCTACGACTGCCACTATTTGGTACTACCAGCACATCACCAATCTTGACACTGGTGGATGGAGAAATCTGGTTCAGCTTGGCCAGATCATTCACCGATACACCATGCCTTGAGGCCACACCAATTAAGGTATCGCCCCGCTTAATGGTGTAATTACTGGTAAGCTTGGGCACATTCAGGTTTTGGCCAACCTGTACCATGCTCTTGCTGGACAACTGGTTTAGCTTGGCCAGTTCAGACACAGTTATGTCGTGTTTTGCTGCAATGCTATTGAGTGACTCACCGCGTTTTACCGTATAGCTTTCAGTGTCATTAGAGCGGCTTAGCTTGCTGTTTACCGTTTCAACTTCAACATCATCCTGCTCGGCCTTTTTGCTGGCAGCCTTTTTGCCGGACTTGCTGTCGGTTTTATCTGGCTTGGTATCGCTTGCCACCAGTGTCAGGGTAGCGCCACGGATCAGGTTGCTGCTGGCTTTCAGGTCATTCATCTCAGCCAGTTCCTGCGGGGTCAGGTCAAACCTTGCAGCCACACCCGTTAGGGTATCACCAGACTGCACGGTATAGCTGGTTGGACGTGCTGGTTGTTCAGGGGTTTCAGTATCCGGTACGTTCAGCTTTTGCCCGACAATCACCATGCTGCTGGCAGAAATCTTGTTTAGCTTGGCCAGCTCATCATTGCTGGTATTAAACCGGCTGGCTATCCGGCTTAAAGTATCGCCTGACTTCACGGTATAGCTGATGGTGTCAATTTTTGCAGCAGATTCTTTTGCACTAGATTTATTGATACGTATATTGGTAGCTGCGGGTTTTTCCTCAGCGTCATTAACGGCTGTGGCAGGCACCTTAATGGTTTGCCCTACATACAGGGTGCTATTGGCAGAAAATTTGTTGAATGATGCCAGTTCCTCATTACTAATCTGATAGCGGTTGGCAAGCAAACCTACCGATTCACCCGGCTTGACCTTATAGCTAATGGTTTCAACCCTGTCACCGGATTTGCTGCCTGAACTGGACTTCTCATTACGGGCCTGACTTTGTCCCTGTTCGTCATTAGTTTTACTGCTGCCATTATCAATAAGGGTCAGGCGCGCACCACGGATCAGGTTGCTGGTTGGGCTCAGGTTATTCATGTCAGCAAGCTGCTTGTTGCTCAGGCCAAATTTTTCAGCCACGGCAGTAAGCGTATCACCTGCCTGAACAGTGTAACTGGTTGGGCGGCTTGGCTGCGGCTTTTTGGCATTGTACAAATACAGACTGGTGCCAACGTACAGTGACTTGCCGGGGTCAATCTGGTTCCAGTTGGCCACATCACGCCAGTTAACGCCATAACGGCTGGCAATGTTAGCCAGCGTATCGCCAGACTGTACGACATGCACGGAGCGTTCGCCCTGCGGTTTTTGCGTGGCATTGACTATAACTGGAGCCACTTTTGGCTTGGCGGGTGACGCATTGTTTTTCTGGACAACCAGCACGGGCTGTTCATACTTGATTTTTAGCTCCTGCCCTTTGGCATCGGCCACCGACTGGCTGGTTTGAATGGCGGTAAGCTTGATCTTGCCATCCAGTGGATCAACCACTTGCGTACCGGCTGGCGCCAGCGCCTGCAACTCAGCCACAACTTTGGCTTTTTCTTCGACACTTGGCTGGGGTTCACCCACCACTGAATTAGCCACTGCCGCTGAAGCTGTCAGTCCACGCAGTTCGGCATTACTTAACGGAGGCTCACCCACTGGCTGAATATTGCGGGCCGGAGTGACTGCAACCGGAATCCGTGGGCTACTGGGCAAGTCAGCCTGATTGGCAAAATTCGCCAGTGCATTGGCAGAATTCGGGGTAGGATTACGCTTGGTGCCCATGGCCAGCAAGCCGCTGCTGGCTGTAGTTACAGGTACAGTTGCAGGCTTGACAGGCACAACCGGAGCAGTGGTACTTACGGTTTTCTTGCCATTGCTTAACGTGGTCGTAATGGTGCTGCTGGTATTACTACTAGACGGCGTGGAATTACGAACAGTAACTGGCTGGGTTACCGATGGGCGAATGGATGACGTGTTAGTCCGGTTGACTGTGCCTGCGCTCATCAATGCCGCAGCCTGCTGGGTGCTAAAACTGCGGTTTGCCGTATTGCCACCCTGACTTAAAATCACAGCGCCACCCACCGGGCCAAGGCTTGCCATCAGGCCGGGGTTGGTTTGCCCAAGGGTTGGCATACTGCGTAATCGCTGGTCAACCTGTGCATTTAATGCCGCTGGAATCAACAGGCGGTTTGGCCCCATTGGGTCAGTATAACTACTTCTAAAACCGGGGTTTAATTCGTAAAGTTCCTGATAACTTAAACCTGCAATGGATGCTGCAAGTGTCAGGTCAACCACACCGGGCAATTGAACTTCCCGGAAGTGCGGACGGTTGGCAATACTGGGCAGGTAAATGCCATATTGATCCGGATTTTTGACAATCTGCGCCACTGCCATAAAGCGCGGCACATAGCTCATGGTTTCAGACGGCAACCGGAGCGACCAGTAATCGGTGGGCAAACCAGCCGCCGCATTACGGTTAATGGCCTGCTGAACACGACCAGGACCTGCATTATAGGCAGCCAGTGCCAGTTCCCATGAGCCAAACTGGTTATACAGGCTGGTCAAGAACTCATAGGCTGCACGGGTGGATTCCACTACATCGCGGCGGCCATCATAAATGGAATTCTGGCGCAAACCATAAATGGTGCCTGTGCTTGGAATAAACTGCCACATGCCTGCGGCGGCGGCACTACTGGTTGCTGCCGGATCATAAGAGCTTTCAATGACTGGTAGTAAGGCCAGCTCTGTGGGAATCCCACGGCGCTCTGCCTCAGTCACCGTATGGTATAAATAACGGCTGGCACGTGCGCTTAGGCGGTTAACATAAGGCTGACGGCTGGCAAACCAGCTCCGTTGCGCACTAATGCGGCTATTTTGCACATTCAGGTTCATCTGGAAACCAGCGCGCATGCGCTTCCATACATCACCATGACGCAGTACTGCCAGTCGGTCACCTTCTACTGCCGCCATGTCAGTTGCAGACAACAGCGCTTCAAGCGAATCAACACTATTGGCATCCAGCAAGGCTTCCTGCTGGCCTGCTTTACTATAGCCCACAGTTTTGCTGGTTTTGGCCTGCATGGTTTTTTTGGGCGGTGTACTGGAGCAACCACTCACAATCCCGGCGGCCATCAAGGCAACCGTTAGGGCCATGAGCTTACCCTGAAAGCCAGACGTATTTTGCTCAACGGTTTCTACAGAATGTTGCATAGTTTGTTCCTACCACCCAAATTAAACGCATTCACTAAAGCGCCACATTGTATGAAGACTGCCTTGGCTCTCCAACCCTGTTCTCGCGCAAGAATGTCAGCGAATGTTGCAATTTAGCCATATTACTTACAAAGTTTGAAAATAAGAATAGCCAAACGTAACGATATTGAAAGTACCGCAGCTAAAAATCCTTGCACCGTTTTTTTTAAAGGTTTTTATGATTAACGTGTTTTTGGGCTTTTGGTTGACTGAACCGGTTAGTTGCTTTACCTGTACCCCGGGCTTCGGTAGACTGCTGGCTTGATCCGTCCGGAGCTGTTGCAGGCCATGAGTAATTCCCAAACCCAGCCAGTTGTTTTATATGTTGATGGCGCCTGTCGTGGCAATCCGGGCCTTGGTGGCTGGGGTGTTTATATGCAGTACCCTGATGGACAGGAACAGGAACTGTGTGGCGGTGAACCCAATACCACCAATAACCGCATGGAACTGACGGCGGCCATTGAAGGCATCAAGGCATGCGCTGCCGGGCAGCCGCTAGTAATCTGGACAGATTCCAATTATGTCAAGCAAGGCATTACCGAATGGATCATTGGCTGGAAAAAGAAAAACTGGCGCAAGGCCGATGGCAAGGCAGTGATCAATGCCGACCTTTGGCAGCAACTGGACCAAACGTGCCAAAATCGCACAATTGAATGGCACTGGATTAAAGGCCATGCCGGTCATGCTGGCAATGAGCGCGCCGATATGCTAGCCAACCGGGGTGCTGATCAGGTTAAAAATGGCACAGGCAATCATCAGGTTTATCAAAATCCGGTTTCTGCACACTCCACTTCCACTACGCCTGAAACTGACCCTGCTGCACCGGAGCCTGACTGGCTAAGCCACGATCCACTTGGTCTGGACATGGTTTATGAGCAGGAGCCAGACGATTTATATACAGCAGACGAAGAATGGGTAGACGATGTTGAACCCAAAACCGCAGTCGAACAGCACAACAAGGAACAACAACTGGAACAGGCCAATCCACAAAATGGTATTCAGCGTACGCCTGCCACACTGAAACTGTCCGGCAGGCGCCAACTGATTTTAGATACCGAAACCACCGGCTTTAGCTTTGCTGATGGGGATCGCGTCATTGAAGTTGGCGTGATTGAAATGATCAACCGCAAGCTGACTGGCAGCTCATTTCATGTGTATATCAATCCGCTACGCCCGGTGGGTGATTCGGTTACTGTCCACGGTATTACCGATGAATTTTTACAGGACAAGCTGCGGTTTGAACAGATTGCCCATGAACTAAGCGACTACCTGCACGGCGCGGAAATCATTGCACACAATGCCACCTTTGACATGAACTTTTTAGAAGGTGAATTTTTAAAGGCCGGCTTGCCTTCGCTCAAAAGCCGGGTGGATGTAACTGACACCTTGGCGCTGGCCAAGCGCAAGCATCCGGGCCAGAAAAACTCGCTGGATGCACTGGTAAGACGCTACGAAATCAAGCAGCGCGACCGTACGTTCCACGGTGCATTGCTGGATGCGGAAATTCTGGCCGATGTTTACCTCACCATGACAGGTGGCCAGGTGACACTGGATATCGGCGATGACCAGAACAGTGCCGGTGGGCTGACCCAGCACCGCCAGTTTGCGGGCCGTTTTAGCCTGCCTGTGATTGCAGCATCACAGCAGGAAGCGCAACATCATGTGCAGTGGCTGGATCAGTTTGGCGAGAAAAATGGCACACCAGCGCTGTGGCGCACAGTATTTGAGTAAGCTGTCCATTGCTAAACAATAGCAATCCGTTTTCTGAACATAAACTGTGCAGTTTGCCACAAATGGTTTAAAAAACTTCAGCAAAGTATGATTTTTTACTGGCTGTCCTGCGCCAAACACTATATGTTATAGCAGGTGCCAAATACTCCAGCAAACTCTGTCTATTAAAGACCTGCCGGGGGTTTGTACCCCAGATACCCAACTCCTGTACTACCCTGTTACTGACCCAGTACCGGCTAATACGTCGACCCCAAATAAGATCTAAGGAAGGATGTTATTACTATGTCCCTTGCTACCGCTCAACATTTTGATGCCATTGCACTTCATATTGTTAAACCGGAAATAGATGCCTCATTACTACAAGTACAAAATGCCTTAAGCGCCTATATTGACGACACCAGCAATACCTTTGGTCTGGCTGAAGCCAGCGAAAACATGCGCCAGATTCATGGGGTATTAAGCCTGCTGGAAATCGCCGGGGCTGTTGAACTGTCACAGGCCACCTCGCAACTGATTAATCATATTGTTGCCAATACCACCAAGGTAACCGACCAGCAATTGGGCGCTGTAAGCGAAGGCCTGATGATGTTGTCGCGCTATCTGGAATTTGTGGTACTGCGTGAAAACCTGCTGCCACATTTCCTGCTGCCTTCCATCAACCGTATTTACGCTGAACTGGGTGAGCCGCTATTACGTGAAGGCTATTTCCTGCAGCCTTATCTCAGCATTATCCAACTGCCGAAGCTGAACCTGAACCTGCAAAAGCCTGAAATCAGTGCTGCACAGGTGAACCAGCTGCTGGCCCTATACAAAACATCACTTAACCACTTACTCAAAAAACAGGCCAATGCACTGGATTTTCAGGCCATTAAACTGGTCGGTCACTTTACCAGTATGCTGGCGGCTGGCAGTAGCTCAGAGTTGTACTGGCATGCTATCAATACTGCTTTTACCGAACTGCAAAGCTGTAAACTGAATGATGTTCGCCTGCGCACCCTGATCCTGATTGAACGTAACCTGCAAAAATTTGTTGGCAATCCTGCGGCCTTTACCCCAACCGAACAGGATATGGCCGATGCCCTGACCTTAAGCGCCTGCCGTGACCATGAGGAAGCGGATGAGCTGCGCCAGCAACTGGGTCTGAATGAATATCTCATCAGCGATGCACAGGCCGGTCTGTTAGGACGTTATTTGCATGGGCCGGACAGTGCCACCATTCATGTGACAACAGAACTGATGCAGCAGGAAATGACTGACATCAAAAACAAGATTGACAGCATGCAGCATGGCGACAGCATTGACAGCAGTTTTCCAGCGATTGCCGAGCAATTGCATCAACTGGCCAATGCCCTGTCTCTGCTCAATCTGGGTGAAGCCAGTACCATGCTGGCGCATCAGGCCCATCAGGTGGCAAACTGGCGCGACCTCACCAATATTGAAGATGTAAATAACCTGATGGATGCCCTGCTTTATGCGGGCAATGCCCTAACCGTGCTGGATCGCTCCTACATCGCCGGAAGCAGCAAACTGCCTTTCCATAACCTGCATATTTCCCTGCATCAGCTGGAAGAAGCCGGTGAAACGCTGATTAAGGAAAGCCGGGAATCACTGAACCTGAGCATGCGTTCCCTGTCGTCCTATCTGGAAACCAAAGACCTGCTGCACATGAATAACGTGCCAGCCATGTTTGAATCCATTGCCGGTGCTTTGGCCTTTATGAATGCTACGGCAGGTCGAGATATGCTAAAGCAGGCCGCGCAATATGTAGAGCGTGCCTTTGCCTTAGACCAGTCCACTCCGCCAGACAGTCATCACATTAATTTGCTGGCCAATGTCATGGTTAGCGTAGATCACTACCTGGAAAGTCTGCAACAGCAAAAACCGCTGGGTATCCGTCCTTTTGAGATTGGCCTTAAAAGTGTTCAGGAACTGGCAGCCTGAATACCAAGATAGGTAACAGCTATGCAAACAGATGACCTGATGCCAAATGACCAAGTCCCTGAGAATTTGGCACTGGTCACCGCTTATATCCTCAAAGATAACGCTTTGCTGGTTAACCAACAGCTCGAGCTGCCGCGCTTGCCTTCCCATCCGGAAGATATTGTGGTCAGTCATGCAACCGACTCAATCGGTCAGGTTGTTGCACGTGCCCTTATAAATGAATCCGAAATTCCGTCTGGCTATCAGCTTATGCCTGTACGCCAGCTGGTTAGCCACTGGACTGTCGCGCAATTTGAACAAACCAGCCGTGCCATGCAACTGCTGGAATGGAAGCGTAACCACCAGTTTTGTAGCCGATGTGGTAATAAGGCCACAGCGCATAGCCGTGAACACTGCATGACCTGTACGGTGTGCCATTATTCGCAGTATCCCCGCATTAATCCCTGTGTCATTATTGCTATCACTAAAGGCGCGCAGATTTTGCTGGCCCGCTCGGCACAACGTCATACCAGCATGTATGGCCTGATTGCCGGATTTGTTGAAGTGGGTGAAACCCTTGAACAGGCCGTTGCACGTGAAACACTGGAAGAAGTGGGTATTCGCTTAAAGAATATCCAGTATATGGCCAGTCAGCCGTGGCCTTTTCCCAGCAATCTGATGCTGGCATTTAAGGCTGAATATGCAGGCGGTGAGTTATTGCTTCAGGATGAAGAAATTGCAGAAGCCGCTTTTTTTGACTTTTATCAACTGCCAACCATCCCTCCCAAAGGCAGCATCGCCTACTGGATGATTGAGCAGGTTATCTCTCAAAGCACCACAAATACCTAGCGCCTCCTAAATCTCCATCAAAGCAGGCCTATTCATTTTATTAAGCAATTTATGAATAAGCCGCTTACGCTTTAATTGCACCTCAACCATTTCACTTGGCTTTAAAAGCTGGACTTATTTGTGCTGCTTGCTGCTGATAAAAAAATAGGCATTAACCATCACTTATTGGGACTGTGGCCTATTAAAACCCCAAACTGCTGGCTTACTCACCCGTTGGATAGGTTTCTGGCAAATCTTGCTCCGTTTCTTCCCGATCAGCCACACTTTGCCGATCCAGTGGATTTAAGGCTTTGGTTTTATCCATATAGATGAGTGCATCATACTGCTGGTCCAGACGGGTTTTAAGGTAATGACTCCAGCGCTCGGTGGCAGGTGCATAAATTACGCCGATGTATCGTTCCAGCCGTTCTTTACCAAGCAGCACGGCATCCTGTGTTTGTTTGCGTTGTTGAGCCTGCAAATTGAGCCAGAATTTTTCTACCCCAGCCTGCTGACTAAGCTCATGCAATAGCGCTTCATGACTGTCTGGCAAACCGGGCCGTACTTTTTTACGAATGCCGGGGCTATCCCAGTCATCTGCTGCAAACACCTCACCCTGATAGGTGCTAAAGCCAATAATAAAGGTATTGTCCGGGTGCCGCTCCCGCATTAGCTGGCCAACATTGACCTGATCACGCTGGCTAACCTCGGTTGCGCGGGCATCACCCAAATGCGAGTTATGCGCCCAGACTATAATTTTGGCGGGTTGGCCCTGCTCGGCCTGATGAGCGGCCAGTGCATCAATGGTATCGACCATATGGGTATCACGCAGGTTCCATGAATTATCCCGGCCACGGAACATGGCGCGGTAATAACGCTCTGCATCTACTGCCAGACGTGCATTTTGTTCCGCATAAAAATGCTCGTCCTCAGCCAGTATCCCCTCATTGTTCACCAGCGCTTCCTCCTGATGACGAAGCTCCATCAACTGGGCTATGACAGCCTCTTCACAGGGTTCTGCCACTCCATACACTGTGGCCATGCCATAGGTTTGCGGCTCCTTGCCAAATGAATCAAAGCAGCTATAACGCGCCCGTGCCCGATGCGCCGCTTCCGGGTCTACACTATCCAGATATTCAACCACGGCCCCCATAGATCGATGCAGACTATATAAATCCATGCCATAAAAACCCGTAAGTGGTTTGGACTGTTGCAGGGCCTGCTGGTTGTATTTGCGTAGCCACTCCACAAATTGTAGTACAATGTCATTACGCCACATCCAGCGTGGAAAACGCTTGAAATCACTCAAGGCAGCCTGTGCATTTTGATCTTTGCCCTGACCGCGAACATAACGGTTAACCCGGTAAGCATCTGGCCAGTCTGCTTCCACCACCACCGCACTAAAATTCTTTTCTTCAATCAGGCGGCGGGTAATCTGCGCACGTTCCTGATAGAAATCATGCGTGCCATGCGAAGCTTCACCGATGAGTACAAACTGGGCATCACCAATTTGTTCAAATAACTGGTCGTCCGCAGCGGCGCTACCGCTCAGTGCATGGGTGATCGCTTGTAATTGTTTCAGGTGACTGGTCATCATTGTTCTCCCTGTATCTGGCTCTTGTTTCGGATTAGGCGAATGGTTATTGGGATGGCCTACCCGATGTAGAGTAATAGTTGTTTTTATAAGGGATATGACAACGCAGCAAAATAAGGGTTAGACTGTGGATTAGTCAATTTTTGAAACGAGGCGTGAACCCTTGTAAAGCGATTGATTTGCACCAGCAAAACGTCATCAGCACTTTATTTTATAAAAATACTGCTTTTTAGAAAAATTTTAAAAATTGATGCCCTACTATTAAAGTGCACTACTATTAAAAATAGCTGCCAGATAAAGCAGCAGCACTTCGTAGCTAAGCAATAGTAAATTTAAGCTAAACGGGATCAGATGCTACAATCTGACAATTTTTAGCGTTAGGATTTTAAAGTTTTTGCCAGATAATCCAGAATTTGCTGACGGGTACTTTTGTACCATGATAATCGGGTAGCTACCGCTGCCATAATGGATATGTGATTAGCTCCCTCAACAGTTTGCAGTTGTACGGGAATTTGTCTGGCTTGTAATGCAGCGTGCATTTTTTGTGCATTGGCAGGCTTGACCCGCTGATCTTTTGAACCCACCAGTAATAAATGCGGCGGGGCATCTGTCCTGACATGACGGTCAGGCATTACCTGATCCGGTACTGCATTGGCAGGAAACGCATCACGCGTGCTATCGGTGCGAAAATCATAGCTATAAGGCCCGGCAATCCCAACCACAGCCTTGATACTGGATACAGGTACGTTTACTTCACTGAGCCAACGCGGGTTGTCTACGGCTTCTACCGCATTAAAGGCACCCGCAGAATGCCCCATGACTACCAGTTGTTGCGGGTTGCCGCCATAGCGGGAAATATTCTGGTTAATCCATTGTATTGCCCGCGCAGTGTCCTGCACATAATCAGGATACTTGTGCACAGGCGCTAACCGGTAATTCATAACTACAGTGACATAACCTGCACGCGTAAAACTTTCACCCACAAACAGGTAATCATCCTTACTGCCCTCTTCCCATGAACCGCCGTGTACAAACAGGATTACAGGCCGAGGGTTGCTATTGGTGAGATGCAGGGGCTGGTAGATATCCAGCTTTTGCCGGGTATCCTGTCCATAGGCAATATTGTAGTGCGCACTAAAGTCCTTGCGGGTAATGCCGTTGAGAAAACCTATACCGGAAAAATACTGCTTGAGTGAAGACATGGATGAGCTATTCTGGTTACTGGAGGTGGTGGCTGACGCACTACCATGCGACGTATTAAGGGATGAACAACTGCTACAGCCCACCAGCAGTACGGTAGCCACTGCAATTAAACACTTTTTTTGCCAAGCATGTTGTTTTTGCGAATTATGTGGTTTCTGCAAATCATGCTTCTTTCGCAAATATGGCGTTACCTTGACTGTCATATCCAGCGTCCATCCCTTCCCATTATTACATTGCGATTAATACCGTGATCTTAAGGTGCTGATGTTTCATCTGCCTGATCCGGGGCTGCCTGCTCAGGATCAATAGCTACCGGTGTTTCATCAATATTCTTTGTTGAACTGTTTAGTGGTGCTGCTAATGGCATGGTTACCGCACTAGTAGTCAGGCTTGCGCTTGCATTGCTGCTGGTCGTTGCAGCGGCTGCACTAGCCTGTGATAACCCGTTGCTTGAAGTTGCCACGCCTGTATCACTCAGCAAGTCAATGAGCGACACCACTTTGACAATATTTGGGGTACTTTGCAAAATATTGACCAGCGCCTGATTTTCACTGGGCGTTAGCTTACCCATAACATAAACTACGCCATCTTCAGTTTGCACCTTAACCTTGGTGTCTGAAATATCCGGTGAAGTCACCAGCATGCGGCGGATATTTGCAGTCACAATACTGTCCTGCACAATGGTGTTATAAGGGATTTTTTCGCCAATCGTAATATAGTTGTGTACGGTTTTTACATCAGTCATGGCTTTGACGTTGTCTTCTGCCAGCTGTTTTAAATACTGGTCGCCCACTTGCCCGGTCAGCAATACCGCACTGTGAAAACTGGCAAGATTAATACGGGCATATTTAAAGCGCTCATCCAGCTTGTAGGTATTGATCTTGGCGGTACGCTCAATGGAATTATCATTTAACACCTGACTAAAAGTCCGTACACCACTATCTGTCCCCAATGGTGCAGGCCCGGTGCTTTGCGCCAGAAAACTGGCACACCCAGATAACCCCACCAGCATAATGCCAGCCAAACCCATTTTTAGTCCCAGATAGCCAGACTTATTCATAACCACGTTTCCTCAAGACAAGATCAATTCAAACTGACCGAGTGTAACTAATTTTAAAGATGCTTTTGAATGACTCTGGCAATTATTTAACAGTTTTATCTAGCGCCATGAATGAATTATGAATTTTATACAGGGGCGATATTAAAATCAGGCATAGCTATATTGGACCTATCAACATCAGGCACTCTCAAAAGCCGCCTGAATCCACTCCAGTTGCATAGCTTGCAATTCAGCGTGCCCTAAAGCAGGGTGCAACGTAAGCTGCAAATTGGTAGCTGGTTTTATTGGTGAAGTACAGGCAATCACATCAAAACGGCAATTATGGTTGTGGTACTGTGGGTGCTGCTGCAAAAAACCCTGCGCAGCCTTAATAATTTTACGCTGCTTGGCTACCGTAATGCTTTCCAGCGCACTCACCAGACTATTGGCCTTGCGCTGACGCACCTCGACAAACACCAACTGGTTGACACGCTGGACAATCAGGTCTATTTCACCAAAGCGGGTATTAAAGTTTTGTGCCACCAGTTGATAGCCTTGTTGCTGCATAAATATTGCCGCTGCATCTTCTGCCTTGGCACCCTGCTGGTGGGTTGGGCTGCTGGAACGGCCTACCGGCATAAACAAATTACCCCTGATTATCGTGTGGATTGATTGATGACACGCTTAATAACAACTGGTTTCAATCAAAGCTTAAGCCTGTATTTTGCACCTTCATGCACTGCGGATAACGGTCTATGGTATTTTTTACAATTCGGATGGTGCCGGTACGGCCATGAATGGTCTGCCCCTGATTGTTGTTTGATGCATTGCTTAAAATCACACTGGCAATGTTCCAGGTATCACCGCCAAACGCCAGCAGACGCTGATACGGCACACTGGTAGGGTTCTTCTCATATGCTTTAAGCAGCTCTGGCCAGTCTGCCTTGTAAAGCGCAGGAATATCACAAAATTGCAGACCTACAGGCAATTTTGCATTTTCCTTGATAGCCAGCGGCACAGTATAAATCTTGTTCTGGGGCAATTTTTTAAGCTGATTCAGCCAGTCATAATCCCCCAGCAGCAAAATACCCTGCTGTTCATCCAGCTTGCGGGGTACTTGCGTACTATCGACCAGCTTGCCACCCCAGATCCGGCTCATAGCATCCCGAAACCGCTTGGTACTGCTACTTCGGCTATCCTGCGTCAGTACCAACAGCTGAGCTACCCCATCGGCCTGAATGCGTTTGGTGATAGCCAGTGCATCTTCATCAGGCGATAAAGCAAACTGCCAGATATTGGGTTCAGTTTTATAGACCTGGTTCAGTGCCAGGGTTTTAACAGCAGGTTTGGCCTGTACCAGTGCTTCCACTTCATTACGCGCCAAAGGTCCAATAATGAGCTGGGTATTTCTTTTAACTTCGGTTTTTAAAATATCGGTAATGGAACGCTGGCTATTGTCTACAAAACGCAGCACGGGTCTGGAATTTCCTGCATAATACGCAGCTTCAATACCGTCGCGCACACTATTGGCAGCCACGGACATTGGGCCACTTGCGGGCAGGATAATCAGTACCTCCGCCTGTGGTTGCCCCTGTAAGGCAGCCTTGACGGGTGATTGCTTTTTAGCTTGTGGCTGGGCCTGCGCTGACGCCAACAGAAAGGGTAAAACTGCTGTAAGCCCCAATCCTGTTAAAATATTCAATGTTTTTCGATACATGGAGAAGCCTTCCGCATGAGTGCTTATTTATATGTGGTGGCAACGCCCATTGGTCACCTTGAAGATATTTCACCGCGTGCAATTCAAATATTGCGTGAGGTAAGTCTCATTGCAGCTGAAGACACCCGGCACGCGACACGTCTAATGGATGCTTATCATATTACAACTGCACTCACAGCTTGCCATGAACATAACGAAAATCACAAAATCTCAGAAATTATATACAAAATTAAACAAGGCCAGTCAGTTGCGCTAATCAGTGATGCTGGTACACCACTCATTAGTGATCCCGGTTTTAAACTGGTGCGCGCCGCGCATGAAGAAAATATCCGTGTTATTCCGGTGCCGGGTGCCTGTGCGGCCATTGCTGCCTTAAGTGCAGCGGGGCTACCGAGTGACCGTTTTAGTTTTGAAGGTTTTTTACCGGCCAAGTCACATGCCCGCCAGCAAAAACTCCAAGCATTAAAAGCAGCCACCCAAACCCTGATTTTTTATGAAGCGCCGCATCGTATTCTGGATTGCGCGCAGGACATGCATGATATTTTTGGGGCAGATCGTAGCGTGACCATGGCACGTGAAATTACCAAAACCTTTGAAACCATTAAAAAGACCACCTTTGCTGAACTGGTTGAGTGGGTGAAAAATGATCCTAATCAGCAAAAGGGTGAAATTGTACTGGTGGTGGCTGGTGCGCCAGATACCGGCGAGCAGGATCAGCAAAAAGTGGATGAGTTATTAAAACGCCTGTTGCAGGATCTACCTGTGAAAACGGCATCACAGCTTGCCGCTGATTTAACAGGCCTGAAAAAAAATGAACTGTACCAGCGGGCCTTGCAGCTCAAGGCAGACTAACCGTAGCGAAATCTTGAAGGTTGAAACCTGTTTTTCATTGCTGAGCATTAACACTGGCGTAACATTTTTAATGCAGTACAACGCCATGAGTTTGTTAGTCTAACAATGTTCTCCAATTACATTAATGGATTAATGCTCATGAAAAATACAGCTTTTGCCTTAAGCCTGCTGGGTACAGCCCTGCTGGCTGGCTGCCAGTCCTCCCCGTCCCAATTGCCTGAAGGTAGCCATCAGCCTATATGGGTAGCCAAAGACCTTGGCTTAAAACAATGCGAGCAAGTATCCAGTAAAGAAGCACTTAAAAAAACCCAGAGTATGCTCGATCAAAACCAAGTGCAGGTACTGGGCGCTCACTGCGCTGATGATGGCATGATGCGCACACAGGTATGTGGTGCAGCACAAGGCAAGCTGGGTATTTATAAAATTGCTTCATTCCAGCTAGAAACCGCACAGTCACTGGGCTTTAAACAGGTTAAAGAAGATCAGTATAAATCGGTTAATTGCTCATAATCTCTTTATGGCTTGTCATATCCGTATCCTGTTAAGCGTTTAAGCTGGCTTGCCACAATTTTAAATGTTGAACCGTGGCAAGCACATCATGCGTGCGCACGATAGAAGCCCCTTGCTGCACTGACAGCAGGTGGCCTGCCAAACCAGCATACAAGCGATCATTTACATTTGCACCATTTAGCACTTCACCCAAAAAGCGCTTGCGTGACAATCCACTCAGCCATGGCAAGCCAAAATAATCATTAAACTGATACAGCGAATTTAATAGTTTTAAATTGTGCTGGGCATTTTTGGCAAAACCAAAACCGGGGTCCAGAATAATATGATCACGCGCGATGCCTGCGGTTAGTGCTGCATTAACGCGTTGCTCTAGTTCATTAATCACCTCATGCACTACATTGTCATAATTTGCCAGACTATTCATGGTGTCTGGTTCACCACGCATATGCATCAGAATTACCGGAACATTTAAACTGGCCGCCATTTCCAGCGCTTTCGGCCGGGTTAGCGCACGCACATCATTCCATAAATGTGCACCTGCATCTACGGCAGCCTGCATGACTTCCGGCGTACTGGTATCAATTGAAATAATGACATCAAGCTGCTGGCTAATGGCTTTTACCACAGGCACTACCCGTTGTAATTCTTGTGCAATGCCGACCTTGGCCGCATGAGGCCGGGTGGATTCACCCCCAATATCAATAATACTGGCACCTTGCCTTACCATGTCTTTTGCATGGTTTAAGGCATATTCAAGCTGGGTATATTGCCCACCATCCGAAAAGGAATCTGGTGTCACATTTAATATGCCCATGACTTGTGGTACGGATAAATCCAGTACTTTATTTTTGCAGTTAAGAGTAACCGCGGGTAATGGACGTAATTGCATAAGCGTTCCAGTTTGACAACAGTGTTATTTTATAAAAAAACCGCGCCTGAATTAAGCGCGGTTTTTTATAGAGGCGTTTTCAGTAGAAAACATTATTTTTAAGACAGCAATTAAATCACTGGCAAAGGCGGTGGCGTAGAACCCCCTGATGAAGAACCGCCACTATCAATACTATGGGTTGGCACAGGATTAATAGGTTCATAAACACGAGGCGGCTTTGGAGTACGGCCAGCCATAATGTCCAGAATCTGCTCGCGGTCAATGGTTTCCCATTCCAGCAATGCTTTCACCATCGCATGCGCAATGTCCAGATTGGATTCAATCAGGTCACGGGCAATTTTGTATTGCTCATCCAGAATACGACGTACTTCGGCATCAACCTGTTGCTGGGTTGCTTCTGAAATGGTACGGCTACCCACATTGCCAAAGAAAGACTGTGATTGGTCATCTTCATATACCATCACACCTAACTTATCTGACATGCCATATTTGGTGACCATGGCACGGGCAATTTTGGTTGCACGTTCAAAGTCATTGGAAGCACCTGTAGATTGCTGATTAATAAATACTTCTTCAGCAATACGGCCACCAAACAAAATGGAAATTTCATTTAGCATTTTATGCTTGTAATGACTAATGCGGTCATGTTCAGGCAACTGCCAGGTTACACCCAGCGCCCAGCCACGCGGCATAATGGTCACTTTATGTACTGGATCAGTTTCGGGCAGCAACTCAGCCACAATGGCATGACCAGCTTCATGGTAGGCAGTAGCCTTACGTTCTTCTTCACGCAGTACCATCGACTTACGCTCTGGCCCCATGAAAATCTTGTCCTTGGCATCTTCAAAGTCGTGCATATCCACCGTATTTTTATTACGACGGGCAGCAAACAGTGCTGCTTCATTGACAAGGTTGGCAAGGTCAGCACCACTAAAACCAGGTGTACCACGTGCCAGTACTTTCGTATCAACACCTGTTACCGATGGCAGTTTGGTCATATGCACATTCAGAATTTGCTCACGGCCCTTGATGTCGGGCAAGCCTACTGCAACCTGACGGTCAAAACGGCCCGGACGCAGCAATGCTTTATCCAGTACGTCCACGCGGTTGGTCGCAGCAATCACGATAATACCTTCATTGCCTTCAAAACCATCCATTTCCACCAGCATCTGGTTCAAGGTTTGCTCACGTTCATCGTGACCACCACCTGTACCTGAACCCCGATGACGGCCCACTGCATCAATCTCGTCAATAAAGATAATACATGGCGCATGACGCTTGGCCTGCTCAAACATGTCACGTACGCGGGATGCACCCACGCCCACAAACATTTCAACAAAGTCCGAACCGGAAATTGAGAAGAACGGTACTTTGGCTTCACCCGCAATGGCTTTAGCCAGTAAGGTTTTACCTGTTCCCGGTGGGCCAACCATCAGCACACCACGGGGAATCTTGGCACCCAGACGCTTGAATTTGGCTGGGTCTTTTAGGAAGTCAACAATTTCAACCACTTCCTGCTTGGCTTCATCACAACCGGCCACATCAGCAAAGTTAACCTTGATCTGGTCATCGGTCAGCATTTTGGCCTTGGATTTACCAAAGCTCATTGGCCCACCTTTGCCACCAGCACCACCCTGCATGTTCCGCATAAAGAACATAAACAGCAGAATAATCAGTAACACTGGGAAGCTGGCAATCAGCAACTGCATGAGCAAGCCCTGACGATGCGGCGCAGTACCTTCAATTTCTACATTATTTTTAATCAGGTTTGGCATCAATTCAGCATCAGTCACGGCTGGGCGAATACTTTCAAACGCTGTTCCGCTACGCTTCTCGCCCGTAATTCTCTCGCCGTCAATTTTGACCTGCTTGATTTGACCCGCATTAACCGCCGCCACGAACTCGGAATAGTTCAGTTGATCCGGCTTGTTGCGGTTTTCAAAATTGCTAAATACCAGCACGAGAACACCGATGATGACAAGCCACAACACGGCATTCTTAACGAGATCGCTCAAAGCTTTCTTCCCATATATACATGATGATCACAGCATGCATTATAGCATTCAAATCATGAACCTAATGTCGATATTCGGTACATGACGACCTGATAGATGTGATCTTTCACTCAGGTTTTCACTCAATTTAAGCTTCAGTTAATTTCACTGAACACCTAAATTTTAATTTCGTTATAAGGATTTTTTACGTCCCTGACCCAGCAGGTATACTTCTTTTGACCGGGCCCGTGATGCATCCGGCTTGGTGGTTTTTAGCACATCAAAAGTATCAACAATTGATTTTCGATATTCATCAAAACCTTCGCCCTGAAAAACCTTTACCAGAAACTGGCCTTTGGGACCTAATACCCGGGTGGCAAAATCCAGAGCCAGTTCACACAGGTAAATCATGCGCGGCTGATCAACAGAAGTATTACCAGATGTATTGGGGGCCATATCGGAAATTACAACGTCCACTGGTCGGCCATTAAGAATTTTTAACAATTCATCAAAAACAGCCTGCTCCCGGAAGTCTCCCTGCAAGAAAGTCACATCCGGCAAGGCATCCATATGCAAGATATCCGAGGCAACGACCAGTCCTTTGGAACCAACCAGCTTGCCAGCAATCTGCGACCAGCTTCCCGGTGCGGCACCTAGGTCAACCACAGTCATGCCGGGCTTGATCAGGTGATATTTTTCCTGAATCTCAAGTAATTTGTAGGCAGCACGCGCACGATAGCCTTCTTTATGGGCTTTCTTCACATAGAAGTCATCCAGATGCTCACGCATCCAAGCCTTACTACTCTTGGACAGCTTATTGTTGGTAATGCGTGTAGCCATAGCTCAACCTGTAAAAAACCAGTTTCATTAAATACGTTTTCTTAACTTAACAACAGTGCAGATATTAACTGATTTTGTCAGTGTTTTTATCTGAAATGTGCATAGCACGCTCATTCGTCATGCGTGCATGGGCTAACTCTGGCAAATTTTCCCGGCCCCAAGGCTCCATGGCACGGATAATGGGTGCCAGAGTTTTACCCCTGACGGATTTCAGTAAAGCGCAGGGTTTCATCCAGCAAATGATACAGGATAACCCCTTTCCATTTACCATCAATTATTTCAAGCACACCTTCTACCGGGCATCCTGCCGTACAATCATGGCGTTCATGGGCAATATTAGGCATCTGGTTTCCTGTATTCATTTCTTGATAACAGCAAGCTGATCAAGATGCGGTGGGTAGAGCTTGCAGTGAATCATTCAATTAATCATTTCGGGCTATCAGTATTAAATATGTCATTAATGTCAAAAGGGATAGCTGGTGTCATGAATGTGCATTCTTGCAGAAAAGTTTCTTTGCTTTTAAGGTGTTGGTTAATTAGGGCTCTATGCCTGCTTTACAAGGTTCAGGACTTTTAATATGCGTGCCATTGCTTACCAGAATTCACTTGCCATTGAAGAACAAAAATCCCTGCTGGATATTGAACTGCCTGCACCTGTTGCCCGTGGCCGTGACCTGTTGGTTGAGGTGAAAGCAATCTCTGTTAATCCGGTTGATACTAAAATTCGCCAGATAGTTCAGCCCGATACTGGACAGTACAAGGTGCTGGGCTGGGATGCTGCTGGCGTGGTAACAGCAGTAGGTGAAGCGGTTAGCCAGTTTAAGGTGGGTGATGAAGTGTTTTATTCTGGTGACTTAACCCGTGCTGGCACTAATAGCGAGTTTCATCTGGTGGATGAACGTATTGTCGGTTTAAAACCAAAAAGTCTTTCCTTTGAGCAAGCCGCAGCCTTGCCCCTGACCAGCATTACCGCATGGGAAGCCCTGTTTGACCGCTTAAAAATTAGTACAACGCCGGCAGAAAATGCCAGTGTTCTGATTATTGGCGGCGCTGGTGGTGTGGGTTCCATTGCCATTCAGTTGCTGCGTGCACTAACTGGCTTAACCATTATTGCAACGGCATCACGGCCAGAAACCAGAGACTGGTGCCAGCAACTGGGCGCACATGTGGTGCTCGATCACAGTGAGTCATTAAATGAGCAACTTCAGGCCCAGCAATTACAGCCACCGCAGTATGTATTTTCAACTACCCATACTGACCAGCATTTGCAGGCCATTAGCGAAATTATTGCACCGCAAGGCGCGCTGGTTTTGATTGACGATCCTCAACAACTGGACATTAGTGTATTTAAGCGCAAAAGCGTGGCCATTCACTGGGAATTTATGTTTACCCGCTCGCTGTTCCAGACTAGCGACCTGCAAGCCCAAGGCAAGATCCTTAATGACGTGGCACAACTGGTGGATGCCGGTAAAATTCATAGTACGCAAAATCAGCACTTTGGCACTATCAATGCGAAAAACCTGAAAAAAGCCCATGCCCTGCTGGAAAGTAACCAGAGCATCGGCAAAATTGTACTGAGTGGCTTTTAAAAACAATTATTTAATTAAAATTGTTTTTTTGATTTGGCATTTTAAATGGAATTTTTGCTATAGCACAGACGCCAGAACACAAACCTGATCGCCAAGGCTTGAGATAATCATTTCTTGCCTTGGGGTTTTTCGCTACAATAGACAACCTTATTCAATGTTGTTTGAGTTCAGTGTATGAGCAGTCTTTCAAATCAGGAACGTAAGCGTTTACGTCAAATCGGACATGCACTGCATCCTGTGGTGATGCTGGGCAGTCAGGGCCTGACCGAAGGTGTTATTGAAGAAGCCAACCGCGCACTGAATGACCACGAGCTGATTAAAGTTAAAGTCAGTGGCGAAGACCGTGAACTCCGTGCGGCCCTGATGCAGGAACTGGTCGAAAAAACCGGGGCTGAAATTGTGCAGCAAATTGGCAAAATTGTTTTGCTCTACAAAAAAGCAGCCAAACAAAACCAGCATCTGTCCAACCTGATTCGCTTTGCCCATCTGGCCAAGTAAGCCTTTTTATTCTTTGTTCTCTATGGAGTAGCGGATCTTGCCAAGCTATGAGTTAGAACCGTTTACCCTAGACCGCAGTATCCGCCTTGTTGGTGCCACTGAAATCCTGCTTCCATATTCAGTGCGTGTGCTGTTCTGGCTGAATGATCCCGAACAACAGGTGCTCTGGCCAGATTCAGCGGATAATCTGGCTTCCTGTCTGGGTACGCCTTCATCCAGTCATACCGATGCTGATGCACTAGGTTACCCGCGCCGTGACTATTTATGGCAGCACACCTGTTTTGAGCTTTTTATTGGGCTTAAGAACCAGACAGCTTATCGGGAAATTAACCTGAGTCCAGCAGGCGTCTGGAACTGCTATGGCTTTGATGATTATCGTGAACCTGCGGACATGCCACCTGTTGCTGTTCACGATATTCAATTGCTGGAGCTAAAGGCACAGCCGCAAAAGCTGGAAGCCGTATTAAGCTTTCATCATTTTTTTGAAAACTATCAGTGTGGCTGGAATGACCTGATGATTGGCATGACCAGTGTCATCAAAACCCGTAAGCAGCCTGAACTTTATTTTGCATTACAGCATTCAGGTGCGCAGGCTGACTTTCATTGCAAACGCGACTGGATTAGCACCTTTTAGCAAAAAATCCTGAATATAAAAAAGCCCTGAGTAGTTCAGGGCTTTTTTATGCGATTTTTTTTAGATCATTTATTTTTAAATTTGGTTATTTCCAGGCAACCACCGTGGCGCCAGCTGGACAGGAGCCAACCGCACTAAAAGTATAAGTTGCACTAACGCCACCAATACCTGAAGAAAACACCTGCAAGGCGCTACCTAATGCACCATTGGCGGCACCACACACGGTATTGGTTGGGAAATTGGAATAACAGACTTTCTGGGAAACATTTTGTCCGGCTACTTTCACGTCAACGCCCACCAGACAGTTCTGGCCTGAACCCGGGATACCACCGCCATCAACCACCCATGAATAGCCCGTGGTGCTGATCTGGTAATTCCAGGAAAACTCGCTGCCATTAATCATGTATTTTACGTTACAGCTACTGACATTACAGTTGCTAAAGCCTGAAATCTGCACCTTGTCCAGCACTGCATCAAAACCACTGCCATTGGCCTTGAATTCGTAGCTAAAAATATTAAGCTTTTTGGCATCAATACTGACGGCAGCAAACTGGCTGCTCAGGTTGGCTGCCACTTTTTTGGCGGCGTCTTCAACCTTGGCTGCTGTAACCACGCTGTTTTGCTTGTCCCAGTCTTTATACAGCGCATCCAGGCTGGCCTGACCATTGGCAGCAAATATTGCCTGCGTAGTGAGCTGGTTCACATTGACCTGAGTTTTGGCATCCATAGAATAGGAATATAGCGTGACGGCCTGATCACCGGTTTTATCATTATATGCTTTAATCAGGTATGGCCCACCCTTAGGCGCTGCCACCTCAAAAGTACCATCCAGCTTAATATCAACTGCTGTGGATTCCTTGCCATCCTTGTTTTTGACAACTATCTTACCGACAAATGGCTTGCCTGTAGCTGCGGTGCCCTTAATGGTTTCAGTACTGGCCGGTGCCGGGTTAGCAGTACTGTTGTTATCATCATTGTCGCTACCACAGGCAGCCAGACTCAATGTAGCGCCAACACAGACGGCAAGTGTTAGTGCTTTAAAATTTAATGGTTTCATCAGGGCATCCTTTTAGCTATGGGCATGTCATCATCAGCACCCCAGGCACTGATTAATGTGACTTACAGCAAATATTAAGGAAGGCCTAAAAAAACACTATCCCCTGTTCAGGGGGTCAGAGGTCATTTTTAATAAAGTTTGGGCCAGATGAAGAGTTATCTAAACATTGATCAATAAAATGTTTTAATACTGATCAATAAAATGTCTTAATACTGATCAATAAAATGTCTTAATGACTTTATTCGGATCAGGAAGTCAGTTTTTCCAGTTCATTCAGATAATCAAAAGCGGCGGCATTGTTATTGCCACACATTCGTTGTTCCGGTTGTAATGAACCACATACTTTTGGACGCCCGGGATGACCAAAAATCTTGCATAAATTCTGCGCATCCAGCTGAATACAACGTACACCGGCTGGCTTACCCTGAGGCATACCCGGAATGGGGCTGCTGATACTGGGCGCAATGCAGCATGCCCCACAGCCCAGACGGCAGTTCATATCGTACCGCCTGTTTTAAACTTCGCTGCTTTAAGACTAATAGGCATAAGAGGCAATGCCAGTAGCAATGAGCTTGCCTTCATCATTGTGCATATTCATGCGTGTGGTACAGCCCTTGCGTCCCATGCGCAATACTTCGGCTGAACCAATAAACTGCCTGCCACGGCCTGGTGCAATATAGTCAATCCGCATATCAACAGTAGCCAGCCGGGTTACCTTTTTCACCGTATCGGCAATATGATCCTTGTCCGCACGCTTGTATAACTCACCCATGGCCACAATGCCGCCAATACTATCCAGGAGTGTCGCGGCCACACCGCCATGCAGAATCTGAAAAGCCACATTGCCAATCAGGCTATCATCCATGTCTACAATGCACTTGATGTCCTGCCCGTCCAGTACCATTTTCATGTTCAGATGATGAAAAAACGGTGAGGTATTAAAGGCACGGCAAAGCTGTTGCAACACCACATCAATCTTGATTACCCCGGTAGTGGTAATGTCGCCGGTCCAGCTACTTTTATGCGCTGGTGCCGCCTGCTGAACAGGAACAGATTGAGGCTGCTGATGCGCTTCAGCTATTGATGAAGAATTAGATTGTTCCGACATGAAAATTCCGCAATGTTGGCTCACAAGAGGCGGTATTGTAATGTAAACTTCATCACAATTTAAAACTCTCTAATTTAAATTTTAACTGACTGAAATTTATTTAGTTATTTTCAATAATTTTTATCCTATCTTGTATTTTCTGGTTTTTGGAGTGTTTTTTAGGCTTAAATACAGCCTATTAATATCATTTATCCTAGCATTTACCCTGTCAGTTTAGCGTCATTCTGTGACGTTATTGTGCAGCAATGGGCTGGTATAAACTATCCATTGGCCTTATTAATTTACTTCAAGAAGGAGTAAAGCAATGGGTAAAAAATTGTCAGGCAGGACGTTAGCGGTAAGTCTTATTCCAAACCGGCTACACAAAACCGAATTTGATCCTGAATGCAACCTGAATGTGCGTTATCCATTTTGTGATGATGATCAGGTGATGCTGTCTTTTCATGAAGTGGTGGATATGCTGGAACGGGCCCGTGAAGTGGGCAAGCTAGAAGCCAGTGCTAGCCAGCAAGACAAATCTATAAACTATCTTCTTGCTTTTGGGCAGCCTGCCACTGCGCGACTGGTTAAAATCACCCGGCGACTGCTCAAAAAAGCCAGTTAACCCAGCACTACTTTTAAAAAATCCAGCAAAAAGGCCCGTTTAACGCGGGCCTTGGGTCATCCTGATAAGCAATTGTTGACCGGGATTTAACCGCTACTGATAGTAAAGTAGTGAAAAATTAATATAGCCAAGATGGCTTAATATCATAAATACCAGCCATGCAACACCAATCAGGGCCAGCGTGCCCAGCATATAATGCCGAAAACTGGCATGCTTTTCCGCTACGCTAACCGCAGGCCTGCCTGTAATTAATTCGCTGGAATCAGCATAAGTCATGACAATGGCCATAAACTCATCCAGCAATTCGCCTTGCAGCAGATAAGGATCAAAACGTTCCCAGCCATGGCGGGCAAAAAAAGCCTGAACCAGTGGATCATTCTGGGTGTATTTCATTTGCCAGCTATTAAATTTCTTTTGCGGCGCTTTTTCATTGTAGATTAATTGCTGATTATGATGATGCGGATACGCCAGCACATCAGCCTTAAGCTGTTCCATGCGCTTTGCATCGCTTTCAAAATAATGGAAAAAATGATCATTACCATAAAACAGCAGGCCTGTAATGTCCCCCCGCTGGAAGTAAGTCATGGCATCTTCGTTAAACTGACTTAAAATATCCCGCTTAACCAGCGGACTGGCATCATTAATAGTGCTGACAAAGACAACCTGTTGGTATTTTTGCATTTTCTCTCTTGATGCATGGCTGGGTTAAGGGTTTTACCGCGCCGCAATCTTACTATATTGTGGGTTTAACGCCTATCAACTGCTTATTTATTTTTTAGATAAATTAAACAAAGATTATATTTAAAGATGATATTCGAAATCACTTACTGTTTTTAAAGTTTACTTTTAATCCCGTAATTTTGAAAAAAACTACATCAAATTACGTCAATTTACTCAATTGCCCGAAGGGTCACATTTTTCTGCTGTTGAATAATTAATAACCCCCGTAAGGTGAAATTATTAAGCCGCTCTTAATCTGGTTAATGGGTGCATCAACTGGAGCCAACCCCGTGAAGATTAAATCTGAACTGTGCAATAAATGTGGTAAAGAGCTGGATGCGGGTTATTGCCGCGAGTGTGATGCTGCTACAGTCGGAGGGACTGGCCGGATTTTTATTATTAGTAATATTATCCTGATTGCTTTGGTAGTGGCTTATATTTTTATTGATCTGATTTAAGTTGATGTTGTTTCAATATGATGCCAATAGGTTGTAGCGCTGTTTACAACTAAAAGTGATTTAAACCCATAACAGGTTAATTAAACAGCATTGAACCGGCCTTTAATGGTGAGGGTTTCACTGGAACAAAATCTGCAACTCCTGAATTCACCAATAGTTTTAACCACTTGCAAAAATAATGGCGACTGGCTTAAACACAACTGCAATTAATGCCAACATTAAATAAATAAAACAATATGTTATGCTTGCACCCGAGTTAATTTTCATGTGACCAGAGTGCCTGCCATGAGCTATTCGTTTAATCGCGCCCCCTTTCCTGCCACCCGTTTACGCCGCGTACGAAAGCACGATCACATTCGTGAAATGGTGACTGAGCATGAGCTACTGGCCAAGCACCTTATTTGTCCGGTATTTGTATTACCCGGCCAAAACCAGACGCAGGATATTCATAGCATGCCCGGTGTTCAGCGCCTGTCTGCCGATTTATTACTCAAAAAAGCGGAAACCCTGCTTAGTCTGGGTGTCAGTAAACTGGCACTGTTTCCGGTTACCCCACAGCAAGACAAGAGTTTACACGCCAGCGCGGCATGGCAAGCAGATGGACTAGTGCAAAATACCATTCGCCTGCTAAAAAAAGAGCTACCGGACATGGTGCTGATCAGTGATGGTGCCCTTGACCCGTATACCACGCATGGGCAGGATGGCATTATTGATGACACCGGTTATGTCTTGAATGATGAAACCGTAGAGGCATTGGTGAAACAGGCTTTAAGCCACGCCGAAGCAGGCGCAGACATTATTGCCCCTAGCGACATGATGGATGGCCGTATTGGTGCCATCCGGCAGGCACTGGAGCACCATGGTTTTATCTATACCAACCTGATGGCCTACTCGGCCAAATATGCCTCGGCTTACTATGGGCCATTCCGTGATGCCGTGGGCAGCGCCAGTAACCTTAAAGGTGGCCACAAGAAAAACTATCAGATGAATCCGGGTAACCGCGCCGAAGCCCTGCATGAGGTTGCACTGGACTTACAGGAAGGCGCAGATATGGTGATGGTAAAACCCGGTCAGCCCTATCTGGATCTGGTGCGCGAAGTCAAGGATACCTTTGGCGTGCCAACTTTTGTTTATCAGGTGAGCGGTGAATATGCCATGCACATGGCCGCCATTCAAAACGGCTGGCTCAGTGATGCCGTTATTCTGGAATCATTGCTGGGCTTTCGGCGTGCCGGGGCCGATGGCATTTTGACCTACTTTGCAGAAACTGCCGCCAGAATGCTTAAAGGCCTGAATTAATGAAGGTACTGATTATTGGTGGCGGAGTTATTGGCCTGCTTACTGCGCTAGAGCTGTCACAGGCAGGCTGCGAAGTCACCTTACTGGACAAGCAGGATTTTGGGCAGGCCGCCTCATGGGCAGGCGGTGGCATTTTGTCAACCATGTATCCCTGGCTTTACCCGGATGCAGTTAATGGGTTGGCACGTTTTGGCAAAGCCATGTACCAGCAATGGCAACCGCTGCTGCAACAGGCCACCGGGCTGGATATTGAAATTAATCCGTCTGGCATGCTAATTCTGGATGAAGCTGATTTTAATACTGGCCTTGGCTGGGCGGCGCATGACCATGATCCACAGCAAACGGCACAATTGTTAACTGATTCAGCACTGCACAGCATTAACCCAAGATTAAATTCCAGTATTTCCCAAGGTTTGTGGTTTCCCGAACTGGCCAATATTCGTAATCCTCGCCTGCTCAAGACCCTGATTGCATTTTTAAAACTGCAACCGAATGTCAATATGCAGGCGTTTACTACAGTACAGCGTTTTGACATTAAAAATAATCGCATTAGCGCTGTCGTGGATGAGCATGGCAAGCGCTGGCAGGCAGATCAGTATGTCATTGCCACAGGTGCATGGTCTGGTTTGCTGAGTGAACAGTTTGACTGGCAAGTGCCGGTTAAGCCCATTCAGGGACAAATGATATTATTCAAGGCACCCGCCCAATGGCTGCCGACCATGGTGATGCACCAAGGTATTTATCTGATTCCCCGGCTGGATGGACATATTGTCTGTGGTTCCAGTACCGACGACGTGGGGTTTAATACCGATGTAAATATTGAAACCGGACTAAAACTTCAGCAAACCGCTTATCGGCTGGCTCCTGAGTTACAGGACATGCCTCGTGTTCATGCATGGGCGGGCTTGCGGCCTAGCGTGCCGGATGGGGTGCCTTATATTGGTCAGGCGCCCCTTGGACAGACTTCACAGCAAAGCAACTTATGGCTGAATTGCGGACATTTTAGAAATGGACTGGTGATGGCACCCGCTTCTGCCCGGCTTTTAAAGCAGCAAATGCTGGGTGAAACATTAATGGTTGACCCGACAGCTTACCTGCCTGCCAACCGTTTAGGCCAAAACCAGCCGTTTAAATTAATGTAATGTCACGCTGGCTGGCAACTTGCCATGTGCGGCAAAATAAATCGCCTGTTCCAGTCGGTCATTGCCCCAGAACGGCTCATTACCCACCATCATGAAGGGCGCGCCGAACACATCCTGCTGCAATGCCTGCTGGGTTTGCTGCTTTAATTTTTGCTTGCCGTCATCACTGTTGGCTTCGGCAATAATCTGTTCACTGTTCTGGCCCAGTTTTTCCAGAATTTGTGCAATCAGTTCGCTATTGCCAATATCCTGATCATCGGCAAAATTGGCTTGATACACGTTGCGGACAAAATCTCCAATCCACGGGCTTTGGGCATAATTGGCAGAGATCCGTGCAGCCAGCATACCATTGCGTGGAAAAGTAGATGGTCTCTGATACGGCATATTCAGGCTGGCACAAATACGCTGCATGTCGTGCCACATGTAATTTCCCTTAGCTGGAAAAAGCTCGTTAGGCGTGGTTTTCCAGCCATACTGCTGAAATACAGCACCCAGTAAAAACACCCGCCAGCGTACTTTAACCCCGGCTTGCGCAGCCAGTTGCTCTACCCGCATGGCTGCCGGATAAGAATAAGGACTGGCATATTCAAACCAGAAGTCCAGTGTTTTCTCCATTGCTAAGTTCCTTGTATGATGGAAGGGTGGGAAACGATTTTTGCTTAACGCTACTGCACCAAGGCAGCTTAATACCGATTAGCACTCTTAATGGGCACGCTGCTGCAAGATTTGCTGAAATTCATCACGCGTGGGTTCACCCAGTACCTGTTCCACCAGTTGGCCATTCTGGTACAGCAAAATGGCCGGTGGCCCAAACAGGTTAAGGTTTTTTAGCACAGCACGGCTGTCTGCATTGGTTTGCGTTACATCAAGTTTGACCCGTGTCCAGTCCTGTAATTCAGGCACCGGATTTTGCAAAAACAGCTCACGTTCAACAATTTTGCAGGCAATGCACCAGTCTGCTGTTAGCTCAACCAGCAAGCGTGGATGCTGTTGCTGATACTGCGATAATTGCGCGGTGGTATAAATGACTTTTACTGACTGTGGCGTACTGTTTTTTTGCAACAGCGGTGCTAATGGCCGTAATGGATCGGTTGCACCAAGGCCTGCACCAATCACCTGCATGGCAGCCCAGATGCCTACCACAATGCCCAGTGCCTTGGTCAGCATTCCACCACGACCCGCCCAGTACCAAAGCCACAGGGCAAAAAATACGCTTAACACCGCCCATAGCAGCAGCATCCATGGGCTAACAAAAACCCGATTAAGTAAAATCAGTGCGACGGCAAATAGTAGTAAGCCAAAACCGCGACGTACCCAGTTGAGCCAATTGCCTGCTTTGGGTAAAAAGCGCCCTTCGGTTGCGCCCAGAATCATGAGTGGCACACCCAGCCCCAAGCCCAGACAAAATAATGACAGGGCACCCAGCCATGGATTTCCCACTGTAGATACCGATAGCAAAACACCAGCCAGCGGCGCAGATAAGCATGGCGATACAATTAATGCTGAGAAAAAACCAGCCACCCAGCAGCCAAAAATACTGCCCGACCATTTGCTGGCCTGACCATATTGCCCAACCTTTTCGATACGGCCACGGATAAAAGCAGGCAGGCGCAATTCAAACAGCTCAAAACTGTGCAGGGCCAGCAATACAAAAATCACGGCAAAACCAATCAGAATGGCAGGATGCTGTGACCATGCAATCAGGTTAATCTGATGGCCAAACGCTGCTATTAGCGCGCCCAGTAGCGCATAGCTACAAGCTACCCCAACCGCATAAGCCGCGGCCAGTAAAAAGCCGTGCCCTGCTGAACGGCGATGCTGGGTGGCCACCAGATTGGCCACAATGGGCAGCATAGGTAACACGCACGGGGTAAAGGCCAAACCCAGACCCGCCAGAAATAACAGGCCCAATGCCAGTAAAGTATGGTCTGCCAAACCAAATGGATCGCTGATCATGCTATTGACTGAGCTGATAGGCGCAGGCTGATTTGGCGTTATGGTAGTTGCAGTTTCGGCATGCGCACTTGTAGCTGGCAGCATTTCTGGCAATGGCGTTGCCACAATCGGCGGGGCATCACCTAATGCAGTGACCTTTACATTAGTTTTACTCTCTAAAGCTGTTTGCGCCTTGGCATTATTTGTTGAGGTTATAGCTGGCGTATCGGGTACTGCTGGCTGGGTTTTATTGGTCTGGGCTGTTGCAATATCGGCCTTTGCATTAGCTTGAACTGAAGAAGCCTTGTCTTTTTGAGTGTCAGTTTTAGTGGCAGGCTTGGCATTGATGATGCGGGTTTGAAACTGCTCTGGCGGATAGCAGACACCAGCCTTGGCACAGCCCTGCCAGCTCAGCGTAAGTGTGCCACTACCCTGCACAGGAACCGTCAGACTTACATCCTGATGAAATACCGGCACACGACCAAATTCAGGATCATTTTCAAATTCTGGCTGCTGGTTAAAGCTAATTTTACCCACGGTTAAGCCAGAGCTAGCCTGAACAGCAAAACGCTGCTGGTACAAATAATGTCCCGGTACTACGTTGGCCTCAATAATGACCTTGTCGGCAGCTTGCAGGGCAGTAAACTGAAAGGCCTGTGTTGCCGATAAAAATGCTGGTTTGCCAGCCTGCTGGCCCAGCAATGTCTTGGAACGGCCAAACGAACCACTATTGTTATTCTGGCCAAATACACCAGATGCAGGCACTGAGGTGTTATTTTCAGTGGATGGCGCTGCTGGCGACTCAGCCCAGCCTGTGCTGTAAATCGTCGTACAAGCCAAAACCACCAGTAGCCTCAAGGCCAGCCCGCCAAACCCGGTTTTTAACAACATTAAGCAAACATCCTGCGTCTTCATTGTTTTATAACAGGCTGCGAGTATAAAAAACAATGATGGCTTTCCACCAATGAATATTTCTGTGTTTTGTTAATTCATGGCTTTATTCAGTGTCTTATTCATCATTCATAAAAATATTTTTTATTTTCTGCAAAAGGCTGTCAACCCTTTGTGTACTTGTGGCGTTATATAAGGGAATCACCTCTAGATTTGTTTGATTTTGCTCTGTGTCATCGATGGCATCCTGATATAGGGCTCTTTTATTTGTTGTGGCATCCATTCTTCTGGAATGGGCAGCAAATCTTGGCGGCTGGCCTGAAACTCTCACATGCGCAAGCAGGGCCAGCCGTTATTTTTAATTTTTATTCTAAAAAAAATTGATTTCAATTTTATTCTTATACAGTAACGTATTAAACCAGCCTCTATATCGTTAACGCTTTATAAGTGCATCGTTTTATTTCAAATAGTTCTATTGAAATGTTTCCTGCCTTTCTTAAATCATTTTATTAGAGCTATTCGTATTATCCAGTTACTGTTTAACTCAACTATTTCAAAATGTAATGCTAAACCTTCAAAAAGTAAGCATGTGTTACAGGCAGCCCTTTTGAAACATTTTCTTAACGTTTCGCCCCAAAACTAAAACATTGTTGTCGTAATTCAATGCGTTAAATTAATTTTACCTTCTTAATTTATTTGACCGATGGATGATGACTTATGGAAACTCCAAATCAACATACCAATGTTCATCATGACCGTGTAACGGTGAGTGATATGCCATTGTGGTACAACCGCGTTTCGTGGGGTGCGATTCTTGCAGGTACTGCCGTTGCCCTGGCCGTTCAGGTACTGTTAATGCTGCTGGGTACAGCCATTGGCATGACCACCATTAATCCGGCCAGTGAAGCGAATCCTATGGATGGACTGGCTACCGGTGGCCTGATCTGGTGGACAATTACTTCCATTATTGCCATGTTTATTGGTGGCTGGGTAAGCGGCAGACTGGCAAACGGTACGCCAGCTGATGGGCTAATGCATGGTGCTATGGTATGGGCACTGTCTACTTTGCTGATTACCACTGCTATGGGCCGTGTAGTGACTGGTGTCGGCACCATGGTTGGCCATGGTCTTGCACTGGGTACTACTGCAGCGGTGACTGCTGCTGCCAATAATGATTCACCAGATGAGGCCATGCGTAGCAATGGATTTAATCTGGACAATATCCGCCAGCAAGCTGAAACCCTGTTGCGCCAGACCGGCAAGCCAGAGTTACAACCTGAAAACCTGCGCGCGCAAGCTGAAGATGTAGCTGATGATACAGCCACTACCGCTCAGGCCAATGCCAATACGGCACCTGCACAGCAAAATGCCAACGTAGACCAGTTGCTGCAAAACCTGTTCCGCGAAGGTCAGGATACCGTACAGGCTGTTGACCGTGAAGCCATGGTAAACGTACTGGTTGCCCGTGGTCAAACGCAGGCTGAAGCCGAGCGTACTGTGGATGGCTGGATTGGTACTTACCAGACTGCTCGCCAGCAATTAAAAGCGGCTGAAGCCAAAGCCCGTCAAGCGGCTGAACAGGCTGCTGAAACTGCTGCCAAAGCGGCAATGTGGGCCTTTATTGCCTCACTGCTGGGTGCAATTGCTGCTGCCATTGGTGGCCGCATGGCAATCCGCACTGTAGAAACTACCCGCGTAACTACAACCCGTAACCACTAATACGGGGATAAGGGTTAATCCTTAGCAGGCAACAACCTGTTAAAAAGCGAAGCTATTCCCGGCTTCGCTTTTTTGTATTTGAGATAAGCTTTGCCATGCTGGACATATAACTTTTCACGATCTCACAAATTATAATCATTTCAGCTTATTAGTTTACTTTTTTAAAACTTTAGCGGGTTGAAGCCCATGCTTTATGGCCTTAGGCTGTTTACACCATATTAATAACGAGGTAAGGCACAATGAAACTACCAGTACTTGTTGGTATTGCGATGTTGGGCAGTGTTGCAGTAAGCAGTGCACAGGCAGCCCCTATGGGTGAAACATTCCAGTACAATCCGTCCAAACTTCAGCAAGTTTGCCGTGGCAAGTCACAGGGTGCTCCGGTGTCCATGGCCATGAATGGGGTAATTTTTAACGGCACCTGTGAATATCGCTATGTTCCTAATTCGCGCAATGTGCGTAACATTGACCCTATGGAAGCAGATCAGGCTTGTAGTGGTCAGGCCAATTCTTCAGTAACGGCCACGGTGGATGGCAAGCAAGTTGCTGGTAAATGTGCGCTGGCATTTAAAAACATTGGCCCAAGCGGCAATATGTCTACTGACATGTCCGGTACAGGCAGTATGTCAGGCACAACCAATATGACAGGCCAGTAATTCCAATTAAATTACCAGAATGTATAAATCCTAAATATCTAAATCCAGAACGTGTTAATAAAGCTTTTTGGTAAATTCAGGCCATGCTGCAGGTTGATGCGCATGGCCTGAATTTTATCTGTAGTTTTTGTGCTAACCAGTTTATTGGTTTATTCCATAAAAATCCCTGTTGCTTAAAATTCTACTGCTTTGCCATAGCCCAGTTTTGCTAAAATCTGTTAGCCTTAAACCCAGATCACCCGGACAATGCGAACCAAGGGATATGCTGCATTTTTTTCACACCTCTGACTGGCATCTGGGACAGTTTTTTTATAATCATTCCCGGCATTATGAGCACGAGTGTTTTTTAGGCTGGCTGCTCGAGCAACTGCGTGAGCACCAGCCGGATGCACTACTGATTGCTGGCGATATTTTTGATGTGGTTAATCCTTCCACGGCTGCCCTAAAGCAACTCAATCACTTTATTGCACAGGCACAGGCGCAAGTCAGCCATTTACAAATCCTGATGATTGCAGGCAACCATGATTCGGGCCACCGGCTGGAACAGGTTGAGCCACTGCTGACCAAATACAACACTCATGTGGTTGGCCTGATTGAATGGCTGGACGACAACACCCTCAACTTTGACAAGCTGTTGCGTCCTATCTATAACGCACAGGGTGAAGTTTGTGCCTGGTGTATTGCCCTGCCCTATTTACGACCAGCTGAAATTACCGGCAATGGACAGGATTACCAGCAAACCGCACAGGCCACCGAAGCCCTATACCAGCAATTAATTGATGAAGCACGCCGCCGCAAGACCAAGGATCAGTCACTGGTACTCATGACCCATGCGCATATGCAAGGTGGCACCAGCTCGGACTCCGAACGTCCGATTGTGGTGGGTAATGCCGAAGCACTCTCGACCCAACTGTTCCACGACGATATTCAATATGTTGCGCTGGGTCATTTGCACCGGCCACAACGCATTGAACACGAGCATATTCGCTATAGTGGCTCACCCATTCCCCTGTCGTTTAGTGAAGTCAATTACAAACACCAGATTGTCAAAGTCCAGCTAAAGCCAAATACACCAGCCGTAATTCAACCACTGCATGTGCCGCGCCGGGTGCCCTTATTTAAAATTAAAGGCACGCTGGATGAAGTGCTGCAAAAAACCAGAACACTGGAAGCCAGTAATCCCTTGCCACTGGCGCAACAGGCTTTTGTGGATATTGAATATTATAGTGAGATGCCGCCGCCACCGGATTTCAGGCAGCAGGTTGAAGCTGCCTTACCCCAGGATAATTACCGGCTGGTGCGCTTAAGCCGTATGGCCAAACCACTGGCCCGGCAAACGGTATCCGATAGCGAAGATGTATCAACACCAATCGCGCCACCTACGCCGGCAGAACTGTTTCAGCAACTGTGGCAAAAGCTGGGTTTTGTGGAAGACCCACAAGTGCTTAAGGATTTTCAGCAACTTTCTGCCCAAGCTGAAAATCCAGATGATCAGGACACGGCTCAGCCTGTAAAACGTCAGCCTGTCATCCCTGCTCCACCAGACGCTGTATGACACAATACCTATGAAAATTTTAAGTTTGCGGCTGGGTAATCTGGCGTCCATTGCTGGCGACCATGTGATTAATTTTGAACAGGCCCCCTTAAAAAATGCCGGATTGATTGCCATTACGGGTATTACCGGGGCAGGTAAAACCACCCTGCTGGATGCCATTTGTCTGGCCCTGTTTGACCAGATTCCACGGCTGCAAAAAGCCGAAGGTAAACTGGCAGACAGCAGCGGCGATGACGTTCAGGTCAATTCTACCGTCAATATTCTGCGTCGAGGTTGCGCGCAGGGTTTTGCCGAAGTGGAATTTATTGCACAAGACCAAAAGTATTATCTGGCCCGTTGGGAAGTTAAACGCGCTCGCCTTAAGGCCGATGGCCGGATTCAGCCGGTACAACGGGCCTTGCGCTGTATTACAGATGACCAGTTAATTTCCGAGCGCACTAAAGAGTGTAATGAAAAAATTACCCAGTTGCTGGGTCTAACCTTTAGCCAGTTTACCCGTGCAGTATTACTGGCCCAGTCGGAAGTGACCGCTTTCTTGAAGGCCAAGGACAACGAGCGTGCCGATCTGCTGGAATATCTGACTAACTCGGATATTTATTCCCGCATTGGCATGGCCTCGTTTGCTGCCACCAAGCATGCCCGCGAAAAAGTGGAAGTCATTGAAAAGAAAATAGGTGACCAGCTCCCCTTAAGTGATGACGAGCGACAAAGCCTGCATCAACAGTTGCATGTGGCCCAGCAGCAGTTGAATGAACAGCTGCATCAAAAGCAGCAATTTGAAAAACAACTGGAATGGTACAGCCAGCAGCAGCAACTACAACAACAGATTGCCCAGCAGGAAGCAGTTCTCGCTACTGCCCAGCAGCAGTTGCAGCACTTTCAGCCCCAGTTTGTTTTTTTACAGCAGTTGGAACAGTTTGAACCGATACGTTCCAGTTTTTTACAAGCCCAACAGCTCCAGCATAATGCCGCAGAACTAATAAAAACCCGGCAACAGGCTGAGCAACAAGCGGCGGTACTGGAACAGCAGTTTACCCAGCAACAGCAGCATTACCAGCAGCAACTGGATGCCCTGAATAGTCTGCAACAGCAGCAGCAGAGCCTCAAACCCCAGTTACAAACCGCCCAGCATTGCGAGCATCAGCTGGCCAGCCTGAATGACCACATCCGGCAGCAGCAGGACAAACTTGAATTGTTAATATCAAGGCTGTCACCCCAACTGGCTGAACAAACCCAGCTGGAGCAACAGCAAGCCAGCATACAGACACAGCAAACCCAGCAACACACAGTTTTGGAACAAACCCGGGAATTTGTCTGCTTTGATGCCGAACCACAAGCGGCCATTTCAGCCGTTCAAAAGGCAGCGCGGTTACGTGAAGAACTATTGCGCCAGCAGGCAGATATTTTTAAGCAGGACATTGCCAGCCAGCAGCAACAGCTCCATGAAATCCATCAGCAATTAGCCAACCTGATTACCCAGCATGGCAGCCTTGAGCAGTTTGAACAGCAATTGCACACGGTCCAGCAGCAACTGGAAAAACAGCATAAGCATCAAGCAGCTTGCGAGCGCATTAGTGACCAGCTTAAATCCTGGCTCAAGGTAGAGCAGCAGATTCTGGTCATGCAGCAGCAACAAGCCAGTGAACAGCAGCAGCTTGGCACAATGCAAGCCGAAGCACAGCACGCCAGTCAACAAACGCAACATGCCGAGCTACAACTTAAAACCACCCAGCAACTGTTGAATGAACAGCGCCTGTTTACCACCCAGAGTGTTAAGGAACTGCGCCAGCAACTGACACCCGAACACCCCTGCATGGTTTGCGGCAGTACCGAGCATCCATTTTATGATCCGCAAAACCTGCTAAATGCACTTAACCAGCAACTTGATAGCCAGCAGCAGCAGGCAGAACTGGCATTACAACAAGCACGCCAGCAAGAAGCTTCGTTACAGCAACAACTCACCCGCCTGCAAACCAGCCTCGACCAGCTCAGCAGCCGTCAAAAGCATGCGATTAATGATCGGCAAAGTATTCTGGATGAAATCTGCAAGATCAGCAGCAAGTTTTATCAGCGGCTGGAGCAGCAACCGGAACTGACTTTTGCCCAGCAATTGCTTAAAGACATTCAGGATAAACTGGACAGCAGTAAAACCGCGCTCGAACAACAATGCCGGCAACAGCAAGCCCAGCTTAAAACATGGCAGCAACTGGAAAAGCAACAGGAAAACAGTCAAAAATCAGTAGAAAAACGGCAGGAACTGGCCGCACTGGAACAGCAAACCATTGAACTGCTCACTCCTGAATTGGTACAGGCATGGCAGCAAGACTGTAACGATACACAGGCTCAGATAGTGCAAAAAATCCGTTTGCGCTGCGAAGCCCAAAATCAACTCAAGATACTGGAAAAACAGGCCCAGCAACAACAGCAACAGCTCTTGCAACTCCAGTCGGCTATTCAGCATGAACAGGCCCAGCACACCGAGTTACAGCAGCAACTGGCGTTGCAACAAACCCAGCAACAACAGATTCAGCAGCAACTGGATAGCATATTTAGCCAGTATGCTGCCCCGTTTACGGTACGCTCCAGCGAAGACTGGCTACAACAGCTACAACAACTGCACCAACATCAGCAACAACTCCTGAATCAGGCAGACCAACTCAAGCAAAACACTGAAAAACAGCATATTAAAGTGCAGCAACAACTGGAACATTTACAGCAGGATGTGCATAAAAACCAGCTTTCCTTACAACACGTCCAACAGCAGATTGCACAATGGCAACAGCAGCATACTGACTTACAGGACGCAGACATCGACAAATTGCTGCGATGCGATTACCTGCAAAAGCAGCAGCTACAGGAACAATCCCAGCGCCTGCAACAGCAAGTCCAACAGGCTGAAAACACTTTAAGCATTTATGACCAACAGTGGCAACAGCATCTGAGCAATCAGCCCATGCTTAGCCTCCCAGAATTACAACGTCATATGGTGGAGATCATCCAGACCCTGCAACAACTGGATGAACAATGTACTGCGTTGAAGCTTCAAAAAATGCAGGATGAGCAACAGCAGCGACAAGCGGTGCAGTATCAGGCTGAACTCAACAAGGCCAAAGCCGAGCACCATCGCTGGGATAAAATTTCAAGTTTAATTGGTGACGCCAAAGGGGCAACCTTTAAAAAACTGGCGCAGCAGTTTCACCTGCAAATGCTTGTGGAGCTGGCCAACCAGCAGCTTGCCGCGCTCACACCGCGTTATTCGTTGCGCTGTATTGAAGACTCACTGGGCCTGACCATTGTTGATCATTATATGAATGATGAAGTGCGCCCTGTGCTGTCGCTGTCCGGTGGCGAAAGTTTTCTGGTATCACTGGCGCTGGCTTTGGGCATTGCCAATATGGCATCCGGCAATACCAAACTGGAATCGCTGTTTATTGATGAAGGCTTTGGTACGCTGGATCAAAGTTCACTGCATGTGGTGATGGACGCGCTGGACCGCCTGCAAAGCCAAGGCCGTAAAGTGGTGCTGATTTCACATATTCAAGACATGCATGAGCGCATTCCGGTCAAGATTCAGGTGATTCCGCAAGGGTCTGGGGCCAGCCGGATTGAAGTGGTGGGATAATTCAAACTAAATCTTCAAAAAGCTTTAATGAAGCATAAATCTGTTGTTCAAGCATATCCTCTCTTTGTTTAGCAATATTTTTGTCATAAGGTAACCCTAGCTCTTTTCTTAAGACTATTTCCACTTGAGTAGCGACTGGAGAAACATTTGCAACAATTAAAATACTCTGCTTTGAAACTTCTTTTTGAATATTTAACTTGTTCTCCCATAGTTGATTAATTTCTGCATTAATCTCTTGTATTTGCTCTGACAACCTTTCAAAAGCTTTGCTTTGATTTTCAAATATTTCTTGATTTAATATTTCTGCCTCTAATGTAAGTCCCCATCTTTCCAATAAGCTATCTAGCCTATTATTCAAGTTACTCTGTACTTGAGTTTTAGCATTTATATCAAATTGCAAATCATGAACTGGTGCTGCTAACTTTAGAATTTTAAAAAATGATTCAATTACTTTATTATTTAACTCATTTATGAGATATGAATTTTTAACCTCACAAATTAGATTAACTTGATTAATTGCCTTTTGAAAATTAGCTATACCTTCAGCGAAATTTACTCCGGCACTATTTAAATGGCCAGGTATTGAAGTAAGATAAGATATAGCTTCTGTAAAACTTGATACCGCATCAAGGTAAGTTTTTCTTCTAATCTCTAATAATCTATCTGTTTTCCTTTGCTTAGCTGCAATTAACCATCCTATAAACGCTATTATTATAGTTACTACAGCTCCTAGGAATGCTGCTAGTAACCTTGGATCCCATAGATTATTTTCCATTTATTTTAATCCCTCGCCCCAAACAACGCCGTCCCTACCCGCAGCATCGTCGAACCCGCAGCAATGGCTTCCTCTAAGTCACCTGACATGCCCATGCTTAAGGTATCCCAATCCTTTAGATTGGCATGCTGGGCCTTTACCTGATCAAACAAATTTCCGGCATCCCTAAATGCTGCTGTATTATCCGGTTTTGGAATCACCATCAGGCCACGCAAACGAATATTGGCAAGCTGGCTTATTTGCTGCACCAGTTCTGGTACTTGCTCAGGCGTACAACCATCCTTGCTATCCTGCGCGTCAATATTCACCTGAATGCAAATATTGAGTGGCTTAAGGTTTTCAGGACGCTGCGCCGATAATCGCTCGGCAATAATCAGTCGATCCACGCCATGCACCCAGTCAAAATGTGTGGCCAGCGGCTTAGTTTTGTTACGCTGTACATGACCGATAAAGTGCCATTCAAGGTTTAAATCCTGCAACTGTTCCTGCTTGGCCAAGGCTTCCTGCAAGTAGTTTTCGCCAAAGCTGTGCTGGCCTGCCGCATGCATTTCACGCAGCACTTCTGCCGGATGGGTTTTGGAGACGGCCAAAAGTTGAACATCTTCAAATTTTCTTGCATTTTTTTTGCAAGCCGCTTCAATTTTACTCAGTATTTGTTGCCGTTTTAGCGCAAAATCAGTCATGATCTGCCTATAGATAAAAGACGCGATGGAATGTGCCCGGTGACCTAGCATAACGCATTATTTTTGCGCTGCCACCTCATCAGTCATTTTAACCATCGATTTGCTTCAAGCATTACGAGGTTTACATGGATATTACCGAATTACTTGCGTTTTCTGCCAAAAATGGTGCATCAGACTTACACTTGTCAGCAGGCCTGCCCCCCATGATCCGGGTGGATGGCGAAGTACGCCGCATCAACCTGCCCGCTATGGAACACAAAGAAGTCCACCGCCTGATTTATGACATCATGAATGACAAGCAGCGCCGTGACTACGAAGAATTTTTAGAAACTGACTTTTCCTTTGAAGTACCCGGCATTGCCCGCTTCCGTGTTAACGCCTTTAACCAGAACCGTGGCGCCGGTGCCGTATTCCGGACGATTCCCTCCAAAGTATTAACAATGGATGACTTAGGGCTAGGCCAGATTTTTAAGGATATTAGTGAATATCCACGTGGCATTGTGCTGGTGACCGGGCCAACGGGTTCTGGCAAATCCACCACGCTGGCGGCCATGCTGGACTATATTAACAATACCCGCTTTGACCATATTCTAACCGTTGAAGACCCGATTGAATTTGTGCATACCCCCAAAAAATGCCTGATTAACCAGCGTGAAGTCCATCGCGATACGCATGGTTTTAACGAGGCATTGCGCTCTGCCCTGCGTGAAGACCCGGATATTATTCTAGTAGGTGAAATGCGCGATCTGGAAACCATTCGTTTGGCGCTCACTGCCGCAGAAACCGGCCACTTGGTATTTGGAACCCTGCATACCACCTCAGCGGCCAAAACCATTGACCGTGTGGTAGACGTATTCCCGGCTGAAGAAAAAGACATGGTTCGCTCCATGCTGTCTGAATCATTGCAGGCGGTGATTTCGCAAACCCTGCTCAAGAAAAATGGCGGTGGCCGTGTGGCTGCGCATGAAATCATGATTGGTATTCCAGCGATCCGTAACCTGATTCGTGAAAACAAGGTGGCGCAAATGTATTCCGCCATTCAAACCGGTGCAGGCTATGGCATGACCACACTGGACCAAAGCTTAAAAACGCTGGTGGCTAAAGGCACAATTAGCCCGGCTGCTGCGCGCAGTGCGGCCAAGGTTCCTGAAAGCTTTACCTGATTTTTCACATTATTCGTAAGCATCACAGGGATGTATCATGGAATTTAATGATTTATTGCGACTAATGGTCGAAAAAAACGGTTCAGACCTGTTTATCACTGCGGGTGTTGCGCCATCCATGAAAATCAATGGCAAGATTATTCCAGTGACCAAAACGGCCTTAACCCCGGAAGTGGTGGGTCAGCTGATTCACAGTGTCATGACTGACAAGCAACGCGAAGAATTTCGTACAACGCGGGAATGCAACTTCGCGATTGTCGACAAGGATGAAACCGCTCGTTTTCGGGTGAGTGCCTTTGTACAGCGCGATTTTCCGGGCATGATTTTGCGCCGGATCGAAACTCATATTCCCTCGGTGGAAGACCTCAAGCTGCCCACGGTTATCAAAGACCTTGCCATGACCAAGCGTGGCATTATCATTTTTGTGGGCGCAACAGGTACGGGTAAATCCACCTCACTGGCGTCCATGATTGGCCATCGCAACAAGAATTCACGCGGTCATATCATTACCATTGAAGACCCGATTGAGTTTGTACACCAGCATTCGGGCTGTATTATTACCCAGCGTGAAGTGGGGATTGATACCGATTCTTTTGAAGTGGCGCTAAAAAATACCTTGCGTCAGGCCCCTGATGTGATCCTGATTGGGGAAATCCGTACCCGCGAAGTCATGGACTATGCCATTGCCTTTGCCGAAACCGGCCACTTGGTACTGGCGACCCTGCACGCCAACAATGCTAACCAGGCGCTGGATCGCATTGTTCACTTCTTTGAAGCGGACCGTCATGGCCAGCTTTATATGGATTTGTCGCTTAACTTAAAAGCACTCGTCGCCCAGCAGTTGATTCCTACTCCGGATGGCAAGGCACGACGCGCCTGTATTGAAGTGCTGATCAATACCCCACTGGTATCTGATTACATCCGCAAGGGTGAAATCCATGAAATCAAGAACGTGATGAAACGCTCACGCGAACTGGGCATGCAAACCTTTGACCAGGCCTTGTATGACCTGTATCTGGGCGGTGAAATCACTTATGACGATGCCATTAAGCATGCGGATGCGCCCAACGATTTGCGCCTGATGATTAAGCTCGGTAAAAACGCCGATACCCGCTTTCTGGATCAGGCCACCAAAGGTCTGGCTATTGAGGATAGCGAATAGTTTTTTAGCGATTCATATTAAACAAAAAAAGGCGATACCATGGGCTATCGCCTTTTTTCATGCCTGATTTTTAGTGCTTTTCTAACGAATAATCATGTTGGTTGCAGTGGCAAACGCATAGATTTTATCGTTTTCATCACGAATATAGCCTTCGGAAATCACCAGACTTTTACTCACATTAATGACTTTGCCTTCAGCACGCAAAGTCTTGTTAAACGGAATGGGACGACACATCTTGATATTCAGGTCAATGGTGCCATAGCCCTCACCAGCTGCCAATACGGTATGCGTGGCACAGCCGGTTACCGAGTCCAGCACTGTTGCTGCAAAACCACCATGCACCCCGCCCAAGGGATTGGTATGGCTTTCATTGGCCGTGGCCGTAAATACCACACGACCCTGCTCTACTTCTACAGGCTCCATCGGCATGGTTTTGGCAATTCCCGGGGTTGGAAACAGCCCCTTGGCAAATGCCTGCATAATTTGCAGGCCGGTCATTTCTTTTGGGTTCATGATCTAACTTTCCATTCAGTGATAAAATTTATTGATAAAAGAGCAATGATAAAAAGTTAATTAGTACTGGAAAAAGTGGCAATAGCAGACTTCTTTCATAATACTTGCCTTCAACAAGCTCAGGCTACCTTGGTTGAGCAGTGGTTCCCAAGCATCGGTGCTTGAGCTTGCCGAACCATAACGCAACCATGCTTTTGAAAGAGTTCTACTATTTACCAGCCAATTAACAAGCCAGTGCGTCTGCTGGCTTTAGCAGGCCCAGCTTGGCTTTGGTTCTGGCAACCAGCTCACTGTCATCGGTATCATTGGGATGAAAATCAGGCCGGTAATAATCCAAAAATTTGGGAATGAAAATTTTATGGCTACTCATCATCATCTGACCCAGTTTTTTCCACGATCTCAGGTTCAGCAATTGCTTGTCGCGCTTCATTAACACTGTGGTATAGACCATCATCATGCTGGTAATCATCAGCAGTGCAAAACTGAATATGGCTACCCGTGGCAGGTAGGCATTTAGTCCTGATCCATATAAATGCTGGTACATATCAAAGGCAACAGCCTTGTGTTCAGTTTCCTCCACACTATGCCACAGCCATAAATTACGCACGGTGTCATCGGTCATTAGCTCATTGACACTATCCATCATGGTAACAACCAGTACAGCAGTGTAGTGCTCCAGCCCTACGGTCAGCAATAAATTGGCTTTTTTGCTAAATACTTTTTCAAAGTTTTTTAAAATAAATCCTGTTACTTTTTCCAAAGATTCCGGATCAAGCCCAAACTGCTCGGCACTCTGGTGAAAAGCATGGTGTTCCTTGGAATGCATGGCTTCCTGCCCGATAAATGCGCCAATATCCCTGTCCAGTTGCGGATTATCCTTAATCCGGTGACGCAAGGCACGTACCGAGCGCACAAAGTAAGATTCCCCTTCCGGAAACAATGTCGACATCCCGGTAAACAGGTGGGTTAATGAGGGTTCATCGGCAAACCAGTAGCGTGGCATGGCCGCAAACTCATAATCCATACGCCGTACCGGAAATGATGGCGTGGCTTTGGTTTGCTTGGCTTTGGTCTGCACGGTTTTCTGCGTAGATACTGATGCTGGGTTAGACATATTCATTACCTCAAATGAGCAAAGGGCGTTTATTGCAACAAGCATGTTTAGTGAAAAATCTTTAACAAAATAATTAAGTTCTAAAAAGGAACTTACAAACCAGAGTAGAGGCTTACTTTAGAGGTGTCAATATCAATTGGGGACAGCGCTGGCCTGTAGAGCAATTAGAAAAGCAGAGTTATGCTAGAATTGGTTAACGGAGGGTAAGTCATGAAATGGCAAGAACAAGGTGAATTAAATTGCCCTATCGCGCGGAGTCTGGCGATTTTTGGAGACCGGTGGACACTACTGATTATTCGGCATTGTTTTTTAAAAATCAGGCGTTTTGATGATTTTCAAAAGAAGCTGGGAGTAACGCGCCATGTACTGGCAGAGCGGCTTAACCGGCTGGTAGAAAGCAAAATACTGGAAAAAGTAGCTTATCAGGATGCGCCAAAACGCTACGAATACCGTCTTACTGAACGTGGACTAGCGCTCTACCCCATTATTCTGGCAATTAGCCACTGGGGCAATTCATGGCTAAATGATCACGGCGAATTTGCGCAAGTGTCCTATATTCATAGAAACTGTGGCCAGAAAACCCAAACCGTGATGTGCTGTTCAGCATGTGGCGAGGTATTAAATGCCCGCGACATGCTACCCGTGTTTGAAGAAAATCAGCAAAGTGGTTAAATGTTCAGGATATAGCCAGATTAAATAGCACTGGCTGATTTATGATGAAGGCGAACATTGCAATTAAATTGTTATTAATTGGTAACTATTTTAATTTTAATTCGGATATTTGTCGTTAGGTAAGTCCATAAGTTAAAAAAGCATCTCTATATAAATTAAGAGATGCTTTTACAAGCCCAGCCAACACGTCTGGTTTTTCGCTTATTTTTTACGGGCCGCATCCTGACATTCTGGCTTGTTACAATAACCGTACAGGTTCAGGGAATGCCCGGTTAGGGTAAAACCCAGATTTTCAGCCACTTTGTGCTGCTCGGATTCAATCACCGGATTGGTGAATTCCACCACCTTGTTACAGCTTTGACAAACCATGTGGTCATGGTGGTCTTCCTGCATGATTTCAAATACAGAATGATTGTTTTCAAAGTGATGACGCTCAATAATGCCCGCAGCCTCAAACTGGGTGAGCACCCGGTAAACAGTTGCCAGACCAACATCTTCGCCCTGTTCCAGCAGAGTCTTATAAATGTCTTCTGCACTTAAATGATGATCACTTGAGTTTTCCAGTAACTCTAAAATCTTGATGCGTGGTAGGGTTACCTTTAGGCCAGCCTTACGCAAGTCCTGATTGGTGATTGGCATAAATATGTCTCTCAATGTAATCTATTGTTGACACGTCACGGGCAATTAAATCACAAATAAAGTATGATCGACCTTTACGCCGTGTGCATCGTTATTTAACGGGATAGTGTAGCAAAATGCAAAAAATCATGTTGGCTTTATTTGCCTCATCCATCATTTCTGGTTGTTCTGTGTTTGGTGTTTACAAAATTGATGTGCCACAGGGTACGCCATTGACCCAGGCACAGGCGTCTCAAATTAAAGTGGGCATGACCCAGCAACAGGTGCGTTTCCTGTTGGGTTCACCAGCCATTACCGATACCTTGAATCCAGATCGCTGGGATTATTTGTATAACTACATTCCCGGCACTTATGCACGCAAGGCCAAACTGCCAGCCACCTCCGGCCAGCATTTACGGGTTTATTTTGATGCGCAGGGTATTGTAACCCGCATTGAAGGTCTGGAAACCCTGCCTGAGAAGCAACCGGGCCTGCCGCAAAGCAAGGACGCCATTTTAACGGCACCACCGCTGTAACTTACTGCAATTGCATCAATATTGCGTCAGACTGGTTAAATCCGGTCTGGCGTTTTTTATGGCTGTGCTTTTTAGCATTGCAGGTGAGCTACTATGACAGATTAATTATTATTGCAGGCTTTTTAGATCGCTGTTTACAGGCTGCTGGTCAACCAAAGACATTGAAATTTCTTCCAGCGACATGTCCTGTAAGGGATGATGCTTGATCCCTGCAATGGTATGCGCCATTTGCTTGCGTAGCCATGGAATTCGGTACATCCAGCTAAATCCGGCATCACGCAGCCAGCCCAGATCACGCCGGTGTGACTGGTAAAATGGGGTAAGTGTACGGCTTAGCCACTGGTAAAAACGGATAGAACTTAAGCGTTGCTGGTGATAATTGTCCCAGACCTTGCTCCACTCGTCTGCCTGTGCAATTGCCCTGCCCAGTGCACATGCATCCAGTAATGCCATATTTACACCCTGACCTAACTGGGGACTCATGGCATGGGCTGCATCGCCAATGATCCCTAACCGTCCTTCGCCATAACGACTGAGCACCACATCACGGTAATGTGCAGGTAGCCACTGTTCATGCGAAACCACCACCTGCGATAGCCACTCGGCAGCTATTGGCCAGCGCTGTTCTACCAACTTTAACCAGTAGTCACGGTTTGCATTATCTTTTAGCCAGCCAGATATATGGGGCGTAGGCATGCTCCAGAACACACTGGACAACGGCTGATCTGCTTGCTGTGGCACAGCACCGGTTGGCAAAATGCCCATCATGGTACTGGCGCTATCATAAAACTGGTGCAGGATATTGCTATCCAGTGTGGTACAGGCAGGCACAATGCACCATGCCGCCCCCCATGGATAAGGCTTGTCCAGCTTTACCCATTGCTTTGGCCGCAACTGGCTACGCGCGCCATTGGCAACAATTACGGCGTCAAAAGTTTGCTTGAAAGCTTGTTCATTAATGGTTTGGCCAATCAACTGCATGCACTGCCCAAAAGGTATAACGTGGTGAATTTCCGTGCCCATGTGCCAGTGAATCATTTGTCGGTCATTATTGGGCTGTTGCAGGTTTTGCATCAGTACATGACACAGGCTGGCACGGTGCATGCCCAGGCCAAAGCACTGTGGGGCTACTTCGCGATAATGACTATTGACCAGCAAATGTCCACTGGCAAGCCTGCCTTCCAGCCCGTTCACACGGCAACCCAGCTTTAGGGCTTCATCCAGCACGCCCAAATGCTCAAATACCGCCAGTCCTGCGGGCTGCAGCAAAATACCGGCCCCCACGTTTTCCATGACTGTGGCTTTTTCAATAATTGTGATTTCATGCTGCTGGTGCGCCAGAATACGCGCAAGTGCCAGCCCGGCAGTACCCGCACCAATAATGGCAATATGCTGTTTTTTCATTATTCAGTTATCAGAGTTTATTTTAGTTGTAGTGTAGCAAGTCTGGCTGAATAAACCTTAAGGTTTCTAACACATTATGGGCCGAAAAACTGACTAAAGTTATTAGCCGATTTTTACAATGTGTAGTGAAAAGCTGTTTTATAAAGTCAGTACATTATTTTTAACACGATAGCAGGCATCTGCTACAGCTTGCGCTTTAAGCGCCCTACCGGATGGGCTGCTGCCCGCTTGCGCCGCACCGCCATCGGGTCACGGGTGAGCGGACGGTATATTTCCAGCCGGTCTCCTGCCTGCAAAAGATACTGCTCAGGCTGATCCACCCTCACGCCAAAAATACCAACAGCCAAAGGTTGTCCGGCAGGTAGTTTTGCCAGCAGGCCGGATTGCGCCAGTGCCTGCATGGCAGTGAGTGATGCCTGCCACTCAATGTTCACCAGATATTGTCCGGTGGCATCGACATAAGCCACCTGCACTGTTTTTTTCTCTACCGGGGTTTTCTCTGCTGTGAGTTGCTCAGCCATGCAGTCTGTCCTGACAGGTTATGCCGGTAAAACCAGCCCTAGAATTAAACCCATAATGGCCACCACAATAGCCACGGGAATAACCACACGTACTGCAATCCGCCACAGGTTATATACAACTTCCTGATCAAAATTTAAGGCCTTGCGCAAATGGCTGATTTTCATCATCCAGCCGCTAAAAATGGCATACAGCAGGCACACCACCAGCGCCAGAATGACTGTCAGTGTGGTCAGTACAGGCTGCATCGGCACCAGCCACAACAGCAGACCCAGCAGTACAAACAACCATTGCAAAACCATGCTTAACCCACGGGCCTGCAATTGTTCACGCAATAATGAAATCAAAAATGCTGCACCCGCGAGCAAGGCAATACCATACAGCCACAAGGTATGTGTACCATGGAAACCCTGTACCATGGCAATCATGACGCCACCAGCCAGTTGACCTGTCCAGATTGGCAAAGCGGTTTTGCTGGCTTTTTCAACGGACTGACTGGCATTAAGCTGCCAGTACATACCATAGCCCAAACCAGTTGCAATCAACGCCAGACTTACCGCCCATGCCCATTCCTGCAAGCTAAAAGCCGTCCATTGCCAGTGGCCTACACCCATTTGTACAAAGCTTAAAATAGTGGCAATAATGGCGGCAATGCTGGCCACCAGAATCAATATGGCACGTGGCACAAACGACAACGCCACGCCAGCAAGAATCAGCCCAATGGATAAATAACCCATCAGTTCGGCGGGACGATGACCCAATCCCTCAAATACCATGCTGGCAGACTGGTATAGCAATCCACCACTTACCAGTGACATTACAGCCGCCGCCAGCCAGCCGGTAATCCGCCAGGCCGGTTTTGCATCTGCTTCGCGGGTCAGTACCAGTAGCGCTGGCAACGGATTCGCCTTGCTGCGTTTGGCCAGTGCAATTTCCAGCAGGCTAAATGGCAGTGCCAGAATAATCATGCACAGCAGCCACACCAGCCAGAAATCAAACTGGCTGGCACTGCTAAACTGAATAAACGGAACGATCCAGCCAGCCAGTAACAGGGTGATGGTCAGGCCAGCCAATATGCTGCTTGCGCGCAATATCAAAGGTGAATTCATGGGCGTTCTATTCCACATCACATTGGGTTTTAACTGCGCCAATGCTAATGCAAAACGCTTATTAATGACGGTTTTTTTTACATTTTTAGACCAAAATATATGCGTTTGAAAGAAGGCCCCAACTAAAACCAGCAATTGCCACAGGTTATTTTTCTTCTAAAATCGGCGTGCCTCAAACCAGCCTCATATCTTGTTTGACTGCTTACTGCCAAACCAGACTTCCCTGTCCTTTTCCTATTATGCTTATTGCTGTTATAGGCACTCCTGTGCTGCAAAAAATTGCTATGAAAACCAGCGCTGAAACCAGTTTTTGTTTTTGGCTTCCTGCGCCTTAATCACCCCTATCATGTTTTGTTTCACTGAGCCGACATAATCCGCATCATCACGGCGGATATGATTAATCAGCCAGGTCACCAGCACCTGATGCAGCTCATCAGTAATGTCCTGCCCCCGGTTAAAACGCTCCTGATAGTCATTAATGCGCTTGATAAACAACTGATGTACTTTCTGGTGCGGCTTGGCATATTTATAGCCCGCTTCTTCCTGCAAACTTTCCTCAAAGGCAAAGTGCGACTGGGTATAGTCCACCAGATCATCCAGTACCTGTTTCATCACATTGCGGTCATGGTGATTTTTGGTTTGCTCAAGCTGGTTAATGTATTCCACAATGCGCTGGTGCTGCCGGTCAATCACCTCAATGCCAGTGTCCAGGTCGGGTGACCACATTATTGTCATGGTTGTTTCCTCAGCCGTTTGCCTAATAATTACCTTAACCATAAGGTAAAATTAATGCTTTTAAAACCAAGTATTTAACTCAAGTTAATTCTAAATTTTCCTTAAAAAACAAACCACTAGAAAAAAGCTTTTAAACCCATTAAAAGGCTAAAGTATTTTTTAACCAGCAACATGGCCAAGTTCACAGCGCGCCAGACAGACATCATTGGGATCAATCTGCATTTCGGCTAATTTTTAGCTGCTTGATAGGCTGCCGCAAATGCGTGTCCAGTACCATATCCAGCGGCTTTGGTTCAGGATAAACCTTCACGTTAAAACTGGTGAGCAATGGTACCTGCATGGCCTGATTAAGCGGTGCTTGCGTCTGTAACACGGTATTGAGCCGGGTAATAGTATTTTGGTTAAAGCCCAGCATGATGGGTCCTTCATAGGCAAAACGCAGCGTGGTATTCACTGGAATTACCAGATCAACCGGCAGGTTAAATTCCAGCGGCACCTGAAGCTTTAACGGCAGTTTGGGCAAACGCGGCAATACCAGTGCGGTGGTGTCATTGATTTCTGCCATAGTCTTGACCGGGATACTGCCTTTGTAGTGCACATTAAATTTAATGGGAATAGGCGTATCAATTTTAATTCGGGTCTTGTAGGTGCCGGCCAGCGGTACTTCAATGTTCTGGTCAATGGGCACTTCAACCTTAACATCACCAGCCAGTTGAATGCCAAAGGTATTGGTCGCCGCCACATTTACATTAATGTGTGGGGGCATCATCATTTTGCCCTGCTGATTGCGCAGTTCAATGCCTACCGCAAGATAGGCATAGCACCAAAAGCCAGCCATACCGCCCAGCATTACCACCAGCGCTGCCCCTGTTAACAGCCAGATGGTTTTTTTAGGAATTTTTTTGCCTGGATTCATTTTAATCACTGCCCTGTTGCTGCGTGGCTGGGCTGGGTTGAATCATGGCGATGCAGGGACAGCGCCTTAAGGGGAATTCTAAGGTTGCTTCTGGTAATTACAGTGTCCAGTGGCTCGGGAATAATCAACTGGGTATTCAGCTGTGACTTGACAGGCACCTGCAATACTCCATGAACAGGCACTCTGGCATCAATGGTGGTTTTTAAGGGAATATTCAGACGCTGCTCAATGTTGGCCGCAACGGGCGCCACAAATTTCAGCCGTACTTTCTGGTCAATGGGAATGGTAAAGTGCACGGGAATATTGGTCTTGATGGGAATATCGCCACGAATGGGCAAACTCACGGTCTTGCCCAGCACTTTTACTTCCACCTTGGAATCCACATGTACCATCTGGTCCAGGGGAATCTGGTTATCAACCCTGACCTGTAGCTTGATAGGCACTTCATTATCAAAAGTCACCATGGTGTGCACAGTGTCTTTTATAGGCACCTGAATCTGCTGGTTAATGGGAATTTGCGTATGAATGGTGCCTTTTACCATCACCTCCAGTGGATCATAAATATCTGCTTTGGCCTGCACAGGTTCGGTAATGCGTACCTGTGCCTGCTGATTACGAATGGGCAAGCCAATTTCAAGGTAATTCAACATCCACCATGCAATACCTGCCCCAACGGCAATGGCTACCATAAATAGTAATAATCCTGACAAAAGCCATTGCTTTGCGTTCAATTGGGGTTGCTCCGCTATTTACTTAATAATGAGGCGAGTTTAATCACTTATTTTTTCTTATTATTCTGGCAATTGGTAATTATTCTTACAGTTACTTAGCCGTAATAATAATTTATGTAATATTTTTATTTTGCTATTTACACGTCAGTTGGCGACGTGTCTTGGCTTTCACATGAACTTTTACAAAATTAAAAGCTCCCTTAAACAAAGCGCATTGCCTATAATCCCGTGGTTGTTTTTACCTTTTTTTAAGCCTGATTTTCCGGGCCTTGTTTTTCTTGAGTACCATATACAATGAGCAGTAATGCAAAACTGAGCCAGCTTAATCCCCGTCAGCAGGAAGCCATGACCTATGTGTCAGGGCCGCTATTGGTTCTGGCCGGTGCAGGTTCAGGCAAAACTGCCGTGATTACCCGCAAGATTGCCCACCTGATTCAAAACTGTGGGGTTCCGGCGCATCGTATTACCGCCATGACCTTTACCAACAAGGCCGCGCGCGAAATGAAGGAACGTGTGGGCAAGCTGATTCCACGCGAAGAATCCAAGGGTTTAACGGTTTCCACGTTTCACAATTTTGGTTTAAACCTGTTACGGATCGAGCTTAAGCACACGCCACTCAAGAATAATTTTTCCATTCTGGATGCGGACGACTGCAAGCGCCTGCTGATGGATTTAATGCACAAGGACAATCTGGCCGGTGCCGATAGCAAGGAACTGATTGGCAAGGCCATGCGCCGCATTTCCGACTGGAAAAACGACCTGCTACTCCCGCCACAGGCAATGAGTACCGCTGAAACCCCCGAAGACGTACATCTGGCACAATTGTACGAGCTTTATGAGCGCAACATCCGTGCTTACAATGCCGTAGATTTTGATGACCTGATTGCGCTGCCCACCCGCTTGCTGCAAGAAAATGCTGAAATCCGTGATAAGTGGCAAAACCGCGTGCGTTACCTGTTGGTGGATGAATATCAGGATACCAATACTGCACAGTATATGCTGGTCAAACTATTGGTGGGCGTCATGGGTCGCTTTACTGCCGTGGGTGATGACGACCAGTCGATTTATGCATGGCGTGGTGCCAAGCCGGAAAACATGGCCCTGCTGGCCGAAGATTTTCCCAGTCTTAAAGTCATTAAGCTGGAACAGAATTACCGTTCAACCAGCCGGATTTTAAAAGCGGCCAACTCGGTGATTACCAACAATCCGCACCTGTTTGAAAAGCAGTTGTGGAGCGATAAAGGCCATGGTGAAGCCATCCGGATTATTACCTGCCGCAATGATGACGATGAAGCCGAACGCGTGGCGCATGACCTGATGAACCACAAGCTGATGAATGGCAAATCATGGAAGGATTATGCCGTGCTGTACCGCGGTAATTTTCAGGCCCGTGTGCTGGAAGCCCAGCTACGCCAGATGCAAATTCCGTATAAGTTATCTGGTGGCACCTCATTCTTTGCCCGTGCGGAAATCAAGGACGTGATGAGTTACCTGCGCCTGATTATCAACCCGGAAGATGACAGTGCCTTTCTGCGCATTATCAACACGCCCAAGCGCGCCATTGGCCCGGCCACCCTGGAAAAGCTGGGCCTGTTTGCGCAGGACAATCATTTGTCATTGCTAAGTGCCTCGGCAGACCAGCGCCTGAGCATGGTATTTGCCAAAAAAGCCGCGTCACAACTGCACGAATTCGCCGGATTTATTGAGGATTATACCCGTCGCCTGCATGACAATGATGATCCGGTGCCGGTGGTGCGCCAGATGATTAATGAAACCGGCTATATTGATTTTGTGCGTGAACAGGCTGCAACACCAGCCGCAGAAAAAACCAAACTGGACAATATTGAAACCCTGTATAGCAGTATCCAGAGCCTGATTACCCGTGCCGATGATGTGGATGAACGCAATATTGAAAGCGTTATTCGCAAGCTGGTGCTGCTGGACTTGCTGGAACAGCAACAGGAAGAAGATGACACCGACAAGGTCAACCTGATGACCCTGCATGCGGCCAAGGGGCTGGAATTTCCCTATGTTTACATTATGGGACTGGAAGAAGAATTGCTGCCGCACCGCAACTCCATTGCCGGGGATTCCATTGAAGAAGAACGCCGCCTGATGTATGTGGGCATTACCCGCGCAAGGCAAGGCCTCACCCTGACCCTGGCCGAACAACGCAAGGCGGGCGGGCAAATGCGGCATACTACCCCTAGCCGTTTTCTGGATGAACTGCCAGAGGAAGAACTGGAATGGTCTGGCAAAAAGAAACAAAAACTGTCTAATGTTGACCCAAAAGCGCAGGCCGCGGCCTATCTGGCCAATTTAAAAGCACTAATGAAATAGATATCAGTTACTTGCGCTAGGTGTTTCGATACTTGGCGCTTATAATTTTACCATTCGGCCAGCCTTGCCTGCTTTTTAAGCAATTCGCCTATTCAATCATTTAGGATAATGATGCATGAAACTTCAAGTTAAAATTCTGGACTCACGGATTGGCACCACCTGGCCTTTGCCTACCCATGCGACTGCAGGCTCTGCGGGCATTGACCTGCGGGCCTGTATTGATGAAGCCATTGTGCTTAACCCGGGTGATACCGTACTGGTTAAAACCGGCATGGCCATTTATATTGCTGATCCACACTATGCTGGCCTGATTTTACCCCGTTCCGGGCTGGGACATAAACATGGCATTGTTCTGGGCAATCTGGTGGGGTTAATAGACTCTGACTATCAGGGTGAACTGATGGTTTCAGTGTGGAATCGCGGTACAACTGCTTTTACGCTGGCCCCGGGTGAGCGAATGGCACAATATGTGCTGGTTCCTGTTATACAAACTCAACTTGAAGTTGTGAATGACTTTGAGCAAACTGAACGTGGCAGCGGTGGTTTTGGCCATACGGGTACTGCGTAACCCGCCCGTGCAGTGAATGGGTTAAAACCATTGAAATCATAATCCGGCCTTACTGTGGCGGCTTTGCTGGTTAAGCATGGCCGTTAATATGATCCAGTAATGTCAAGAACGATCAAGGAAGTGTGTCGTGCCCAAACTCAAGCCTTTGAATATGAATAAAGGTCTAACAATAAATAAACCACTTGCCCTGATTATTCATCTGGTATTGACGGGTGCCAGCAGTGCTGGTGTCTATTATCTGGTTGCGCAGCATGAGCAGCAGCAAACCCAGTTACAACTGGATACCTTTAGCAAACAGGCCAGCGTACTGATTGAGCACTATGCCCAGCACTGGCAGCAGCAAGCTGGTTTACTGGCCCAGCAGCCCATGCTGCGCAGTAGCGCCACGCTCAAGGCTGTGGTTCCTGTCGATGGAACTGTTCCGCCTTCCTTAAACTATGCCGATCAGGACTTGCTGAACCGCACCCGTAAAGCACCAACCCAGCCTGAAATTAGTGGTACAGGGGCCAAGGGGGTCGTCAGTACCGCACGCGCCATGCCAACCGGCGGTTATGCCGTTTTTGAATGGCCACTGGCACCATTGGTCAAGGATCTGGAAAGTATTACCCCTGCAAATATAGAACTTAAATTCTCGCAGAAACTAAGCGACGGCACCCAGCTGGAAGTATTGCGTATTCATGGCAGTGGCAATGATGGCGGCTTCAAATCTATTCCACTGAATCAGCAAAGCTGGCAACTGTCCGTTCAGCCTAACGGTTCAGGCAGTCAGTTACCATTGTGGGCGGCCCTGCTCACGCTGCTAAGCGGTTTAATTCCTCTGGTCATCTGGGCCTTGCGCAAAAGCCCTGTTACGGGCACAGCCGTGCTTGCCAATAATACCAACCTTGATAACCCCCATAGTACCAGCCTCAATGACCTGACAGCCATTAATCCGGCGGCAACCTCAGCCTACAACAATAATGTGGCCATTTCACCAATAAGTGCGGCTACTGTTGCAGAACACATAAGCCCGGCAGTTGAGCTTTCAGATTCAGCAAACACGAGTTCTATCCAGACCTCATTAACAGGTGAAACAGCCAGCACTGCACCAATTGCCCATGAAGCAACTGCCACTGAAGCCTTTGAAGAACTGGACCTGTTACAGCACCCCCTGGATGAACCCTTGGCTGATAGCAGCAAAGCCGCGCATTCTGATGCCATTGAATTTAATCTGGATGAAACCCTGCTGCCGGATGTGGAATTTAATGTGGGTGCGCCCAGATTTCCTGACCATATTTTCCGTGCCTATGATATTCGCGGCACCATTGATGACTTAAGCAATGAGCTGGTCACTAAAATTGGCCGGGCGCTGGGGGCGCATCTTCGTTATAAAAACCAGTATCAGGTAGTCGTCGGTTACGATGCACGCACCTCCAGCTCGGGTTATGCCCGCCTCATCCGGCAGGCTTTTGTGGACAGCGGCCTGACGGTGATTGATATTGGCCGGGTTACCACCCCCATTTGTTATTTTGCAGCGGCCCAGCATGATGGCAATGCGGTCATGGTTACCGCAAGCCACAACCCGGCCAATGAAAACGGCTTAAAATGGCTGGTACAGCACCAGTCACCCACGCCAGATAATATTGAAGGCATCAAGCAGTGTGTGCTGGATGAGCACTTTATTGAAGGTTTAGGTACTATCCGCAGCATGTCCTATAACGAGCATTACCTCAACCTGCTACAGGACGACGTGATTTTAAGCCAGCCGTTTAATATTTCTATTGATGCCATGCATGGCAGTGCCGGCGAGTTTGCAATGGCTGCGTTTCAGGCTGCGGGCTGCGAGATCAGTAGCTTGCATACTGAGGCCAACGGCATGTTTCCCAATGGCGCGCCAGACCCGAGCAAGGCCGAACACCTGCAAGAACTCAGCAATGACATTGTCATCTCCAATAGCCAGCTTGGTTTTGCCTTTGATGGCGATGGTGACCGTGTGGTGGTACTGGATAGTCAGGGCAACGTGGTATCGCCCGACCACCTGATTACCCTGTTTGCCAAAATCTGTCTGGACAGCAATCCCGGCAGTGACATTATTTTTGATGTGAAATGTTCACGCATGGTGTCCAGTATTGTTACGCAGGCAGGTGGTCGGCCGGTGATGGTTCGTACTGGCAATACTTTCCTGCGTCAGGCGCTGAATGACCCGGAACATCAGGCTGTGTTTGCCGGTGAATTCTCCGGGCATTATTTTTTCAAGGATCATCGGGGACATGGGCAGGATGACGGGATTTATGCCGCACTGCGCCTGCTAGAGTGGCTAGATAACAGTGGCCAGACACTGGAAGAAGCCCTTGCCGACCTGCCACAGCGGGTTTCCACGCCAGACCTGTATTTACCATTGGATAATATCGATGCCGCCGAGCTGATGTCAGCCTTTGAAATAGAAGCCGCCCAACTGTCTGATGCCAAAATTTCAACCATTGATGGCATACGACTTGATTTTGATGCTGGTTTTGGCATTATTCGTCCGTCAAATACGGGCCACTTTATTACTGCCCGTTTTGATGCCGATACGGATGAAAACCTGCGCTTGATCCGTGCCACATTTGCCCGCCTGTTGCGCTCGCAAGACGAACGACTGGCGCAGTTGATTCTTGAATAAAAACCCTCTGGAGTTGCCCATGGCCTTGAACACCGAGACCGCCCTGAATATTGCCAACGTTCTCACTGAGGCGCTCCCCTATATTCAGCGCTTTGCCGATAAAACCATTGTGGTGAAATACGGCGGCAATGCCATGACCGACCCGGAACTGGAAAGCTCATTTGCCCGTGACATTGTGCTGCTCAAAACCGTCGGCCTGAATCCGGTGGTTGTGCATGGCGGCGGCCCACAGGTGGATAACCTGCTTAAGCAATTGGGCCGTGAATCAGATCGGATTGATGGCATGCGGGTCACTGATGCATCCACCATGGAAATTGTGGAAATGGTGCTGGGTGGCAGCGTCAACAAATCCATTGTTAACCTGATTAACCGCCATGGCGGTCGTGCCATTGGTTTAACAGGAACGGACGGTAACCTGTTGCGCGCCAGAAAACTGCTACTGGACAAAAAAACTGATGACGGTCAGGTTAAGCAAATTGATCTGGGCTTAGTGGGTGAAGTAGTTAGTGTTAAAACTGATGTACTCAACCTGTTTATTGAAAGTGACTTTATTCCGGTTATTGCACCGCTTGGAGTAGATGAAGAAGGCAACACCTACAATATCAATGCCGACTTGGTGGCTGGTAAAGTTGCAGAAGCCTTAAAAGCTGAAAAACTGGTATTGCTGACCAATATTTCCGGGGTCATGGATGCTAACAAAAAAGTCATGACGGGCTTAAGCACCCAGGAAGTTGACCACCTGATTGAGACAGGGGTTATTTATGGTGGCATGATTCCTAAAGTGTCCTGTGCGCTTGATGCCGTTAAAGGTGGTGTGGTGAGTGCGCATATTGTGGATGGCCGGGTTCCTCATGTGACCCTGCTGGAAGTCTTTACTGATGAAGGCATTGGCACACTGATTAGCAATCGCCTGCCTAAATCTCAATAAATCCTGCGGTAGCCTGATTGTCCATAACTGCTTTAAGTTGTGGGCAATTTTTATTGCTGGGTAGTTTTTAATTAAGCTGCTTTTTGCCACTGCACTGCGATCAAACCCGTTTTTCATCAAGCAATTTTCATCAAGTAATTTTTATCACAGCAATGCAAATGATAATTTGCACTCTTGTCAGGGCTTATGCACAATATCCCTAGCGTTTTATGTCATTGCTCTTGTGTGCTGAGTATTTATTATTAATCCTATTTTTGCCTGAGTGTGGTTCTTGTATGTGCGAGTTACTGGGCATGAACTGTGCCACGCCAACCGATATTACCTTTTCGTTTAAAGGCTTTAGCCAGCGCGCGGGCATTACCTCCGATCATGCCGATGGTTTTGGTATTGCCTTTTTTGAACAAAAAGCCTGCCGCCTGTTTATTGACTGCCAGTCTGCCGTGCATTCGCCACTGGCGGACTTTATTCGCAATTATCCCATCAAGTCACGTAATGTGATTGCCCATATTCGTAAGGCCACCCAAGGCAAGATTGAACTTGAAAATAACCATCCCTTCATGCGCGAACTGTGGGGTCGTCACTGGATTTTTGCCCATAACGGGGACTTAAAGGAATACTGGCCCCAGTTGTGTGGCCAGTTTATGCCGGTTGGCACTACCGATAGCGAACGTGCTTACTGCTATATTTTGCAAGAGCTGCGCCATCGTTTTGGCAAGGATGAACCCTCACAACAGCAGATTTTTGATTTTCTGGCTGAAGTTTCACCCAAAATTGCAGAATACGGGACTTTCAATTTTATCCTGTCCAATGGTCAGGCACTGTTTAGCTATGCCACCACCCACCTGCACTGGATTGTGCGCGAGTGGCCTTTCCAGCATGCGCATCTGGTGGATATGGATGTGGAAATTGATTTTAGTCAGGTCACCAAGCCAGAAGACCGGGTGGCCGTGGTTGCGACCGCCCCGCTGACTGACAATGAAATCTGGCAAAAATACCAGCCGGGTGAACTGATCTGGTTTCAGGATGGCAAAGTTCACCAGACCGCGCACACCATCATCCAGCGACTGGTTGAAGCCAGTTAAAATTGATTTTTTAAACCTGTTAAGATAAATGGTTAGCTAAATCCTGTTGTACATAGCGTGCAGTTTGTTGAATCACATGATTAATGCGAGGTTTCTCCAAACCCAGCTTTTGCGCCATGTCATCAGCCTGCCGCGTATCAAAACTTTCCGTACGAATAAATGGCAATGCCTCGGCAGCAATATTGAGTGTTGTTGCCAGCCAGTGCCAGCGGGACAAGCATTGCAACACAGCAATAGGAATATGGTTTGTTGGGGCTGTCACCTGTGCTGCTTCTGCGCCAATCTTTAATACTTGCTGCAAGCTTGGCGTGGCATTATCCAGCAGCAAATACTCCTGATCGATACTCTCGGACACACTGGCAATTTTTGCCATAAACGCGGCCACATAATCCACACTAATCATTGGCAGCCGATGCTTTTTGCTACCGGGTATTGCTGCCAGTCGTTGCTGTAATAAATCCTTGAAAGTTTGATAAATCGGTTGTGCGGCGTCTAGCTCTCCATGTTGGCTATTACCAATAATGGCAGCCGGTAAAATCAGGGTCAATGCAATACCTTGCTGGCGTGCAGCGTCTTTTATTACAAAATGGCTTTCCAGCTTGGATGCCTCGTAACTGCCCACTTTTTTGTAGACTTGCGGCCAGTTGGTCTGATCCGGCTGCTGGCAATCAATGCCCAGTTTTTGCAGATGCGATTCCACCTTAAGCATATAACCGGAAACCTGTACAAAGCGTTCGAGCTGGACATGCTGGCTGGCCAACTGCATCAGCTTTAGTGGCGCAATCACATTAATCTGGCGTGCCTGCTGCTGGGTTAAATTCCACTGATACAATGCCGCACATTGGTATACCACGCTGACCAAGCCCATACGCTGCCAATCTGCCTGACTAATTCCCAGTGTCTGCTGGCTAAAATCACCCTGCACGCTTTCCATGCGGTTTAAATCAACTGGATCAATCCCCTGCTGTTGCAGCCATGTGTGCAATTGAGCCAGTTGTACTTTGGGATTCCTAAGCAGGGCAAATACCCGATCACCCTGCTGCAATAGCTTTAACACCAGATAACGCCCTATAAAGCCACTTGCACCCGTTACCAGTACTGTCGTTGTTATCATGTCTCTCTTCCTGTTTGGATGAACACAGACAAAGTCTAAACAGTGGAGTACACTTCAAGGTCAAGCATGATACTGAAAAAAATATCGGGAAAAATGATGCAGATTGGTGAAGTTGCCACACAGGCAGGTATCAGCCGCGATGCCATTCGTTTTTATGAAAAATCCGGACTGATTCACAGTAAGCGGCAAAATAATGGCTATCGCTATTATGATCATGACATTATTGAGGTGCTGGGCCTAATTAAACTGGCACAATCGCTGGGTTTTTCACTGCACGAAATTCAGGAATTTTTGCCGTTGCTGCGCGGTGGTGAATTACCAGAAGCCATGGTAAAAACCGTAATTGATGAAAAAATACAACTCATTGACCAGCGTATCCTCAGCCTGCACACCTTGCGGCAACGATTGCTTGAATTACCCATTGGGCTAAACTGCCCTCTGCGCCAAGCGTGTTAATCCGGTTTCTCACTATAAACAAGCAGGACAACACAGTGATAAAAAAAGCGCCTCATCATGAGGCGCTTTTAGTGACTGGTAAAGACCTAACTGGTGTTAATAACAGCCAGATTAAGCGCTACGCGAATCCACCAGCGTTAAATGCTCGGCTGAGTAAGTATGGTCAGCCTTTGGCGATACAGGCAGGCGCTCAGGTTCAAAAATTGGCTTGGCGCTGTCATTAATTACTGCTTCAGTAATGCGTACTGTACCAATATGATCTGCTGAGGGCAGCTCATACATGGTATCCAGCAATACATTTTCCAGAATTGAACGCAGGCCGCGTGCGCCAGTATTACGTTCCAGTGCTTTTTTAGCCACAGCCCGTAATGCAGCATCCTCAAACACCAAGTCAACATTTTCCATTTCAAACAAATATTGATACTGGCGGGTCAATGCATTCTTTGGTTCTGTCAGAATCTGCATCAGTGCTTCTTCGTCCAGCTCCTCAAGGGAAGCCACCACCGGCAAGCGACCAATAAATTCAGGAATCAGGCCATACTTGATCAGGTCTTCCGGCTCTACCTCACGGAATAACTGACCCAGCTTCTTGGATTCATCTTTCTTGCGAACTTCCGCACTAAAGCCAATGCCGCCTTTTTCATGACGCTGTTTCACCAGTTTTTCAAGACCGGCAAAAGCACCACCACAAATGAACAGGATATTGCTGGTATCAACCTGAACAAATTCCTGCTGCGGATGCTTACGGCCACCTTGAGGCGGAATAGAAGCAACCGTGCCTTCAATCATTTTTAACAGGGCTTGCTGCACGCCTTCCCCGGATACATCACGGGTAATGGAAGGATTATCGCTCTTGCGGGTAATCTTATCGATTTCATCAATATAGATGATACCCATCTGCGCTTTTTCGATGTCGTAATCCGATTTTTGCAGCAGTTTCTGTACGATGTTTTCAACATCTTCCCCCACATAACCAGCTTCGGTTAAGGTGGTGGCATCTGCCATGGCAAATGGGACATCCAGCAAACGTGCCAGCGTTTGCGCCAGCAGGGTTTTACCAGAGCCAGTGGGGCCAATCAGCAGGATATTACTTTTTGACAGCTCGACCATGGCATCTTTAACGCCTTGCTGCGCAGACAGATTCTGGCTGGCCTTTAAACGCTTGTAGTGATTGTATACAGCCACCGATAAGGTCTTTTTGGCCGTTTCCTGACCAATCACATACTGGTCCAGTGACGCACGGATTTCAGCGGGCTTTGGCAATGGACGCTTGGCCCAGTCACCGGATTCTACCTGCTGGCTGGTTTGCACCAGATCGGTACAGACTTCAATGCACTCATTACAGATAAACGCATTTTCACCTGCAATCAGCTTGCTCACTTCAGCTTGACGCTTGCCACAAAACGAACAGGTTTTTTGTCCTTTGGGTAAATCGGACATGAGAACTCCAATAGGTTAATTTACCAAACGCTTAAACCCGTAGGCTTAAGGACGCTTGGACAGTACTGCATCAACCAGGCCGTATTCACGTGCCGCTTCAGCATTTAAAAAATTATCACGGTCGGTATCGCGTGCAATGCGCTCATAATCCTGACCACTGTGCTGCGCCATCAGGCGGTTCAGCTTTTCCTTGATCTGGATAATTTCACGGGCATGGATTTCAATATCGGATGCCTGACCACGAAAACCACCCAGCGGCTGGTGAATCATGATACGAGAATTAGCCAGCGCATAACGCTTGCCCGGTGCGCCGGCATTGAGCAGGAACGCGCCCATACTGGCAGCCTGACCCAGACAGGTCGTCGATACATCCGGCTTGATAAACTGCATCACATCATAAATGGCCATACCGGCAGTCACTGAACCACCCGGTGAATTGATGTACAAATGGATGTCCTTATCTGGGTTCTCAGCTTCCAAAAACAAGAGCTGGGCCACAATAAGGTTTGCCATGTGATCTTCAACTTCACCTGACAGGAAAATAATCCGTTCACGCAGCAGGCGCGAATAGATATCAAAAGAACGCTCGCCCCGTGAAGACTGTTCAACCACCATGGGCACTAGCGCGTTACTTATGGGTGCAGAATTTGCAGTTTCAAAATCAAATGACACTTTGTTTTTCCTGATAAAGCTGGTTTTAACTATATTCACACTATGGCGGATAATAGCCAAAATTGCAAAGGGGTTATGCTGTTGCATTGTGAAAAATACCAGCATGCCTGTTTGGCTAAAAGCAGCAGAATAGTCTTTAAAAGCGCAACAAAAAAGGCGCTTAAAGCGCCTTTCCTGCTATGTTACAACAACAATTTCAGGCAATTAGCGGCCAGCGCGCTGGGCTTGCTGCTCCTTGATCAGATCCTGATAGCTGATAGTCTGGTCAGTCACTTTGGCAGTGGCCAGAATATGGTCAACCACCTGATCTTCCAGTACCACAGCTTCAATTTGCGCGCGTTGCTGCTTGTCGCTGTTGAAGTACTCAATCACTTCGGTTGGGTCTTCATAAGACTGGGCAGTTTCTTCGATAAACGCTTTCACACGTTCCTGATCAACTGACAGCTTGGCATCTTCCAGTACCTTGCCAATCAATACACCCAGTTTCACTGAACGCTCAGCCTGCTCGCGGAACAGTTCGTCCGGCAGCATGCTTTGGTCAAAGTTTTGCTGCGCGCCACCAAACTGCTGGGCAAACTGTTGCAGCATCTGCTGACGCTGACGGCCAATTTCTTCAGTAACCATGGCATTTGGCACTTCAACGTCGTTGTTTTCCAGCACGGCATTAAATGCAGCCTGTTTCAACTGTTGACGCAGGCTGTTTTTTACTTCGCGTTCCATGTTCTTGCGAACATCAGCTTTCAGCTTGTCAACGCCTTCTTCTTCGCTTACACCGAACAGGTTTAAAAACTCGGCATCAATCTCAGGTAACTTTGGCTTCTCAACCTGTTTTAGCGTGATCTTGAACTGGGCAGCTTTGCCTTGCAGGTTTTCAGCCTGATAATCTTCCGGGAAAGTCACATCAATAACTTTTTCTTCACCGGCTTTCATGCCAACGATACCATCTTCAAAGCCGGGAATCATGCGGCCAGAACCCAGTACCAGTTTAAAGTCCTGTGCGCTGCCGCCTTCAAACTTTTCACCGTCAACAGTGCCTTCAAAGTCGAAAGTCACCTGCATGTCTTTTTTGGCCATACCTTTGGTAACAGCCCATGTCTGACGCTGCTTGCGCAGGTTTTCGATCATGGTTTCTACGTCGTCATCAGACACTTCAGAGGTTTTACGGTCGATGGAAAGATCTTCCAGACCTTTTACAGTCACTTCCGGATATACTTCAACAGTGGCTTCATACACCAGACCATCATTGTTCAGGTCTACTTTTTCAATGTTTGGCATGCCAACAGCATTGATTTTTTCCTGCTGAATGGCTTCAAATACGCTGTCACGGATAATGTCGTTGATCACTTCCTGACGGATGCCCGGGCCGTAATCGGCACGGATACGTGACATGGGCACCTTGCCTGGGCGGAAACCATTGATTTTTACGTTTTTTGCTGCACGTTTCAGGCGAGCTTCAAATTGTTCGTCAATGCGGCTGGTTGGAACAGTAACATTTAGACGACGGGCAACGCCCGAAACCGTTTCAGTCTTAACGATCATGGCTTCCTCGATGATATATGTATAAGGTTGAGCTAAAATTTTAAAGTCGGCTAGTATAAGCCAAGCTGCGATCTTATACAAAAAAAAGCTGCAAAATGTCGAGCAATTTCAGAAAATGAGCAGTTTTTGCTGGGTTTTTAGATTGTATTTAAATAAAAGTAGGGCTTTTGGGTAATTAAAATCATTTTTAGAGCTAAAGGCTGCCAGACTTTTTTATAAAATTCTTGCTAAGATTACCTCAACTGGCATGCAGTATGAATATTACTATAAAATTATTTAATTTTAATAACTTACATATAATTTTTCACAGGCTTGTACAA
>NZ_MLCN01000022.1 GCF_001982605.1 Alkanindiges hydrocarboniclasticus | reverse complement strand
ATACAATTCTTTAGAATATGGATTTAACTCATTGAAATTAAAAAATAAATAATTAAGTTGGATGTAATTAAATTTAGATAATATTGACTGGTTATGTTAAAATCCTTTAACTTTTATTTCAAAGTTTTTACTGCGTTAATCTAGCGGTTTTCAAGCAGTAAGTTTCTGATCTGTATTCTAAATAGGCGAAAAGCCAGTAAAGGAGTAGGCATGAGCGTATCGGAAATTCTCCCGATTGCGATTGAGGAAGAACTCAAGCATTCTTATCTTGATTATGCCATGAGCGTCATTGTATCGCGTGCATTGCCAGATGTGCGCGATGGTCTAAAACCTGTGCATCGTCGTGTGCTGTTTGCCATGCACGAGCTGGGCAACGATTACAACAAAGCCTATAAAAAATCTGCCCGTGTGGTGGGCGATGTAATCGGTAAATATCACCCGCATGGCGATTCTGCCGTGTATGAAACCATTGTTCGTATGGCGCAGAATTTCAGCTTGCGTTATCTGCTGGTGGATGGTCAGGGTAACTTTGGTTCCGTCGATGGCGATAGTGCAGCGGCCATGCGTTATACCGAAGTCCGTATGACCCGTCTGGCGCATGAGTTACTGGCCGACCTTGAAAAAGACACGGTTGACTGGGAAGAAAACTATGACGGTTCTGAGCAGATTCCACAGGTTTTGCCAACCCGTATTCCTAACCTGCTGATTAATGGTGCTGCTGGTATTGCGGTTGGTATGGCCACCAATATGGCACCGCATAACCTCACTGAAGTGATTAATGCCTGTCTGGCCTATGTGGATGATAGCCACATTACGATTGAAGGCCTGATGGAGCATATCAGCGGTCCTGACTTTCCAACTGGCGGTATTATTTACGGTAAATCAGGTATTGTTGATGCCTACCGCACGGGTAAAGGTCGCCTGCATATCCGTGGCAAGTATCATTTTGAAGAAGATGAAAAAACTGGCCGTATTACCATTGTTTTTACTGAAATTCCGTATCAGGCCAATAAGGCGCGTGTTATTGAACGCATTGCCGAGCTGGTTAAAGAGAAAAAGCTGGAAGGCATTTCCGAGCTTCGTGATGAATCCGACAAGGACGGTATGCGGATTGCCATTGATTTAAAGCGTAATGAAAACGCGGAAATCATTGTTAATAACCTGTTTTTGCATACCCCGCTACAAAGCTCTTTTAGCATCAACATGGTTTGTCTGGATAACGGCCAGCCCAAATTGATGAACTTAAAAGACTTGATTGCGGCATTTATCCGTCATCGTCAGGAAGTGGTTACCCGTCGGACCATGTTTGAATTACGCAAGGCGCGTGAACGTGGGCATATTCTGGAAGGTCTGGCGGTAGCGCTGGCCAACATCGACGACATCATTGATACCATCAAAACCTCGGCCAATCCGGGTGAGGCACGTGAGCGCCTGCTGGCGGGCATGTGGCAGGCTGGTGGCGTACTGGCCTTGCTGGAAAAATCAGGTCACAAATCTGTCCGTCCTGATGAAATTGAGGGTGAAGATTTAACCAAACCGTTTGGCCTGACTGAAAACCAGTATCGTTTGTCGCCTGCTCAGGTGGGTGCCATTTTAGAGTTGCGCCTGCATCGCTTGACTGGTCTGGAGCAGGACAAACTGCTGGGCGAATATAGCGAAATTCTGGGACAAATTGCCGAGCTGCAAGCCATTCTGGACAGTTTTGAGTTGCTAATGGATGTCATCCGTGCCGAACTGCGCGCTATTCTGGATCAATATGGTGATGGCCGCCGTTCTGAAATTATTGAATCCCGTGTTGATTTCTCGCGTGAAGATCTGATTCCTGAAGAACAGGTGGTACTGACCGTTTCCAAAGCTGGTTATGCCAAGACCCAGCCGTTGTCTGATTATGCGGCGCAGCGTCGTGGTGGTCGTGGCAAGTCTGCCACCAGCATGAAGGAAGATGATTTTATCCAGCATCTGGTGGTGACATCCAACCACGCTACTGTGTTGTGCTTTACCAATGTTGGTAAGGTTTATAGCCTTAAAGTTTATGAAGTACCACAGGCATCACGCGGTTCACGTGGTCGCCCCATGGTGAATTTATTGCCGCTGGATGCCGCTGAAACCATTACTGCCATTTTGCCGGTTATTGATATCCCAAAGAAATTTAAAGAACGGTTTGTCAATTTCAAGGCTTTTGTCAAAGCACAGGGTACTCTACTACAGGCCGAGGCTTTAATTGCAGAGCATTTCCCGCAGCTTGAAGCAGTGCTTTCCGGCTTAAGTGAAGATAGTGTTGATGAACTGCCTGAAACCCTTAAAGAGCCTTTAAAGGCGCTGCATGCACTATTTACTAGCCAGAGCACGGCAGCTATTGAAGGTGAGCCGACTCAATCTACTGTGCTTACGCAATTTGCAGCACAGGTTGAAAACATAGTTAAAAATTACTATGTGTTTATGGCTACCCAGTGCGGAACTGTCAAGCGTGTTGAGCTGGAACAGTTTAGCAACGTGCGCTCAAATGGTTTGCGTGCCATTGAGCTTAATGGTGATGACACGCTGATTGGTGTTGCCATTACTGATGGCGAGCAGCAAATCATGCTGTTCTCCAATGAAGGCAAGGCGATTCGTTTTGCAGAAATCGATGCACGTGCCATGGGCCGTACTGCCAAGGGTGTGCGTGGCATGCGTATTGGCGGTGCTCAGGAAGTCGAGCAGGAGCTTGATCAGGAGCAAGTGGCCGACAGTGATGATCAGGATGATAGCGATAGCAGCTGTGATAGCATGGGTGCGCGTATTGTCTCGCTGGTTGTCGTGCCAGAAAATGGTGAAGTACTGACCGCCTGTGCCAATGGCTACGGTAAGCGTACCCCGGTTGGTGATTATCCCACCAAAAAACGCGGTGGTAAGGGGGTAATTGCCATTAAGACCAGCGAGCGTAACGGTGAACTGGTAGGTGCAGTTGCTATTGATGAGCATCATGAACTGCTACTGATTTCCAATGGCGGTACACTGGTGCGTATCCGTGCATCAGAAATTGCCACCACTGGCCGTAATGCTCAGGGTGTGCGTCTGATCCGTGTGGGTGACGATGAGGTGCTGGTTGGCGTGGTGTCTCTGGATGATATTGCAGATGTAGAAGACATTGCGGCTGACGATACAAGCACGGATGACATTGTTGCTGATGCAGATAGTGAGGCTGAATTAGTCACTGATGAAGGTCAGGCTGAATCTGATCAGCAGGCTACTGATTCTGCTGAATAAGTCCAGCTAAAAATAAAAAAGGACGTTATGGCTGCATTTAACGTCCTTTTTTATTGGGCTTCATTTTTATAAGATAAAGTTTTTAGCTTAGCCACCCAGTTTGGTTAGCATAAAGGCTGTCAAAAAGCCTAGTACAGTAATCAGTCCTGTCCAGTCATGGGCATTTTCAAAGGCTTCTGGAATCATGGTATCGGCAATCATTGCCAATATGGCACCGGCTGCAACAGCCATAGTTGCAGCAATGACCTCATTGGAAAATACATTGAACACGCCATAACCGGTAATGGCAGCAACACCACTAATTAATGTAATCCCGCCCCAGATTGCAAAAATATACAGCTTGGAGCGTCCAGCTTTTTTCATGCCTGCTGCGCTGGACATCCCTTCTGGAATGTTGGACAGGAAAATCGCAATAACCGCCACCAGGCTAACCTTGCTGCCACCTAGCATGGATAAGCCAATAACGATGGATTCAGGAATACCATCCAGTAGTGCCCCAACTGCAATTGCAGCGCCTCCATTTGCAGCAGTTTGCGCTTCTTTTGCTTGCTGCTGGCCAGAGCGTTTGCGATGCTTGGCACCATATCTGGCCAGTGTCCGGTTGGCTAGCGTATATATTATTGCACCTGTCACAAAACCCAACGCGGTTGCATTAAAGCCTCCCTGCTTATAGGCTTTATCCATTAGTTCAAAGGACAGGGCGGAAATTAAAACGCCACTACCAAATGCCATAATTGCCGCTATAAAACGGCTGGGAACTTTAAGAAAATAACCTGTTGTTGCGCCAATCAGCAATGCACCACCAGCCAGCCAGCCCCACAGACCAGCCTGTAACCAGATTGGCATCTCTTTTTCTCCAAAAAATGAATTTTCTTGCCCAAGTTTGAAAAAACATGGCTACTTAGGCAAGAGGTTTTATGCTTAAATAGTGCCTCTTTTTTTCTTGTTTTTATAAGGAATATCCATGCGCGCGTATAATTTTTGCGCCGGCCCAGCGGCTTTACCTACTCCTGTACTTGAACGTGCCCAGCAAGAGCTGACCAACTGGCATGATCGTGGCTTGTCCATTATGGAAATGAGCCATCGCAGTAGTGATTATGTCGCAGTTGCCCAAAAGGCCGAAGCAGACTTGCGCAAGTTGCTGAATATTCCCGACAATTACAAAGTGCTGTTTTTACAAGGTGGCGCCAGCCTGCAATTCTCGGCAATTCCGTTAAATTTGCTGGGTAAAAATACCCGTGCCGATTATGTGCATACGGGTATCTGGTCTGAAAAAGCATTGAAGGAAGCCCAGCGTTATGGCGACATTAATGTCATTGAAGCAGGCCGCACTGTTGATGGCAAGTTTGCCATTGCCCCGCAGAGTGAATGGCAACTAAGTGACAATGCGGCTTATCTGCACTATGTGGACAATGAAACTATTGGTGGTTTGCAGTTTGACTTTATTCCAGACAGTAATGCACCGCTGGTTGCCGATTTTTCTTCCAGCATTTTGTCTGCTCCACTAGATGTTAGCAAATTTGGCATTATTTACGCTGGTGCGCAAAAGAACATTGGCCCAGCTGGCCTGACCATTGTAATTGTGCGTGACCACTTACTGGATCAGGCACGCCCTGATATCCCCAGCATTTTAAAATATAGCGATCAGGCAAAAAATGATTCAATGGTTAATACGCCATCTACCTTTGCCTGGTATTTATCTGGACTGGTGTTTGAATGGTTGCTGGAGCAGGGCGGAGTTGAAGCAATCCAGCAGGTGAACCTGCAAAAGGCCCAGTTGCTGTATGGCTACATTGATCAAAGCGATTTTTATGCAAATCCGATAGCCCTTCAGAATCGTTCCATCATGAATGTGCCATTTACCTTAAAAGACAGCAATCTGGAAAAAATATTTTTGAAAGAGGCTGAAGGTGCTGGCTTGCTTAATCTGGCTGGACATCGTTCTGTAGGCGGTATGCGTGCCAGTATTTATAATGCCGTACCGTTGCAAGGCGTACAGGCACTGGTCGCATTTATGCAGGACTTTGCCCAAAAGCATGGTTAAAACTTAAAGCCATTGCCTTAAAAATTTTGGCTGATACTCCCATGATACTTAGTTTCCGGCCAGCCACCATGCAGGATGCCAGTGCCTTGGTGGCACTGGTAAACCGGGCTTATCGGCCCACATCGGGTCAGGAAGGCTGGACCCACGAGTCAAACTGGATTACTGCGCAACGCATTAGCCTTGAGCAACTGCAAAGCCTGCTACAGCAACCCTCAAATTATTTGCTGATTGCAGAGTGTCTACCGCTTGAGAAACATAACCCGCAAATCGTAGGTTGTGTATTGTTAAGCTGGCATAGCCCTGTTTTACAGATTGGCCTGCTCACTGTTGAACCTCACTATCAGGCGCAGCATATTGGCAGGCAGCTACTGGATTATGCCGAGCAGCAGGGTCGTCAGCTTTTTCAGCCTGATATATTTGAGATGTCTGTGGTGCATACCCGTCAGGAATTAATAGCTTACTATGAACGGCGAGGTTACCAGCAAACCGGTCAAATTAAGCCATATCCCCTGGATCAGAATGTGGGAACACCGAAGCAGCCTTTACATTTATTAATCATGCAAAAAATTGCCTAAACCACGCAATAAAAAGCCCCGCATGGATAGCAGGGCAATGCGTGTGTCACAAGCAGGCAAAAATCAAAGCCGTGCCAGTTGCTGATCCTGCTTGATGTTTTCCAGATAAGCCCGGATACGCGTTACATAAGTAATGCATTGTTTGTATCGTGGGTTTGCTTTGGAATTAGCCGATAAATACTGGTATACATCCACCCAGCTGTCAGGGTTTTTACCCTTACGCTTAACTGTGTTGCGTACCTTGTTTAGCGCACCGGGACCCATATTGTAAGCAGCCAAAGCAAACCAGACCTGATCCGGCTTGGCAATATGGTTGTACTGGGTCAGCATGAGGCGAAAATACTGGGCACCTCCCTGAATGCTTTGGGTGGGATCACGACGATCCTCCACGCCCATTTCCCGGGCAGTGCCCTGAGTAAGCATCATCAAACCAGTCACGCCAGTCGGGGAAACCGAGGCCGGGTTCAGATAGGATTCCTGATAGCCAATTGCTGCCAGCAAATGCCAGTCCAGCTGGTGCTTTTTGGCAGTTTTCTGGAAACTGGCCTTATACACTGGCAAGCGCTTGCTAATGTCACGATAAAAAACCTGTTGTGCGGTTTTATTCATCACATTACGGTCATAAAACGCCGCCAACTTGGATAATGTGCCTTGCTGTTTGTTACTACAGATAAAACCATTGGCAGTGGCCGCAATGGGGTCGGTAGCGTCCTTGAATGACCAGCTTAAATGGGTACTTAAACCATACTGGCTCAGGGTTTTCTGGTCACCACAGCTGATATCCATTGCAATGAGCGATTTTTTCTCAATCAGTGCCGGTTCGGCCGTAGTCAGGGCAAAGTCAGCCTGACCTTTTTTAACCATATCCAGCGCAGCCGCACTATTGGATGCAGTCTTGAACTTAAAGTTGACATTCAGGTCGTTAGCATAGGCACGGGCCAGGTCATAACCAAAACCATGCAGGAACTGGTCTTCCTTAAAAAAGGTGCTACTGCCTTCAACGCCAACAACAGTCAGGGTTTTTTTGCCCACTACCTTGTCATACTGGGTAACCGGGCTACTACTAAAGCTATGAAGGGGAAGAAATAAGGTAGAAAGTAAAGCAATACGAAATGTTGAAGAAAACCGGTTTGGCTTAGAAAGTGCAAAAGCAGGCTTCAAACTCAAACCGCCGGAGTTATGGCGCATGGGTGTCTCCATCTTACGCTAGGCAGTGCAGCCTGACCTAATGCATAGGCAGATAAGCACTAACTAATGGTTGAGGTACGGCATCGCATGACGTCATTCCAGACGACAAAACTAGGATTAACCTGATAAATAGGTTATTTATTTACTGATTGTTACAAATTAACCATCTAGGTGATTAATTTCTGAGCTGACAATACTAGACTTTTATAATGTGTTTGTCAAATTTTGTATGAAATGTGCGCCACTATGTAATTTGCATGTTGATTGTTGGGCAAGTTGACAAAAACTTCATCGTCGACCTGTTTACCCAGCAGTGCCCGGGCTAAGGGTGACTCAATGCTAATCCAGTGTTTTTCGGGCACAAATTCATCTGAACCGACAATGCGGATTTTTAAAATCTCGCCCTGATCATTTTCGAGTTCAACGAAAGCGCCAAAAAAAATCCGTTCAGGCTGGTCTGGTAAACGATCAATTACTTTTAAGTCAGGCAATCTTTTTTGTAAAAAACGGATACGGCGGTCAGTTTCACGCAGTAATTTTTTGCCATAAATATATTCTGCATTTTCCGAGCGGTCACCCAAAGCGGCTGCTTCACTGACGGCACGGGTCAGTTCTGGGCGTCTTACCCGTAACAAATAGCTCAACTCATCAGATAAGACTTTATAGCCTTCTGCAGTAATATAGGGTGCTCTGGACATAACTGTTCTTAAAACCGGAAAATATAAATTTTAAATAACTGGGCTTATAAAGCAACTTGTAGCCGCGGTATAGCAGGGTATTTGGTAAAAACAGGGCTTTTAATTAAACCAAGACATTCAGATAAAACAAGGTATTGCCCAGTAAGCATTAAGGCCTGCTTTCGGAGGACAATGCATTATTTTGAGCCAGTTTTTGCCGTGCCGTTTCAATCACATATTTAATCTTGTCAATCTGGAACAGGGTTGCTTCTTCACCCGCCAGAATATTCTGCGTGCGGGAATCCAATGAGAAAATATGCTGCTTTTCCCGGATATTGGGTTGAATAACTACATGGGCATCTTTTAATTCATAAGAAGCCAGCCGGTTTTGCATCACATTAATATTCTGATTAAACAGCCCCCAGATATTGGTGGTCGGGGTGTTTTCCGGTTGCGCAAGAATATTCACTGCAATAATCACATCGGCACCCAGACTTTTGGCCACTTCAACCGGTACTGGGCTGACAAGGCCACCATCAACATATTCTTTTTTGCGAATGGATGTAGGCACAAACATACTGGGAATAGATACGGATGCGCTTACAGCCTGTCCGGTATTGCCATAATTAAATACTGCCCGTGTGCCGGTTTGCAGCTCGGTTGCTACCACAAAAAAGGGAATATCCAGTTGTTCAAGCGGACGGTTTTCTACTTGCCTGTTAACAAAGTCCCTTACTTTTTCGCTGTTAAAAAAGCCCTGACGGCTTAGGGTAATATCGCGCACATCCGAACTTTTTAGGCTACTGGCAATTTTGTCCATCTGGTCTGCATTTTTCCCACTGGCATATAGCGCACCGACAATACTTCCAGCGCTGGTGCCCACAATCAGTTGTGGCTTAATGCCATAGCTTTCCAGTATTCTGATAACGCCAATATGAGCATAACCGCGTGCGCCACCACTCCCCAGTACCAGTGCCACCATTGGCTGGTTTTTCCCTAGTTTCTGTTTTAAGGCTATGCCGGCCTTTTGTAGTTCATATTCACGGGCATCGGCAATCGCCGTGACTGTGGCTGGTGGCGGTGCAACCACATGCGTACAGCCACTTAGCAGAATACTGCCGACAAGCAGCACATGTTTTAAACAACTGAACTGAACCGAATGGAATGAAAACATAGTAGTTGGGAAAAAATTTTCTTTTGGCATAGGCAGAAGGAGAGCTCATCAATTGAAATATTTATATGGCTAATTATAAGGAGAGCTTGTCACAGGGTTATAGCAGCGTTCGGTAAAGAAATTTATTACGGGTAATTTACTTTTAATGTTGCAAATGGCAGTGATCTGTCAAATATAAGCCTAAAAAAACAGGCCAAAAGACCTGTTTTTTTAGGCAGGCAAGTGCCTGTTATTTTTCAACACCAGCAGGCTGGCCAGCCAGTTTGGCATTGACATAGTCCCAGTTGATCAGGTGATCAATAAAGGTGCTAATGTATTTTGGGCGTGCATTGCGGAAATCGATGTAGTACGCATGTTCCCATACATCAATGGTCAAAATGGCAGTTTTGCCGTGTGCCATTGGGTTGTCGCCGTTGGCAGTTTTCATGATCGACAGGTCGCCATTCACTTGATCGGCAACCAGCCATGCCCAGCCAGAACCAAACTGGGTGGTTGCAGCTTTGGTAAATTCTTCTACGAATTTTTCGTAGCTACCAAATGCTGCATTGATTTTTTCTGCAACTGCGCCAGTTGGCTGACCACCACCATTTGGTGTCATGCAGTTCCAGTAAAACGTATGGTTCCATACTTGTGCAGCATTATTGAAAATACCTGCTTTACTTGGATCAGCAGCATCACCCGCTGTTGCACGGATAATATCATCCAGCTCTTTGTCTTCAAGGTCAGTGCCCTTGATCAGGTTGTTCAGGTTGGTCACATAAGCCTGATGATGCTTGTCGTGATGGTATTCCAGAGTTTCTTTGCTGATATGCGGCTCAAGCGCGTCATGAGCATAAGGTAAGTCAGGTAGCGTAATTTGTGTCATGGTGTTTTCCTTGCGTTCGCTGGGAAATTGATTTTAAAAACAGCATGTTTTCATAAAACTGTTGGTTTCAAGTATGCCATGCTGCGAGACGGGTACAAAAGCACTAAAGTTTTATAGTTTGGTACTAAGCCCAATGCCAAGTATCAAGTACTAAACCTGTGCTGCTTATAGCGCAGTGGCGTGCTCAGACAGGTAAGAGGCAACCCCGGCTGGTGTTGCTGTCATGCCTTTATCACCTTTTTGCCAGTTGGCTGGGCAGACTTCGCCATGTTGTTCAGTAAATTGCAGCGCATCAACAATACGGATAATTTCATCAATATTGCGGCCCAGTGGCAGGTCATTGATAATTTGTGAGCGTACAATGCCGTCTTTATCAATAATAAATGCACCGCGGAATGCAACACCACCTGCAGACTGTACGTCATAAGCACGTACAATATCCTGTCTGGTGTCAGCAGCCATGGTAAATTTAACCGGGCCAATACCACCCGCATTGACGGGGGTATTACGCCATGCATTGTGGGTAAACTGGGAGTCAATGGACACGCCTACAACTTCAACATTGCGTGCCTTGAATTCTTCAATCTTGTTATCTAGTGCAATAATTTCGGATGGACAAACAAAGGTAAAATCCAGTGGCCAGAAAAACACCAGTGCATATTTGCCTTTGCTGGCTTCGCTAAAGCAATAGGAATCAACTATTTCGCCATTGCCCAGTACAGCGGCCACATTGAAATCGGGTGCTGGCTTTCCAACTAAAACTGCCATGTATTTCTCCAAAATTGTTTAAAAATCAATCAGATTTTTGCTGTGAAAAGAACTGCATTACCATGCCGCAACCAGTTACAGATAGCAAGACTGTAGACTGGTGAAATGCATTTTTTGCTTAAAAAATAGTTCATTGTTCAAAAATTTGATGTCATTAGCAGATTTAAACCGGATTATTAAAGTCCATAAATATGACTTCCAGATTAAATTGCTGTGCCAGCGCCTGGCCTAATCGCCGGATACCACCACGCTCAGTGGCATGATGTCCGCAGGCAAAATAATGAATACCCAATTCTTTTGCCTCATGATAGGTGCGCTCGCTGACTTCTCCCGAAATATAGGCATCGCAGCCAAGCGCGGCAGCCTTATCTAAAAAATCCTGGGCTGCACCAGTACAAAAGCCCACTTTTTGAATGGTGGCTGTTTGACTGGAATCTGTTGCAGCCAGATGTAACGGTGTGCGCTGTAAACGGGCAGCCAGATGCGATATGAAGGCATCCACTGTCATGGGTGTCGCTAGCTCACCCACATTGCCAATAGGCTGGCTTTCAGCAGGATCAAGTGGACCAGTTATTTTAATATCCAGCAGGTCAGCCAGTGCTGCATTGTTACCCAGTGTGACATGTGCATCCAGCGGCAAGTGATAGGCAATCAGGGAAATATTATGCAGCAGCAGTTTTTTAATGCGCTGGCCCTTCATGCCGGTAAGCGGTGCAGGTTCACCTTTCCAGAAATAACCATGATGCACCATCAGCACGTCGGCATTGGCAGCAATCGCGGCATCAATGGCTTCTTGCGATGCAGTAACGGCAGTAACGATTTTATGAACGGTATGGCTGCCTTCAATTTGCAGGCCATTGGGGCAGTAATCCTTAAATGCCTTCACATTTAAGGTACTATTACACCATGCCAATAATTGATTTAACTCAACCATAACAACAATACTCTATTCAATTGATTAATTTGTACTTAAACACTTTACAATAATTGCCAGACCCATGTGTGGTTTATTGCCTGACCTTTAACTTGTCAGGCTAATATTTGGGTGGGTATTGGCACTTCCAGTAAGCCATTATACTGACAGTAAAGTAGCAGATAAAAAGGGGTATGCACGTGCGTCGCACCATTATTTGGTTACCTTGGATATTATTATTTATTTTTGCCGCCGGCTTTTTTGTCTGGCACAAACAAACCAAGCCGGTAGAGCCCGTTATGGCCAATTTGCCAGCCGAAAAACAAAAACCACTGTTGTCTACTGCGCCTCAGGGCGGCGTAGTTTCCTATAATCGGGCAGTTAAGGTTGCAGCGCCAGCCGTAGTAAATATCTTTACTACCCAAAAAGTTGTTGCCCATCCGCAAATTGAAGACCCGGTATTACGCAAATTTTTTGAGCGCCAGTTTCCACAGGAAAGCGGCGATGATGAAACCAGCTTGGGTTCTGGCGTTATTGTAAGTAAAGATGGTTATATTTTAACCAATAATCATGTGGTAGCACAGGCTGAACAAATTGTAGTTGCGCTACAGGATGGTCGCCGTGCAACGGCCACGGTTATTGGCACAGATCCGGATACTGATCTGGCTGTCATCAAGATTGAGCTTAGCAATCTTCCGGTACTGCCTTTTAAAAATTCTCCCAGCGAAGTAGGCGATGTGGTGCTGGCAATTGGTAATCCGTTTGGGGTAGGGCAAACCGTTACTCAGGGTATTATCTCGGCAACTGGACGTTCAGGGCTTGGCATTAATACCTATGAGGATTTTATCCAGACAGATGCCGCTATTAATCCTGGCAATTCCGGTGGCGCACTTATTGATGTATCCGGTAATCTGGTTGGCATCAATACCGCTATTTTTTCCAGAACCGGGGGTTCACTGGGGATTGGATTTGCCATTCCTGCGCGACTGGCCCAGCAGGTGTGGCAGTCCATTCTGTCAGATGGCAAAGTCACCCGTGGCTGGCTGGGTATTGAAGTTAAAGGCATCGATCCTTCCGAGTTTCCAACCACCACTGTACCGGATACCGGTGTACAAGTGATGGGTGTTTTGGCCAAGGGTCCGGCAGATCAGGGCGGTTTGAAAAAAGGCGATATTATTTTGTCTATCAATAACCAGCCTATGCAAAGTGCAACCCAGCTTATTAAATGGGTTGCTCAGCAAAAGCCAAATACTATGATTAACATGCTGGTGAAGCGTAACAAGGAAAATATCAGCCTAAAAATTACAGTGGCTGAACGTCCGCAGCAAAAAAATACCCCAGTAATGGAATTACCGGGCTGGATGGAGTAATTTCTGGTTATGATGTTGATTAAACCTTAAACATAAAAAAACCGCTCGTAATGAGCGGTTTTTTTCTATCGAACTTTAATGACTCTACAGCAATAGCTTTATACCAATCGGGTCAGACCTGAAAGCGGGATAAATCTTCTTCCGGACGGGCAGTAAGCACCTCAATACCGGTTTCAGTCACTAAAATAGTATGTTCCCACTGGGCTGACAGCTTGTGGTCTTTGGTGACTACCGTCCAGTTGTCACCCAGCAGGCGGGTTTGCCAAACCCCAGCATTCACCATCGGTTCAATCGTAAAGGTCATGCCGGCTTCCAGACGCATGCCGGTGCCTGCCTTGCCATAGTGCAGGATTTGTGGATCGTCATGAAAAGTGGTACCAATACCATGACCGCAGTATTCACGCACCACACTAAAGCGTTCGGATTCCACATATTTTTGAATGGCCGCACCAATATCACCCACATAGGAACCGGCTTTAACCGTTTCCATGCCTTTATACATGGCTTCCTGTGCAACTGCACAAATACGCGTTGCCAGTACCGAACCTTCACCAATAATAAACATCTTGCTGGTGTCGCCATGGTAACCATCCTTAATCACAGTGACATCGATATTGACGATATCGCCGTTTTTCAGAATTTTGGTTTCTGATGGAATGCCATGACACACCACATGATTCACTGAAGTACAGATTACCGCAGGGAAGGGCTTACGACCATGACCGCCCCCATAGCCCAGACAGGCTGGAATGGCATTTTGCACATTGACGATATAGTCATGGCACAGTTTGTCTAGCTCAAGCGTGCTTACACCAGCTTTGACAAAAGGCGTAATCATGGTTAGCACCTCGGCTGCCAAGCGTCCTGCAATGCGCATTTTTTCAATGGCTTCAGGCGATTTGATCAGATGCCGGTTTGGTGAGCTAAAACTATTCATGGGCTTAATTTTTTTTGGCAAAAATGACCTATATATGGTATAAATAGCGCCCCGTTTTAGCAAATGCTTTTGGGTAATAATTTTTAGCAAAGTTATTTATTCAAAAACCGTTGTTCAGACGGTTAATCCCACACATATGTCGACACATTGATCTGGGTGCTTTTGTGTTTGTTAAAAACACAAAAGTGGACAATGAGGACATATGGAGGCCTAACCCATTTTAAGGTAAATATCATGGCAGAATATAACGTAAGCATGCGCGACCTGTTACAGGCCGGTGCACACTTTGGTCACCAAACCCGTTTCTGGAACCCAAAAATGGGTCCATACATTTTTGGTGCACGCAACAAGATTCACATTATTAACCTGGAACACACAGTTCCTGCGTTAAACGATGCCCTAAATTTTGTAAACAATCTGGCAAGCAAAAAGAACAAGGTACTGTTTGTTGGTACCAAGCGCGCTGCCAGCAACATCATCCGTGAACAAGCCCAACGTGCTGGCCAGCCTTATGTTGACCATCGCTGGTTAGGTGGCATGCTGACCAACTGGAAAACCCTGCGTCAGTCGATCAATCGCTTAAAAGAGCTTGAAGTGCAATCTCAGGACGGTACTTTCGCCAAGCTGACCAAGCGTGAAGCGCTAGAACGCACCCGCGAAATGGAAAAGCTTGAGCGCTCACTGGGTGGTGTTAAGAACATGGGCGGTTTGCCAGATGCACTGTTCATCATTGACGTTGACCATGAATCCATTGCCATTAAAGAAGCCAAAAACCTGGGTATTCCGGTCATTGGTATCGTTGACACCAATTCTAATCCAGATGGCGTTGATTACATCATTCCTGGTAATGACGATGCGATCCGTGCTGTGACCCTGTACGCCAGCTCTATGGCAAATGCAATTCTGGCTGGTAAAGAATATGCGCAAACCCAGGGTGGTGCTCAGGCTAAAGCTGCCGAGCCAGCTGAACAGGCTAGCGAAGAAACTGCTGCTACCGACGCTTAATGTTGGATACATCGGTCTTATTGGCAGATTTTCATGGTTATGACATGGTTTAACGTCACCATTCACCAGTAGTCCGATGTAACGGCCCAGGCGGTAACCCCAATGGGCCGTTTTTATTTGTAATTAAATTCTTGATTTAAATGACAGTTTAGGAGACAAGCATGACTGCAATTAGCGCAAGCATGGTAAAAGAATTACGTGACCGTACTGGCCTTGGCATGATGGAATGCAAAAAAGCATTATCAGAAGCTGGTGGTGATATTGAAGTAGCCATTGATAACCTGCGTAAGTCTGGTCAGGCTAAAGCTGCCAAAAAAGCTGGCAATATTGCTGCTGACGGCGCCATTATTATTGCTCAGGACGGCAACCGTGCTTTACTGCTTGAAGTAAACAGCCAGACTGACTTTGTTGCCAAAGACGAAAACTTTACCAAATTTGCCAACCGTGTGGCTGAAGTTGCATTGGCAAACAATGCCACCGACGCTGCTGAAATTGCAAACCTGAAATTTGATGACACTCTGACTGTTGAAGAAGCACGTGTTGAGCTGGTTCAAAAAATCGGTGAAAACATTCAGGTACGTCGTGGTTACATCGTTGAAGGTGAAAAACTGGCCACTTACAGACATGGTCTGAAAATTGGTGTTGTAGTTGCCTACACCGGTGGCGATGAAGAAACTGGCAAAGGCGTTGCCATGCACGTTGCTGCGTTTAATCCAGCCGCTGTAAATGCTGAAGATGTTCCTGCTGAAATTCTGGCCAAGGAAAAAGAAATTGCTGAAGCCAAGGCAATTGAGTCTGGCAAGCCTGCCAATATCGTTGAAAAAATGGTTCAGGGTAGTCTGGACAAATACCTCAATGAAGTAACCCTGTTACGTCAGGCTTATGTCATCGACAACGAAAAGAAAGTTGGCGACGTACTAAAAGCTGCTGGCTTGACTGTTACTGAATTCAAGCGCTTTGAAGTTGGTGAAGGCATTGAGAAAAAAGAAGTAAACTTTGCTGACGAAGTTGCTGCTGCTCAAGCTGAAGCGGCCAAGTAATTTGTTTTAATTACTTTGTTATGCTTATAAAAAACCCCGTTCTTGCGGGGTTTTTTATGGAATTTTGCTGGCAAAATAAATGCCATGCTCACTCTACAGCAGCGCATAGCATGTGCATGTTTGTGCTTGATTTCTACAATGCAATTTCAACCTGATGAATTTTCCAGCCCTGTTCATTGTGCATAACCACCGACTGCTTTTGCTGTCCACCGGAGCTGGGGTTGCAAATGTCAGTTTGCTCATAGGTTAAATAAGCTATATTCCCTTCAATCCGTTCCTGAGTTAGGCGTATTTTTTTACACTTGGCAACTGACTGTGAAACCTTCTGGTACATCTGAATGACCTGTTCACGACTTTTTTTCATTTGCTGCATGTATTGAGGAATTTTTGATTCTACTTCAGCCCGTTTGGCATTGGAGAAGTAAATTTTTTCTTCCTCATAAGCAATCCCATGAATAACTTTATCATTGTACTGTTCATACACAGTACTGGGCTTCTGTGAAGCAGAAGGGGTGGAATCTGTGCTGGTGCAAGCAGTCATTAACAGCCCGCACCCCGCTAAATAAATTACTAACTTCAAAAAACTAAACCTTCGTATCAAGCAATAGGTAACAATCAGGCAGGCTGCTCAATAAAGCGCTTACGCCAGTTCGGGAAAAATTTGCCAATAGCTGCATCCATGCACCAGGCTGGGCCAATCAGCAAAAATTGCAGATCTTTAAAGAAAGATGGCTTTTTACCTTCTACTTTGTGGCCATAAAACTGTCCAATCCATGCAACCACAAATAACCCGACAAAAAAGCCTGCACCAATAGGTAACCAGTTAATAAGTAAAACCATCAAGAGCATCAGGACACTCATCGCCATGAGCAGGGGCAGTGATAAACGGGCATAAAACAATAAGGTTAAGGCAATCAGGACAATCGTCATGACTGTGCTTAAATGCCAGCTAAAGCCAACAATAGAAAATAAAATGGCAGGTACACATAACCAGTGAATACGCTTATTAGTTAAATTGCGGTGGCTTTCACTGTATTCATCTAGCCATTGCTGAAGATTGCGCATGAGCATAGTCCCTTAATTTTCATGACTTCCTGACAATGCCATAACTACAATGGCAAAGCAAGATAAAATATTTCAATGTCTTGATTTAAAATACTGATTCAGAAATATTAAAGCCACCCGGAGGTGGCTAGATGACTTTACAGCGCTAGAGGGTAAGATTAAGGCCCTTCCACACGCTCAATAGTCACGTTACCAGTACCTGAACTGGCAATGCCTAATTTGTTGGCAGCAGCGTAAGACAGATCCAGTACACGGTTACCATGGAATGGACCACGGTCATTTACCTTTACCACAACACTTTTACCGTTATTCTTGTTGGTCACACGGATATAGCAGTTTAATGGCAGGCTGCGGTGTGCTGCAGTCATGGCATACATATCAAAGGTATCACCACTGGCAGTTTTGCGACCATGGAACTGACGGCCGTACCAAGACGCCATGCCAGTCTGGGTAAATTTACGGACTGCTTCTGAAGCCACAGCGCTTAGGCGATCAATAATGCCTGGCTCTTCATTGGCTTCAACGCGGGTAGGAATGTTTTCAGTTTTAACACGGCTACCTGCAGTTTCGGTAATGCTTAATGCAGTAACGATAGCTGGTTTGTTGGCTAGCGCGGCTACAGAAGAAGTATTCATTTTGAACAACGCTGAGCTAATGCTTTTTCCATCCTGATCCAATACGCGATTGGCCAGACTGGCAGACTCAGAACTGTTGTTTAATGGCTGGGCCTGTACCAGATCTGCATGGGATACAGTGCTGATAGCCAAACCAAGTGACAGGGTCAGTACAGAAAATACTGATTTTTGCATATGTTTAACGCTCCGGTGGGAACCTGATATGTTGTTTAATTGAACAAGCATAAAAAGGTTTCTTTGCCACGTTTAATCGTAAATGAATGTCATTGGTGGTGATCATAGTGACTAATTTAAATACTTGTCCAATAAAAAATAGCGTTCAGTTACAAAAACAATTGTTTTTAGCGTAAATTAGATCAAAAAATAACCAATAATGTAAGTAATTATTTCAAAAACCTGTCAAAGCCCTTATTTTTTCATTTTTGACAGGTTTCGTTAGGTAACTAATGTAATTTGCAATTAACAATTAACGGCTGATAATTTCTTCGCCCAGTTGCCAGACGGCAGTGGCATAGTTACGGCTGTAGTTATAGCGGGTTATAGTGATGTAATTGGGGTAGACCAGCCAGTAGGTCGGGCCAAATTCTTCCATAAGGCGTATACCGTTCACCATATCGAGGGGATCAAGCTTAACCGCAGGATTAAGCGGGGTTAATCCCAGTGTGGCAAATTCACCGGCCGGACGGGTTTTCTCTAACTGGCCATCAGGTGCTACAATTTGTGAATCATCCGGCCCACGGTAACTGGCGCGAAATCCAATAGGCTCATTGCGCTGCCAGCCATGAACTGCCATATAGTGGGCAATGGAACCAATGGCATCAACCGGGTTATTAATAATATCTGCTTTGCCATCTCCATTAAAATCGACAGCAAGCTTGCGGATGTTACTGGGCATAAATTGCGGATATCCCAGTGCTCCGGCATAAGAACCTACATAGCTTTCTACTGGCTGGCCCTGTTCCCGCGCCAATACCAATAAGGCGGCCAGTTCATCTGTAAAATAATCGGCACGGCGGGGATAGCCAAATGCCAGTGTAGATAGTGCATCAATGGTGCGAAAACTGCCTTTGTTTTGGCCATAGCCGGTTTCTACCCCCAGAATGCCCAGAATGATGGATTGTGGCACACCATATTGTTGCTCGGCGCGCCATAGCGCATCGCTGTACTGTTGCTTAAAACGCACGCCACGGCTAATGGTGGACTCTACCAGAAATTGCGGACGGTACTCATACCATTGCTTGCTTTCACCCGGGCGTGTCATGATGGACAAGATACGCTCAATGCGTTGTGCCGAATTCATGGCAGAATCAACTTCTGCATGGGAAAACTGATATTCAGTAACCATTTTCTGGCGAAAATTGGCATAGGCCGGATCAAGCAGGAAATCATTGGCACCTGCCACTGTACTGCTTAAGCTAGCAACCAAGGCCAGCAAACCGGTACGGTAATCCGTCAATGGGAGTGTGATGGAAAATGTTTTAAACAATGATTTAGCCAGTGAATTGTTGAACAGCAGATTTTTAAATAACATCGTTCTTTCCAAAAAAGCAAAAATACAAAATTAGCGATGAGTCTGAATGGATACCAGCAAGCCAAAGCCTGCCATTAAGGTAATAATGGCGGTACCCCCATAGCTCATAAAGGGTAAAGGTACGCCAACCACTGGCAAAATGCCACTCACCATGCCGGCATTGACAAATACATACACAAAAAAGGAAAGACCAATCGCACCCGCCAGCAGGCGCCCATAATTATGATTGCTGCGAAAAGCAATCTGAAAAGCACGAAAAATAATGCAGCAATACAGGGTCATCAACACCGCGACACCCAACAAACCAAATTCTTCGGAGAACGCGGCAATAATAAAATCGGTATGGCCTTCAGGTAAAAAATGTAAATGTGACTGGGTGCCATTTAAATAGCCCTTACCAAAAACGCCTCCCGAACCAATCGCTGTTTTGGACTGGATAATATTCCAGCCTGTGCCCAGGGCATCAGCTTCGGGGTCAATCAGGGTCAGCACCCGCTGCCGTTGATAATCATGTAGTAAAAACATCCAGGCCACGGGAATAATGGCTGCAAGGGCACCTACACAGGCCCCAATCATCCACCAGCGCAGGCCACTTAAAAACAGCACAAACATGCCGCTTGCCATGACTAGCAGGGAAGTTCCCAGATCGGGCTGTTCAGCAATTAAAAGCACAGGGATGCCAATCAGCATTAAGGTGACTACCACGGCTTTAAAAGTCGGTGGTAAGGGCCTGACGGATAAAAACCAGGCTGTCATCATGGGCATGGCCAGCTTCATGAATTCCGAAGGCTGCACACTGCCAAAGCCAGGAATATCCAGCCAGCGCTGCGCGCCCATACGCACTTCACCAAAAATCATCACGCCAATCAGCAGTACCAGCCCGCTGGCATAAAACCAGGGTGAAAAGGCCTGATAAATCTTGGGAGGCACTTGCGCCATCACCAGCATGACCACAAAGCCAATAATAAAACTGACCAGCTGGCGCATCACCAGCCCCATATCCTGTGCTGAGGCACTATACAGCACCACCAGCCCCATGCTGGCAATCAGCAGGAACAGCCCAGTAAGCCATGGATCGATATGCATGCGCTCCCAGCGGGTAGGACTGAGCTGCATATTGCTGCCATCCCGGGGGGCATAACGTAAAAAACGGTACTGCGGATTTTCTGCCATGAAGAAGTAGAACCACGAAGAAGTAAAACAAAATCAGGAGGGGAAATTGAGGCCAAATTTTAGCATACAACGGCCATGGGCTGAGAAAAGCAGCTTATTGATTTTTGCAGGCAGGATTTAAGCTAGGCTAAACATCAGGTCTAAAAAAGCCCGGCAATGGCCAGGCTCAAGGTGTTGCAGCAAAACTTGACAGTAAATTATTTTTGTACCAGCAGATGATCAAAATGTGTTGCTACCGCTTCAAGCTCAGCCTGGCTTAGGGCCGGAATCAGCTTGTCAATTGCGATATGAACAGCTTTGCCCACTGCACTGGTCGCCAGCTCAGCCGCTTTGCGTTTGATCAGGCCCAGATCCAGAGTCTTGTTATAATCAGTCATAAAATGCTTGATGATCTGGTCAGCAAACAGCTTGAACTGGGTGGTTAGCGCCTGACGCTGTTCTTTGCCCTGACCGGCATGTACGGCAGCAAAAGAGGCTTTTAACTGATTAACCAGATCATCCGGCAGTGCTGCACCAATCCGGCTATTGCCAGTATTGTCAACAAAAGTGCTGCTTTCCAGAAACTCCAGTGATTTCATCACCTGCTCATTAGGTGCTTTACCCAATAGTTGCTTGAGTAGAACACTAACGGTGCTGCGTACGTAACCTGCCAGTTTTTCGGCAGTGTCACGTTTTTCGCTGGCAGGAAATTGCTGAACCAGCTTAACCAGCAGGTTATCAATCAGTTCATCATTTAGTTTTAAAGAGATTTTATCGCGCAATGGATATTGTGGCTCGCTGCTACCGCGCTTGGATTTGGCCAGATCAATATCACTTTTTAGCTCATCAGATGGAATAATGCCAAAGTAACTCGTCATGAAAAACCTCCTAAAAATATCAATACAGGAATAAAAATTATTGTCGGGCTAAACGAATCGGTGAGGGTAGCCAGTCCAGATCAGACACACGACAGGGATTAATGTCCAGGCCACCGCGCCGTGTATAGGCGGCATACACCATTAAGCGTTCAGGCTGTAATTGCTGCCAGATATCTGCAAAAATCTGCTCAACACACTGCTCATGAAATCCGCTGTGCTGGCGGTACGAGATAATATAAGCGAGCAGGCTTGAATAACAAGGCTTAATACCCTGATATTTGATAAAAAGTGTGCCCCAGTCCGGTTGGCCAGTGACTGGGCAGTTACTTCTTAATAAATGCGAATACAGGCTTGTTTCAATCACTTGCCGATCTGCTGAGCTGTCCAGCTTTAGTAATGTGCGGTCTGGATGCACACTGAAACCGTCTGGTACAAGCGGGTCAAGACAAAAACCAACCGGCTGGCTGACCAACAGCGCATCAGCATCATAAAGCTCAAGCCTGACTGATGCATTGGCTATACGGCTAAGATCCTGTTCTACGCAGTCAATAAAGGCCTGAGTGGACGCAAAATTTTTAAAGTTAAGGCTATTGAAATACAGCTTCAATGACTTGGATTCAATTAAAAATTCTGAACTGGCTGGAATATGCAGGCGACCAATGGCGACCTGCGGCTTGTTGTGCAAATCCATCCACGACAGCTCGAAGGCATGCCACCAGTCCATGCCCTGAGCAATGCCGTGAATAGTGGCATAAGCCTGCCGTGAGGGCGCACGGGCAATGGGAAACAGAATTTCCGGGGCATATTCTGTGGGGTAACTGGTGGTTTGACCCAGCAGCGATTGTTCAACACTCATGTTTTAACCCATACTGTTTAATCAATATGTAAAGCCATACTCATTTTTGCACGATTACTCACGCATACCTGTACCACGAGCCAGCAGGCGATAGGCAAAAATATACAGCGCCACACAAAGGATGCTAATCGCAGCCAGCGAAGCCCACACGTTAACGTCACTCGCCCCTAAAATTCCATAACGGAAAGCATTGACCATATAAACAATAGGGTTGAGCAAGGATAGGTTTTGCCAGAACGGGCTTAACTGATCCATGGAGTAAAAAACACCACCCAGATAGGTTAGGGGTGTCAGCACAAAAGTTGGCACAATGGAAATATCATCAAATGAGCGGGCATACACCGCATTGATAAATCCACCCAGTGAAAACAGTACCGCGGTAACCAGCACGGTAAAGATCATGACAAAGGCGTGATGAATCGATAGCTCGGTAAAAAATAATGACAGCAGGGTCACAATAAAGCCAACCAGCAGCCCACGGGTAACTCCGCCAATCACATAGCCAATCAGGATAATATGATGAGGTACCGGGCTGGCAATCAGCTCTTCAATACTGCGCTGGAACTTCACACTAAAGAAACTGGACACCACATTGGAATAACTATTGGTAATCACTGCCATCATGATTAAACCGGGCACAATAAATTGCATGTAGCTGTAGCCATTCATTTGCCCGATGCGCGAACCGACCAAATTGCCAAAAATCACAAAATACAGGCTCATGGTAATGGCAGGCGGCAGCAAGGTTTGCGGCCAGATGCGCATAAAACGGCGGATTTCCTTAGTAACCAGAGTATTTAAGGCAATTTGTAATTGCTGGACGTTCATGCGTGTGCTCCAGCAGGCTTTTGATCAGCCAGATTCTTTTCAACCATATGAATGAACAACTCTTCAAGACGATTGGATTTATTGCGCATACTGGTTACCACAATGTCATGGCTTGCCAGCAGGGCAAACACATCATTCAATGCCAGACCTTTATCAATGCTAACTTCAACCGTTAAGGGATCAACCTGCCGGAAATGCATGCCCTGAATATTAAACGCAGGCCAGTCCATGACCGGTGCCTTTAAATCCAGCACAAACGTTTCTACTGATAACTGGCTGAGCAGGGTTTTAATGTCGGTGTCTTCCTTGATGACGCCTTTATCAATAATGGCAATGCGTCGGCACAACATTTCTGCTTCTTCCAGATAGTGCGTAGTTAAAATAATAGAAGTACCCTGATTATTAATCTCAGTTAAAAATTCCCACATGGAGCGACGCAACTCAATATCCACACCAGCAGTTGGTTCATCCAGAATGAGCAGGCGTGGCTCATGAATCATGGCCCGGGCAATCATCAGGCGGCGTTTCATACCACCGGAAAGCAGGCGCGATTGCACATCGTGTTTTTCCCATAACCCTAGCTTGTTTAAATATTTTTCGGCACGAATCTGTGCTTCTTTTTTGGGAATACCGTAATAACCAGCCTGTGTGACCAGAATATCAAACACTTTTTCAAACTGGCCAAAGTTAAATTCCTGTGGCACTACACCCAGACACTGCTTGGCCTGTGAAGGATGCGTATCCAGATCATGGCCAAAGATTTCCACATGTCCTGATGATTTGCGCGTTAGGGAACTAATGATGCTGATGGTGGTGGACTTGCCAGCACCATTTGGCCCAAGCAGTGCATAAAAATCACCTTCTTTTACGGTGAGATCAATACCTTTTAATGCTTCAAAGCCGTTTTTATAGGTTTTGGTGAGCTGCTTTAACACTAAAGCATCGGTCATGGAATTCTCTCAAATGACTGGTTAAGCACAGGGCATCTATTGTCAGTAATATTGCCAAAAAAGCCAAGACTTATCCGGTTCTATTTTATGGACGCTGCGTTGCAACATGTGCACTTCTTTTAAAAAGCTGGTTTGTTAAATCTGGCAAGTTGCACAGAAAACTAGCAATTAAAAAAGCAGTGCTTTACCAGCGCCTATTTTTTCCCTATGATGTGTCGCCTTATGCGCCCGTAGCTCAGCTGGATAGAGTACTGCCCTCCGAAGGCAGGGGTCGTGGGTTCGAATCCCGCCGGGCGCGCCATATCGCATTAAAAAATCAAATAATTATCCTTGTAGCTTCTATTGTGCTACGGTTTGATGGACTATTCTTATAAAAGTTGATTAATACAGCCTTTAAGTTGTACTTAATATTTTAGCTTGAACTATATGGTTACCTAAATACATATCCTGCCGTGTTCCTTTACATTAATTTTAAATAAAAGGTTGACCAACAGCTTCAATAAACGTATAAATGAGAAACCAATAGGTTAAGTGCTCTATAAAATAATATTGTTTCGTTAAGTCCGTCATTTCGTAGTTTTATTTTATAATCCTTCGTTTTCATAAGATTTTAGTTTCATAGATTATTTTTTGAGTAATAGATATGGCTCAAAACCATATTAATTTTTCAATGAGGATTATATTATGTCAAGTACTACTACTGGCGTTGTTAAATGGTTTAATGACACTAAAGGTTTTGGTTTCATTCAACAGGATTCTGGTCCTGATGTATTCGCTCATTACAGCGAAATTCAAAGCAACAGCTTCAAAAGCTTGAGCGAAGGCCAGCGTGTTCAGTTCAGTGTAACTGATGGTCCAAAAGGTCCACAAGCCAGCAAAATCGTTGTACTCTAAGTTTTAAAACTTCAATTCTGTAGACATCAGGTTTACAGGATTTGATCTAAAAAACCTCCATTAAATAGTGGAGGTTTTTTTATGCCTAAGATTACTCAGGTAACCAGTCTTAGCATTATTTTTATTTTCTAAATTTTTAAACGAAGTACTAAAGGGCTAACAGCTACTGATCAGATTTTATATTCGTTAGTGTTGTGTACTGTGCTGATAGGTTTGTACGTGTTTTTCAGCTTGAGCCAGTGCATGATGCAAGCCTGTAGAGGGATGTCGCAGGGCATAGCCGATTGACGCCTTAACATCAACGTGTTGCAGGGTTTGCCTGATATAATGAAAAAAATCATCGGCTTTGGCTTTGTCCAGCGTGATATTCAAAATAGCGATTTCATCCTCTCTTAATCGTGCCAGTATATCGTGATCATGCAATATTTTTTTTAACGCAACTGTAGCGCGTTTAATTAAGGCATTACTTGCGGCTTTACCTTGCGTTTCATTGATTTCCTGCCAATTATCCATTTTAATCGTATAAATAGCCGAAGGATGACCATGCCTGCGGCTACGTTCTTCCTCGGCATTAATTAGGCGATCCCATGCCCGTCGGTCATAGAGCTGGGTAACGTCGTCGATGAGGGATTCCACTTGCAGGCGTTCAAAATAGCGAGTGTACTGGGTACGCTGTAATTCATTTTGCAAAATGACACTAAGCAGGTTACTCAGCAGATCAATCAGTTCCTGTTCCTGCCTGATGGATTCAGGCTTGGGCTGGGGATCTATGGCGCATAAAGTGCCAAATAGCTCACCATTTTCCCGAAGTAGGGGAAAGCCAATATAAGCCTTAATAGGCACCATTTTGGCTATAGGTGCAGTTGCATACAGTTCAATGTCATCAGAGCAGGGGGCAATGCGGGGTGCCATTCCCTGCACCATGTGTGAGCAAAATGAATCGGCCCAATGAAATACCTGCCCCGGTTTTACCTGATAGCCATGATCTTCAGACTGCAATACAATCCAGTCATCCCCTTCGGTGCGAGTGATCATCCATAAATCAAAATCCAGACGCTGATGCAAAAAGTTGAGTACTGCACGACCTGCATCTTCAAAGCTTGCGGATAATTGAAAATTCATTGTATTACTCAACTGACAGGCTTGTGAATGCAACAATAAGTAGGGCTAGGCTACTTCGTAGGGTATAACCCGGTTCTAATAAAGTTTTATAAGAAATTCTTCTATAAATAAGTATAAGTTTGGCAATTTATTCATCACATTGGTTAACCAACCCTAATATGTTTAAGATAAGTTGAACAGTCGCAACAGGATAGCAGTTTGCCACTGAGCCTATATTTTAGGCTTAAGCCTTAGCGTTGCTGTTGTTCCAGTATCAGGTCTTCCAGCTCTACACGCTGTTTGATACCGCCAACGATACCCGTACCTTCAGCCATAGGTTTATATAATGTACCGCTGGTTTGCGATGCCGGTGGCGGGTCCTGAATCATGATTTTGTGTCCAGCGCGGCCAGCCAGGGCATTGGTTAAGCGGGAAGAAATCCGGTGAGAAGCCAGCGCAAGTTTTGCTTTGTAACCCACAGCTATTTCTTTTTTGGGATGGCGAATGGCTTTTACCACAGCGTTGATAATTTTATCGGGATGATCCAGAGCAATCATGCGTGGCGACTTGCCACTATAGTTGGCCGTGTGATTAAACCACGGGGTGTCTGCTGCAAAAGGCATGATAGTAGTAACATGAATATTGCGCTCATTATTAACCTGTAATTCCTGATTAATGGCGGCATCAAGGCCGACAATGGCATGTTTGGACGCGGTATAACTGGCGTAGTAGGGTAGCGGTACTTTACCCATCACTGATGCAATATTAATCAGTGAGCCATAGTGCTGTTGGCGGAACTGACGCATGGCATAATAGCTGCCATACAAAGTGCCATTCAAATTAACATCCATAAGACGCTTATGATCTGCAAGCGGGACCTCATCAAAGCGGCCAAATGCGCCCACGCCTGCATTGTTAATCCATACATCAATATGCCCAAAGCTGTTTAAGGTACGCTGCGCCAGACGCTCAACATCCTGTTCACTGGCAACATCTGTGGTTACTACCAGTGCATTGCCCCCTAGCTGCCTGCATTATTGTGCGATCTCTTCCAGAAGCTGGGTACGTCTTGCAGCCAGTACTACAGTAGCGCCTTCACTGGCCAGTTTTAGGGCAATACCCTTGCCAAAACCACTGGATGCACCTGTTATGACAATTACTTTATGATGTAATGTATTACTGGCTGCATGTACAAACGAGCACAAGCACAACAATAGTACCAGTAGCAAAAACTTAAATCTGCGTGAAATTAATCTGGGTAATACTTGCTGAGAATTGGGAATAAGCCAGAAATAAGAAAAACGGGGCATTGAGGCACTCCATCAGACCTACTGGTGCTGTAGTAAATAGTCTGAAGTATGCCGGAGTAAGAACAAATTATTTTGCTTAAATTATAAACAACTCTGTTACAGCTTGTTTTTTACCAGCCAAGTTTATTAAAATCAGTGCTAAATGGCTGGCATGCTTATATTAATAAAATAATAGAAATTTGCCACTACTCCCAAATTTCTATTCATTAAAAAGACAATCATGGCCCTACAAAAAGTTATCAAGCTTGCTATTTTTCTGGTGATTGCCCTTGTTGTGTTCAATGTCCTTAAAAAGCAATCCTTTTTTAAAACAGAACCGGGAAAGATCTCATCGGATACAGTGGCTGCCAGTAATAGCAATCAGGGTGCAGATGAAATCCAGATCCAAAATGAGCAAATTAAGGCACAAATGCACCGGCTGACTTCTAGCGCATCGGCACAATACATTGCGGGCTGCATGAAAACCCCGGCAGGCTGCAAGTGCTATGATGCCAAAGCCAAGCCAGTTAAGGTAACAGCCAGTATTTGTGCGCAAAACGTGCGGGATGCCAGCGGTAACCAACATAAGGTATTTAACACAGGCAATAACTAAGAAGGCTAAAAACTCTAGCCTTATCTTGCTCAAAAATAATAATTCAAAAGAGATAATCTAAATATAGAACGTAAAAACAGTTATCTGAGATATTTATGCAGGTCTTTTTGGAGTTGTGCACTTGAAGGAATCTGGGCATAGCGAATGACAGCATAACCTGCTTCATTGAGCATGGCATCACGAGCGGCGTCCTGTTGCTCACGGCCTTTATGACTACTGTCATCCAGTTCAATAATTGCCACGATATTAAGATTTTGGTCGCATAAGACAAAATCGGCAATCTTGCGGTTAAACTGACTGCGGGTATAAAAGCCTTTGGTGGTTAAAATGGCAGAAAAACTGACTTGCGGAAAAATATAAGCGCGAGGCAGGGCTTGTTGCATAATCTGGAAAAACTGTTGTTCACGGCGGGTTAAAATGGCTTTGGCATGAATTGGTGTATGTTGCTGTTTGGGTTTCCTGTTTTTGCTAGCCAGCGCAATTAGCACTATAAAAATGGCAATCCCAATAATCCACCATAAGCTCATTGTTTGATTCCTAAAAAATTTCAATTAGCCATAAAAAAATCCCCGCTTATTAGGCAGGGATTTTTAGAATTTTGGCTCTCCAACCTGGGCTCGAACCAGGGACACACGGATTAACAGTCCGTTGCTCTACCGACTGAGCTATTGGAGAACAGTTGGTGATGCGCATTTTAGGCAGCAACACGTTAGGGGTCAAGTCCTTTTAATGAAATAAACAGTTGATTGCTTAAATCATGAGCGCAAGTGAATCATTAAGACCACAAGCGGCTCTATTTATCTTTAAAACAGGATTATTAACTGTACAACAAAGCCATAATACCAGCGGAATAGCCATAAAAAAGCCCCATCATTAATGACAGGGCTTTTTCAAATACACAGTTAAATTACTTGCCAGTTGCCTGATCTGCTGCAACAGATTCAATCGCAGCATTCAATGCGGCTGGATCAATACTGTCTACCGCTTCTTTAATGCGGTTTAGGGCATCTTCGAGCACGCTGTCAGCAGTAGCGTAAGAAATACGCATATAACCACCTAAACCAAATGCATCACCCGGTACAACTGCAACGCCAGTTTTGTTCAGCAACCATTCAGAAAATTCGGTGCAGGATTTTAAACCCAGCGCACGAATAACCGGACGAATAGACGCATAGGCGTAAAATGCGCCGTCGGCATCCAGACAGCTAATGCCGTTAATCGCATTTAAGCCATTAACTACCAGATCATGACGACGCTTAAACGCTGCAATCATGGGTTGCAGCACATCTTGTGGGCCATTTAGTGCAGCTTCAGCAGCAACCTGACTGATTGAAGTCGGGTTAGAAGTTGATTGCGATTGTACTTTGGTCATGGCTTTGATGATGCTTGCCGGACCAGCCGCATAACCAATACGCCAGCCAGTCATGGCATAGGCCTTGGAGACACCATTGAGTACCAGTGTGCGGTCATACAGGTCAGGCGCAACATTCACGATATTATAGAACGGGCCAGACCAGCGAATTGGCTCATACATATCGTCAGAGGCAACATACACCTGTGGATGGCGGCGCAGCACTTCTGCCAGTGCTTCCAGCTCTTCTTTGGTATAAATCATGCCAGTCGGGTTAGACGGGCTGTTCAATACCAGCAGACGGGTTTTTGGCGTGATGGCCGCTTCCAGTTGTTCCGCGGTAATCTTGAAGCGCTGTTCTTCACCGCATTTCACAATAACCGGCACGCCTTCAGCAATGAGCACCATGTCCGGATAGCTCACCCAGTACGGTGCAGGAATAATGACTTCATCACCCGGATTGATAAACGCCAGCGCCAGATTGAAAAAGCTTTGCTTGCCACCGCAAGATACCAGAATCTGGTTAGCGGCATAATCAAGGTTATTGTCACGCTTGAACTTGGCAATAATGGCTTTTTTCAGGCCGGGTGTACCGTCTACAGCAGTATATTTGGTAAACCCGTTATTGATGGCCGCAATGGCAGCATCCTTAATGTGCTGTGGGGTATCAAAGTCTGGCTCACCAGCACCAAGGCCAATAATGTTATGGCCTGCGGCTTTCAGCTCAGCTGCTTTATTGGTGACAGCAAGAGTCGGTGAGGGCTTGATAGAGTTAACACGGTCAGACAGACGTACGTCCACGGCAGGGGTTCCTTCTTTTGGGGAATTGAACACAAAAAATCGGGTTATTCTAGCTGATTTTGCAAGGCGTTTGGCCGGATATTAAAACTAATTTTTAATTCCTTTGCACTGTGCCAGCGTTGTTTGGGACGATTTAGGCTATTTAAACAGTATTTTTATGCATGACCTGAAAATATTCAGCCATCAGTTTATGTGCCCATGATTTTCCGTGCCAGCCCTGCTGATAGGCACAGTGGCTACCTTTACGGGTTTTAACCACAATGATATTGGGCATTTGCTGAATATCAGCCAGATAAGGCTTAAGATTTTGAATATTACAGACCGGATCATCCTCTGCATTTAGCAGCATTACAGGACAGGTAACCTGTTGAAAAACCTTCATGGGGTTGGTGGCATCTGAATAATCTTCATAACTGTTAAACCCGGAAAACTCATAGACCTTTTGATGAAAGGACACCAGATCTTTGGCATTTTTAAGATATTCAAGGGTTGATAGCTGCTGTAGCTTGTTCTGGTGTGGTTCGATAAAGGTTTTAATTAATTTTTTGGCCATGTATTTGCTATACAGCGGATGACAATATTTAAAGCCTTCATCCGTGTTGTAGCCGGGACAAAAAGCAAAAGCAGCTTTAAACCGGGCATTTTGCTGTTCTTCACCCAGATAACGGATCAGTAAACCTGAACCTGCCGAAGAACCCACGGCATACAGTGGCGTTTGTGGGAAAAGTTGCTCAATACGAGCCAGTTGTTCCCTTAAATCCTGGGTAGAACCAAAAATATTAAAGCGCGGTGGATCGAACTCAAGCTCGGCATGTCCACGCCGCACCGCAACCACCACACGCCAGCCGGTATATTCATGTAAATCCCGCACCATGTTTTGCATACTACGGGGGCTACCGGTTAGCGTATGCAAAATAACAAGGGTTGGGGTAGAAGCTGGCAGATTATAGCCATACCAAGCCAGCCCGGATTTGCCACCATCTGCCATGATCAGGGTTTCAACATGATCATAAACCAGCGGCTTTTCCAGCTTTTTCTGAAGCTCAAGATACATGAGCTGGACATGGGTATTGGCAAGCCAGAATGTAGGTCGATAACTTTGCTGTAACTGTTTGATTGAGTGAATCAGATTTTTATTTTCTGGTGTTGGCTTATAAAAAAGCGCGAGTTCAGAATGATTGTTGTTTTTGAGAAACTGTGGAAATGAAGCTAACAGATTGGCTATCGCTGACATCAAAAAGTCCTCGTGCTACATCTTAAAAAAATTACAGCTTGTTTAATATTCATTTAATTATGCAATTTGTTGCATAGATCGTCAATTCAGCAGTTGAACACTGATAAGTCATTTTTATAATGCCTGACTAAACTGAACATAAAGTTTGAACTGTTCCTGAAAAGTGAATTTTTTATGCCATATGCAACAATTTTACAGTTTGGTCAGCAAAAGGTTTAAACTAGGCACAGTGATTAATGATAGGTTGTTTAAGATGAGCAAGCCCGCCAAACGACAGGTTGCCCAGTTGCCATTTCCCATGCCACAGCGCGATGAGGAAAATGAAGAAACGCTAGAGCAGGTGCGTCCCAAGCCTAAGCGTTATGCGGATCGTACTTTTATGCCACCAGCAGGCACCAGACGCTCAATGGGCAAGCGTTAATAATAGTGGCAGGTTTTTAGGCGCAGGTGATTATTAAGGGTTACTTCTGTAGTAGCCCTTTTTTTACATTAATCCCATCACCCCAGTCACAATCATATCCACCGCAATCGTGCCAATCAGCAGGGCAGACAGCCTGCCCACAATCTCAATATAACGATCAACATAACGTGCATAGCGTGCTTTAAGGTTATCGTGAATATATTTAAATAAAATCAGCATACTACAGGTTAAAACCATGGTGGCGGCAATCACGGTTGCTGCTCCGGCAATACTAAGGCTGCTGCCAATTACCACCGAAGCACTAATGGTTCCCGGCCCAATCATAAAGGGCATGGCCACACTGCCAGCCAGATATTCGGGTTTTCCGCGCGTAGATTCCAGTGTGTCAGCGCCCTCAAACACATAGCGCACCCCGATAATTAAAAAGATAATTCCGCCAAAAATCTGAAATGATTCAAAGCGAACATGCAAGAAGCGGTTAAAAATTGCTTCACCGCCATATGAGAATAATAGGAATACCACACTACTGATTAACGCACCCTGAACCAGCACTTTACTAAACTGCGCCAGCGATAGCTGACGGATCATACCCAGTAGGTAAATGCTCATTAAAAACGGGTTTAGCAATGAAAAAAACAAGGCAAATGAGGTAAAAAATTGCTCGGACATCCGGTCTCCTGCCTGAATTTTAAGTTGAGGTTATTTTATAACGAGTTGACCTGTGAGCTGGGGCGCTTTATTTACCTGTTTGGTTGGCGGGTTGTTTTAAGCTTGTAAGAAACACGGCTATGCACTTGCAAAAGCTTTCTAAAAATAGATAGCAAAATTTTAAAAAGCTTTTACAGTTAGCGGGGATGACTGCTTTAAAAGCAATGTGTTCGTTAAGACTTGCCTTAAATCCCCAATTACATTTAGCAGTATTTATAGCCTTGATTTTTCAGTCTAAAGCCTTATTTATTAGTGTGATCTGGCTGAATATAAAGAGTTAAAATACAATGCGTGAACCCACCAAGATGCGCTCTTTGGATGAGCTGAACCATGTGGCAACCCAGATTCAGGAGCAGGCATTGCAACGCGGTGTCAATCTTTCTGGCACACAAATATTAGATAAGCCGTTTGATTTAAAGACCGACTTCGAGCCAGCCGGTGACCAGCCGCAAGCCATTGAAAAACTGGTGCGCGGCGTCAATGATGGTTTAAAGGGCCAGCTACTGCTGGGTGTAACGGGTTCCGGTAAAACCTACACCATGGCCAATGTCATTGCGCAAACCCAGCGTCCGACCATCATCATGGCGCATAACAAAACGCTAGCCGCGCAGTTATATGGTGAGTTCAAGGCATTTTTCCCCAATAATGCGGTGGAGTATTTCGTCAGTTATTACGACTACTACCAGCCAGAAGCCTATGTGCCATCCTCTGATACCTTTATTGAAAAAGATTCGGCGATTAATGATCATATCGACCAGATGCGTTTGTCTGCCACCCGTTCGCTGCTAGAGCGCCGTGATGCCATTATTGTCGCGTCTGTATCGGCTATTTATGGTCTAGGTGATCCTGAAGCTTACTTAAAAATGCTGCTGCATATTGTGCAGGGGGATCGTATTGACCGCGATGCGCTTATTCGCCGTCTGGTGGAAATGCAATACACGCGCAATGAGCTGGAATTTACCCGGGGTACATACCGGTTGCGGGGTGAGATTCTGGATATTTTTCCGGCTGAATCTGAGCAAATGGCGGTACGTATTGAAATCTTTGATGATGAAATTGATTCCATTCGCTGGTTTGATCCGCTCACCGGTAAACTGGTACGAAAAGTCCCGCGTATTACCATTTATCCAAAAAGCCATTATGTCACGCCCAAGGAAAATCTGGAGCGGGCAGTTGGTACGATTAAAACCGAACTGGCCGAGCAACTGGAATTTTTTAAGTCGCAGGATAAATTGCTGGAAGCGCAGCGCATTGAGCAGCGCACCAAATATGATATTGAGATGATCCAGCAGCTTGGTTATAGCAATGGCATTGAAAACTACTCCAGACATTTGTCGGGCAGGCCAGCCGGTGAAGCGCCACCTACTTTGTTTGACTATGTGCCTGAAGATGCCCTGCTGATTATTGATGAGTCGCATGTATCGGTGCCACAAATTGGCGCAATGTATAAAGGTGACCGCTCGCGCAAGGAAAATCTGGTTAACTATGGCTTTCGTTTGCCTAGTGCGCTGGATAACCGCCCAATGAAATTTGAGGAATGGGAGCGTATTGCACCGACCACTATTTTTGTCAGCGCAACACCCGCCCGTTATGAGCTGGAACATAGCCAGCAAATTGTGGAGCAGGTGGTACGCCCAACCGGCCTGGTTGATCCGCAAATTGAAATCCGGCCCGTGCTGACTCAGGTGGATGATGTATTGTCTGAAATCAACCTGCGTAAAAATATTAATGAACGGGTGCTGGTCACCACCTTAACCAAGCGTATGGCCGAAGACCTCACCAGTTACCTGAAAGAGTACGGCATCAAGGTGGCGTATCTGCATTCCGATATTGATACCGTAGAGCGGGTCAAGATTATTCATGAGTTGCGTACTGGCGTGTATGATGTGCTGGTAGGGATTAACTTGCTGCGTGAAGGTCTGGACATGCCGGAAGTGTCACTGGTGGCCATTCTGGATGCTGACAAGGAGGGCTTTTTGCGTTCGGATCGTTCCCTGATTCAAACCATTGGCCGCGCCGCGCGTAACTTAAATGGTAAGGCTATTTTATATGCCGACCGCATGACGGATTCCATGCAGCGTGCAATTGATGAAACAGACCGGCGTCGTAACAAGCAAATTGAGTTTAATGAAAAGCATGGGATTACACCGCGTAGTGCAATCCGTCAGGTTATCAAGGAAATTGATACCGGTGAGGTGTATGAAGAAGACCAAATTGATGCCAAGCTGCACAAGCATATTGCACTGTCCAGTGATGATCAGCATTTGCTGGCCGATCCAAAGCTGTTTGCCAAGCACATCAAAAAGCTGGAATCTGAGATGAACAATATGGCCAAGCAGTTGCAATTTGAGCAGGCTGCCCGTATTCGGGATGAAATTACCCGTTTAAAAGCGCAGTTGTTGTATTGATTGTAAGCTTAAAAAGAGCCACTCAATTGAGTGGCTTTAATATGTTGGGCTTTAGGTCGTTTTATACTTGGTCAGCTTATCGAGATAACCCATGATAAAAGCTGAAATCACAAAGGTCATGTGAATAATCACATACCACATCAGTTTATCATTGGGTACATTTTGGGCATCCATAAAAATACGCAGCAAATGAATTGAGGAAATTGCCACAATAGACGAGGCCACTTTCATCTTGAGTGAGCTGGCATCCATTGTTCCAAGCCAGCTTAACTTCTCCTGACCTTCGGCAATATCCAGCGTGGAAACAAAGTTTTCATAGCCGGAAAACATGACCATGACAATCAGTCCACCGACCAGTGCCATATCAATCAGTGACAGGATGACCAGTACCAGATCGGCTTCAGAGGTTGATATGATGTATGGCAAAACATGAAAAACTTCCTGAAAAAACTTGATAGCCAGCATCAGCAGCGCTAGCGACAAGCCAAAATAAACCGGAGCAAGTAACCAGCGGGTTGCATACATGGTTTTTTCTATAAATTTTTCCATTAACGCCAAATACTCAATACTAAAAACAATAGGGCGCTATTCAAGCCTGAAAGCGTTCTGGTTTCAATCATTATTTAAGCGTAATCGAACAAAAACTAGCCCTAAAATAGTATACAAAAAACGTCAGGGAATTCATTGGATTCTTACAGCGCGCTGGCATAAGGTGAGGCTAATCAAATTTTTAGCAGTTATCAATTTACTGTTATAAGCAGCCAAGCCCGGCTGAGGAGACTTTAGATGACAGGCACCAAAACAGTTTCATCCCATAAATTGCTCAAACGTGGTGCCATGGTACTGCTGGGTTTTGCAGTACTTGGCTCGGTTGCAGTGGCAGCACCAGCAAATAAGCCGCAAACGGTCAGTCAGGTGGAATTAAACCGTTATCTGGGCACATGGTATGAAATTGCCCGGTTCCCGATGTATTTTCAGCGCAAGTGTGCCAGCGATGTCACCGCAACCTATGGCTTGCAAGCCAATGGCAATGTATCCGTATTAAACCAGTGCCGTAAAGCTGATGGTGAAACCATGGCATCACAAGGTGAGGCCAAGGCTGTGGACCGTACCAATAGCAAGCTTAAAGTGAGTTTCCTGCCAGATGGTTTGCGCTGGATTCCATTTACCAAAGGCGACTACTGGATTATTAAGCTGGATGATAATTATCAAACGGCATTGGTTGGTGCACCCAACCGTAACTATTTATGGATTTTATCCCGCACTCCAACGCTGGATGAGCAAACCTACCAGCAATATGTTGAGGCGGCCAGACAGCAGGGCTTTGATACCAGCAAGCTGATGCGCACATCACACACGCGTTAGGCTTTTAGTACGCTTAAAACAGGAATATGCCATATAAGCCCACGGTATATTCCTGTTTTTTATTTAAATAATTTAAAAATTAGAAGCCGGTTAAAACCAATAGAAATTAATTTTAGTTTTCAGCAAAAAACCGAATGTTTAGCGACTCGTTTTGTAACTGTAAACGAATTTGTTAACATAATATGACCAAAGCCTGCGTTAGATTTTATAAACTACTGGTTTGCTTATACATTTAATCTGATTTTACACAAAAAGCAGGGTAGTTTCCCGTAGATGATTACAAGCTGACTTTATATATTAAAGTTGTTGTAACACGCATCATCGTGGTGTTTTTAGCGTGGATGATGCAGCACCAAGTCGTTATTGTGAAATAAACCTGAAAATAAATTGGAGAAATCTCATGATTAAAGTGACTATCCAGCCTAAGTCAGGACAGCTGGTTACACGTACCATGATTACACTACTGGCTTCAGCAATTGATTTGGTAGAAGGACTTGCCTTTAGCCATACAGAAGATGACCTCAAACATGCTGATAATCATGCCAGTTAAGTGTCTTGTATTTTAAGTCGCTGTGGCTTGGTTACAGGAGGTTTTGGTTTAGTGTTAAGGACCCATCATTCTATAGGCTAGGTTTAAGATCAAGGTAATGAATGCCTTATCATCACTTGTAGATGAATGAAGGCATTCATTACCTTGACTTTCATAATCTTGTTTATTGTTTTAAATTTAACCATTATTCTAGTTATGCGTTAATCCATCTTAATAAATCGCTGTTGGATCACATTAAAAATTCTAAAGTTAGTAGACTGGCAAAACTTCTTGCTTATTTATCCGTTAGCAACATTTTCAGGCAGGCAATTTTCCATTACAATATGCGCCTTTAAAACTTGCCTGCTGCTATTACTGTGATGGCAGCTAACCCCAAAGAGGAAGCCTCCGTGAGCAAAGAGACCATCGTTGCCCTGCATAGCGAACATTTTGGCCGCTGGAAAAATCGCGAAGAAATTGCTGAACGCATGATTGCCTTAATTGGACAGCTTTACCGTGAAAAAGACATTATTATTACGGTGTATGGTCGCTCACTGATCAATCGCTCTGTGATCCAGATTTTAAAAGCACATCGCCGTGCGCGCATGATTGCTGTTGAGCTGTCTGTGGTAGACACCATGCCTCTGCTGGAAGCACTGGTAAAGTTTGACAACATTGCAAGCTGTGAAGTTGATCTGGGCAAACTGGCTGCTGACTACGAGCAAAAAGGCGGCGATATTAATGAGTTTCTGCAAGCTGCCCTGACACCAGTAGCAGGCAACAAGTGCGAACCAAAAACCAGAGACGTGGTTCTGTATGGTTTTGGCCGTATTGGTCGCATTCTAGCCCGTTTGATTATTGAACAAACTGGCGTTGGCCGTGGCTTAAGCCTTAAAGCTATTGTGGTGCGCAAATCCAGCGAAAACGATTTGTCCAAGCGTGCTTCCTTACTGCGTCGTGATTCCATTCACGGTTCGTTTGAAGGCACCATTTCCATTGATGAAGAAAATGAAGCCATTATTGCCAATGGTAATTACATCAAGGTGATTTATGCAGGCAGCCCGGCTGAGGTGGATTACACCCAGTATGGTATTGATAATGCACTGCTGATTGATAACACTGGAAAATGGCGTGATGCCGAAGGTCTGGCCCAGCACCTGAAATGCCCTGGTGTTGCCCGTGTGATCCTGACTGCACCCAGCAAAGGCGAAATGAAGAATGTAGTGTATGGCGTCAACCATAGCGACATTATTGATTCTGACCAGATTATCAGTGCGGCAAGCTGTACCACCAATGCCATTACACCAGTACTAAAAGTCATTAATGACAAGTACACGGTTGAAAATGGCCATGTGGAAACAGTTCACTCATTCACCAATGACCAGAACCTGATTGATAACTATCACAAGGCTGACCGTCGTGGTCGTGCTGCCACCCTGAACATGGTGATTACCGAAACTGGTGCAGCCAAAGCGGTTGCCAAGGCACTGCCGGTATTAAAAGGCAAGCTGACCGGTAATTCGGTACGTGTTCCAACGCCAAACGTATCACTGGCGATTTTGAACCTGAATCTGGCGCAGGAAGTATCTACCGAAGAAATCAACGAATATATCCGCCTGATTTCCTTAAACTCCAACCTGCAAGGCCAGATTGGTTATACCAATTCAACCGAAGTGGTGTCTTCTGACTTTATTGGTTCACGTACTGCTGGTGTGTATGATGCGCAAGCCACCATTACCAGTGGCAACCGTGTGACCCTGTATGTCTGGTATGACAATGAAGTTGGCTATAGCTGTCAGGTTCTGCGTATCGCCGAGCAAATGGCAGGTGTGGTTTATCCGCATATTCCTGTAGATAGCGTTAGCGTTTAAGCAACGTTTATGTGTTGAGAAAAACCCGGCTTAGGCTGGGTTTTTTTATGCAATTATCTGATGCAGTAACAATTTTTTTAGAATGGTTAAAGCAAGCGGTTGATTATGGCTTTAAAATGATTGCTAATAATTAACCAGTTCAAATAATCTGCAATCTAAAATGATAAATCAATCTGTTAAAAAGATAATCTTTACCATTATTGGTAGTCTATTCATCTGTGTCGCCAATGCTGCCACTGGCCACTACTACCTGCATGGCATTACCGAAGTGGGTTCCGAGATGCGACTATATCCTGACGGTAACTATCAGGCCATTTTAGTGTATGGCGCTACAGATATTGAGTCCAGTGGAACATGGCAGCAAAAAGACAATATCATTAAGCTCCAGCCCAATGAACAACAGCAGTCAATTTTTAAGGACCTGAAACTTATCCTGCAACAGGATAAACTGTATCCGCAGGATTCACCCTTAAGTGAAGGTTATTATCAAAGCGAATAGGAATATAAAAGTACAGGGCTAGGCCTTAAGTATTCAAGCCTAAAACAGCCTTAAAAACCTTAGGCAGCTTTTATACAGGTCGCTGCTAAACTGTGGCATAATATTGTGCTTTTTTATCAGGTGGAGAATATAGTCATGCGCTTTGTCGATGAAGCCGTAATTTCGGTACAAGCTGGCGACGGTGGCAATGGCGTGGCCAGTTTTCGCCGTGAAAAATTTATTCCGTTTGGTGGCCCTGACGGTGGTGATGGCGGCAAGGGGGGCGATATCCTGCTCATTGCCGATGATGATGCCAACACACTGGTCGATTACCGCTATACCCGCAAATTCCGTGCCGAACGTGGCAAAAACGGGCAGGGTGCCAACTGTTCTGGTCGTGGTGGTGCAGATGTTGTGCTCAAAGTGCCTGTAGGGACAACTGTGGTTGATGTGGCTAGTGGCGATGTCATTGGCGACATGATCGAAGATGGCCAGCGTCTGCTGGTTGCTGCGGGTGGACAGGGTGGCTTGGGCAATACCCATTTTAAATCTTCCACCAACCGTTCACCGCGCCAATGCACCAAGGGTGATACTGGCGAAACGCGTGAAATTCGCCTTGAGCTAAAAGTACTGGCCGACGTTGGTTTGCTGGGTATGCCAAATGCAGGCAAGTCCACTTTTATTCGCTCAGTGAGTGCAGCCAAGCCCAAAGTGGCCGATTATCCATTTACTACACTGGTGCCAAACCTTGGGGTAGTGGATGTAGACCGTCACCGCTCCTTTGTCATGGCCGATATTCCCGGTCTGATTGCCGGTGCTGCTGAAGGGGCAGGTTTGGGTATCCGCTTTTTAAAGCATCTGGCGCGAACCCGTATTTTATTACACATTGTTGATGTGCAGCCGATAGATGGTTCAGACCCGGTACAAAACGCCAAGGCCATTTTTAATGAGTTAAAAAAATTCTCGCCCGCACTGGCTGAGTTACCAGTCGTGCTGGTACTCAACAAGCTGGACCAGATTCCGGAAGAAACTCATAATGAATGGTGTACCCATATTGTGGGTGAACTGGGCTGGACTGGGCCAGTATTCCGTTGTTCGGGCTTAACCGGTGAAGGCACCCGTCAGATTGTTTATTACCTGATAGACCAGATTGAGCAGGAACGTGAACTGGAAGTAGAAGATCCAGACTTTGCACAGGCTAAGAAAGAATTCCGTGAGCGTCTGGAACAGGAAACCCGTGAAAATTCACTGGCTGCCAAGGAAGCTTATAAGGAAGCCCGTCGTGCGGCACGTCAAGGTGGAGATGATGACGACGATGATGATTGGGATGATTTTGATGAAAGCGGCATGGAAAATATTTACGTCCGCTAGGTAAAAAAACCGGTTAATTTGATTTTGAGTGTAAACATGTCGTTGCTACAGCAAGGCAATCAGCGTCAGCTTCAGTGTAAACGCGTTGTCATAAAAATTGGATCGGCTTTACTCACTGCCAATGGGCAGGGTCTGGATCATCAGGCCATAAATCATTGGGCCGCTCAGGTTGCCATGCTGCATGAGCAGGGCATTGAAGTGATTCTGGTGTCTTCTGGTGCTGTTGCAGAAGGCATGGTGCGCATGAAAATTAGTGCGCGTCCTGATGATTTGCCAGCTTTACAGGCCTGTGCGGCCATTGGCCAGATGGGCCTGATTCAGGCTTGGGCTGGTGCGTTGCTACAGCACCAGATTCAAACGGCGCAGGTTTTGCTCACCCATGATGACCTTGCTGATCGCCGTCGTTACTTAAACGCTGGCGATGCCTTGCTGCGTTTAATCAAATGGCGTGTGGTGCCAGTGATCAATGAAAATGACACTGTTGCCACAGATGAAATCCGTTTTGGTGACAACGATACGCTGGCTGCCATGGTAGCCAGTCTGATTGGTGCTGACTTGCTGATTATTCTAACGGATCAGGAAGGCATGTTTGACCGTGATCCACGTAAGGATGCCAGCGCCACATTGCTGTCTACCGTGCGGGCCATGGATGAAAGCCTGCTGGCAATGGCAGGTGGTGGCGGTGTGCTGGGGCGTGGTGGCATGGTCACCAAAGTGCGTGCTGCACGTTTAGCCGCAAAATCCGGTTGTCCTACACTGATTACCAGTGGTCAAACCAGCAATGTACTATTGCGTCTGGTACAGGGCGAGGCACTGGGAACCTTACTGACCGCGGATGAAGACCGCATCACGGCCCGTAAGCAATGGCTGGCTGCGCATTTGCAAACTGCCGGGCGTCTGGTACTGGATAACGGTGCCGTAGAAGCCATTCAGGTGAAACATCGCAGCTTGTTACCGGTGGGTGTGCGTCAGGTTGAGGGGCATTTTGAACGTGGCGATGTGGTAGAGTGCGTTAATCTGAATGGTGAGCGCATTGCCGTTGGCCGGGTTAATTTCAGCTCGCAATCGGCACGACAGGTCATTGGCCAGCCCTCCGAGCGGGTGCATGAAATTCTGGGCGAGAACCGTTCGGTAGAAATGATTCACCGGGATCATATGGCGATTTATTAAGCCGCTATTTTTATATTTTAGCCTGATGCAATACCATGCCTTGCAGCACCATAAGCTGGCGGATATCACTGAAACCAGCATGTTGTAGGGCAGCAAAGTGTTCGTCAATACTCATATACAGTTGGTTATTTTGCATGCCACTGATGCCATGGGCATCCATGCCTGCATAATGATCACATACCAGAAAAACACCACCGGGTCTTAAAAGCTGTTGTACCTGCTTAAATAAATTTACTGTATACCGTTTATGACGTAATTCATGCATAGCCTGCATGGTTATCACCACATCAAATTTCCCCAAGCCTGCTGTCCAGTGATTCTCCTTAAAGCTGCGTTCAATAAATTGCACTTTATGCCCATGGCTGTTCAGTCGCTCTTGCGCCAGTTGATGCATGGCTTCAGAAAAATCCAGCGCACCATACTCATCCACTGTAATGCACTCCAGTATATGCTGTGCTAAAAATCCCGGCCCAGAACCCAGTTCCAGAATACGCGGATTGGTATGCTGAGTAGCAAAAGCGTTGAAAAAATCAGTGCGTGCTGGACGTTTTTGCAGGGCAGTATCGGCCCATGCTTTGGCATCGCTCATCTGGCGTAAATCAATGGGACTTGCAACATCGAGGTTTTGAGTCATGGGTATTATTTAAAGATTAAATTTTTATACACCCAGTTATAGATTATAAGTAGAAAACAGCCAATATATGATTAAGTTTTAAAAATAATTATTAATGGTATTAAGCAAGTGAGGTAAGCATTCAAAGCCAATAATTGATCCAGCAGGTTTCTAACAAATAAGACTTAATTGATAAAAACAGGAGTTGTTATCAGTTAGTGGAATGGGCTATCGGTAATCAGGTTAATTTAAAGCCCAGTCGTTTACCACGGCTAACGCACCGGGTATAACGCTGGTTGACTCTGGAGGCATACCAGTTGGTATCGTAATCACGGCTTAGCTTGGGGCCGGAAATCACAACTTCTGGCATAATGGCGTAGGGTACATCTTTGTTAAATTCTTCCTTATACAGTGTTGCTACCTGCTGATAGGTTTTGGTTTCTTCAAATTCCTGCTGCTTTTCCTTTTTCAGGTCACGCCGGATATCTTTGGTATCCAGCGCAATGCTTTTTTCCATAAATAACTGGGCTAGTGCGGTTTCAGTAGCCGTAGGTTCTGAAATTATATCGCCATCCTTGTTGTAGGACAGCAGGTCACCATCCAGACTTAATTCCTGTTTTGAGAGCTTGTTGACCATCTGCTGAAAGGCAGCATTGCGGCTGGAATAAATGCCTGAGTTATAATCGGCAAAACGGTAAATTGGCTTTTCATACTGTGCTGGATAAGTCATCAAGCGATGAATACCATAATAAAGCCCGCCATATTGGGTATACAGGTCGTCACGGATTTTATGGATATTGCTACCACTGCGTGAGTTTTCTACTGCATAGCGAATATGCACCTGCATTGAACCCAGTGTTGTAATCGGATTAAAGGTTTCTTCAATGTCCTGCCTTGCAATAATACGGGCTGCACTGGTGACCAGATTAATCTTGTATTGCTTGGTAAAGAACTCGAACATCTGCCGGTATAGTTCATCCAGCTCGCGCTCGGTTTTAACCTTTTCAAGCTGCATCAGGAAATTATCATCAGGCGAGGGCTGCTTGGCCAGCATGTCATTAAAATAGCCAGCCATTTTTTTACCCAGCTTTTTTTCAAGCCTTTCGTTCATTTCCTTAATGGACTTTTTGCCCAGATTAGGCACATGCGGATCGGCAATAAAATTGGATTCCTGATCCACGACGGCCACAATTGAACAGGTATTGCTGAGATTACGTTCAATTTCCAGATCATCCATAATGGCATGTACATCATTGGCCCATGCCATGCGGTTGGTGGTTGCTGCTGGAATGAGTTTATAAATATGCTTGGTGTCCAGAATTTTGTGGCTCTGGCTTTCGGTTTCTTCAGTCTGGGATTGGCAGCCGGAAAGGGCAAATGCGCCAAGCAATAAGGCGCCAATAACACGGTTAGACATCATGCAATTCAAACAGGACAAGGCAAGGCATAGTATGCCATAAGTTCAATTTGTAACCAATTATATCCAAATTCTTTAGCCTGCTTTTTTGTATATGAAGTTTAAAAAGTTAAAGCGTAAAAAAAAATTGGCCAATAAAAAAGCCCGGTTTATGACACCGGACTTTTGAAGCTTCTATCTGTAAAATTACAATTTAACGCCTTCGGTTTCACCGAGCTTGGCGGTAGCGCCTGTAATGGCAGCCTTGGTCATTTTGATAATGCTAACCATACGGCCATCGCCTTCCCAATATTGGGCGCCATTACCAATCACTTTAATTAACTGGATACGTGGGTCTTCTTTGCCTTGCTCAAAGAACGCATTATAGCCTTCACTCCACAGCTCATCCAGTTTGGCTTTATCATCAACCAGTTCGGCAACGCCATTAATGGAAACATAATTGTGGCCGGCAGGATCGCTATAGCCCAGATTAACCTGTGCATTGCCGGGAATACTGCGTACCAGGTCAGAATCTTTAGAACCAATAAACCAGACTGTACCGTTAAAGTCTCCATCCTGTGTAGTCATTGGCGCAGAATGAAGATGGCCTTCATGGTTTACAAAAGTCACCATGGCAAATTTGATACCGCGTGTTAATTCTGCAATTTTAGTGATGTCAGACATTGCTATACTCCAGGTTTATAAAAACCATAAAATTATGATTTAAAAACTCATCGTTAAAAACTTAAGTAATCCTCTCTAGGCTGAGCCTTTAAGTTCAGTCTTTAAGCTTCAACATCCTGACAATTTTTTATGTAGGCCTAAAGCACTCTTGTGTGCCTGTGTTGTAAGAAGTTTTGCCACTTACATACAAAACCCGGCATTTTGTTGCTGGTTTTTTATTTGAACAGAGAAATTGATATGATATAGGCCGTTTTACTCCAGACAAATGATTATGCAAATCGGCCCGTACCGTTTAAAAAATAACCTGATTGTTGCCCCAATGGCAGGCGTCACTGATCGGCCATTTAGAACATTATGCAAATATTTTGGTGCGGGCCATGCTGTCAGCGAAATGATGACCTCAGATAAAACCCTGCGCATGAATAAAAAAAGTCTGTACCGGGCCAATTTTGATGGAGAAATGGCCCCAATTTCAGCCCAGATTGCAGGCTCTGATCCACAACAAATGGCTGAGGCAGCGCGGTATCAGGTGGCCAATGGCGCGCAGATTGTAGACATCAATATGGGCTGTCCGGCCAAGAAAGTATGTAACAAGCTGGCGGGTTCGGCCTTGCTGCAAAATGAAAGTCTAGTGGCCCAAATTCTGGATGCTGTAGTTGCAGCCGTTGATGTACCCGTCACCTTAAAAACCCGGCTTGGTTTTTGTAATGGTGAGGAAAATATCCTGCGGGTTGCCAGACACGCAGAGCAGGCGGGTATTGCAGCGCTGGCGATACATGGCCGTACCCGTGAGGACATGTACACTGGTGCTGCCCGCTATGCGCTGATTGCACAGGTAAAACAGGAAATTGCTATTCCGGTGATTGCCAATGGGGATATTGATAGTCCGCAAAAAGCCAGACTGGTGCTGGAGCAAACCGGTGCCGATGCCATTATGATTGGACGTGCCGCGCAAGGCAGGCCGTGGATATTCCGTGAAATCGCACATTATCTGGATACTGGCGAATACTTGCCTGCGCCGGATATTCTGGAGGTTAAAAATGTATTACTGGAGCATTTGCAGGAGTTATATGCTTTTTATGGCGAGTATTCAGGTTGCCGGATCGCGCGTAAGCACATTGCATGGTATACCAAGGGCTTAAAGTCCAGTAATGAATTTCGGCAAGCCATGTATCAGGTTGAATCCACCCATGAGCAGGCACAGGTCGTCACTCGCTATTTTAACCAGTTGCTGGAGCAGGGTGAACGCTTGCAATACAGTGAGACAGTAAACTTGCTGGAAGGTTATTAGTGCTATAAAAATTTAATAAAAACAGTTTCTTTTATGCGTTGATGGCGGGTGAGCTTGTCGAGCTGGCCTTTAGCAAGCTTGGGCAGCATGTCAAAACATCACGAATCCCTAGCTAGGGTCTTCACTCAAAATAGTTATAAAAAAAGCCGCCTTAATTTAAGAAGAAGGCGGCTTTTTTTGATGTCTGAATCAAACCATATGATTCAGGCAGGGCTTAGTGGTGATGACCACCAGCGCCATGAACATGACCATGATCCAGCTCTTCTTGAGAAGCTGGACGAATATCAACGATTTCAACATCAAAATTCAGGTTTTGGCCAGCCAGTGGGTGGTTGCCATCAACAAATACGCTTTCGTCATTTACATCTTTAACAGTAACGATCTGAATGCCGTCATCTGTTTGGGCCTGAAACTGCATACCAGCCTGAATATCATCAACACCCTGGAACATGTTACGTGGAACTTCCTGAACCAGCTGGGCATTATATTCGCCATAACCTTCGGCAGCAGCCACATTAACAGAAAGTTTGTCACCAACATTTTTGCCAGTTAATGCATTTTCCAGACCTGGAATAATGTTACCAGCACCATGCAGGTATACCAGTGGCTGGCCTTCGGATTTGTCAATCACAGTACCATTTTCATCAGTCAGGGTATAATGAAATGATACTACTTGATCATTTTGAATATCAGCCATGTCAATTTTTCCGTTTTAAATAAAAAGTTGCATAATAATAACCTGTTTTAGCGGGTTATTTTGTTTTTTTAATGCAATCGTTCATTTATTAACTGTTTCAGATAGCCTCACTTCAGTCACAGTATTGCGCTAAAGTGAGGGCAGCGTTCAAGTGTTAAATAAGATCATTAATGCAGTTTAAGGCGCGGGCCGGATGAGCGTGAAAGCAGGTCTTTGGTCATGAGGACGGCTGTCTTGAAAAAGCCATGAATCGCCACCTGATGCAGGCGATACAGCGACACATACATTAAGCGCGCAATGATACCTTGCACATTAATATCGCCCATCAGGTTACCTACACTGTTCTTTTGGCTTAATGACACCAGTGAACCCTTATCGGTAAATTTAAAGTGTGGCAGCGGCTGGCCATTTAGTCGTGCTTTCATAGACTTGGCCAGCAAAATCGATTGCTGGTTGGCCACTTGCGCACGGGGGGGAATCGGGCGGGTTTCACCTTCGGGTATGTAGCTTGCACAATCACCCATGGCAAAAATATCGGCATCCAGTGTGGTTTGCAGGCTAGGCCCAACCACCAGTTGGTTGATGCGGTTGGTTTCCAGCCCGGCAATATTTTTGAGGAAGTCCGGTGCCTTGATTCCGGCTGACCAGACTTTCAGGTTGGCCGGAATATGAATATCGCCATCACACTCAATACCATCCGGGCTGATTGCTACCACGCGCCGGCTGGTCATCACATTAATGCCCATTTTTTTAAGCTCGCGTTCGGCAGTATGTGAGGTTTGTGGTGGCAGGCCCGGCAAAATACGCTCGGCGGCTTCAATCAGGGTGATATTGACATTACGTGGATCAATACTGGTCAGGCCATAACGGGGCAGTTCATGCGCAGCGTGATGCAGTTCGGCGGCAAGCTCAACCCCGGTTGCCCCGGCACCAATAATGGCAATATTAAGAAATTGCGGGTTCTGGTCAGATAGGGAGCGGGCCTGTGCCTGCAAATACAGGCTCAAGAATTCACGCTGGAAGCGATCTGCCTGCGGGCGTGCATCCAGAAAAATGCAGTTTTCACGTGCGCCTGCGGTGCCAAAGTCATTTGAGGTTGAACCCACTGCAACCACCAGCGTGTCATAGCGAACCCGGCGCTCTGGTGCAATCACCACGCTTTCACCATTACTTAACGGCTCGAGAACCACCTGCTTTTGTTCACGGTCAATATCGCACATACGACCCAGATGAAACTCAAAATGATGCTTGCTGGCATGGGCAAAATAGTTCAGCTCATCCTCATAGGAGTTAATGGTTCCGGCAGCAACTTCATGCAGTAGGGGCTTCCAGATATGGGTTAGCGCGGCGTCAATCAGGATGACCTGTGCCTGCCCGCGTTTGCCGAGTGACTGGCCTAGACGGGTTGCCAGCTCAAGGCCGCCCGCACCACCGCCTACAATTACAATCCGGTGTAGGTGGGGTTGTACGCTTGGGTTTAACTGTTTCATTGATATGCTCTCAAGGCTGCTTAAAATAAAACTTGGAATGTGTTAAGACTTAAAATTCTTTGAAACTCGTGCTACATGGCATTTGTTTGGTTTAAGTTCACGTGCTTTAAATTCGGGTTGCCTACATTCAGAACTAGTTTGCTTCTGGTTTAATATGTTTTAGAAGTCTTCAAAACAGCGAGCACAACTTAATAGCGTGACAGGATGGTCTGGCTTAAGTATGCCATAAGCCTTAAAGCAGCCTGCATGATTTGTCTGACAATTTTCTCAGTCATTCAGGCCAGTCAATCCGCATGTAAAAACCAATTGTTTAGCAACTGAAACAAGACGACGGTTTTTTGAGCATTGCATGGGCATATTTTTGCCTTTTTCGATAAGGCGGAGTAAGGTAGTTACAGGCTCGCTGGCTTTTTCATTGCGGTTTGGGCGAGATGCTTTTCTACACCGTCAAGCCAGATGGTTTTAATTTCTCTTATTTAATTTCTCTTAATAATATGCAGGTTGCCATGATTGATTACACTTTATCTTTTGCGCAGTATTATCAGCATTTGATTAAAGTAAAGGTCAGGTTTAACGCACAGGCCCAGCAAAAAATCTGGCTGCCCACATGGATTCCCGGCAGCTATCTGATTCGTGAATTTGCCAAGCATATTGAATCGGTAAAGGCCCAGCATGCAACCACCGGTGCTGCCATCAACCTGCAAAAGCTGACTAAAAACCAGTGGCAATTGCAAAACATGCAGGCTGATGAGGTTGAAATTACTTATCAGGTATATGCCTATGATTTATCTGTGCGCGGAGCCTACACCGATGATGACCGCCTGTATGTAAATCCCGCTGCTGTCTGTATTGGTGTTGAAGGACAGGAAGACAGTGCTGTGCAATTGCAACTGGATATTCCTGAGGCTTTAAGCAGGTTTGAACTGGCCACCAGCATGCAGATCGTTCAGGCCAGCAACACGGCGTATACCTTAACTGCCAAAAATTACCATGAACTGATTGATCAGCCTTTTGAGCTGGCAGAGCAGGATTGCATTCAGTTTGACGCAGAAAATATTAATCACCGGATTGCCATTTCTGGGCGTCATCAAACTGACCTGCAACGTCTTGCTACTGATCTGGAAAAAATCTGTTCGGCCCAGATTCAAATGTTTGGTGAGGCGCCTTTTAAAAATTACCTGTTTATGGTGATGGCAACCGCCAATAGCTATGGCGGTCTTGAACATCAAAGTTCTACCAGCCTTATCACACCACGGGATGACTTGCCCAAGTCCAGCGACCCTGCCAAGCCATCGGCAAATTACCAGCGCTTTTTGGGATTGTGTAGCCATGAGTATTTTCATGCGTGGCTGGTCAAGTTTATTCGCCCGCACAATTATGTGAAGCCCAACTTGCATCAGGAAGACTACACCACGCTGCTGTGGGTTTTTGAGGGTATTACCTCCTATTATGATGACCTGATGCTGTATCGCAGTGGGGTAATAGACCAGAATGCCTATATTGATCTGGTAAAGGATCAGATTAGCCGTTACTTAAGCAATCCGGGCCGCCAGATTCAAAGTGTTGCGGAGTCCAGTTTTGATGCATGGATCAAGTATTACCGTCCCGATGAAAACACCAACAATGCAGGCACCAGCTATTACAACAAAGGCGCTCTGGTGGCATTGTGTCTGGATTTAACCTTAAGGCAGCATGGCAGTAATCTGGATATGCTCATGCAGGCTTTGTATCAGCGTGCCAAAAATGGCCAGCATGTAGACGAGCAAACCCTGCCACAACTCTGCCAGCAATTAACAGGTCATTCGCTAACTGAATTTTTTGAGCATTATGTGGAAGGCACCACCGAGTTGCCTTTGCAGCAACTGCTCGCTGAATTTGGCGTTAGCCTGCATATGGAACATAAAGTCTGGCCCCTTGGTTTAAAGGTACAGGAAACACCACAGGGCTTACTGGTACAGCAGGTGTTGCGTGATTCAGCAGCGGCGCATGCCGGGCTTTCCTGTCAGGACACGATTATTGCCTTAAACGGGTTAAAGGCGAATAGCGGCCTGTTGCAGCAGTTGGGTAGTCATACCACTGTTACACCACACATCACGTGTCATGCATTTCGGCGTGATGAACTAAAAGTGCTTGAAATACAGGGTCAGGGGTTTATGACTTCAGCTGCAAAACTGCTGATTGAAGATAAAAACCACCTTGCACAATGGACTGATCATCCAGTTAAATTGTAATTATTTTTGCCCTGCCGCAAAAGTGAATGGCAGGGCAAGCATAAATCACGTAAATTAGAGAAATAATTAAAACAATAGCTTGATCATAACGGGATGACAGTTAAATGCCTAAGCAAGTTCATGTCTTGAATCATTTCAAGTTCTGTAAGCCCGAAGACCTAAAACAATTAAAGTTGCAGGAACATGAGTCGTGGAACAGTTTTGACAGTTTGTATCAGGGCCGAAAAATGCCCATGCAGGACTGTAGTTTCCTTGATTATTTTGACGATATGGTCAACCAGTTTCCTACCTCACCGGCCATTAGCATGGATGGCTGTACGCTGAACTATGCCGAACTGTCCTTTAGTGTAGATGCACTGGCAACATGGTTTTTAGAAGACAGTACGATCAAGGCTGGTGACCGGGTAGCGCTATATCTGCCCAATAGTTTGTCTTACATGATTGCAGTCATGGCTGCATGGCGTGCGCAATTGGTAGTAGCCAACTTAAGTTTTTTGCCGGAAGTGGATTATACGCTGCATCAGTTGCAGGACTCCGGTGCCAAAATTCTGGTGACAATTCCCGGTTTCTTGCCGCAAGTTGAAAAAATGCTGCTGGAAACCAGCATTCGCCATATCATCACCACGCATAGCGATGATTATGTAGATATTCTGGGACGGATTAAAACATGGCTTTCGCCGCGCAAGTGGATTTCACAATGGCGTGAAGACACTACTATTATTCGCTATGTACGCTTGCGGCAGATTTTCAAGAAAACCGTTAAAAAACACCATGAATGGCCACGCCTGAATCTGGATGATCTGGCCATTATTCAATACACCAGCGGTACAACGGATATTCCCATGGGTGCCGCGTTATCGCACCGCAATCTGTCGTGTAATTACCAGCAGGTCAAGCAGATTTTAAACGGCATCGTCACCCCGGAAAAATGCGGCTTGTGCCCTGTTGCACTACAGCATATTGTGGGGATCAGCTTTTGCCTGATGATGCTGGCAGATGGTGCCCATGTGGTGCTCACCCGGCCTTCAGAACTCCTGCACAAGGCCAAGTACCTGCAAAATCACCAGTTTGACCTGATGGCAGGTATTCCTTATTTGTATGAACAAATTCTAAAGCAGGATGCCACCCGTCATCTGGTTAAAAAGATGGAACTGTTTATGTGTGGGGGCAGCTTTGCCAGCCGCACGCTGCAACAGCAATGGTGTGACCTGACGGGCCGCTATTTATGTGAAGCCTATGGTCTAAGTGAAACCGCCCCCTTGATTAGTATTAATCCCCCACAGCGCATCCGGCCCGGAACAGTGGGGGTTATTTTGCCCAATACTGAAGTATGCGTGGTTAGCAACAACCAAAAGCCGCTGGGATTTAACCAGCCAGGAGAGCTATGGGTCAGGGGCCCACAGGTGATGCGTGGCTACTGGCACCAGCCCGCCGTAACCCAGCAGGCCATGACCTACGATGAATGGTTTAAAACCGGCGATCTGGTCTCAATTTCTGAAGATGGCTTTATTACCATGCTGGAGCGCCAGACCGACACGTTCTGGTGGCAGGATCAGCTAATGTTTCCACAGGAAATTGAACAGCAGATTTACCAGCATGAAGATGTCGTAGAGTGTGTCATTGTACAGGAACTCAATGACCCAGCCGCACCAGTACGCTTGATGGTAGTAGCCAAAAAAGGCCTAACGCCTGAGCGGCTTAAGGATTTTATTGCAAGCCGCCTGCATTATGGTTTTTTACCATGCAGTATTGAGTTTGTTGATCACTTGCCACGTGGCCCCATGGGGAAAGTATTCCGTCGGTTGCTGCGCCTGCGTGATGTTGCCGGGCGGGCTAATCCGTTTACAGGCTCAACAGCAGATTCTGTAAAAGAGTCAGGACGCACCGACCAGCCTAATTGAGCCAACACACTGGCATCCTGTAGGGTGTTAAAAGTTTTAATCTCACCCGGTTGCAAATCTTCTAATAAAAATGGCCCAATCTGGGTGCGAATCAGGCGCAGGGTTGGCAGGCCCACTGCTGCGGTCATTCGTCTGATCTGCCGGTTTTTACCCTCACAAATTTTGATTTCCAGCCATGTGGTAGGAATACTGGCCCGAAAACGGATGGGCGGATAACGTGGCCACAAAAAATCCGGTTCATTAATGACTTTTGCTTTAGCAGGCAGGGTTAGCCCATCTTTAAGCATTACACCCTGTTGCAGTTGCTGTAAGGCTGTGTCAGTTGGTGTGCCTTCAACCTGCACCAGATAGGTTTTATATTGTCGCGCCCGTGGATGCACCAGTTGCTGGTTAATGTGGCCATTATCAGTCAGTAACAATAATCCTTCGGAGTCATAATCCAGCCGCCCAGCCACGCGCAGGTTTTTATCATGGATAAACCGGGCAAGGGTAATGCGCTCATCATCACTACGAAACTGGGTAAGCACATTGAAGGGTTTGTTAAACAGGACAATCTGGGCCATTTTGATCCGGTTAGTGAAGTTCTGGTGCAAAAACAATGTGTTTACTCATGTTTTATCACGCAGGAAAATATAGTCATTTGTTTTTTAAATCACAAAAACATGTAGAAATGTTTAACATATAGTACATGTAGATGCGCAACAAAACATGTTAGTTTTTACATTTGAAAGAGTTTAATCACTAGAAAAAGGGAGCACCTGTACAATGGGTTATCAGAAGATCGTGGTTCCTGCAGATGGCGACAAAATCACCGTAAATGCAGACCTGTCACTGAACGTCCCCAATCATCCGATCATTCCGTTTATTGAAGGCGATGGTATTGGTGTTGATATTACACCTGTGATGATTAAGGTTGTAGATGCCGCAGTTCAGAAGGCATACAGCGGAAAACGATCTATCGTATGGATGGAAGTTTATTGCGGCGAGAAAGCCGACCGTATTTATGGCAGCTACATGCCGGAAGAAACCTTTGAAGCCTTGCGCGAATTTGTAGTTTCCATCAAAGGCCCGCTGACTACACCGGTTGGTGGTGGCATCCGTTCCCTAAATGTGGCACTGCGCCAAGAACTGGATTTATACGTCTGCGTGCGTCCAGTACGCTGGTTCAAGGGTGTGCCCAGTCCGGTTCATCATCCTGAGCTGACTGACATGGTTATTTTCCGTGAAAACTCGGAAGATATTTATGCCGGTATTGAGTGGAAAGCAGGTTCACCAGAAGCCATTAAGGTCATCAAGTTCCTGAAAGAGGAAATGGGTGTAACCAAAATCCGCTTTGATGAAAATTGCGGTATTGGTGTGAAGCCGGTGTCCAAAGAAGGTACCCAGCGTCTGGTGCGTAAAGCCATCCAGTTTGCCATTGATAATGACAAGCCATCTGTGACTCTGGTTCACAAGGGCAACATCATGAAATATACCGAAGGCGCGTTCAAGGAGTGGGGCTACGAGCTGGCCATGGAGCGCTTTGGTGGTGAACTGCTTGACGGCGGCCCATGGGTTAAAATCAAGAACCCGAAAACCGGCAAGGACATTATCATCAAGGATGTCATTGCGGATGCGTTCCTGCAACAGATCCTGATGCGTCCAGCAGATTATTCGGTAATTGCAACCCTGAACCTGAACGGTGACTATATTTCTGATGCGCTGGCCGCTGAAGTTGGCGGTATTGGTATTGCACCGGGTGCTAACATTGGCGGTGCGATTGCTGTGTATGAAGCAACGCATGGTACAGCACCCAAGTATGCCGGTCAGGACAAGGTAAACCCGGGTTCCATTATCCTGTCAGCGGAAATGATGCTGCGTGATATGGGCTGGACCGAAGCGGCTGACCTGATTATTAAGGGTATTGCTGGTGCCATTGAAGCCAAGACCGTCACTTATGACTTTGAGCGCTTAATGCCCGATGCAACCTTGCTGCGTTGTTCCGAGTTCGGTGATGCGATAATTAATAACATGGAAGACTAGATTCCAGTTTATTAATAGAAAAACCCTCAGTTAACTGGGGGTTTTTTTATGGCTTTGGGTTAAACCTACACGACAAAGCTGCTAGACATAAAAGACTATTGACCTTTTTGGTAACTGGAAAAGTTTGTAATAAATTCATCCAGATTATCTTCCAGCATGGATTGATACTGCTGCACAAAATACTGTACCAGTTCCTGCCGGTTGGCTTGCATCAGTTCGCTATTCTCAAAGCCAGAAGCACTCACCCAGCTATTAAAGCGGGCCGCCGCAAATAAAAACGAGGCACTGACTTTGCCTTTATCATCCTGACTGCATTGCTGGTTGGCCGCGTGAATGAATGCATCCACACGGTCATAAAATTCATTGGGCTTGGTGTCGTGTTGAGCTTCCGGGTTTTTCATATCAGTCATTGCAGGCATAATTTACTAAACATAGATGTCTTATTTTGAGCCAATGTTTGCCTAAATTCCATCACCTTCCTTAACAATTGCATCTTTACATTTTGCAGGCGCGCTTCAATACTTGAGCCATTAAGCGTGATGGATATTCAGGGTGCAGCACAACAGTTCTAATCAACACACGGGTCATCAGGCCAGTAGTTATCAGGTACGCTATATTGAATCGGTTAATGAGGCTGCGTCGCTATTTGAAGCCCTGACACCAGCCCAGCCATTTTTGCAGCTTGGCTTTTGGCAGGCCCTTGAACAGCAGCATGCCATTGGTTTGCACACTGGCTGGCAGATTTCGCATATCCTGCTGGAAGATGCAGGACGTCCCGTGGCTTTTTTGCCATTATTTATTAAAACCCATCATCGGGGTGAATATGTATTTGACCATGCCTGGGCTGATGCCTATGCACGACATGGCTTAAACTATTATCCCCGGCTGGTCAGCAGTGTGCCTTTTACACCCGTGACTGGTCAGCGCTTACTACTGGCACAAGGTTATCAATTTGCAGAAATATGGCCGTTCATTTTTCAGGCCATACAGGCACTCGCAACGCAACAGCAAGCGTCATCATGGCATGGTTTGTTTATAGATCAGCCCCTGCTGGATTTTTTGCAAACACAATCTGACGTGGCCATTCGCTACCATTGCCAGTTTTTATGGCGTAATCAGGCTTATACGCAGTTTGATGATTTTCTGGCAGCATTGACTGCAAAAAAACGCAAGAGCATTAAGGTGGAGCGGCAGAAAATTGTTCAGCAGGGCATTCAGGTGCAATGGATAGAAGGGGCAGAACTCACTATTGAGGATATTGCATTTTTTTACCAGTGCTATGCCAATACCTATTATGTGCGTGGCCAGCGTCCTTACCTGACCTATGAGTTTTTCTGCCAACTGCTACAGAAAATGCCCCAGCAGATACTGCTGATCAAAGCCAGCCGTGATGAGCAAGGGATTGCTGCGGCGCTGTTTTTCAAGGATGACCAGACCCTGTACGGACGCTACTGGGGCGCTGTGGAAGCTGTGGATTGCCTGCATTTTGAGGTCTGTTATTATCAGGGCATTGAATATGCCATTCATCAGCAATTAAAGTTTTTTGATCCGGGTACGCAGGGCGAGCATAAGCTGATTCGTGGTTTTGCACCGGTATATACCCATTCAGTACACTGGCTGACGCGACCTGAATTTATGCAGGCCGTACAGGAATTTTGTGTGCAGGAAAAAGACTATATTGATGATTATTATCGGGCAGCACTGGCCAGTACACCGTTTAAACAGACATCCTGATTCATAGTTTATAAAATGGCTGGTTAAAAGCCAGCTTTAACTTATCGCCAGCTTAAGCAAATGACATTTGGCCCGGTTAAACCGATCTGCAACAGATGATCTGTAATTACTGTCTGATAAAAGACAGCCGGCCACAATAGTGAGGGAGTATATCAATGAATCAAGCCGTCTCAACCCGGGAATCGACAAATCAGCCACTTGCCATGCCGATCCGCAACTATGGCGAGTTTTACCGGTTTTACCTGACTGAACACAGTAATGTGATGAGCCGCAGACTACACGCGCTAGGCAGTATTGCCGGTTTATACGGGATTTATAAGACCATTCGAACAGGTCGTAAAAGCTATTTGCTAAAAGGCATTGTGACCGGTTATGCCTGCGCATGGGTTGGGCATTTTTTCTTTGAAAAAAACAAGCCTGCATCCTTTAAGCAACCGTTATACAGCTTTGTGTCCGACTGGCGCATGCTCAGCGATATCTGCCGTGGCCGGGTGAGTCTGCGTCACCGGAAATACGATAAGGCTGATTAAGCGGTAAAATAAATCAGGCTTTATGACTACAATTTTTCCTGATCAGTTTAAATAACGGGCTATTACTTCGGGTGATAGCCCGTTATCTATGGACTGGCGTAAAATTGCGTTATCGGTCTATTTTTTATGGCATTATAGTTCAAGTTGCCTGAACAATAAGACAGGGAGATAAGTAGCAATGTGGGGATTAATTATTTTTCTGGCCATTATTTTAGGTGGCCTGCTTTATATTATCGGATTATTTAATGGACTGGTTGCCAGACGCAATGCGGCCCGTAATGGTTTTTCGCAGATTGATGTGCAGTTGCAGCGCCGCCATGACCTGATTCCCAATCTGGTTGAGGCAACCCGTGCTTACATGAGCCATGAAAAAGACACGCTGGAGCGGGTGATTGCTGCACGCGATGCTGCGGTACAGGCGCAGCGTAATCTGGCTGCCAGTGGCACGTATCAATCACCTGAGCTGGTGGAAAAACTCGGGCTGGCCGAGCAGCGCTTAAGCAATAGCCTTGCCCAGTTTACCGCTGTCATGGAGCAGTATCCTGAGCTAAAGGCAGATAGTGTGGTCAAGGAATTGATGGAAGAACTGGGCAGTACTGAAAACCGGGTGGGCTTTGCCCGGCAGGCCTATAATGATCAGGTGATGTTTTACAATAATGCCTGTGAGATGTTCCCCAGTAATTTTATTGCCGGTGCTTTTAGCTTTAAGCCCATGAAACTGCTGGTGCTGGATGATCCAAAAACCGTGCGTTCATCCTTGCGCATTAGCCTTTAAAGCCGTATGAATTCTTTAGGCTTAACTATTTAAAACACATTGACAGGAATCATGAATGTGGACTTCTGGGGCAGGCAGGAACAGGCAAAGCGCTATACCCTAATACTGGTCACTTTGTTTGTGCTGGCAGTGGGCTTTACCATTTTTGTCATGAACCTGCTGGTTGGCATGGTGCTGTATCCCTTTGAGCAATCCGGTTCCTTTATTCATCATTCATTAACCCCTATGATTATTGTCAGTATGCTGGTGATAATTCTGGGCGGATCGTTCTGGGAAGCTTACCGCTTACGCGAGGGCGGGCGGGCACTGGCCAATCGTCTGGGGGCGCGGCGTATCCAGTTTGAAACGACGGTTCCTGAAGAACGCATGCTGAAAAATGTGGTTGAGGAAATGTCAGTGGCATCCAGTGTGCCCATGCCGGCGCTGTATGTGCTGGATGATGAGCTGGGCGTCAATGCCTTTGTGGCAGGTTACCGCGCTATGGACATGGCCTTGGTAGTAACATGGGGCATGTTGCAGACGCTGGATCGTCATGAGTTACAGGGCGTGATTGCCCATGAATATAGTCATATCCGTCATGGGGATACCCAGCTTAATTTGCGTCTGGTGGCGTGGGTTGCGGGCTTGCTTGCAGTGAGCCAGTTGGGTAGCTGGATTGCCCAAACTGGTTTTTCCCTGCAACGTCATGTGCAGCGTAACCGGCATGCCGACGCCCTGTTTATTGCCATTGGCGGGCTGGTCTGGCTGGTGGGAAGCCTTGGCGTGTTGATGGCCCGTTTGCTCAAGTTTGCCATTTTAAGGCAGCGCGAGTTTCTGGCGGATGCATCCAGCATGCAGTTTACCCGCACCAATGGCGTACTACAGGCCTTACTCAGAATCCGCACCCATCATATCGGCACCCAGTTACATGGCGTGTATACCGAATCCATCAGCCATTTTTGTTTTGGGCAGGCACTCCATAGCAATAGCCTGTTTGCAACGCACCCTGACCTTGATCACCGAATTGGCGAAATCAGTCCGGCTGCATTGCGGCGTGCCAAGGTGCAGGAGCGGATTCTGGTGCGCAAGCAGTTTGACCAGTCTCAGGCAGAGATAGTGGTGCACGATGAAATTGTTTCCCCTGAGCAGCAAGTTGCCCCGATTGAATGGCAGCCGCCCGTGCCATTACCTACCGTTCGGCTGCATCCCGTAACAGTAAAAATCAAGGATGCGGTCAAGCCATTAAGCCCACAAATGCGCCAGAACGCAGCACGTCCTGATGTGATCAAGCGCGCGCTTAGTACGTCGGCAGGTTGCCGCGAACTGCTGGCGGCCATTTTAGCCCTGCGCCAGCAGATTGCCTGTGAACCCGAAAAGCAGCAGGTCAGCCGAGCCATTGTAGAGGCACTGGCAAAACTTGACCCGCGTCTATACATCAGTATTTTTTTGCAGGCGATTGATGCCTTGGGAGAACTGCCTGCCAGTGCAGCGCGCCAGTTACTGACCCGTCTGGCTGATATTATCCAATTGGATGGACATATTGGTTTGCTGGATGTGCTATTGCTGGAGCGCGTCAAGGCCAAGCTTAAGCAGTTACCGCCTGTGGTGCCTGTTGCCATAGAGAACTGTGGCCCGGCCATAACTTTTTTGGTGGAATCCCTGTTGCATGTGCAAAAACTAAAACCTGAACAAATCGCACAGGCACGCCTGCGGGTATTACGGACAATTTTATCAGCACGACAGTTTGATGTGGCACAAAAGAAACGTGTAACCGATGATCCCGTTAATCTGGGTCAGGTTTTACATCAACTGGCAGGGTTGCTCAAGCGTGAGCGCATGAATATTCTGGCAGCTGCGGAAACCTGTTTGTGGTCAGATACGATTATTAGTCAGGAGGAGCAGGACGTGCTGGATCTGCTTTACTGGCGTATGGGTTTTGAGGCTAAAACGCTGGCTGATTACACGGCCAGAAAAATTGCGCTTGAGATCAGCTCCTGATCAACACCACCAGCATAGCAAGATAGGACTTGAATTTTTAAGCTTAACCCTTCAAATCAAGATACAATAAGCCTCTTTTTCAGTTGCGATGTTGCTGTTTTAGCCACATCCCATGCGTTTTTGATCAGTAAGGACAGGTAGCCATGACTAGCAACCGTTTAATCATATTTGACACCACTTTGCGTGATGGGGAACAAAGTCCCGGTGCTGCCATGACCAAGGAAGAAAAACTCCGGGTGGCGCGGCAACTGGAGCGTCTGGGTGTTGATGTGATTGAAGCTGGTTTTGCAGCGGCGAGTCCCGGTGATTTTGAGGCCATTTCAAGTATTGCCAGCATTATCAAGGATTCCACTATTTGTTCACTGGCGCGTGCTAACGAGAAAGATATTCGTCGTGCTGGTGAAGCCATTAAGGCAGCCAATCGTGGTCGGGTGCATACCTTTATTGCCACCAGTCCCATTCACATGCAATACAAACTGCGCATGAATGAAGAGCAGGTAATTGAGGCGGCTGTTAAAGCCATCAAGATTGCGCGTGAATACACCGATGATGTGGAATTTTCTGCCGAAGATGCGATTCGCTCGGAAGTACCGTTTCTGGTGCGAATTTTTGACGAGGTGATCAAGGCAGGTGCTAAAACCATTAATGTGCCGGATACCGTCGGGTATTCTACGCCCGAGCTGATTTATGAGCGCTTTAAAACCTTGCTGGAGCAAGTGCCCAATTCAGATCAGGTAATCTGGTCAGCGCATTGCCATAATGATCTGGGTATGGCAGTGGCCAATTCACTGGCAGCGGTGCGTGGTGGTGCGCGTCAGGTGGAATGTACCATTAATGGTCTGGGTGAGCGGGCAGGTAATGCCGCCTTGGAAGAAATTGTAATGGCCACGCGCGTGCGTCGTGATATTTATGACGTTACGACCAATATCCGCACTGAAGAAATTGTGCCCAGTTCACGGCTGGTGTCGACCATTACCGGTTATGTGGTACAGCCCAACAAGGCGATTGTGGGTGCCAATGCATTTGCCCACGAATCCGGCATTCATCAGGATGGTATTTTAAAACACCGTGAAACCTATGAAATCATGCGCGCCGAAGATGTGGGCTGGAAAACCAATAAGCTGACGCTGGGCAAGCTATCTGGTCGTGCGGCATTTCGTGCCCGTCTGGATGAACTGGGTATTGGCATTGAATCCGATGAGCAGCTCAATGAACTGTTTGTCCGGTTTAAGGATCTGGCTGACCGCAAGAGCGAAATTTTTGATGAAGACTTGCATGCACTGGTTGCCGGCCATCAGGGTTCTGATGTGATCAAGCGCTTTGAACTGGTAGAGCTGGAAGTGACCAGTAAAACCGGCCAAACACCGCGTGCGCATCTGGTACTTAAAATTGATGGCAAGGACATGCCAGTTAGCCAGAGTGGTTCCGGCCCGGTTGATGCAACGTTCAAGGCCATTGAAGTGCTGGCAAAATCCGGTTCCAACCTTGAGCTGTATCAGGTCAATGCCATTACCAGCGGTACGGACAGTCAGGGTGAAGTGGCTGTGCGCCTCAACCAGAATGGACGCATTGTGACGGGTCAGGGGGCTGACACGGACATTGTGATTGCCAGCGCCAAGGCCTATCTGGATGCGCTGAACTGGCTAACCACAGAAGGCAAGGCCAACCCGCAAACCGAAGAAGTAATGTAAATGCACGACGCCCGGCAGCGAGCTCTACTAACTGCGCTTGGCATCCGTCAATGGGTGCCCCGGGCTGTTGTAACCAAATCTGCATCTGCGCCAAGCGTACAATTGTGGCGCCAAGCAACGGATGAATTAGAAACAAATAATAGCACTGAGAAAGTCGCGCATCACCCTGTCACTGTAGCTATGGCTGACTCTTTTATCAATGAGCCTGCCCGCAAAATTGTTCAGCCTGAAGCCCTTGTTCACGCCAGCACAGTACCGGAACTGGGTCAGGCAGCAGCAAATCTGGATCATCCATCCCCAGCAATTCAACCGGTAGTATTGCAGCCTGAACTGGTTAAGCACAGGGTTGATCAGGTGAGTCTGCTATCTGAAAGTGATGCAATACAGGCTGTTGATCATTTTGAAGTGGAACCTGCTGCCACTGCAAACCTGCATAGTTTTCGCTTGCAGGCTTGTGAAATTAACCAGTGGATTGTGCTGGTGAATGAAGCAGACCTGCAAAACCCGCAGTTACATACATTGTGGAAAAATATCCTGCTGGCATTCCGGCAACCGGAGCTTAGCCATTTTTCATGGCCTTTGTCTGAAGGACAGCGCTGGCAGCGAATGACAGGCTCCAGGGCCGCCTTGAATGGTTTCCTGTTTCGGCTGGGCCTGGATAAGCGGGTTGGCCTAATGAGTGAACTGGCTGATGAGGTTTGTCCTGACCGGATTGAGCGCCTGCCACATTTATCTGAGCTGATTGAGCAGCCGCTCAAAAAACGGCTACTGTGGCAACTACTGAAAAATCAGTAAAAAGTCATTCAATGGTCAAATAGCCTGCCTGATGCGCAGGCGTTAGGCTTTTTCGTACCAGTGTTTGCTTTGATTAACCACCCGTACAACCAGCAGCATGATTGGAACTTCAATTAAGACACCAACTACGGTGGCCAATGCTGCACCGGAATGAAAACCAAACAGGCTAATCGCCGCGGCAACTGCCAGCTCAAAGAAATTGGATGCACCAATTAAGGCTGAAGGGCAGGCGATATTGTGCTTTTCACCCACAGCGCGGTTGAGCCAGTAAGCCAGTGATGAATTAAAAATCACCTGAATGAGAATCGGCACTGCCAGCAAGGCAATGACCAGCGGTTGCTCAATAATCGCCTGACCCTGAAAGGCAAACAGTAAAACCAGCGTTGCCAGTAAAGCAGTAATCGACCACGGACTAATCATTTCCATCGCACGATCAAAACTGGCTTGGCCTTTTTTTAATAATACCTTGCGTAAGAGCTGGGCAATGATGACGGGTACGATAATGTAAAGCACAACGGAGGTAATCAACGTATCCCAAGGCACAATAATGGCCGACAAGCCCAGCAGTAAAGCCACAATAGGCGCAAAGGCCACCACCATAATGGCATCATTCAATGCCACTTGGGACAGTGTAAACAGCGGATCGCCATTGGTCAGCCGACTCCAGACAAACACCATCGCGGTACAGGGCGCCGCTGCCAGTAAAATGAGTCCGGCAATATAACTATCAAGCTGTTCGGCTGGTAGCCACGGTGCAAAGATATGACGAATAAAAAGCCAAGCCAGAAATGCCATGGAAAATGGCTTCACCAGCCAGTTAATAAACAGCGTCACCCCGATGCCTTTGACATGATGGCGCACATCCATAAGCGCTGAAAAGTCCACTTTAAGCAGCATGGGAATAATCATTACCCAGATCAGCAGGCCCACGGGCAGGTTCACCTTGGCAATTTCCATATGTCCAATGGCTTGAAACAAACTCGGAAAAAACTGGCCTAAAGCAATGCCAACGATAATGCACAGGAAAACCCAGACTGTCAGGTAGCGTTCAAAAATGCTCATGGCTTATATCCTTTTTAAACCTCAGCATCGCCAATGGCCTGTAACCCGGCTTTAAGCTGCTCGGTGGTCAGGCTATCAATCGGCAACTGCATGAGGGCTTCTACTTTTTTGCGGATTTGTGCAAAAGTAATCGCAAAGGCAGCGCGCTTATCATCGTCAGACCCATCAATATGCGAGGGATCAGCAAAACCCCAGTGTACCTTGATGGGCCTACCGCGCCATAATGGACAGCTTTCACCCGCTGCGCTATCACACACGGTAATCACAATATCCATGGGAATAGCATCCGGCTGTGAGAACTCATCCCAGCTTTTGCTGCGTACCGTTGAGGTGTCATAGCCAATGGTTTGCGCTTGTTCAACCGCAAATGGATTAACCCGGCCCATGGGCTGGCTACCCGCGCTATAGGCCTTAAAACGTCCTTGTCCCAGCACATTGATGAGTGCTTCCCCCATAATGCTGCGGGCCGAGTTGCCAGTACACAGCACTAAAACATTCCAGACTTTTTGACCCATGGTATTCCCTAAAAAAAAATTGATTTAATAAAAAATTAAAGACTTCTTTGATTAACCCGTTGTGATAGTGCTTCTGCCGATTCCTTACGTTCCGAATAGCGATCTACCAGATAATCCTGACGACCACACAGCAGCAGGGTAAATTTGACTAGCTCTTCCATCACATCGACTACCCGCTCATACAGCGCTGACGGCTTCATCCGTCCTGCTTCATCAAACTCTAAAAATGCCTTGGGAACCGAGGACTGATTGGGAATGGTAAACATGCGCATCCAGCGGCCTAAAATGCGTAGCTGGTTCACTGCATTAAACGACTGAGAGCCACCACTAACCTGCATGAGTGCAAGGGTTTTGCCCTGGGTTGGCCGCACTGCACCCTGAGATAAAGGAATCCAGTCAATCTGGCTTTTCATGATGCCGGTCATGGCCCCATGCCGCTCCGGGGTACACCACACCATGCCCTCTGACCACAAGGCTAAACTGCGCAGCTCCTGCACCTTGGTGTGGCTGTCATCCTCACTGTCTGGCAGCGGTAAGCCATCGGCATGGAATACCCTGACCTCGCAGCCCATATATTCCAGTATGCGCTGGGCTTCAAGTGCCAGAAAACGGCTATAGGAACGCGTGCGTAGTGAACCATATAAAATCAGGATACGCGGTGCATGGCTCAGTGCGTGATCCATTTCAACTTGTAGCTTGGTCGGTATCGGCAACAGGCCAATATCCAGACTGGGTAACTCATGCGGCTTGGTTGACACGGTTGCTCTCCCTATTAAATACCCGTTTACCATCGTCCTTGGTCAATTCGTTTAACCTTGGACGTAGCAAAATATCCAGTACCACCTCAGCTTTAGAATTAATCATATTCTGGATTTATGGGTTAACTGACGTGGGTGTATTGCACGCCCTATCTGACGTGCAGGGAACACCGTTACAGCAGTTTTCAGTCAAGTAAGCCAGCAGGCTGTTCATGGTGTCAAAGTTGGCGCTGTAAATAACATAGCGTCCCTCTTGCCGTGAAGTCACCATGTTGGCATGGCTCATTTCCTTTAAGTGAAAAGACAGCGATGACGGGGCAATCCCTGCTGCTTCACTAATACGGCCGGCAGGCATGCCAGCAGGTCCTGCCTGTACCAATAGACGAAAGATAGCCAGGCGGGATTCCTGCGCGAGTGCACTTAAGGCAGCAATAATCAATTTGGTTTCCATATTTCAATAATAGTTGAAATATTAAAAGTTATCAATTGATTTATACTTATCACGAACTCTTAAAACAATGACACTGAATGATCCTGTAAAAACTGCTAGGTTAGCGCTAATTTTCAGGACGGTTTTAAAATGAAAAAAACAGTGGTGGGCTTTAGTAATTTATCAAATCCGCTTCAGCAAAAACTCAAAGAGGCCTTTAACCTGCTGATGATTAATCCCAAGGCAGGCAATCTGGAAGCACAGTTTCAGGACCTGTTGCCGCAGGCTGATGGCATGATTGGTTCGGGTCGGGTACTGAATGAATCAATCCTGCAATATGCATACAGGCTTAAAGTGATTTCCAGTATTTCAGTGGGCTTTGATAATTATGATGTGGATTATCTGAATCAGCGTGGCATTTTACTGACCAATACGCCAGATGTATTAACCGAAACCACCGCAGACTTGAGTTTTGCCTTACTCATGACGGCAGCACGGCGGGTTGCTGAGCTTGACCAGTGGACCAAGCAGGGCAATTGGCGCAAAACCGTGCAACCCACCCAGTATGGCGTGGATGTTTACGGTAAAACCCTGGGCATTGTGGGCCTTGGCAATATTGGCGCTGCTATGGCGCGGCGCGGCCGTTTTGGTTTTAACATGAATGTGCTGTATTACAGCCAGCATGCCAAGCCAGAGCTGGAGCAGCAACTGGGCGCACAGCGATGCAGTCTGGATGCGCTGTTGCAGCAGTCGGATTTTGTATCGGTGCATGTGGCGTTAAATGAACATACCCATCACCTGATTGGCCGTGAGCAACTGACCCGGATGAAAAAGTCGGCTATTTTAATTAATGTGGCGCGCGGGCAGGTGATTGATGAGCAGGCCCTGATAGACGCGCTTAGCCAGCAGCAAATTCTGGGTGCGGGGCTGGATGTTTATACCAGAGAACCTCTGCCAGATTCAGCGTTATTTGCCATGCCCAACGTGGTAACGCTACCGCATATTGGTTCGGCAACCATTGAAACCCGGCAGGCCATGAATGATCTGGCTTTTGACAACCTGTATAGTGCACTGAATGGAAAACAGCCAGCCTATATGGTTAATCCATCAGTTTGGTCAAACTGATAATTTACATTTCACAATAAGCTGATAGAATGTGAATTAATGCACAAATAATGTAGTTTTAGCCATAAAATTCGGATTGTGTGTATGAAGGCTATTTGTGACTGATGATGTAAAGCCAGGCAGGATGTTTGGGTTGTTAAAGGCTGGAGAGGCTATGAAAAACAGACGTGTACACCGGATGATTGACCGACATTTATATGTGGCCAGTAGCGGCCATGACAATAATCTGGAAGCAGGTTACCTGTGGTTTTTTCTGGCTGCTGGACTGGTAATGGGCTTTATGGTTTTAAGCCACATGGGTATCGCCAGTTAATGTTGAATCATCAACTGGCGATACCGGACCAAGCGATAGCTACCCGTTACCCGTGATTACCTAGCATGATGTAAAAATAGCTTGGCTTTAATAGCTTATTTTTTGTCTTTAAGGCTATTTTAGCTACCCTATATATTGTTCAATATTACTTTTTAATATCCTGCCAAAAAATTAGCCGGTTAAAAAATGGATCAGTAACCTGAAATTCCTGTGTATCCCATGGGGTTTGACTAAGCTCAGGTTTGGCAAACTGATAATCTTTGGCGTGTAGCATCTGGTGATACTGCTGTATATCAGTACAGTGAATCCGGTTACTGCTGCCGGGGCTGGCATCACCATGATGTTCTGATAGATGCAGGATGCACTGGTCTTTGGCAACTTGCAGGTACAGCGGAAAGTTATCACCAAAGCGATGTTGCCAGTCTAGCTTGAAGCCCAAAAAATCAATATAAAACTTAGTGGCTTTGTCCACATTAAAAATGCGAAGTACAGGCACAATATTTTGTAAGGTCATGGTTTTTTACTCGGGGTTATTCGGCTTTTATCAATTATTGGTTTGAGTACTGGGTGTTAATTGTCGCGCCCTGTAGCAATGTCTTGGTCACTGGCGTTTTGCTTGCAATATCCAGTAATTTTTCTCGCTGCTCATCGCTCAGCAATTCAGTTGTCGTTAACACCCGTTCAATGTGGGTGTTACCTTCCTTATCTTTTTGCAAATGAAGTGCAATGCTCAATTCACCAAGGTTCCAGCCCTTGTGTTCAGCATACATTTGCAGGGTAATAGACGTGCAGGCACCCAGACCTGCCAGAAGATAATCATAAGGTGCCGGGCCAGCATTTTGCCCGCCAGCATGCACAGGTTCATCGGCAACCAGAGCAAAATCGCTTGTCTTAATTGCAGTTTTGTAGCGTACATCACTGGTTTGGGTGGTTGCTGTGGCTATGGTTTTCATGGGGATGCTCTGTAGAGTGTTCTATCGGGATGCTTTGAGGTTGTCAGGAATGGCAGGAATGGTTAAGCGTTCGTGTTCAAAGCCTGCAACCTGCCCAAAACGGCTCTGGTTGATCCAGTCATGGGCAGCCTGCTGGATTTCTTCGGTACTACGGCCTACAAAATTCCACCAGATAATAATGTCTTCTTCAAACGGCTTGCCACCAATCAGCAGTAGGCGGGTGTTGGCCTTAAGCTCCAGATGAAGCTGATGCTGGCCGGGCTGAAAATACAATAAGGTGCCGGTGTCCAGCGTGTCCTGTTCAACGCTTAACTCTCCTTGCAGCAATAAAATGCCATATTCGTAGTTTGGATTGAGCGGCAGAACAGTGCTGGTATTGACCAAGGCATGAATATCAACGCCCATCATGTCAGAGTAAACTTTTACAGGTGAAGTCTGGCCCAGAAACTCGCCCGCCAGCAGGGTAAAGCGGCAGTTATTCTGTTCTATCACAGGCAGGCTTTCATAATGCTCAAATGACGGTGGCATATCACACTGGGCTTTGGGCAGGGCAATCCATAGCTGCGCCAGATGCAAATGTGGTGAATGGCCTTCCGGCGAGCGTTCAATATGCGAAATGCCATGGCCGGCAGTCATCAGGTTGATTTCATTGGGCCGGATGATTTGCTGATAGCCTAAACTGTCCTGATGATAAATTTCACCTTCAATCATCCAGGTAAAGGTTTGCAGGCCAATATGTGGATGTGGCCCCACACTAAAGCCTTCACCTTCCTTAAAAGTGGTCGGGCCAGCGTGATCCAGAAAGCACCATGCACCGATTAAGCGTTTTTGCTTTGAGGGTAGCGCGCGATGGATTTTAAGGTTATCTCCTACAATGGCAACCCGGGTAGGGATGTGTACTATGCCCGTATCTTCCAATTCAGGCATAATGTCGGCAGGTGAGGGCGCACGTAAGGGAATTGCGGAACCGCTATCAAATTCGATGTTAGCATCGCCTGAACTCGGGTTATTCATCATTCATTCCTTTTACAGATTTATATGCTGGCAGGCTGAGTCGCTGAACATCAGATTAGCCTAAATTTGCCAGCCAAAACAGCAAGCTGCTTAAGATGCTGTGTTCCAGTTTTGCAACAAAACCAGTATTTAATACCGCTAACCTTGCCTATAAATTCTTCACCAAGGCTTGGCAAAAATTGTATCTTGTTCAGGCAAATGCTATGTTTTAGTCAGTTTTATTGGCGTAGCAAGTTTTAAATCGCTAGTCTTTTATTATTAACTTTCATCACTGATTTTTTTAGGAACAGGGCTTTTACCATGAATGTACTTATTGTCCATGCACATCCAGAACCACAATCATTTACCACAGCCATGAAGGACTTGGCGGTTCAGGAGCTTAGCAATGCGGGTCATCAGGTAGAAGTGTCTGATTTGTATGCCATGAATTTTAATCCGGTTGCATCGAGTGCTGATTTTGGCAGTCGCAAGAACCCCGATTATCTGGTTTATGCGCTGGAGCAACGCATTAATTATGAAAACCAGACCATTGCACCCGATATTGCTGCTGAAATTGAAAAGCTGGTGGCTGCTGATCTGGTGATCTTTAGCTTTCCGCTATACTGGTTTTCAGTGCCTGCGATATTAAAAGGCTGGATTGACCGGGTACTGGTTTCCGGCCTGACTTATGGTGGCAAGCGTTTTTATGACCAAGGTGGCCTAAAAGGCAAGAAAGCCCTACTGAGCTTTACATTGGGTGGGCGCGAGCATATGTTTGGTGCGGATGCCATTCATGGTGAAATAGAAACCATGCTGCGTCCGTTGCTGCGTGGCACATTGTATTATACCGGCATGGACGTGTTGCCGCCATTTATTGGCTACCACGTGCCGTATATTAGCCCAGAGGCGCGCCAGCAGGTTCTGGAAGATTATAAGCAGTATTTGCAAAATCTGGATCAGTTACAGCCGCTTGAATTTCCAACACTGGATCAGTTTGATGATAAGTTATATCCGAAGAAGGCGGGGTCATAAAATTTTGGCAAAAACAATTTATTAGATTTAATTAATTGATTGCAAAATCTATTTTTAATAAGTTTGGTTGTGTTTCTGAGCTTACCGAATTGGCTGTTACTGGTTCGGTAAGCTCAAAGATGTGTTCAGGAACTAAAGCAGGCCTTGCCTCACACAATCACTTAAGGGTGTGGTGTCACGTCCCAGTAATTGACGCAAGCAACCACTGTCATCAAATAATGCGCCGGATGCTGCACCGGCATCACTATTAGACAGCAGGTTGGCAACCGCAGGCTCAGTGCCCATGTTAATCAGCTTTTCACGGTAGTCATGTTCAGTCATATTAAAATAAACAATATTTTGCCCAGTTTGCCGACTGGCCTCGCAGGCTAGCTCGGTCAGGGTGTAGGCTTTATCGCCAGCCAGTTCATAGACTTTATTTTCATGCGCAAAAGTGGTTAATACAATCGCTGCCGCTTCGGCATAGTCCTGACGGCTGGCTGAGGAAATCTGGCCTTCATCGGTTGCCCCAATAATCACATTCTGGCTCAGCGCACTTTTTAAGCCACTGGTATAATTTTCGGTATACCAGCCATTGCGCAAAATGGTGTAAGTGAGGCCAGACTTAAACAACGCTTGTTCAGTGAGCCAATGTTCTTCAGCCAGTGCCAGTGGCGAGCGGTCTGCATGCAGCAAACTGGTATACACAAAATGCTTAACATCAGCCTGTCTGGCTGCTTCAATGACATTAAAATGCTGTACTGCGCGTTTGCCAACTTCACTTGATGAAATCAGCAGCAGTTTTTCAGCACCAACCAGTGCGGTATATAGGCTTTCGATATCATCATAATTGGCTAGCCGTACTTCAATACCCAGGGCTGCCAGTTGTGCTGCCTTGTCTGCATTACGGATAATAGCAACAATGTTGCTGGCCGATGTGCGCTTGAGTAAGGCCTGAATGACCAGCTGACCCAGTTTGCCAGTTGCCCCAGTCACCACAATGGACATGTTGTTCTCCAGAATTTATGTCTGCTTCTAATGTAATTTAAAAATTTTCTTAAACTATTGAGTTTTAGTAAGTATTTATTGTCATTGTTGAGCGGATAAAACAATGCCCACAGCCATAAGCCAGCCGTGGGCACTTTGAAAACACAGATGCTGATCGTAGTAGCAACATCAGCAAGTATGCGTGCTAATACCAGAAGCGGATTCCTAGCAGGATTTTGCGACTGCTACTGTTAGCTTCAAGGTCTTTATAAAGCTTTGCAGTTTTACCCATCAACCGTTCACGTTCAAAACCAATGTACGGTGCAAACTGTGGCGTTAGTTCATAACGTAGGCGCAGACCGGTTTTGATTTCTGCCAGACCTGCGCCGTAACCATGCTGCACATCAGTTTTACCATAGGCCATTAGCTCAACTTCTGGCTGTAATACCAACTTCTGGCTGATGTTCAGATCATAGCTGGCATTAAGCTCCAGTTGGCTATGGCCCCCTAAAGATGCATAAATACTGGACTCCAGCTCAAACCAGTAGGGCGCAAGGCCACGAATGCCACCACCTAGCCAGGTTTGTTCTGCTTTAGGATCAGTATCCTGCGCTGCATCATTTTGCTGATAGTCCTGCTTTAAGCCAAACGTGGTGTTCCAGTAGGTTGAAAAAGGCCGCCACCACATTATGCTGGTGCTGGCCTGTTCTAGGTTGTCCTGTTCAAACTCACCACTGGTGTTGAGGTAAAGCCGGTTGTAATCATTGCCGTACCAGAGTGTTAATTCGTACTGGCCACTTGTATTTTGCCCATCAGCGTTCCGAGCCAGTTCCAGCTTTTCAGCATCAAGACTCCAGAAATTTGGACTACTCATCATGTGGTGAGAAGCGGTGTTGCGATAGCCATTAGAATAATCCGGACTACGTAATCCGGCAGTTATCTGACTTTTATCGGGCAACGCCAAGTGAGCGACTGCTTCAGGATGCTCCACGTGTTCTAAGCTGTCTACCTTGGGCACGTTTTGCATTGATACTGCATCCATTACCCTATTTGTCATCGACATGGGCATTGTTGTCCCATGCATATTATGGTGATTATGCTGGCTGACGGGCTGTTTATCTTCAAGCGGGGCGGCAAGCACGGATGATGAAAAGCTGGCAACCGTTGTTAACAAGGCAGCGACTGTGAGCAAGGCAGTATTCGGTAGTAAATTAAACCCATTTAATTTTTGAAAATTCATGATGTATTGCTCCTAAGCCACCACAACTTCGCGGAACATGCCTGCTTCCATGTGGTACAGCAAATGGCAATGCCAGGCCCAGCGACCTTCAATCGCGGTAACATCAAAGCTGATTTTCTGCGCAGGTTGCACGTTGATGGTGTGCTTGCGAACCTGAAAGCAATCTGTCTGAGAGTTTGTCGTTTGAGAAACAGCATCCGGATTACACAGCTCACTCCACATGCCATGTAAATGCATGGGGTGGGTCATCATGGTGTCATTGACCAGCGTAATGCGCACCCGTTCATTGGGCTTTAAGTGGACAGGGTTAGCCTCATGGAAAGTTTGTCCATCGAGGCCCCACACGTAGCGTTCCATATTGCCAGTCAGGTGCAGTTCAATTTCCCGTGTGGGCATCCGGCGGTCCAGACTGCCGCCAATGGTATGCAGGTCGGCATAAGTGAGTACGCGTCTGGTTTTGGCACTTTGCCGCAGGTTGACGCCGGGATCATCAAGGTTACTGCGGGGCTGGTCCACCTGCATATCTACATTTGGATTATTGATTTCGGTACTGGCATGCTGCACTTGGATTTTGTTGTTTAGGCTTGGGTCATGGCCAGAATGACTATCATGCGCCATGGGCATAGTGCTTGCCATAGCGTGTCCTATATCCTGCATACTGAGCCATTCCACCGGATCAAGTGCTGGTAAACTAGCCTTTAGTCCCGCCTGTACTGCCAGTGTGCCGCAGGCAAAACCGCTACGATCCATACTTTGTGCAAAAATGGTATAAGCATCATCTACGGGCTGTACCAGCACGTCATAAGTTTCTGCCACACCTAGCCGCATCTCATCCACAGTCACAGGTTCTACATCCTGGCCATCGGCGGCAATTACGGTCATTTTCAGGCCGGGAATCCGCAGGTCAAAAAAGGTATTGGCACTGCCATTAATAATGCGCAGGCGCAGTTTTTCACCTTTTTTAAATAATCCTGTCCAGTTCTGATTCGGTGCCTGACCATTCATCAAAAAGGTATAAGTCCCTGCTGATAAATCGGCAAAATCAGTGGGACTCATGCGCATCTGGTTCCACATTTGGCGCAATTGAACCGCCTGTCCAAAACCCTGCTGCTTGATATCCTGCATGAGCTTCATCAGGCTGGGCTTATGCCGGTTATCAAAATGACTGTGTTTTTTCAGTTTGGACAATAAATAAAGCGGATCAAGATCAGTCCAGTCGGATAGCAGCAAGACATGCTCACGGTCAGCCGCATGACGCTCGCCCGCTTTTGGCTCAATAATAATGGCCCCAAGCAGCCCGGTTTGTTCCTGAAAGGTCGAGTGCGCGTGATACCAGTAAGTGCCGCTCTGTTGCAGCTTGAATTGGTAGGTAAATACCTGACCCGGCCTGATACCTTCAAAACTGATACCGGGTACGCCATCCATTTGATAGGGCAGTAGCAAACCATGCCAGTGTATGGAAGTGTCCTGTTGCAAATGGTTATGCACCCGAATATTGACAGTATCGCCTTCGCGCATCCGCAATAATGGACCGGGCAAGGATTGATTAATGGTGGTGGCAATACAGGCTTTACCAGAAAAATTGACGGACTGATAACCCACATGCAGGTCAAAGATATGGCCTGTCAGTTCATGGGTTTGCGCTGATAAGGATAGACTGTCTGGTGCGGTCAGGCTTTTACCAAGACTGATATTGCTGGCCAATACGCTGCCTAAACCCAGACCCTGAATAAACTGGCGGCGCGAGGGAACAGAATGCTGTGAAGGCAAAAATTTAGAAAAACGAGGTTGAAACAAAGACATGATAATTCCTCAAATTGACGTGCTTATGGTTAAAAACAGCATCAACTGAGAAATTGCGGGGGACGCTCCAGATCACGCAGCCATGCCTGTAACGGATTGGCGATAAGGTAAAACGGTTTGCTGGCCAGTAATGCATTTCCAGTCAGCGCAACCTGTGGTGAAACGTTAGCTGGTGACGTATACAGCGAACAGTTTAAGGCACACTGGTGTTTCACATTAGAGGAGTGATGATTAGTGGAATCAAGGCTGTTATCAGGGGCTAATGACGGACTGTTTTGTAATGCATGGTCCGGTGCTGAGCCATGCTTCAAAGAACCTGCATTGTCAGCCTGATGGCAGGAGATTGACTGTATGCCCGCAAATTGTCCTTGCGGCTGTGCAACGACATGTTGCCAGCAGCCAATTGCTGCATTAGTAAGCAATAGACATAAAAAACTGACCAGCATTTTTTTCAGACTGGTCTTCAGTGAAGCTAGGCCATTGCTTAACAAAAAACGGTTAAGCTGGCAATAAATTGCTGGACGCATACTTTGGCTTTATACAGCATTTTTTGTTATTTTGCAGCCTGTTTTCTGGCTGTTAAAGCATACTAAGACGATAAAAATTTATCCTGTATAGGATGTAGGAACAATGAAGATTGCATTGCAAAATTCATGTAGAGTAACCCGCAAAAGCCTTGCACAATAATTAAAAATCAATGCTGTAGAACACAGGTTTTGCTTAACCATGAAAAAAAAGGTTTATGGCTTTTTGGCAGTATTTGGCCTTGTATCAAATCCGGCTATTCCGGCAACCGATGCTATAAATCTCAATGCAGCCATTGCCCAGAGCACGCCTGAAAATGGAATATCCAAGCCTGTAAAAAATGCTACAACCCTGTTTCACGGGCCGCAAGCCAGTTATCGGCAGACTGACGCCGCGTTTGGTCTGGAAATACCAGATCTGGGTGCTGGAACAGGTTTACTGGACCAGCAACAGGAAGCCCAACTGGGAGAAATGGTGCTACGCCAGATTGGCAAGGAAATGCCACTGTATGAAGACCCATGGACTCAGGATGAACTGACCCGGGTTTTTAGCCGTATTTATAGCGCTTCAGCTTCAGTTAATGCTACCACTACAGCAGCACCTATTGGACTGGTCATTATTGAAGAGAATTCCATTAATGCCTTTGCAGTACCGGGTGGTTTGTTTGCACTTAATACCGGTCTGGTATTGTCTGTTAAAACGATTGATGAACTGGCTGGGGTAATGGGGCATGAGGTGGCTCACGTATCACAACGCCACTATAGCCGCAGTAAGGAAGCCTTTAAAAACCAGACACTCATCACGCTGGGTAGTATGCTGGCCAGTATTCTGCTGGCTTCGCAGTCGTCCGATGCAGCAGGTGCAGTAGCCATTGGGGCACAGGCAGCCATGATAGACCGTCAACTCTCCTATAGCCGTAATCAGGAGCGTGAGGCAGACCGGGTAGGCATGCGATTGATGTACGCTGCGGGTTACAGTCCCCTTGCCATGGCTGACTTTTTTGAAACCATGAACCGTAAAACCGGCACGGTCAGCTTTATGCCGGACTTCTGGCTAACTCATCCCTTATCTACCGAGCGCATGAGTGAAGCGCGCCTTCGAGCCGCCCAGTATCCAGTTCATACTGCAAGGCTGGACTTGAATGAAGAAAGCAATCTGCATGTGATGCAATATCGTATGGCGGTTTTAAGTAATCAGGTGAATGAAAATCGTCTGGTAATTGCTGCCGAGCGCGATCCGGCTGCTATACCGGCATTGGCCCTGTTTTATGCCAAGGCTGGCAAGTATCAACAGGCCCGGGCGCTGGCCAGCCAGTTTGCCCAGCAGCAGCCAGACGCTGTAATTGCCGCCATTACCCAGACCGAAATTGAACTGATGGCAAACCAGCCCCGGCAGGCATTGAATATTATTTTAGCCAAAAATCGGATTATGCCAGAAAACCGTGCGTTGGCAATTTATACCGCACGAGCTTATAGCGCGCTTGGTCAAGGGCAGGCTGCGCTGGAACTATTACAGCCACTGGTCAATAAAAATCCGCGTGATTTAGTGGCATGGCAAGCCATGGAAGCCGCTGCCAGCCGTTTGCCGGAAGGCCAGTTAAAAACCCTGCAAGTATTGCGCTTTCGGGCAGAAATCCAGTTTTGGCATGGCAATGTCGATAACGCCATCCGTTCACTGATGCGTGCCAGCAAATTGGCGCAAAACAACTATAGCATGCAGGCAAAAATAGAAAACCGTCTTAGCGACATGCAGGAAGCCCGTAAATTCAGGGGCTAATCCATTTTAAGTTTAAACATCAGTTACCGGTTCGGCCTTGGGCAAAAAAGCAGTTTCATGTACCTGTTCTGCCAGAAACTCCGGTTTGATATCAATCAGCATTCGGCCATAAGCCCGTAACCACCACACCAGTTGCGCAGTAAAAGGCACAGTAGCCGTTACCCGCACTTCGCCGCTTTCCAGTTTTTCAACAGTCTGGTCTTCACTTAAGCGTGACTCAAAAAAGGTTTGTCCGGCTTTGGCGTGAAACATTAAATCAATAAAAATCGGTTCTACACTTTGCTGGTTGTACGAGGTAAAGCCCAGTGCACCTGCCGCCAGATACTCATCAATATTAAAATTTACCGGATGCATTGAGCGGCTTTCCAGTACCGTGGCATGACTAAAGCGGTGCAGGGCAAACTGGCGTACGTCCGGTTTATCATGCCGCGTGCAAATCAGGTAAATAATGGCACCACGCTGCACCAGCGCCAGCGGATTTAAGGTATAAACCGTATCCTCGCCTTGATGGGCACGTGCCTTGTAGGTCACCCGTAACTGGCGATCCTGCAATAGCGCTTCATAAATACTTTGCTGCGCCTTGGCATCCACCGCCGGAGGAATCAGCGGCTGGGTGGCCGGTACAATGCGCACACGGTTAATCCACTGGCGCACATTATTGTGTTCGGACGATAAACTACGCCGGGCCAAGTCAAACCACGGACGCATTTCATCCAGCAGGCTGGGCGGCAGCAAATGTTTGAGGTGGTCTTCCACCATCATAAAAGTTACTGCCTGTGAGCTATTCATGTGCGGCAAGCTCTGAATCGGGGCGTCTTCCTGCCAGCGCCAGCCTTGCGGGGTTTCCTTGTTGCTTTCAATTGGAAAACGGCTGGCAATCTGGTTCAGGTCACGCTGAATGGTACGAATGCTGATATCAATACCTTCACGCTGCAACTGTTCCTGTAGCTGGCGTGTGCCAATCCATTTGCCGGTTGGAAGCTTGGATAAAATCTGCCATTGGCGATATAAACTGTTTACCGTTTCCTTTTCATTGGAAGCTGGCCCAGCCGACTTGGAAGCTTTTTTTGTCGCTTGGGCTTTTTTTGGCAGACTCATTCCCCGGTATCTCCATCCTGCGTTTTCATTGTTCTAACCCGATTCATTAAACCAGCTAAACCATAGCAAAAAATAGCAGGATTTATTAGCCAGTCGCACGAAATTATTTTTTTATCTGAACAATGACACTGAGCAGCAGACTTTTTGAATGGGCTTGCTATTTAATCAGGCAGGCTTGTTCATTTTTAGTGCAATCCGCAAATGGCATGTAATTATTCAGTAAAAGCACTTACAGCAAATCGCTAAATTTGTTGCAAAAACTACGCGCTGTTACACTAAAAACAATTCGCTCTAAATAACGCTAATGACTGTGGTTAAACGCTTTGGGCATGATAGCAGCACAAGGGAATCGTGTTTATTTATAAGCTTTAGGCGCTGCATGTTTTTTGTGCAATCCACTGTGGTTTGTATTTTTCAAATGCTTTCTTACAGACTTGGTATTCGCCTTGCATAACATGATTTACAAGTTTGAGAAGGGCTCGATCATGACTGCAATCTCCCGTGAGATTTCTGAAACATCAATCAATTTGTCTAGCGATACATTATCTGGTAGTGCTTTAGCCTGCAATATTGCCCAAAGCTTGTTACCGCTTTTCTTTAATGAAATGTCGCTTGATACCGGTGATATTAGACAAAATTACCAGAATTTTTATCACTGGTTAAACCAGCAAAGCATTGAGCAACTCAACAAGCTCAACGGACAGGCTACCTCGCACTTCTATAAAAAAGGCATTACCTTTACTGTGTATAGTGATGCAGATGGCACCGAGCGGGTCATTCCATTTGACATTATTCCGCGCATTATTGAACAAAAAGAATGGAAAATTCTTGAGGCGGGCTGTGACCAGCGCATCCGTGCCTTAAATGCCTTTTTGCATGATGTTTATCACCATCAGGATATTATCCGGGCAGGTATTGTACCGGCTGAACAGGTAATCGCCCATGACAGCTTTCAGCCCTGGATGCTGAATGTTGACTTGCCGGGCAAGGTCTATGCACAAATCAGTGGCATTGACCTGATCCGCCATGGTGACGGCCAGTATTATGTGCTGGAGGATAACCTGCGAACGCCGTCCGGGGTGTCCTATATGCTTGAAGGGCGTTCCATCAGCCAGAAATTAATGCCAGAAATCTTTACCAGCCATAAAATTGCACCTGTTCATGATTATCCCGCTTTACTCAAACAAACTTTAATCGCCAATTCACTGGTTGAAAATCCGACAATAGTTGTGCTGACACCGGGACGTTTTAATAGTGCCTATTATGAGCATGCGTTTTTGGCCCGTGAAATGGGCGTACCACTAGTCAATGGCTATGATTTGTTTGTAGAAGGCAATGAAGTATTTTTGAAGTCAGTCCGTGGCAAGGTCAGGGTAGATATGATCTATCGCCGTCTGGATGACCCGTTTCTTGACCCCTTAGCGTTTAGACCTGACAGCATGCTGGGAGTTCCCGGCCTGATGGCTGCTTACCGGGCTGGAAAAGTCATGATTGCCAATGCACCCGGTACTGGCGTGGCCGATGATAAATCCATCTATCCGTATGTTGGCGACATGATTGAGTTTTATCTGGGCGAGAAACCCATCTTGCACAATGTCCCTACATGGCAGTGCCGCAAAAAAGAAGACTTGAGTTATGTACTGGCTCACTTGCCTGAACTGGTGGTTAAAGAAGCACAAGGCTCTGGCGGTTATGGCATGTTGATTGGCCCTACTGCATCACAAAGTGAACTCGATGAATTTCGCCGCCGTTTAACCAATGACCCCAGTGCGTATATTGCGCAGCCAACACTGGCCTTGTCGGTTTGCCCAACGCTGGTAGAACAAGGCATTGCACCACGCCATATTGACTTGCGTCCCTTTGTACTGAGTAGTCCCGGACAGGTAAAAATTACCCCCGGTGGGCTAACCCGTGTTGCCTTAACGGAAGGTTCACTGGTAGTGAATTCCTCTCAGGGCGGCGGTACTAAAGACACCTGGATTATTGAACTTGAGCAGGAGACAACCCTGTCGGTTATGACCCATGATGCGGCAGGAGGCATCGCATGATTTTATTGCTATCAACGGCTTCAAACCTGTACTGGCTGGGTCGTTATATGATTCGTATTGATGGCTTGTGCCGTTTGTTGCCATTTACTGATGATCAGGAAGCCTTGCAGTTCTCCCATGCGTTTTCCCTATCCGCATGGGATGCCAAAACCTTAAATGCCCTGTTGCAAGACCCTAACCAGCCTGCTTCCATTATTGCCAACCTGAGTGCTGTGCGTGAAAACATGCAGTGTGTGCGCGGCGTAATCAGTCAGGAGGTGTTTGAGTCCCTGAATATTTTAACCAATCCCAAGCAAAAATTTAAAAACAAGGTGTGTGAGCTGATTTCTGGTTGCTGCGAAGCGGTACTGGATGAAGATGAAAATGTGCGCCTGTTCTGGCAGCTGGGTCAATGTATTGAGCAAATTGACAATGCCTTGCGGCTTAAACGCTCACCTGAGATGGCGATTCAGGACTTGCGCACTGTGGTAGAAATGCTGTCTCCGATTGGCTGGACAGCACTGGAAGCACCCTGGGTAGAACTACAGCAAAAAAAGGACATTACTGCACTCTATAGTTTCTGCGATCAAATGCAGGCACTATTTGAGGAGGGCCCATGAAGCTGGTGATTAATCATCAAACGCACTACGAATATGAAAGTGCAGTAAAAAGAAGCAATCAATATATTCGATTAACACCACAGACTTTTGGACATCAGATTGTACATGCATGGCAACTGGCGGCACCGGGTATCAAATGCACCCAGCAGGATGGTTTTGGCAATATCTGGACCAGCCTGACCGTTAACCAGCCTCATCAGGAACTACTGATCATGGCGCAGGGCGAGGTTGAAATTAATCCAACTGAAGGGATTGAAGATAACCATTTGTCACCGATGTTTTTTACCCACGCTACTGAAACAACGTCCTGTCATGAACCATTGCTGGACTTTGTGGCGAAATATGGCAAAGGGACTGATCGTTCTGCGCTCATTGATTTATCAGCGGCTATTCTGGAACGCATGCCTTATACACCCATGTCCACCAATGTAATGACCACCGCTGCCGAAGCATTTGATCTGGAGCAGGGTGTCTGTCAGGATCATACCCATGTATTTCTGGCCTGTGCACGCTACTTAAAGCTACCTGCACGCTATGTATCAGGTTATTTGCACAGCAGCGACAGCACGCATTTATCTACCCATGCGTGGGCTGAGGTTTACCTTAATGGCTTGTGGTACTGTTTTGATACGTCTAACCAACTTTTCTCACTGGATCATCATGTATATTTAGCTGTAGGCCGTGATTATTTTGATGCTGCACCAGTGCGGGGCACACGACAGGGAGGCGGACAGGAATCCATGCGGGCACTGGTACAAGTTCTGGCCAGTTAAGGAGGGATTTCTGTTCAACTGGAAAAGTAGGGAGTAATTTGTTAGTTTACTCCTCAAATGTATACAGGAAGAGTTATGACCTATTGTGTAGCGATGCGACTTGAGGAAGGGCTGGTATTTGTCAGTGATTCACGTACTAATGCCGGGGTAGACCATATTGCAATATTTCGCAAGCTGCACCGTTTTGGGGTCAGGGGTGAACGAATCATTGTGTTGCAAACGGCTGGTAATCTTGCTACCTCGCAAGCCGTAATTACACGGTTACAGCATCAAATTCAGTCCAATGCCGAACGCAACCTGCATAATGTCGCGACGCTATTTGAAGCCGCTGAAATTGTTGGAGAGTGCATGGCGCATGAGATTCAGCATGTGACTGGGCTTGCCCAAAGCAATGAATATGATTTTTCCAGTTCAATTTTAATTGGTGGTCAAATCAAGGGTGAACCTCCAGAGCTTTACAGCATTTATCCGCAAGGTAATTTTATTGCAGCAACTATTGATACCCCATATTTCCAGATTGGTGAAAGCAAATATGGCAAGCCGATTCTGGATCGTGCACTCAATTATCACACCCCCCTGGACAAAGCCTTGCGTTGTGCCCTGATTTCTTTTGACTCTACCATTCGCTCCAACGTATCGGTTGGCACGCCGCTGGATCTTATTGTCTATCGGGCAAACCAGTTTAATTTACCCGAAGGCCGTCGCCTATATGATACCGACCCGTATTTTTCCATGATTCGTCAGCAATGGTCAGATGGCTTGCGTAGTACCATGACCAATTTGCCGCAGCCACCGGATGATTATTGGCGTTAAAAATTGTTGATTCGACAAGCAACGTTGCAGGATGCCAGAAATATTGCCAGTGTTCACATTGAATCCTGGCAATTTGCCTATAAAAATTTAATGCATCAGGATATCTTGAATCGGCTTGATATCGAAGCACGTACAAAATCATGGGAAAACATTATAGCTGAGTCAAATTCATGGGTATTTATCGCAATTGAGCATAATGTAATTGCTGGATTTGTCCATTGTTGTCCAAGCCGTGAACTGCTTCTTTCTGCAAAAGTCGGTGAAATTACTGCAATATATTTAAAGCCTTGCTACTTACGAAAGGGCATCGGGACTTTGTTGTTGACAAAAGCAATTGAATATTTGCAATCACACGGATACGGCATGCAGATGCTTTGGGTATTAGAAAAAAACACAGAGGCAATTAATTTTTATAAAAGTTTTTCATTTAAATTTGAGGGGAAAACCATGATTCATCCCACAACACTATTGGTTGAACACTGCTATATTAATTATTAAATTAATTAGACTTTATTAATATATTGCCTTCAGCATTTAATGAAATACGCTTAACTCGTTGTGTCAAACGACATAACAACTCATAGCCAATGGTATTGTTATGCTTTGCAATCAGGTCAACAGATGGGTTATCGCCCCACAATGTGACTTCATCGCCAATATGAATACTTGTTGGCAAATCGGTTAAATCCACAGCCAGCAAGTCCATACTCACGCGGCCCAGCAGCGGCGCTTCATGGCCTTGAATGCTCACGTAAGCGCCATGCGTTAAAGCCCTTGGATAACCGTCACCATAACCTATGGCAACAATTCCTAAGCGGGTAGGACGCGTTGTGGTAAAGCGTGAGCCATAGCCAATTACTTGTTCAACATTCACATGCTGGATGGCAATCAGGTTGCTTTTAAGATGCATCACTGGCCGTAAATCCAGCTTGTTTGCAATGATATTATCGTAGGGTGAGGCACCATATAGCATAATGCCGGGCCGGACATAATTAAAATGCAGTTCTGGCCAGTTAAAAATAGCAGCCGAGTTACAGCACGACGCTTCAATAGGTTCCAGTTGCTGTTTTAAATGTAAAAAAGTCTGGATTTGCTGCTGGTTTAAGGGATGATCTGGTACATCGGCATTGGCAAAATGCATGGTCAACACTAATTCAAATCCTGCCGCACGCAGTTTTAATGCTGCTGTCAGGAGTTCATCCGGTTGTAACCCCAAGCGGTTCATCCCACTATTTAATTTAAGCCAGATTTTGAGGTTATTTTTTTGATAAGTATGAGGATGCGCCAATGCCCATTGAACCTGCTGCTGCTGATGCACCACACATTCAAATTGCTGTTGACTGGCTTCAATCCACTCGGCAGGGCTAAAAACCCCTTCAATTAAGGTAACAGGCTGCTTATAACCCAGTTGCCGGATTTGCCGTGCCTCGGAAATGCATGCCACACCAAAGGCATCCGTATCTTGTAACGCATTTAGGGCAAATTCAATGCCATGACCATAAGCATCTGCCTTGACCATGCATACCACTTTGCTGTGCGGTGCAACCTTACGCACACGCTTGAAGTTGTGTTGCAGGGCAGAAGTGCTAAGTTCTATCCTTGGTTGGCGTTTTGTCACAGCAGTCATCGTAATGTCAGAAAAGCGATTATTCGTCGTCATCAGCGTTGCGGTAATATTCAGGGCTTAAGTTTTCAAACTTGGTGAATTGACCTTCAAAAGCCAAGCGCACAGTACCAATCGGGCCATTACGCTGTTTGCCAATAATAATTTCGGCTGTTCCGGCTTCCTTGGATTCCTTATTATAGACATCATCCCGATAAATAAACATGATCAGGTCAGCATCCTGCTCAATTGCTCCAGATTCCCGCAAGTCAGACATAATCGGGCGTTTATTTGGCCGGTTCTCAAGGCTTCGGTTAAGCTGCGACAAGGCAATGACAGGACAGTTCATTTCCTTGGCCAAGGCCTTCAAGCTGCGGGAAATTTCCGAAATTTCACCCACACGGTTGTCGCCCATGCCGGGAACTTTCATCAACTGCAAATAATCCACCATAATCGCGCCCAGTTTACCGCCATGGTTTTTGGCAACCCGGCGCGCACGTGAACGCAGTTCATTGGGTGGCAGTGCAGAGGAATCATCAATATATAAGTACTTGCTTTGCAACTGCATGAGTGTGCTGGAAAACTTAACCCAATCGCCTTCTTCAAGCCGACCTGAACGCAAACGGCCCTGATGAATACGGCCAAATGATGAAATCAAACGCGTTGCAATAGAATCTGCTGGCATCTCCATGGAAAACACCAGTGCGGGCAAATCAGCATTAAACAGGACGCTTTCAATCAGGTTCATGGCAAAGGTGGTTTTACCCATACTGGGACGCGCGGCCACAATAATCAGGTCACCGGGTTGCATGCCAAAAGTCTTGTTATCAAGCTCAATGAATCCAGTGGATACACCCGTAATCGGGCTGTCATTTTTTTGCAACTCCTCAACCTTGTGCAGTACATTTTTAAGTACGCCCACCAGCGGTTGCGGCCCGGTTTCGCGGTTACGGTTATTGTGTTGCTCACTAATGGCAAAAATGCGGCTTTCGGTACTGTCCAGAATATCGGTAACGGATTTGCCCTTGGAGTCATAGGCAGTTTGCAGCAGGTCATTACCGGCTTTAATCAGCTCACGCAAGGCAGATAATTCTTTAACTTTTTCAGCATAGGCCGTTAGGTTATACAAACTGGCCGGGCTTTCTGCCAGTAGTTGCATCAGGTAGGCTTCACCGCCGCTTTCTTCAAGCTGGTGGTTTTTGCTCAGCCAGTCATTCACCAGTACAGCATCGTAAGGCATGTTGGTGCCTGCGAGATGGCTAATTGCCCGGAAGATCAGGCGATGACGTACTGCGTAAAAATCGTTTTCATGCAGTAAATCACTAATACTGTCCCAGGATTCGGAAATGGTCATCAACGCTGCAAGAACAGCTTGCTCCATTGACAGGTTATGCGGGGGAACACGTACTTCGCGGCCATTGGGAAGCATATGCACAATGTTGCCGTCGCTTGGTTTGTTCGTCGCCGTAGCGTCAAGAGCAGAGGACAAAGTCATAGTGAATATCCCAAATAGTTAAACCCAAATCCGTGTGCTTATTAAAGCAAAAATTGGGCAGGTGGTGTGCTGTTTTAAAAGACAGTTGATTGAATATCAGAACGAGGTGCTGAAAAATAAAGACATTTTTTTTAATATAAAAAAAGCATGCCCGAAAGCATGCTCTTAACCAAATGATTCTATGCAGAATTATTCAGTATGCTAAAAATTCAGAAACGATTATTCAGAAACAATCGTTACCAGAACTTCAGCAGTTACATCATGGTGCAGTTGTACTGCAACATTGAACTCACCAGTGTGACGCAGCGCACCGTTAGGCAGGCGTACTTCAGCGCGGTCAACTTCAATGCCAGAAGCAGTCAAAGCATCAGCAATATCGCGAGTACCGATAGAACCGAACAGTTTGCCTTCATCACCCGCTTTAGCGGTAATGACAACATTGACTTCGTTCAGTTTGTCAGCACGGCTTTGTGCAGAGTTTAATACTTCAGCTTCCTGCTTCTCCAGCTCAGCACGACGCGCTTCAAACGCAGAGGTGTTGGCTTCGGTAGCAGAAACAGCTTTACCTTGAGGGATTAAGAAGTTACGACCATAACCTGCTTTTACAGATACTTTGTCGCCTAGCTTGCCCAGGTTTTTAATGCGTTGTAACAGAATAACGTCCACAGATCACCTCACTTATGATTGTCAGTGTAAGGGATCAAGGCCAGATAGCGAGACTGCTTAATTGCAAGCGCCAGCTGACGTTGATAACGAGCCTTAGTACCTGTGATACGGCTAGGAACAATCTTGCCGTTTTCAGTCACGTACTGTTTTAAAGTATCGATATCTTTGTAGTCGATATATGCAACGTTCTCAGCAGTGAAGCGGCAGAACTTGCGACGACGATAGAAACGTGCCATGTTGGTTCTCCTTATGCTTCAGCAGCTTGGTTGTGATCTTGGTCGTTAGACTGACCATCATCATTACGCTGAGCTTTACGAGCGCGTTTTTCTTCAGCGCTTTTGGCCAGCAATGATTCTTCAGTAATTGCCTTTTCACGACGGATGATCAGGTTACGGATGATCGCATCGTTATAACGGAACAATTCTTCCAGCTCATCCAGAGTCGCTTGGCCACATTCAACGTTCATCAGAATGTAGTGCGCTTTATGGATTTTGTTGATTGGGTAAGCCAGTTGACGACGGCCCCAATCTTCAAGACGGTGAATCTGGCCGCCAGCTTCTTTAATTTGAGTGAGATAGCGTTCAACCATCCCAACAACCTGGTCGCTTTGGTCTGGATGAACCAAAAGCACAATTTCGTAATGACGCATATTAAGCTCCTTACGGTTTAGACAGCCACTGATTCCAACATCAATGGCAAGGAGTAACACGAAAAAAGAGTATTTTCGCGTGCTATAAAGCAGCCCGCTATTGTATAGAAAACCTAAAAAAATACAAGGAAATATTGCTTTATTGCCTTAGTAAAAAAACTACATAGCCTTTAAAGTACGGGTTTTTTTCGATGGCGGAATTCGCAAGCCACTGGCCATGCTGAACCAGCCCGATTTTAAATGGCATTTTAAGATGGCTAAGGGCAGGCAGATAGGCCTGATAATTAGTAATGGTATGCCGGCCCTGATAAGTCTGGATAACCACTTCATCTACAGTATTATGCAGTGAGGCCAGACTGGTTTTATCTGCATTAATCCAGTCCAGCAGGCCGGTAGCGCTTAGTTGATAGTCAGTTGGCAGTTGCTGCCGGATACGCTGCAAAAATTCGGTATATGGCTTTAACTGGCCAGTTGCTGAGTCAAAATCAATTTGCAGGCCCACCACCTGATTATTATAATTTTTCCAGCTTTGAAGGCGTCCCACAATCTGCTGCATGAACGCCGGTGTCCACTGTAAAGTCGTGGTGCGGTAGACCAGCCATATTTTTGCCGGTTTAATGGTGGTAAGCCCCATGCCTTGTGGTGTAAGGCCCGGTTTTTGCAGTATTCTGGAAAATCCTATTTCTCCTTGTAATACATATAATTCTGTAGTGCTATGCCAGTCTGTGCTGTTAGGTTTATGGATGTTATTACGCAAATAGGGCGCTGGACTGATATTCCCCCATAACCAGAAGCGATTATAATGATGGGCATTTACCACTTGCGGTTGTGCTGCTTCGGGCCTTCCTGTTTCTGGCTGACAGGCTGTAATAGCCAAGCTCAACAGTAGCACTATCTGGCCAGCAACCCATTGCTTTAGTCTTTGCATATGCTTACCAATAATAGGTTAATGCCTTAGTCCATTGGCTGTCTGGATAGTTCTGTTTTAACTGATCAAACCAGCTTTTCCGTACAGATTTTTCCACATTCTTTCCCTGACAATCATTAAGGCCGCCCGGTGCATAACAATTGATGGCCCGATATAGGGCATATGCTTTTAACTCGTCATTTGAACTGGTCTGAATAATATTTTTATACACTTCGCCGCGCGAAAAAGTCGCCGTAGTAAAAGGGATTTGTCCGTTACCTAAAGACCAGTTAAATCGACTTGATCTATTCTGGGCAGGCATTTCAGGCTCAAGGGTATATTCATGATGTTTAAAATTGCTTAAACGTATAAATTCACCGAAACAAAGCAGGGCCATTTCATCCTGCGGCTGTGTTGCCAAGGTTTTGCCAATATCAATTAAAGAGGGGCAACTTAAAGCATCATTAATTTTATGGCCTTTCCATAAAAATACATTGAACGCTGGCTGATCCGTTAAGGTCTTGTTGCTACTTTCATAGCCTTGATAGCTGTTTGCATCTTTGGGCAAATATTTTAGCGCATCAATAAAGAGAGTATATTGTTGGTGATTCAAACTTTTATGCAGTAGGGTAAAACGGGCGTTAAGTTTTTCCTGTGCAGAAGTAGCTGGAGCGTTAATAATTGAATCAAGTAACTCGGCGTTAGCAGCCTGTTTAATAATCACGGCACGAATAGCAGGGGATTTTATTAAACCATCCGTTTTAAAAAAGGCCACGAAATCTTTGCGGTTTTGCAGGTTTAAGGCCAGCGCCAGCTCTACCATCTGGCGCTGATACGGTGCTTTTGTAGAATCCAGCAATACTGTCCAGAGAGTATTTGCATCATCAAGTTTATGGGTTTGCTCAAGAATCTGGCCTTTTAATACAAACTGGCTAAGTTGCAAATAGCTTAAATGAGCAGGCGGATTACCTTTGGGTAAATAGTCCAGTGCCTGCTGCGGTTTTTTCTGGAGTAAAAACAGATGCACTGCCTGTAAATACTGATATAACGCCGGCGTGGTCTTAAAATAGTCCTGTTGCGCCTGCAAAGTACTCCAGCTCAAAGGCGTGTATTTTTGTGCGCTGCTTGCACGCATGTGCATCAGATCATAAGTGGCTAAAAAAAATGGGTCTTTAAGGTTGGCCGGATTAAATTCATTACTTTTAAAGATTTTATTGTCAATTTCTTCAGGCACCTGCTGCATTTCCAGATTAAATTGTAAGCTGTCCAGATGACTAAACTGCCAGTTAAACTCATCAATTAATTTGGCTTGCTGGCCACTCATCCAGTACAAGCGACGTAACAAACCACGTGCTGAGGCTGCATATTGACCCGCAGGATAAGTTTTAAAATATTGGCCAATTGTGGTAAATGCCGTTGCAATTAGTTGCTGATCTATTTTATTTATGGATAAAACACTGTATTCATCGAGGCCACTTCGATAAGCCTGATTGACAGCGGTTCTGACCAGCATATAAGAAGCGGTTTCGCTAAGCCAGGGTGAGGAAATGGTACTGAGCGCAGTATAGATTTTTTGTGCAATAGGGTAATCACCATTATAAAAGGCAATTGAGCCATTGATGTAGGAAATATGCTGGCGTACCAGAGAACTCCATTCTGGACGTACCTTGATGTATTCAAGTGCTTTATCACAGGAGGGGGAAATAGATTGCCGCTGTTGTATCAGTAATTGTTTTTCGGCTGGCTTTAACCTGTGATCAGCACTGACCTGCTGTATAAAGGCTTGCATGCCGGAGCTATTACTCTGGCAGCGTTCTTCAGCACTATAGGTGACATTTATTGTTTGTCCGGAAGATAATAATTTTCTTTTGGAAGGGGTCGCATTGCTTATTGTTTCTTTAAAATCTTCAGCAGCAAATGGGACAGCGCCATAGTTATCTGCCCAGTTAACAGCAGGTTGTTTGGGGCTGGTAATTTTTACCAAATGTCTATCAGCCAGTAATAAGCGCATATTGGTCTGGTTGTCATTGGCAGGGCTTAAAATGGGTAAATTGCTGCACCGGTTATAGGATTGCAGTTCAACAGACCATGTTGGGGTACAGTAGGTATCAAAACTGGCATGACTATAAATAGGGAGCAAAATAAATATACTGAGTAACACTGCATGGCTAAAGCGCAGGCAGGCTGTAAAAAATCTTGTCATTTCATTATCTCTTATTGTTTTATAAAATAATGAAAAATTTATCTCTGGTAATACGAAGCTGCTGAAATTAATAGAATCAGGGTGAGAAAAATTAAGGCATTATTTTATAATTTAAAAATGAAACCATAACTGGGTTGTAGCTGATAATCAATAGAAATCACGATACTGAACACAGTAATCAAAATCACTGAAAATAAAAAGAAGCGGCGTGCCCAGACGCGATCATCAATCGCTTTAAAACCACTAACAGCTAAATAGAGCCAATAGGCACATAGCCCAGCAAATATAATCAGGTAAATTAGGCCAACATAATGAAATACATACAGTAAGCTTCCAGTCAGCATGAACAGCAGGACATAAACTGCAGATTGCAGCTTGGTAATATAAATGCCTTTTTTGGCTGGTAATACCGGAATTCGGGCAGACACATAGTCATTTAAGCGGAAAATGGCGATAGCAAAGGAGTGCGGCATTTGCCAGATGCAAAACAGGATAAACAGAATAAGGGCACCAACATCAAACTGATTGGCAACAGCACAATAGCCAATTACGGGTGGACAGGCACCTGACAGGCTACCTACAAGGGTTTGATGAATAGAATGGCGCTTGAGATACAGGCTGTATAAAACAACATAGACAAAAAAGCCAAAGGCAGCAAATGCAACCGCTAGCAAGTTAGTAAAGAAATAAAGCAGAGCAAACCCGAAAACTCCCAATACGGCGGCATAAATAAATGCCGCTGTATTTGAAACCGACTTTTTTACAAGTGCCCGGTTTCGGGTTCGCTCCATTTTGACGTCAATATCCTGATCAATGATATTGTTTACTACACAACCTGAGGCAACAACGAGTGAGGTTCCAAGCAAGGTAACCAGTAGAAGCCACAAATCAATGTTGCCTTGGGAGGCCAGAAAAAAGCCTCCCATGACCGAAATGAAATTACCAAAAATAATTCCGGGCTTGGTTAAGTAAATAAACTTCTTAATCATTAATCAAGCCAATCAGGACATCATAAAGTAGTGCAGATAATCCATGACCCAAATTGAGCCAATGATCAAAATTGCAATAGTCAGAACTGTATAAACAAATGCAATCAGGTTCCAGCGCTGCTCTGAAGATGAGTTCAAGTGCAGGAAGAACACCAACTGTACCAGAACCTGTGCAATGGCCGTCACAACAATGGTCCAAACCAGAGGGCCACGTTCAAAACTGCCAGGCTGCTCAACATTCTGCATTACCATCCAGAATGGAATGATAGTGAGAACAATTGAAATAATCAGACCAATGACATACTGCTTGGTACTGCCATGGCTTGCGCCAGTTGCATCGGTATGTGCGTGATGACCCATTATATGGCTCCTAACAAGTAAACCACACTAAATACGCAAATCCAGACAATGTCCAGAAAGTGCCAGAACAGGCTTAAGCAAGCCAGACGGCGGGTATTTGGCAGGGTAAGACCTTCTTTAGCAATCTGGATCATTAATACAATCATCCAGATCAAGCCACAGGTAACGTGAATCCCGTGAGTAGCTACCAGACTAAAGTAGGAGCTCAGGAATGCACTTACATCAGGGCCATGGCCAATGGAAATCAAATGATAAAACTCATAGATTTCCATGCCAATAAAGCCAGCACCAAAAACGAAGGTAACCGCCAACCAGCCTAAAACCTGACTGACTTTTTCCTTGTAACGAGCCAGAACAGCCATACCAAAGGTAAAGCTACTGATCAACAGCAAAAAAGTTTCAACCAGTACAAAGCTTAAGGTTTCACCAAAAACTTGCTGTGAGGTAGGCCCATCTGCAAAGTTATTATGTAATACAGCATATGCCACGAATAGACTTGAGAATAAAATCAAGTCACTCATGATATAGGTCCAGAAACCGAACACCGTCATATCGGTATCATCATGATGGTGATGATCGTGACCGTGCTCGTCTTGATGATGAATTACTTCAGACATGTCTTAGCCCTGCTTTTGAAACTGCTCAAGTTTATGGAAGCGTTCATTTTCGATACGCTCAACTTCAGCAGCGGGTACATAGTAGTCCACTTTCTTGGTAAATGAACTTGCAATGAACACGATGATTGAACCAACCAGTGAAGCAATTGCAAGCCACCAGATATACCATGTCATGGCAAAGCCAAATACAAACAGTAGTCCACCGATTAGAACACCAGCAGCCCGGTTGGTTGGCATATGGATATCTTCGTACTTGGCAGGACGCTGGTAAGCAACACCTTTTTCTTTGGCCACCCAGAATGAATCAATTTCATTAGCATGTGGAATATGAGCAAAGTTATAAAATGGTGCAGGAGAGGTTGTACTCCATTCCAGTGTACGGCCATCCCAAACGTCGCCAGTCAGGTCAACATTTTGCTTGCGGTCACGGAAGCTGACAGCAATCTGGATTAACTGACAGATAATACCAATCAGAATGAAGACTGCACCAACGAAAGCCACGTACAGGTACGGTTCCCAGTCTGGATTGTCATAAGTATTCAGGCGACGGGTCATGCCCATGAAGCCCAGTACGTACAATGGCATAAAGGCCAGATAGAAACCAATTACCCAGAACCAGAATGACAGACGGCCCCAGTATTCGTTTAGTGTAAAACCAAACATTTTTGGGAACCAGTAGGTCAGGCCAGCAAACATACCGAATACCACACCACCAATAATAACGTTATGGAAGTGAGCAATCAGGAACAGGGAGTTGTGAACCACAAAGTCTGCTGGTGGAATTGCAAGCAGAACACCAGTCATACCACCAATAGAGAAGGTCACCAGAAAGCCCATGGTCCACAGCATTGGCGTGGTAAAACGAATACGGCCTTTGTACATGGTGAACAACCAGCTGAAAATTTTCACGCCAGTTGGAATTGCAATCACCATGGTCATGATACCGAAGAACGCGTTAACGTTTGCACCGGCACCCATGGTAAAGAAGTGGTGAACCCAGACAACATAGGATAACAAGCCAATGGCTACAGTTGCGTAGACCATGGTTGCATAGCCAAACAGGTATTTGCGGCTGAATGTTGCAACGATTTCTGAGAAGGCACCAAACGCAGGCAATACCAGAATGTATACTTCAGGATGGCCCCAGGTCCAGATCAGGTTGACATACAGCATTGGGCTACCGCCAGCCTCATTGGTAAAGAAGTGCATACCAAACAGGCGGTCAGCAGTCAGCATCGCCAGCGTACCGGTTAAAATCGGGAACACGGCAATAATCAGAATTACAGTAATCAGTGCAGTCCAGGTGAAAATCGGCATTTTCATTAAAGTCATGCCAGGTGCACGCATTTTAATGATGGTAACGAAGAAGTTCACACCGGTCAGCAAGGTACCCAGACCTGAAATCTGCAATGACCAGATATAGTAATCTACCCCGACACCCGGACTATACTCAATGCCGGAAAGTGGCGGATAGGCCAGCCAGCCAGTTGCCGCAAATTCACCCAGTACCAGTGACATCATCACCAGACCAGCACTCACGGCAAACAGCCAGAAGCTGACTGAGTTCAAGAGCGGGAATGCAACGTCACGTGCGCCAATCTGCAAAGGCACCACGATGTTCATCAGGCCAACTACCAGACCCATGGCCACGAAGAAAATCATGATCACGCCGTGGGCAGTAAAAATCTGGTCGTAATGTTCTGGATGCAGATAGCCTTCGGAACCGTTGGTGGCGAGTACCTGCTGTAAGCGCATCATGATCGCATCGGAGAAACCGCGCAGTAACATCACCATGGATACGATGACGTACATGATACCGATCTTTTTATGGTCTACTGTGGTAAACCATTCAGTCCACAGATACTTCCACTTTTTAAAGTAGGTAATGGCCGCGAGCAGCAATAGCCCGCCAAGTATCATACCGGCAATAGTAACCTGCACGATTGGATCGTAAGGTATTGCCTCTATATTTAACCTTCCTAACAACATATTTTATTCCTCTACAACAGCAGTATGACTGCCTTCACCAGCAGCATGGCCATTCGCATGGCTTGCTTGAGATGCTGTATGATTGTGCTGTGCGGCCATATACTGATCAATAACGACTTTGAATAGGTTAGGCTCTACAGAAGAGAAGTATGTCACCGGATGTGGGTGGTGAGGACGATTTTTTGGGTCGTCTCTTAAAGCACGAAGCTTGGCCATATCCAGTGCTTGAGGTGAAGTCTTAACCTGATTAACCCAGGCATCAAACTCTGCATCAGTTACAGAATGAGCTCTAAAGCGCATATTGGAGAAACCGTAGCCACTATAGTTGGCTGAAATACCACGGTAACCATCATCCGGGCCGATACCAGGCTTCCCGTCACGATCACTCAGTTCGTCAGCAATCAGGTGAAGCTGGGTCTGCATACCTGCCATGGCATAAACCTGTCCACCCAGTTGAGGGATAAAGAACGAGTTCATAACAGAATTGGAGGTTATACGGAAATTAATGGGGGTATTTACCGGTAAAACAATCTCATTGACCGTTGCAATGTTCTGCTCTGGATAAATAAATACCCATTTCCATTGCTCAGCAACCACCTGAATGGTAACAGGCTCTTTTTTGGCCTGATTTGCCACTGCCTGATCAGGGTTGTTTTCAACCGACTGGGCAATTTTTTCAGCACTGATTGGTCTGTACGGATCAAGACTGTATGATGTGGTACCTGCTAAATAGGCAAGCGCACAAATAATTAAAATAGGTACACCCCAGACCACAATTTCAATTTTGGTCGAGTGTGCCCATTGCGGTAAATACTCAGCAGAACCATTACCCTGGCGATATTTCCAGCCAAAATAAAAAGTCATGAAAATGGCAGGAATCACAACCAGAAGCATCAAAACAAAAGAAATGATGATTAGGTCGCGCTGCTCAATTCCGATTTGTCCCTTTGAGTTAAAGATGACGATGTCTCCGCCACAGCCGGTCAGTAAGACCGCCATAGCGCATAAAGACAATACGGCTAAAAAGGTTTGTCTCATTTTACAACCTCGGTTAAGAGTCCCATTACAGCGAAAAATGGGTTTGCTATTAGAGTGCTTGCGTGAATCCAGCTTGCCATTGTACAGGTCAAAAAACAGGTAAAAATCAAACTGACATGCGTTGCACCAAAAGGCACAGCACTGCTACTTTGCGGCGCATTATAGCCCTAACTAATGACACGAAGCTATAACAATTAATGACCTTGCATGCTTAATGATGAATTTTAAGTACCTGTAATTTAGTACGATGTTGTAAATCCCTATAAATTATAGGGAATTGAAAAGAACATGTCCGCTAAGCCCTTATTTTTTAATTTAAACCCGGCAGTTTTATGGAAATTTAAGTTTGATTTAAGTTTTAAACTATTTTAAAAATTTATTTTAGAAAAATTTAAAGACAATGAATTAAAATATTTAATTGAAATAAATTTGCATTATGCAATGCTATTGTAATGACAAAAGGATTGCATAATATTTCAATATTTAGTTTATGGCTATAAAGCTTAAAAAGGTCTGCTTCTCAAAGTGCTGATTGGCTGGAATACGCACCAGTACATTGGCATTTGCCAGATTACTAAGCATATGTGACTGTTGTTTAGGCAATGGTGATAAAACCACCTGCCCCAGATTGTCTATATTCATTTGCATACGCAACAAGCGCTCACGGCTATCCGGCTTTAAATGGCCATTAAATAACCCGGTGTGCCATTGTGGTTGCGGTTTGTCTTTGCCTTGCAAATAAAAAAGCAGGGTTTGCAGATGCAGTTGCAGGCCAATGACTACTGCTGCCGGATTACCGGGCAAACCAAGTAAGTAGCTTTGATGCCCTGATTGCAGGTTTTGAAAGCTGGCAAAATAAAGCGGCTTGCCGGGCTTTTGTGCCACTTGCCAGAAGATTTGGTGCGCACCCAGTTGCATGGAAACCGGACGGATCAGGTCATAATCGCCTACCGAAACGCCACCTGTGGTAACCACCAGATCAAAATGGTTCAGGGCCTGATGCAGGGCTTGCTGTAATTCACTTTGGTCATCACTGACATATTTTAGCTCAAATGAATGATAACCCTGTTGTTTTAGCCAGCTTGCGATTAATGGGCCATTGGCATCAAATACCTGAGCGTCATGATCCAGTTGTCCATTAGGGAACGCAGTTTCATTTATATCTGGTGAACCACTGAATTGTGAACCCGTTTTACTGTTTTTGACTTCATCGCCGGTAATGAGTACGGCAATTTTAGACTGGCGGTGGACTTTAACCTGTTGCATGCCTGCCATACTTAATGCAGCAATCACGCCACTGTTGAGATACTGTCCCTGATTTGCCAGTTTAGTGCCCTTGGCAAGTTCTTCACCCTGATAGCGAATATCAGTGCCGGCACTCACACGCTGCATAAGTTGAACTGTATCCTGCCCGCGTCTGACAATTTCCTGACGGGCAACAGCATCAGCACCGGCTGGAATTTTGCCACCAGTAAATATCCGGATAGCCTGACCCGGCTCAAGGACCAGTTGCTGTTCAATACCAGCCCGAATTTCTCCAGCAAGCCTTAAGGTTGCATCGGCTAGCTGGCTATCGGTAGATTGAATGGCATAGCCATCAACGGCACTTTGCGTGAACAGGGGTAGTTCTACAGGAGATAATACATCTTCAGCCAGTATATGCTGATGTGCCTTAATGAGTGGCAGGCTAATCACGGGCAGTGGCACTACGGTACTGTAGCTGGCGAGTGCTTCATCGAGGCTAATCAGGCCCTCATGGTTGCAGGCAGGGCTGGAAACGGTGGCGGGCACTAAAGTGTCTAATGGATGGGAGTCACTCATTCATAGCCCCCGGGATGTGGCAAGTCGCGGCAGACATCAAATATATGCACCAGTGCGGGCAAAATTGCGGCCATGGATTCGGTTGCACCGCCACGACTGCCCGGCAAGGTAATTAAAAGTGAACGGTCTATAAATCCGGCAACTCCACGCGACATCGCAGCATAGGGCGTACGCTGCTGACCAAAAGCGCGTGCTGCTTCCATCAGGCCTGGCAGTTCACGCTCAATGAGTGGCTTAAGGGTATCTACAGTAATGTCACGTTTGCCAATGCCTGTGCCACCGACAGTAATGACACACGCATACTCCGCCACCAGCTTAACAACTAGATCGTGTAGCTGATCAGATTCATCGGGCAAAACCTGATAATGAATCGGGCTAAAACCGGCCTGTTCCAGTGTGTTTACGACGGCTTTACCAGCGGTATCCGGTTTGCGGCCTGCGGCAACTGTATCGGACAGGACAATGACTGCGGCTGAAACGGCCTGACGTAACTCACGCCTATAATGCGACTTGCCCCCTTTTTTCTCTTGCAGCTTGCATTCACGAATAATCAGCTCATGCGGTTCGCAGTGTGGTTTAAGCATGTCATAAATGGTAAGTACTGCAAGACTGGCCGCAGTTAGTGCTTCCATTTCTACCCCGGTTGGGCCTATGGTTTCTACCTCGGCACTGGCAATTACCCGGTCTTCGAGCAGTTCAAAGTCCACATCGGCACGATAAATAGGCAATGGATGGCACAACGGAATGAGCTCATCGGTACGCTTGGCGGCCAGAATGCCAGCAATGCGGGCCGTTTTGAGGGCATCACCTTTTTCGGTTTGACCGGTACGCAGCAGGTCAATGCAATGGGCAGGGGCTAAAAGCTCGGCAGTAGCGGTGGCTTTGCGGTAACTGTCGGGTTTCATGCCAACGTTTTTCATTGTGGGTTCTCAGGTTTTGCAAAAATTAAAATAGTCAGTTCAATGACGAATTAAGTAAACATGTTGAATGTATTAGCAAAATACTATCCTTAAGCCCTGCATATACCCAGCATAAGGTATGTTAATGATTCATCATGGCAATAAGGTGTTCATGCACTAAGGGTAACTGGGTAAACCCTTCAGTATCGAGGAAATGCCCCCCATGCTCAACCGCAATAAAGCGGGCTTCAAGATCATGGGCCAGTTGTTCAGTTTGCCCGAAGGGGACAATGGGATCATCCTTGGCTGCAATAACCACGCGCTGGCTTGTCATGGCAATGAAATGCTCTGGATGGAACGCATTGCCTACAAACGGATTAATCAGGGAGTACCCTGAGATAGGCGTAGAAAAACCCGACACCAGAATCATACCGCCAATTGCCGGACGCGGCTCAAGCTGGCGAAAATAATCCAGTAGGGCAATACAGCCTAAACTGTGCGCTACAAAGTAGCTGTATTCATCCGGCACACCAATAGTCTGCTTTAAGCATTCATCCCACTGTTCTTTAATAGGGTGTTCAGGATCAGGCAAGGCAGGCACAAAAACGCTCATCCCTCGTGATTCCATTTGCTGTTTCAGCCATGGAAACCAGTGTGATTGCGGCCCGGCACCATAACCGTGAATGATATAAACTTTGGTCTGTGAACTTAGCGTGTTATCAGCAGAAGTATGCGCGGTCATACCTGTTAAGCCTCACTGTTGAATAGAACCGGTTTTATCATAACGTGCCTGAAGCTGCATTTAGGTTATGGTTACTGCTGGTTTGAGTTAAGGCGTTTATCGTTATTAATGTGAGTGGCCCTGATGGTGGTGCTCGTGCTGACACTCTGACGAGTGGCTATGCAACTGAGCTGGCGGTTGCTCAGATGTTTGCTGAATCGCTTGTTGAGTATTAGCCTGTATAGCCTGCTGCCCAGACTGTTTCCCGGAGACCGCAGCAAAGTCAGTGCGAATGCAGCAGCCCTCAACAAACACACTGCTGCCATCGGTATAAAATTCTTCTTTCCATACTGGCACTTCATGCTTAACGCGCTCAACCGCTTCTTCGCAGGCTGCAAACGCTTCACGGCGATGGTCGCTACGGGCCACGGCATAAATAGCTACTTCGCCAATATTTAAATGTCCGATGCGATGCACCACGCGTACATAGGACACACCATGTTTTTGTTCAATTTCCTGCTCGATCTGGCGGATCATTTTTTCGGCCAGTGGTTTGTAAGCCGTGTATTTGAGGCTTTGTACATCTTTACCATGTTGATGGTTGCGTACCGTTCCGGCAAACAGGGCTAACCCACCACATTCAGGAAAATATTGCATTGCCAGCAGATTGTTCAGGTCAATATCATGATCCTGAATGCGTTCAAGTCTTTCATTTACTGTTGGCGTATGTGCGAGGTTATTCATGCTTTAACCTCCAGCAACAGGGGGTAATAATGCCACCCGAGTATTGGCTTCAACTAACATGGAGCGGGATACCAGTTCATCACCAATGGCACAGGCACAACGCTCAAGGTTTTCGCTTAAGTCCGGCTTAAGCTCAGCCAGTTGCTGAAGCGCCTGCTCCAGTACAATGGGCGTTTCAATGGGCAGGCTTAGTTCTGATTCATTGGCCAGTTTGCCAAGACGACCATAAAATTCAAAAATAATTTGGGACATAAAGTATTTACCTGCTTTTTAATCTTCAAAAAATTTAAGGCTGACTGGAAGTTGACTATTAGCATGCCATTGAGTGCTAGAAATTCCACCAATGGTATTTCTGCTATGCCATGCACGATTTAAGTGTTCATAAACATGAAAAAGCTGAGTTTTAAACGCTATCTCATCCATACCGGTTTTAGCAGTAAGTTGCTTAATTAAGTTTTTTAAATGCTCTTTGGCATCTTCCAGTTTGTAGATCAATAAAGCCCATTCAACTGGATGATCTTTTGAATTAATCACAAAGCTAACCACCCATCGCGTGCATGCTGATTTTTCGTACAGGTGCCTGCTGTTGCGCGATAAACCCGGCTTTTTTATGCCACACCGCTTGTAGGATCATCTGTTGCAGTAGGGGCGTATTATCCTGTTGCAGCAGTGGCCGAATGACTGTGCCGCTATTGGCAAACAGGCAGGTAAATAGCTCACCAGTAGCGGTAATACGTAAGCGGTCGCAGGTCTGGCAAAACGGCTTGCTGATGGTAGAAATAATGCCCAGTTCAAATGGGCGATTTACAGAATTTAATGGATGATCGGAAACAGGACTAAGCTGATAAATTGTGGCCGGATCATTGAGGCGATGCTGCTTTTCAATATGAAAATGCGAGGCAAGTGTGGCAATAATCTGGTCTTCAGTAATGACCTTGCTAGCCTGCCAGTGAGTGGGTGCATCCAGTGGCATATATTCAATAAAGCGCAGGGGAAGGTTTTTTTGATACGCCCATTGCGTAAGCTCTACAATTTCATGCTCGTTTTGGCCTGCCACAATCACGCAGTTGAGCTTAACCGGAATGCTTGCGTCAACAGCGGCTTGAATGCCATCCAGCACCGGTTTAAGTGGCCGCTGAGTCATTTTTAGGAAAGTCGCCGGATTGATACTGTCCATACTGATATTGAGGTCATCAAGTCCAGCCAGCTTAAGGTCATGTGCATATTTTTTGAGATAATAGGCATTGGTTGTCATAGAAATGCGTTGCAGGCCGCTTTTTTTCAAAGCACTCAGGCTCTGGATGAAATGGACAACGCCCTGACGCATCAAGGGTTCGCCGCCAGTCAAACGAATATGACGAATACCCATACTCACCATCACAGTGGCAAATTTTAATAGTTCTTCAAAATTTAGGATGTCTTTTTTAGCCAGCCATTCGGGCTGATCCGGCATGCAATAGCTACAGCGAAAATTGCAACGATCGGTGAGGGAAATACGTAGCTTGTGCTTATGCCGACCAAACTGGTCTACAAGTGATGACGCTGAGTTATGGGGTAAAAGTTCTTTTAAGGATTCAGGGTGAACAGTGGTGACTAAAGCAGTCATTGTTTTACTCCTGAATCAAAATGGTTTGAAAAATTAGATATTTCGCTAGCATAGCACTGCTCGGCCAGTGCCACATCATCTGGCGTGTTTAAATTCAGCGGCAAAATGTTATCAACTGCAAATTCGGCCACTGCTGCCTGTTGCTCAAACAGCCAGTGCCGCACCGCATGGCGACCACTGGCAAGTACCTGTTCCAGACTATCACGCAAACTGCAATGGAGCAGGCAAAGGGGATAGAGTGCCTGCCGGTTAAAGCTGGCGTAAGCAACTTTGCTATGTTGTTTCTGCATGGCTTGCCACAACTGGCTAATGCAGTCTTTGGGCAATATCAGTAAATCACAGGGTATGATCAGCACATAGTCATGTTTGGCATGCAGTAACGCACTGTGTATACCAGCCAGCGGGCCTTTAAAGTCCGGCCATTGGTCACTAATGATTTGGCAAGCTGGCAGCAATTGCTGGTAGATCGCATGATTACGGTTGGCATTGATTAAAATATCATCACTTAAGGACTCAATTTGCCGGTAAAGATGCATTGCCAGCGGCTGATCCTTTAATAGTACCAAGCCTTTATCCTGTCCGTTCATCCGTGTGGCACGACCACCAGCCAGTATGACAATACTAACTTTAAAGTCGGGTTTAATAAATCCATCACCAACAATGTGTAGTGTCACTTTTGCTGCCTGTAATGTACTGATTTACCATGTAGGTGCCATGGATGAATTGACCATATATTGCTAAATTATCACTCAGGATTCTACCAGACAGGTGGCAATCAGGGTGCGAATCTCAGGCACACAGGAGCCACAATTACCGCCCGCTTTAACACAGGCGGTTACTTCTTTGGGCGTGGTTAGGCCCTTTTCCCGTATCGCATTTAAAATGGTGTTTTTGCCCACTTTAAAGCAGGAGCAAACCAGCGGCCCGGCATCATTGGCACTGCCTAACGGTGCACCGGCCAGAATTGCCATGCGGTCACGGCTGCTGAGGCGTGATTTGACAAACAGGCTGGCAATCCATTCGCGGTTAGGCAACAGCTCACGCGGTGCAATGTAAATGCAGGCCTGAATCTGGCTGTCTACCATAATGGCTGCATGATAAATGCCACTGCTGTGATCGCTATATTCCAGCCAGTCGGCCTGATTGTTGTCCAGCATCTCAGCCAGTGCGGGATGGCTCAGCAGTAGTGCTTTGCCATGTTCGGATACCATATTGATTTTTTGCCGGCCAGCCAGTTCATAACGCGATGCGGCCTGTGTTTGAATCTGTGTCCACCATGCGGCCTGTTCCAGATTCAGCGCATAACGGCTATAAGCCACACCTTGCCATTGCACATAAAACGGCTCAATGCGGACTGGTGTATGCTTGAATTCCGGTTCACCAGACACAGGATCAACTACCGGATTAACCAGTGCACCGACTCGCGCATCCGAGGCTGTTTGCGCCGTCCAGTGAATAGGCACAAACACCTGCCCACGTCGCATATTGCCAGAGCATTGCACCCGTGCCACCAGTGTTCCCCATTGCGAGTGCAGGCGTGCCAGTTCATTTTGCTTGATGCCAAACAGCAGGGCATCGTTGGGGTGCATGTCAATAAAAGGTTCTGGAATATGTGAGCCCAGCGTTGGTGCCAGACCCGTGCGCGTCATGGTATGCCACTGGTCACGGATACGCCCGGAATTGAGTGCCAGCGGGTAATCACGGCTGGCCTTATTGCGCGGTGGTTCATATTTAACGCTAATAAAGCGCGCCTTGCCATCCGGATGGGAAAAACGATTGTTGGTCAATACCCGGCTAGTGCCCTGATAAGGCGTCAATACGGGCCATTGTAACGGTGGCAGGGCATCATAAGCGGGCTTGCTTAAGCCACATAAGCCCTTGAGATTAAAGTAGCGCCAGTCATATGAGGCTGCTTCGGGTGCAGACACACTATTCTCACTACTGGCATTTTCAAATGCTGAAAGCCGGGCATGTTCATCAAAAATTTCTGAGGGATGATGATAATCAAATGCGGCCCCAAATCCCATACGTTTGGCAACCTGACTAATGGCCCACCAGTCGGGCATGGCTTCGCCGGGAGAATTTAAAAATGCGCGCTGGCGTGAAATGCAGCGCTCTGAATTGGTGACAGTGCCATCTTTTTCGCCCCAACCCAGTGCGGGTAATAGCACATCTGCATACGCCGTGGTGTCAGTTTTGGCGGTAATATCGGACACCACCACAAAATCACAGTTGGACAGGGCACGCTTTACCTGGTCAGCATTGGGCAGGCTGACCACCGGATTAGTGGCCATAATCCAGATGGCTTTAATGCGGCCTGCTTCAACGGCTTCAAACAGCTCAACGGCTTTAAGGCCATTTTCAGAGGCAATTAGGGGACTTTGCCAGAAACGCTGCACCCGGTCACGCTGGACAGGGTTACTAAGTTCCATATGGGCTGCCAGCATGTTGGCCAAACCGCCCACTTCACGGCCGCCCATGGCATTGGGCTGGCCAGTCATGGAAAAAGGCCCCATGCCGGGTTTGCCAATGCGTCCGGTATAAAGGTGACAGTTGATAATACTGTTGACTTTGTCAGTACCCTGACTGGATTGGTTAACCCCCATGGAAAACAGGGTAATGACTTTTTCAGTTTTAGCAAATTTGTCAAAAAAAGCCTCAAGGCTTTGTAATTGCACACCACAAAGCTCTGCCAGCGCTTTGGTATCGCGATGCTCGCCAGCTTGCTTAAGAGCGTCGGACAGGCCTTGTGTATGTGCAGTTACAAACTGGTGATCCTGTGCTTCATGTTGATGAAGCCAGTGCAATAATCCATTAAATAGGGCAACGTCGGTACCGGAAAGAAGCGGCAAGTGAATATCCGCAATATCGCAGGTGGCAGTATGGCGCGGGTCAATGACCACCACGCATAAATTCGGGTTGCTTTCTTTGGCTTTGGTGATGCGCTGGAATAGCACCGGATGACACCATGCCGTGTTGGAACCAACCAGCACGATCAGGTCGGCCAGTTCAAAGTCCTCGTAGCAGCCGGGCACAATATCTTCACCAAAAGCCCGCTTGTGGCCAGCAACGGCTGAGGACATGCACAGACGCGAGTTGGTATCAATATTGGCGGTGCCCAGAAAGCCTTTTACAAACTTGTTGGCCACATAATAGTCTTCAGTTAGCAACTGGCCCGATACGTAAAAGGCCACGCTATCTGCACCATGCTGCTCAATGGTGGCTTTAAAGGTGTTGGCAATTTTATCCAGTGCTTGCGACCATAATACCTGCTCAGTTTGTCCATTGGCCTGACACTGTGGAAACAGCAAACGGCTTTGTGTGCCAATGGTTTCAGCCAGACTGCTGCCTTTGACACACAAACGTCCCTGATTGGCTGGATGGGTGTCAATGCCATTGACCTGATGGTCGTGGGTCAGGCTATTTTTGGTTTTTCTGACTTCCACGCCGCAGCCAACACCGCAATACGGGCAGGTGGTATGCGTGCTTTGAGCAGTATCCAATGTTTGATATACTGTAATTGGTTTGGATACGATGCTATTCATGGATATTCCTTAACTCTCTCAGTTGAGTTGTCTTGGCAGCAAAACAATTTAGACGCGATGACACTGCGCCAAGCGTTACTTTTGAGAGCAAAAGTAACCAAAACTCTTTGTTAGTGGCAAACTCGCCATCCATGGCTACATTAATACCAATAACTACATCCCTGTCTTTCATTATCTATTGCTTAACTGGATAACGGTTTCAACTGGCCTGTTTCATGGCAAAGTCGCGGCCAAACAACAGGCGGTTTCGGATAGAGCTGATGTCGGTTTGTTCACTAATGAGTTCGGCATACCATGAACCATCACGCGCATCGCCATACAGCACCGCACCCTGCACATGATTATTATTTAGAATCAGGCGCTTATAAATGCCACGCTTGGGATCACGAATTACCAGGTCTTCACAGCTTTCATCGCTTTCCAGATTGCCGGCAGAAAACACTTCAACACCGCTTACCTTTAATTGGGTAGCAAGCTGCGTGCCACGATACTGAATACTGCCGCGTTCGGCCAACTGGGTAGCACAGACAAATGCCTGTCCCCACAGCGGTTCAACCAGACCATAAGCAATACCGCGATGCTGCACACACTCACCCACAGCATACACACGCGGGTCAAAGGTTTGCATGATGTCATTCACCACCACGCCACGTTCACAGTGCAGACCAGCAGATTTGGCCAGTTCGATATTGGGACGAATGCCAACTGCCATCACCACCAGATCAGCCGGAATTTCACGGCCATCTTTCAGCAAAATGCCAGTAACGCGTTCGTTGCCCAGAATTTTGTCAGTTTGCGCACTGAGTTCAATGCGCATGCCACGTTGTTCCAGTGTGGTTTTCAGCATGTCAGCGGCCACATGATCCAGCTGGCGTTCCATCAAGCGATCCATCAGGTGAATGACAGTCACTTTCATGCCGCGCTTGTTTAAGCCATGCGCGGCTTCAAGACCGAGCAGACCACCGCCAATGACCACGGCATGCTGGTAATTTTCTGAAGCATCAATCATTTTGTTGATGTCATAAATGTCACGGAATGTGGTAACCCCATCCAGCTCACGGCCGGGCAGTGGTAGCACCACAGGCGAGGAACCAGTGGCAATGACCAGCCGGTCATACGAAGTGGTATAACCGGATTTGCCAACCACTAAACGGCGCTTGCGGTCAATTTTCACCACTTCATCACCGGCATTAAAAGTAATCCCGCGCTCGGCATACCAGCTATGCGGATGCAGCATGATGTCATCGAGTTTTTTTTCACCAGACAATACAGGCGATAGCATGATGCGGTTGTAGTTGCCATGTGGCTCGGCACCAAAAACTTCAATCTCATACAGGTCGGGAGCAATTTCCAGCAGTTCTTCCAGCATGCGCATGCCAGCCAGACCATTGCCCACCATCACCAGCCGCATTTTTTCTTCACGTGCCTGTGGTGTGGTGATGTAGGTTTTTTGCGGCACACTGCCCACAAAGATAGTGCCATCCACCACCTGAACCGGATAGGCCGGCACCTGATATTGTGCATCTTCAATACAGCGGCCAGTGGCCAGACTATAATGCTGCTTGTAAATGGGTGAGGCCACCACACGCTCGCCCTGCAAGTCGCCTACAATGCCACGAGACAACACATTGGCACCGCTTGCTGGGTCATGGTTGCCAATGGCATAAATCCGGTTATCTTCACGCATGCGGAAAACCGCAACCTGCTGGCCATTGATCAGGGCACAGGCACCAGTATCCGGGGCAATTTCTGTTAAGGCGCAAACCTCAATCCATGTGTTAACCATTTGATTCATTTTAGTATCTCTTGTTTAACCTCACCTAACCTTGCCTTAATAAAGGAAGAAAATCTCCCTTACTGCTTTTTCAGGAAGTTAGGCGAGGTTTATTAAACTGTTAAACTTCTGCAACCACAGGAATGCGCTTACGTGCATTACGCTCGTCGTTGTTAATCGGGCGAATCTGTCCGCGCTCAGCAACAAATTCAATATGCTCATCCGCTTTTGCACTATTTACAAAAGTACGGAAACGCTGGCGAACTTCCGGATTGGTTACGGCGTTTTTCCATTCATCTTCATAAGTGGCAATAATGATGGCCATTTCCGCTTCAAGCTCGGCACCCAGATTTAAGGAATCATGAATAATCACGTCTTTTAGGTAATCAAGGCCACCTTCCAGATTGTCGCGCCAGACGCTGGTACGTTGCAGGCGATCGGCAGTGCGGATATAGAACATAAAGAAGCGGTCAATATATTTGATCAGATCTTCGGTACTGAGGTCGCCAGCCAGCAGTTCGGCATGGCGTGGTTTCATGCCGCCATTACCACACACGTACAGGTTCCAGCCATTTTCAGTGGCAATCACGCCCACATCCTTGCCTTGCGCTTCGGCACATTCACGGGTACAGCCGGATACTGCCATTTTCAGTTTGTGTGGAGAGCGCAGGCCCTTGTAGCGGTTTTCTAGGTCAATTGCCAGCTTGACCGAATCACCCACACCATAACGGCACCAAGTACTGCCCACACAGGACTTCACGGTACGTAGCGACTTGCCATAGGCATGGCCGGATTCAAAGCCAGCATCAATCAGTCTTTCCCAGATTTCAGGCAATTGATGCACTTGGGCACCAAACAGGTCAATGCGCTGGCCACCGGTGATTTTGGTATACAGGCCATAATCCTTGGCAATCTGGCCAATCACAATCAGGCCTTCAGGGGTAATCTCGCCACCAGCAATGCGCGGTACAATAGAGTAACTGCCATCTTTCTGGATGTTGCCCATAAAGTAGTCATTACTGTCTTGCAGGCCAGCATGCTGCGGCTTGAGGATAAAATCATTCCAGCAAGAGGCCAGAATATTGGAGGCGGTTGGCTTGCAAATGTCACAGCCCAGACCGCTGCCATGCTTGTGCAGCAATTCTTCAAAGGTTTGGATTTTGCCCACACGCACCAGATGGTAAATTTCCTGACGTGAATAGGGGAAGTGCTCGCAAAGATGATTGTTAACGGTCACGCCCTGACGTTTCAGCTCGGATTTTAAAACCTGAGTGACTAAAGGCGCACAGCCGCCACACGAGCTGGCTGCTTTGGTACATTTTTTCAAACTGGCCAGCGTGGTGTTACCCGCACCAATCGCACTGCATAAATCAGCCTTGGTTACATTGTTACACGAGCACATTACCGCTGAATCTGGCAGCAAGTCCACGCCCGCGCCACCACTTGCTTTGGGTGCATTACCGGTTGCAGGCAAAATCAGCGCTTCGGGCTGTTCTGGCAAATCCATGCCGTTGAGCATCATTTGCAGCAGGTCGCCGTATTCAGCCGCATCACCCACCAGCACCGCACCCAGCAGGCGGGTTTTATCCTTGTTGACTACCAGCTTTTTATAAACCTGTCTGGTTTCATCACAAAACTGATAGGACAAACTATCCGGTGTCATGGCGTGTGCATCACCAATGGAAGCAACGTCAACACCCATTAGTTTTAGTTTGGTGCTCATGTCGGCACCGGCAAACGTCTTGCTGGGCTGTTCCAGAATATGGTCAGCCGCCACACGTGCCATGTCATAGCCTGGTGCAACCAGACCAAAGATCTTGTTTTGCCATAGCGCACACTCACCAATGGCATACACGTCGTGGTCAGAGGTCTGGCAGTAATCATTAATCACAATACCGCCACGCTCACCCAAGGCAAGTCCAGCCTGACGTGCCAGCTCATCACGCGGGCGAATCCCGGCAGAAAACACGATCATGTCGGTCTCTAAACATGAGCCATCAGCGAAGTTCATTTTGTGGAAGGCATTGTCGCCATCCACAATTTCGGTAGTGGCTTTCTGGGTGTGTACGCCAACACCCAGTTGTTCGATTTTCTTGCGCAGTACCTTGCCGCCGCCATCATCAATTTGCACAGCCATCAGGCGTGGAGCAAATTCCACCACATGGGTTTGTAGCCCCAGGTCTTTTAACGCCTTGGCAGCTTCCAGTCCCAGCAGGCCACCACCAATCACTACACCGGTTTTGGCCGACAAACTGGCATTGCGCATGGCATCCATGTCTTCAATGGTACGGTACACAAAGCAGTTGTCACGATCCTTGCCCGGTAATGGTGGCACAAATGGATAAGAACCCGTGGCCAGTACCAGCTTATCATAGTCAATCTGGCGACCATCTGCGGTAGTGACTGTTTTATTGGCAATGTCAATACTGGTGGCTTTGGTGTTAAGGTGCAGGGCAATGCCGTATGCATCCGCAAAATCATGGCGCGCCAGCAGCAGGTCATCGGCACTCTTACCGGAAAAATACTCGGTCAGGTGTACCCGGTCGTAAGCAGGGCGGGGTTCTTCAGCAATGACGGTAAGTTCTACATCAGCCTGATCAACCAGACTTTCAATGAGTTTATGACCCACCATACCATGACCAATTACAACGATTTTCATGTCATTTTCCTCTATGTATGGCTTGAGTTAAGCAACTTGCTGTTTGTTAAAATCACTGTTTGTCTGATTGGCCAGCATGGCTTCATCAAACAGCGCTTGTTCTTTTTGTTTGTGGGCAACACTAAAGCGCACGGCAATGGCACATACCGAAGCCACCATGACAAAGATGCCAATCAGGTGCAGGGTAGACTGCATGTCCAGCATGCCTTTGAGCAAAAACCCTGCGGCCACCGCACCCACGTTGCCACCCGCACCAATAATGCCTGCCACACCGCCTAGCGAGTTGCGGTCGATGAAAGGCACCAGGGCATAAGTTGCACCGCAAGACATGTGGGTAAACAGGCCAAAAAAAGTCATGGCCAAAATGGCAAGCATCGGCGTTTGCATGTTGGAAAACAGCAGCAGGCCAAAACCTTCCAGCAGAATCAGGATGAACAGGATTAGTGTGCGGCCATCCAGCCCTTTTTTAACTGCAATCTTGTCGGACACATAGCCACCCAGCGCACGGGCAAACAGTGCCAGCAAACCAAAGATGCCTGCGGCCATACCGGCTTCTTTCAGGCTAAAACCAAACTGATCAACGTAGTAGCTGGCAGCAATGGTATGAATGAAGATTTCTACACCAAAGCAGGCCCCGTAAGTAATAAACAGCATCCACACGCGGTAGTTCTTGGCTGCAGTCAACAGCACGGCCATGCCACTTTTTTTACCGCTACCCACTTCAACACCTTGTTCGCGCAGTTCTTTATAGTTGCCTTGCGGACAGTCCTGAGTGAGTTTCCAGTACATGATTCCAACAATCAGCATCAGCACACCGGGAACCAGTAGGGCAATGCGCCAGCCCATGGCCTGTTCAACACCAAACATCACAATGGCGGCCAGAATAAGCGGCATAAGCGCCTGTGTTGCCCCACCGCCCGCATTACCCCAGCCCGCAGTGGCTGCGTTGGCAGTGCCCACTACATTTGGAGCAAACATGACTGAAGTGTGATACTGGGTAATCACAAAGCTGGCACCAATGGCACCAATTAACAGGCGAAAGAACAGGAAGCTTTCATAGCTTTGCTAAGCCGCCACACCAAAAACCGGAATACTGCCCAGAATCAAAAGCGTAGAGTAGGTGATACGCGGGCCATAGCGATCACACAGCGGGCCCACAATAATGCGCACCACGATGGTAATGGCAACAGCCGCAATATTGATGTTGGCGATCTGGTCTTTGGTTAAGCCAAACTCGCCTTTAATTACCGGCATCAGCGGTGCACAGGCAAACCAGGCAAAAAAGCAGACAAAAAAGGCCAGCCAGCTTAAATGAAATGCACGCATGGCTGGAGTTTTGAAATTGAACAAATTTATTGAGGTAGCTTTGGACGACATAGCAACTCCTGAAAACCTTAATGGTCTTTCAATACAAATTGAAAATAGCCAGACAGAAGTGCGGGCGTCGTTGACCGCAAAAAATTCTTTAACATGCTCAACGCTGATCATGTTGAGAGTATCTAAGCAAAGGGTGTGCCAACAATTCAAGCTATTGAAATTTAAATAATATTTAATTGTTTACTATTGGCTTGAATAGGAATGATCATATTATTCAGATATTATAAATGGCATGCATGACTATAAATCACTACATTGGTGCATCAATCTGGAACAGTACGTATTCGTATTCGGGAAAATCAGGAGCAAAACATCAGTATGCCAACCGATTCTATGCTGTCTACAAGCGCTGTTGAGGCATTTTCCCCTATTGCACTGCGCCTGCGCCTCATGCATCAGGACAAAATTGCCATGGGGCCGGGTAAGGCTGATCTGCTGGAAGCGATTGCCCAAACTGGTTCCATTACACAAGCTGCCAAACAAATGGGCATGAGCTATCGGCGCGCATGGCAACTGGTGGATACCATGAATAGCTGTTTTGCAGCATCCTTGGTAGAAACCCAAACGGGCGGTAGTCAGGGTGGAGGGGCAGTTCTTACCCCAACCGGGGTACAGGTATTGAATTTATTTAGGAAAATGGAGCAGGAACTGTTGCAACAAAGCTCGGTTTATCAACAGCAATGGGATGATTTATTAAAACCCTAATCAATTTTTTGCAAAATAACAGTTGTGAAATCAGTTGGATATCTCTATTTTAAAAAATCGTTATGTTTTTGGGGATATGACGAAATCTGTCCTGTTTGCAAATAAACCATAAACACAGCTTTAAACAATAGTCTATATTCCGAGCTAAATGATGAATAAGTTCAACCAGTTAATTATAGCTACTCTCATGGTGAGCAGTAGTTTTTCCAGTATGGCTCAGGCAGAAAATATCAAGATTTATGCTGCAGCCAGCCTGACCAATGCGCTTGGGGATATTGCAAAACAGTTTGAAAAAGCCAATCCTAAAATTACGGTGACGCCAGTATTTGGTGCATCATCCATGCTGGCCAAACAGGTAGAAGCTGGTGCGCCTGCCGATCTGTTTTTTTCTGCCGATGAAAAATGGATGAATTATCTGGTGGATAAAAACAAAGTGGCTGCTAGTCAACCAGTTAGTCTATTGAGCAACCAGCTTGTGGTAATTGCACCAAAAGGGCGCACATTTTCTTTCAAAGCGCAGTCTTCATTTAAATTTGCTCGGGCATTTAAGGGGCATTTATGTACCGGACAGCTAGAATCTGTCCCTGCCGGAATTTATGCCAAGCAAAGCCTGATTAAACTGAACTGGCTGGATAGCCTGCAAGGCCGTATTGTAGAAACGGATGATGTACGTGGTGCTTTGGCTTTTGTCGAGCGAGGCGAGTGTGCGGCAGGCATTGTGTATGCCACCGATGCCAAAATCAGTAAAAAAGTAAGTGTTGTGGGGGTTTTTCCAGAAAATGCGCACCAACCAATAGTTTACCCTGTGGCGTTAACCAATCAGGGGCAATCCAGTCGTGATGCGCAGAAATTCCTGCAATATCTAAAAAGCAGCCCAACAGCACGGGCCACCTTTAAACACTACGGGTTTTCGGTAAAACCATGAGCTACGTTAGCCATAGTCTAAAGACCCTTGCAATGTTTGTGATCAGCCATGCCAAGTCTTGACCTGCTAACGCCTGAGGAATTGAGCGCGCTGTACCTGTCTGCCAAAATTGCGCTGGTTGCCACACTCATGAGCCTGCCTTTTGCCCTGTTGCTGGCGTGGGTTTTGGCGCGTTACCAGTTTCGTGGCAAGTTTATTGTTGAGGCGATGCTGCAACTGCCCATGGTATTACCACCAGTAGTGCTGGGGTATTTACTGCTGGTGGCGTTTGGCACACAGGGCTTTATTGGGCAATATTTGCAGCAATGGTTTGGCATTCAACTGGCATTCAACTGGAAAGGGGCGGTGCTGGCATCAATCATTATGGCTTTTCCACTCATGGTGCAGCCCATCAAGCTGGCATTTCAAATGGTGGATCACCGGCTGGAACAGGCTGCGGCAACATTAGGTGCAAAACCATGGCAGGTATTTTTAACCATTAGCTTACCGTTAGCCAGTTCAGGCGTGTTGATTGGCAGCATTTTATGTTTTAGCCGCAGTCTGGGAGAGTTTGGTGCAACCATGACCTTTGTCGGTAATATTCCCAATGAAACCCGCACCATGCCATTAGCTATTTATTCATTTATCCAGCAGCCCGGTGGCGAAACTGCTGCGGCGCGACTTGTGGTGCTATCCATGTTACTGGCATTTGCTGCCTTATTGGCCAACTACTGGATTACCCAGCGTTACCAGCAAAAAATAGGATACCTGTCACGTGCTCAGTTGTAATTTTAGCTATCGCCGTGGTGAGTTTGAGTTAAATATTCAGCTGGATACACACAACCTGCCTCATCATCAGCGGTTAGATCAAGCCAAAAGCCAAAATCAGGTTACCGGTATTCTGGGGGCCTCAGGAGCAGGAAAAAGTACACTGTTAAAAGTGCTGGCCGGTTTGCTAAAACCACAGCAGGGCCGGATTAATTTTGACGGACAGGTTTTTTTCGACAATCAGACCCGTACATTCATGCCCAGTTATCAGCGCCATGTTGGACTGGTGTTTCAGGATGGCCAGTTATTTCCGCATTTAAGCGTGCAACAAAACCTGTTATATGGCTATCGGCATTTAAAGCCAGCCCAGCGCCGTTTCGAATTGGCACAAATTGTTGAGCTGCTGGAAATAGGTTCCTTAATTGAGCGTCGGGTAACCCAGTTGTCGGGCGGGGAGGCGCAACGGGTAGCGCTGGGTCGTGCCTTGCTGTATTCCCCCCGTTTGCTATTACTGGACGAACCGCTGTCAGCACTCGATACACGTTTGAAACAGCAAATCCTGCCGTTTTTTGCCCGGATCCGTGATGAAATCCAGATCCCCATGATTTACGTTACCCATCAGCCACAGGAACTGGAGTTTTTACAGGCAGATATTCTGCACATGGCTCAAGGTAAACTAATTCATATACCTTAAGTGGTGTCATACAGTTAAGGCTGGGCAGGTTTTAGCACCGGATTATAGTCAACCGGGAGCCATTCAAAGCGGTTTTTGCCCAGCTGGCGAATGTGGCCAATACCCGGAAATGGCAGGTGTGCACCCGCAACCAGTCGGCCTGTTTTAGCAGCTTCAGTGAATTGTTGCTGGCGAATTTGAATGGCCTGTTTGGCATCGAAGTCAAAATCCAGGTTAATATCGGGCCGCTGAAACTGCAAGCTGTGATTATGTACCACATCTCCAAGCACCAGTAACTGTTGCTGCCCAGATTCTACAAGATAGCTGGTATGTCCTACTGTATGTCCATAGGTCGGGATAATTTTAATCCCATCGATAATTAAATCACCAGCCTGATAGGTTTTATATTGCTGGCTGTCCTGATAAGGCTTGAGCACGCGAGCAGTTGCTGCAAAGGCTTCCTTAAACGTAGCCTGTTTTGCTTCAGGATATTTTTGCAGGTTAGCTGGATTTAACCAAAAGTCAGCCTCAAGTTTATTGACATAGATGGTGGCATTTTTAAACGCTTTTTCGCCCTCGACAGGACTAATGCCACAGGCATGATCAGGGTGTAGGTGCGTCAGCAATACGGTATCAATCTGGTCAGGGCGATAGCCGGCAGCCTGAATATTCTCTTCAATGGAGCCTAAGGCATCGCCAAAACACTTGGCAGCCCCACTATCAATAAGCACCAGATGCGAACCTGTATTAACCAGATATGCATTAACTGAGGTCTGAATGCCGTTCTTATAGTCAACATAACCAGACTGTAACAGCTTTTCCAGTGTGGCCGGTTTTTCCCCTTTAAAAATAGTGGTTGGCAGGTTGACATAGCCATCATACAGTGCAGTAACCTGGAAACTACCCAGTGGAATATGATAAAAACCAGCCACCTGTTTAGTGGCCAAAGGCGGATTATTGGTGTTTTGTGGCGTTAAGGGGGTTAGCGCTTGTCCCCATGTACTTATACCAATCATCATTAGAGCAAGTGATGTTTTTAATAATTTCATTTATTGACTCTGTTTATAGATTAAATGTTAGTAAATTAAACAAGTGAAGTTGAAAGTAGGCAATACTTTCTTTGTTGTTACTTCAATGTTATCACTTCAATATTTTTTCAGCGGCCTGATGAGTCCAGCCTTTACTCACTAAATAATTCACTGCCTGCCGCGTATCAATGGTGTGTTTTTGCAAGCTGGACAGGCTTAGCTGTTCCGGCAAATTTTCATGCTGGCTCAAAAACTGATAGGCTGCATCAAAGCAGGCCATATCACAGGATTGCTGCGACAGGCTGGCCAGATCAATGGGCTGCTGCCATTGTTGCCAGCGAATAATTTGCAAACTGACCCAGGCATAATCTGCTGGTTTGGGCCGTGCGTTTAAACCCGTCAGGAAACGCGCCGGATTACCGGCACTAAATCCATCCAGCGCAGCATTCAGCCAGCTTTCCGGTAGTTCCAGTATATTTAATTGTTCGAGTATTTTAATCAGTTCGGCATAGTGGGTCTGGGTGGCCAGTTCATATTGTGCCTTTAATAGTGCCGCCACCAGCGCCCGATGCGTATTGGGATTGCGCTGTGCCCAAGCCTGCGTCACGCCTAATACCTTGTCGGCACCATGTGGCCAGATAGCTTGCGCATTGGTCACTACCTGTCCGATACCTGAAGATACGGCTGCGGTATTCCAGGGTTCACCCACACAAAAACCGTCAATACGGCCTGTTTGCAGGTGATCGACCATTTGTGACGGCGGCACGGTATAAAACTCAATGGATTTTTCATCCAGATCAGCCAGCGACAACCATTCACGTAACAGGTAATGATGCAGTGAAAACTGGAACACATGGGCCAGCCTCAGTGTTTTACCCTGCTGAACCACCTGTTGCAACGCCTGTGCATTTTCACGCGGGGTATTGTGCTGATAGTCCATGTTAAGCTGCTGGGCTAGCTGCGATGAAATACTAATCGCTGCCCAGTTTTCAGACAGGGTGAGGGCGCTGACAAAAGGCACACCGACCTGATCAGCGCCTAAATTGGCCGCCAGAATCATCGGGGCAAGGCATTGTGCTGCATCCAGTGCCCCATAGGCCAGACGGTCGCGCAAGCTGGCCCACGACACTTCCTTGGCTAGCGTCACATCCAGGCCAAACTGTTTAAAAAAGCCGCGGTGCCACGCCCAGATAATCGGGGCAGAATCCAGCAGTGGCATAAAGCCAATGGTAATTTGGGTTTTTTCCAGTGCTTGCATGCTTGGTTGCATTATTTTTCCCCCTGATGATCCAGCAGCTCGGCTGCCGCCAGTACAGTACGCGCTGCCTCACCCAGCGTAATACGCTTGGCCATGGCATTTTTGCGTAACAAGGCATAAGCTGCATTTTCATCCAACTGTTTTAGGCGCATTAAAATCGCCTTGGCCCGGTCTATATCACGGCGGTCAGCCAGACGGGTGCGGGTATCATCCAGATCTGCCAGCAGTTTCTGATGTTCCTTAAACTGGGCAATGGCCACGTCCAGAATTGGTTTTAGGCGCTGGGCATCAATACCATCCACAATGTAAGCCGTAACTCCGGCACGAACTGCATTACTAATGGTTTGCGGGTCAGATTGTTTGGTAAACAGCACGATAGGCCGCGGCGCACGAGCTGTCATGTGAGCACAGTTTTCCAGCATGTCGCGTGCCGGATTATCCATGTCCACCAGCACAATATCAGCATCCAGCTGCTCAACCGCCTCTACCAGATTATCCTGTGCAGACAGCTGCGCCACCACGGTATAGCTGGCAGCGGCCAGAGTTTCGGTTAAAAAGGCTGCACGACTAGTATCGTCATCAATCAGGATGATGCGTAACGGCATGATTTCTCCAACTGGCTGCACCAAAGTGGTGGCTAGCGCTTAAAAATGCACGATTCAGCGTCATTGGTGAATCAAACAGGCTCAAATTCATCATTTATTTTAAGGCGGCATTGCCTGCAATAGACTTTCGGTTTACACAGTCTGGTAAAAAAGGGATAAATTTTGCTATCTCATAAAAAGCAGCAGAATTTATCCCTATTCGTTATGTTTTAAAAAGCAATAACTATGCCGTTAAAGTTGGCAGCACCGTTTTTAAGAATAATTAATCGACATCCACAACCAGCGTTTTTGCCATACGGTCGTGCAGGGTACGGCGACGCTCTGAAAAAATAAAAGCAAAATCAATGATGATAAAAAAGAAGGCAAAATAATTAATGATGATAAAAACAATAGAGCGAATCAAAAAGCTGCGGGTAAGGGGAGGAATCTGGCCGTTTTGCTCATCAACAATTTTAATTTTCAAGGCTTTTTTGCCAATGGATTGCCCACTCTTATACAGGAAAAAAGCCTGTACCACAAAGTAAAGCAACGTATAAATACCAACAGCCCAAAATAGACCGGAGGGCAAAGTTCCCAGTAGGTTTAGCAATTGTTCCTGTTGCTCAGGGGTTGGCATCACTGATTGGCCAGCAATAGTCTGATACTGGCGCACAAATTCAGGGCTAACAAATTGTCCGAAAATAAATGAACTGGGCAGCCACAACAGCAGAATATCAATAATTTTGGCCAGAACGCGCTTGTTCACAGAGGCCAGCTTAAACGCCACTGTGCTGCGTGCACTCTGGTTATGACTAGCCCATGCATTTTTATTGTGCTTGTTCACCGAAGTGGTTGCAGCCGCTGGCTGGCTTTGAGATGACTGGGTTGGAACAGGCTGACTCTGAAAAGGCGAACCACTGGGCTGATAAACCAGCTGGCCATTGGTCAGATTACCCAGGGGTTGCCATTCGCTCATGCCTTCATGCCAGGCCAGATCAGTCAAAACCACTTGTCCACTTGCGAGCATCTGGTTGACCTGTTCCAGACTATACGGGCCAGCCTGTTCATTGTTACGTGCCAGATAAATTTGCATTGTGTTAAACCTTAAATCTAATAAATTGCTTGGCGTTATTTTAATGAAAAAGACCCATTTGCATGGGTCTATTGTCGGGATTTATAGCGCTTACTCAGTTCAGATTAAGCTCTATATAAGATTTATGCTGAATCGACAGGGTACAGGGTAGCTTAAGCACCTTTTTTAGCCTGATCTTCAGCCAGAAAGAACCATGTTTCCAGCACGGAATCGGGGTTCAGCGACACAGAATCAATGCCCTGTTCCATCAGCCACAGTGCCAGATCCGGATGGTCGGATGGGCCCTGACCACAGATTCCAATATATTTGCCCGCTTTATTGCAGGCAGCAATGGCCATGGACAGTAATGTTTTTACGGCTTCATCACGCTCATCAAACAGGTGCGATACAATACCGGAATCACGATCCAGACCCAAGGTTAACTGGGTTAAATCGTTGGAACCAATTGAGAAGCCATCAAAATGCTCAAGGAATTTATCAGCCAATAGCGCATTGGTTGGCAATTCGCACATCATGACAATTTCCAGACCATTTTCGCCACGACGCAGGCCATTGGCAGCCAACAGCTCAATGACACGGGCAGCTTCACTCACAGTGCGCACAAACGGAATCATGATCTTGACGTTGGTCAGGCCCATTTCATCACGTACTTTTTTCAGCGCACGGCATTCCAGCTCAAAGCAGTCACGGAAGTTGTCTGAGACGTAACGGCTGGCACCACGGAAACCCAGCATTGGATTTTCTTCTTCCGGCTCGTACAGCTTGCCGCCAATCAGGTTGGCATATTCATTGGACTTAAAGTCAGACATGCGCACAATGACGGGCTTGTCGGCAAATGCGGCAGCCAGTGTTGAAATACCTTCCACCAGTTTTTCAACATAAAAATCAATGGGTGAGGCATAGCCAGCAGTACGGGCCATTACCGCAGCACGGGTTTCACGTGGCAGGCTTTCAATATTTAGCAGGGCCTTGGGATGCACACCAATCATGCGGTTGATGATGAACTCAAGACGTGCCAGACCAATCCCCTGATTGGGAATCTGGGCAAAGTCAAAGGCGCGGTCAGGGTTACCTACGTTCATCATAATCTTGAACGGTAGTGGTGGCATGGACTCTATGGAGTTGCGCTGGATTTCAAAGTCCAGTGCGCCTTCATAAATATAGCCAGTATCACCTTCAGCGCAGGAAACAGTTACGGCCTGATCTTCGGTCAATACTTCAGTGGCATTGCCGCAACCCACAATGGCTGGTACACCCAGTTCACGCGCAATAATAGCGGCATGACAGGTACGGCCACCACGGTTGGTTACAATGGCAGAAGCCCGCTTCATGACAGGTTCCCAGTCCGGGTCAGTCATGTCAGATACCAGCACGTCTCCCGGTTGAACCTTGTCCATTTCCTTGATGGAAGTGACAATACGTACCTTACCGGAACCAATGCGCTGGCCAATAGAGCGGCCTTCACACAGAACATTGCCTTTTTGCTTAAGCAGGTAGCGCTCCATGGTGCCAACATTCTGGCGGCTTTTTACCGTTTCAGGACGTGCCTGAACAATGTACAGCTTGCCGTCATCGCCGTCTTTGGCCCACTCAATATCCATTGGCGCGCCGTAGTGTTTTTCAATAATCAGCGCTTGCTTGGCCAGTTCGGTTAGCTCATGGTCATTTAGGGCAAACTGGTGACGTTCCTGTTTTTCAACATCCACAATAACGGTAGATTTGCCCGTAACACCACTTTCGCCATAAATCATTTTCTGGTGCTTGCTGCCCAGATTGCGGCGTACCACAGCCAGTTTGCCGTTTTCCAGCAAAGGCTTGGAAATATAGAATTCATCCGGATTGACTGCGCCTTGCACAACCATTTCACCCAGACCATACGATGCAGTAATAAATACCACATCACGGAAACCGGATTCGGTATCCAGGGTAAACATTACGCCTGCCGCACCAGTTTCACTGCGCACCATACGCTGGATACCGGCGGATAGTGCCACGTTGGAATGTGCATAACCCTGATGGACACGGTAGGCAATCGCGCGGTCATTAAACAGCGAGGCAAACACTTCCTTGACTGCAACCAGCACGTTGTCAATACTACGGATATTCAGGAAGGTTTCCTGCTGGCCGGCAAATGATGCATCCGGCAAGTCTTCAGCGGTGGCAGAGGAGCGCACTGCAACTGCAATATCCGGATTATCACCGGCAAGCGCTGCAAAGGCTTCACGGATTTCACTTTCAAGTTCCGGAATAAGCGGAGTGTCAATGACCCACTGACGGATTTTTGCACCGGTTTCAGTGAGGGCCTGAACGTCATCAACATTTAGGGAATCAAGTTCGGCCTGAATTTTTGCATTTAAGCCACTTTGTTCAAGGAAGTCACGGTAGGCCTGTGCTGTTGTTGCAAAGCCACCCGGCACACTTACACCCGCATTGGACAAATGACTGATCATTTCACCAAGTGAGGCATTTTTGCCGCCAACTTGTTCTACGTCATGTTTGCCCAGTTTTTCTAAACCAATTACGCGCGCTTCCAAAATTGACACTCCATTTAAAAAACATTACTGGATCGCAGCAATGATACAAGAATGCACCGCCTACAGGATAGTGACAGGCGACAGCTACTAAATATCAGGTTACTATAAAGATAATGTTTACTTTAGACAAATATTAAAGAGGTTAAAATGGTCGATAAAACAGCAGTGCGTCGCAGTGTATTTTTTGTTTCAGATGGTACAGCGATTACTGCCGAAACCCTCGGTCATTCACTTTTGGCACAATTTCCAACCGTTGATTTTGAAATACATATTATTCCCTATGTCGATAGTGAAGAGCGGGCGATGGATGTGGTGCAGGAGATTAACAAATGTGCAATCCGGGACGGTGCCCCTCCTTTAGTCTTTGATACTTTGGTCGACCCGTTGGTACGGGATATTATTAATACCGCCAGTGCCATTAATCTGGATGTATTTGAAGGCCTGATCAGCAAGATTGAAACCGAACTGAATGTAAAGGCTTCACCTCAGGTGGGCAATGCGCATAGCAGCGTAGACTCTGAAAATTATAAGTCGCGTATTGATGCAGTGCATTATGCACTGGATAACGATGATGGAGCCAAAACCCGTCATTACGACATGGCAGACCTTATTTTGATTGGCGTGTCACGCTCTGGCAAGACGCCAACCTCCATTTATCTTGCGTTGCAATTTGGTATCCGGGTGGCCAATTATCCCATTACCGAAGAAGACCTTGATGATAACCGCCTGCCCAAGGTACTCAAAGAACACAAGAAGAAACTGTTTGGCCTGATGATTGAACCTGAGCGTCTGGTAGCTATTCGCAGTGAGCGCAAGGCCAATAGCCGCTATGCCAGTTTTCAGCAATGCCAGATGGAACTGCGTGCTATTCAGGGGATTTATATTTCTGAAGGCATTCCTTACCTGAATGTGTCAGAGATGTCGATTGAAGAAATCTCAACCCGCATCCTGCAAACCACTGGCCTAAAACGCCGTATCAGTTAAAATATTTTGTTTTGTTCCTTGTTAAAAAAACCTACCTGTTTGCCTGTCATTTTAGATGGCAAACAGGCAGGTCAATAACGTTTTATTGCTTACTCTTACAATTCAATAATTTAAAAACAGCCTGCAACTAACCCATAGTTTCTTCCAAGGGCAATCCCCTTGTAACAGTGAATTGAGGTTATTGATGAGTAGCAAATCCGGAAGCAGACTGGGAAGAAGCCTGTTGGCGCAAATCAGCAGCATAATTATTGGTTCCTTCCTGATGCGCTATCTGGTCTGGTTCATTGTTATTCTGTATACGCTGATAAGCCTGATCACCTGGCCATACGGCAGAGACATCCTTGGGCTGTTTTTTTCATCCAGCAGCCAGCATATCCTAACCCTAATTTGTGCCCTGTTAAGCTTGCTTGGGCTATATGATGTACTTCAGAAGAAACATACCTTAATGCGTACCTATCCTGTTATAGGTCATTTTCGCTATATTTTTGAGATGTTACGGCCAGAGCTAAGGCAATACCTGTTTGAAGGTGAAGAGGATTATTTACCTTTTTCGCGGGCGCAGCGAAGCCTGATTTACCAGCGCTCCAAAAATTTAAGCTCAGAAAAACCGTTTGGTACCTTGCTGGACGTATACGCCACGAACTATGAGTTTATCAGCCATTCCATTCGGCCAGTACCACAGGCTGATCCGGATACCTTTCGGGTTGTTATTGGCAATGAGCAGTGCCAACAACCTTATTCTTCCTCAATTTTTAATATCTCGGCCATGAGTTTTGGCAGCTTAAGTGCCAATGCCATTCGTGCCTTAAATAAAGGGGCTAAAAAGGGTAATTTTTCACATGATACCGGTGAGGGCAGTATTAGCCCGTACCATCTGGAATATGAGGGTGATCTGGTTTGGGAGCTAGGCAGTGCCTATTTTGGCTGCCGTAACAGTTTTGGCCAGTTTGACCCGGAAAAATTTGCCAGACAGGCCGCCTTGCCATCTGTAAAAATGATTGAAATTAAAATCAGTCAGGGTGCAAAACCGGGCCACGGCGGCATTTTGCCACGGCAAAAAATTACCCCGCAAATTGCAGCAGTGCGCGGTATTCCCATGACTGAAGATTGTATTTCTCCAGCCGGACATTCTACCTTTTCTAACCCGCTGGAACTGATGGCCTTTATTCAGCGTTTGCGTGAGCTTAGCAATGGCAAGCCCGTTGGCTTTAAGCTCTGTATTGGCCAGCCATGGGAGTTTATGGGGATTGTCAAAGCCATGCTGCAAACTGGTGTGGTGCCAGATTTTATTGTGGTGGATGGAGCGGAAGGTGGGACTGGCGCGGCCCCACTGGAATTTACCAATCATATAGGCGCGCCCTTGCGTGAAGGATTGCTGTTTGTGCATAACACGCTGGTTGGCGTTAACCTGCGCGACAAAATCAAGGTGGGCGCTGCAGGCAAAATTGTGAGTGCCTTTGATATTGCAAGGGTATTTGCATTGGGCGCCGACTGGGTCAATGCCGGGCGCGGCTTTATGTTTGCACTGGGCTGCATTCAGTCTTTAAGCTGCAATACCAATAAATGTCCGACAGGCGTTGCCACCCAGAGTGAGTCACGGCAAAAAGCACTGGTGGTGACGGATAAAGGCGAGCGAGTCTACCGCTATCATCGCAATACCTTGCATGCACTGGCAGAAATGATTGCTGCCGCTGGCTTGCGTCATCCTTGTGATATCAAGGCGCATCATTTGGTGCGTCGCTATTCGGCCACTGAAATCAAAAACTACGAGCAAATCCATTTCTTTTTAAAGCCGGGTGATTTGCTTAAAGATACAACAGACAGTAATTTTTATCATGACATGTGGAAGAAGTCACAAGCTGAGTCTTTTGAATGTTTAACCGGATGCTTTGAGTAATATTAGGCCTTGGGGCTGGTTTTATTTAGCGTCCTTAATAATTGATAAAGCAATGTTAAAGACCTGCTAAAGCAACAGGATGTAAAGTTAAGCTAAATCAGGTAAGGATATTTACATACCTATAGAGCATGAATGTTTTCTGATGAGCTAATTTTTAATTTTTTCAGCAGCTTAATTGGGCCTTCGAGACATTTGGGCCAAAGCAGGGCTTCATAGCCCTTTCACATCACTTAATTTTTTCATACATGAACAGCTAAGAAAACTTTTAGGATCAATATTCTTATCAAAACCGGACCTGACTCATGCTGAAAACTGATCCACAGATGCAGGCTATACTTGATCAACTTTCCAGATTTAATGCGCCATCCCTGGAAAAATTATCCGCGGAAAATGCACGCAATAATCCAACCTTGAAAAATGCAGTTGAAGAAATGGCTGCTGAAAGTGCAGTAATTCGTTCCAAGAATCTGGTAATGCCCAGCATGCCAGAACCGGTAGCGCGTATTGAGCATATTTTAATCCCAACCGATTACGGTGAAGTGCTGGCCAGTGTGTTTACACCAGAAGGTGATGGGCCATTTCCGGTGATTATATACTTTCATGGTGGGGGCTGGGTGATTGCCAATCTGGATGTCTATGAGCCTTCCTGCCGTCGCTTATGTAATGCCGCCGACAGTATCGTGGTTTCAGTGGCCTACCGTCAGGCACCCGAACACAAGTTTCCTGCCGCAGTTGATGATGCTTATGCAGCGCTGCAATGGGTGCTGGAAAATGCTTCGAGCTTGAATGGCGATCCGCTAAGAGTGGCGGTTGCTGGCGAAAGTGCCGGGGGTAATCTGGCTACTGTATCCTGCTTGCGTGCCAAGGATGAAGGCGGCTTGATGCCAGTGGCACAGTTGCTGGTTTATCCGGTTACAGACAGCCAGATGAACTCACCATCCTATACCGAGCAAGCCAATGCCAAGCCATTGAATGCAGCCATGATGCAATGGTTCTGGGGGCATTACCTAAATCACATGAGCGAAGGCGAGCATGCGTATGCTTCTCCACTGCGTGCACCTGACCTGACTGGCTTACCGCCCACTACAGTGGTAACAGCCGAACTTGACCCATTGCGTGATGAGGGTGAAGCCTATGCACAGCGGCTGGCAGATGCGGGTGTGCAGGTGAGTACCCGACGTTATGAAGGCGTTACCCATGAATTTTTTGGTCTGGCTGGCGCAGTAGGCAAAGCCAAAGATGCCGTGGATTTTGCAGTTGGTAATTTACGCAAGATTTTTAATACCGATGACAATAGCAACTTTTAGCGCTTTGATTAATTTGATTAACTGGCTAATTCTTATTATTTAAAGCTAAAAAAGGATAGGGCATGAATAGCCATATCCTTTTTTCTCTGTATGTTTAACTTAATTCAATGCTTAACATTACAGTTTAAACTGGCGAAACTCGGCAATTTCTTTAGCTTTGGGCCATTGCTGTAGCAGGCTGGCCGCATATTTTTGTGCACGACTGGCAAAGTTGACATCAAACCATGCGGAATACGTGTCAATGTCATCAATACGCAGGATATGCATCCGATCTATAACCACCAGATAATCTGATTCCATAACTGGCGGCTCAAGCAGACTATTAACCTGTTTAAGCTGTACCCGGCTGGAAATACGCTGGGCCAGTTTAACCAGTTGATGCGTGCTGGCCTGCTGGTCGGCCAGACTATTAAGCAACATCAGTACATCCCGTTTGGGAGAGTGCCGGATAAAATCCAGCAAACCCTGACTAATGCGCTTGTCATCAAATAGCTCATGCATATAAGGCATAATAATCAGCACTTCCCGCCGGGCTAGCCCCAGTAGTTTAACCAGCGCTTGCTGAATCACATCCTTACCGGAAATAGCTACCTGCTGATTTGCCTGCTGGCTAGCAGTGGCTGCTTCATTATCAGGCATGGCCTCATCAGAAATTTTATTATAAAAACCATCTGGATGAACGTCAGCCATAGGCACTGACTGTACCGGTGTATGGCGACTTTCTGCACTGGCTGAAGCAGTCCCAATTTTTACATGAACTGGAATATATTCGATTCCTTCATCATGCTCGCCAGCATCAGTAATCTGATCAGGCGGTGTAGAACTGGCATCATCCATTGCAGGTCTCCCGATAGCTATTTCAACTGGTTTGTACAATTCGACTGTATGAACTGTAGCAATAAGGGACCAGATTTATTGCTCTCAATTGTACTAAAACCTTATTCCGGAATCTGAATAAGTACAATAGCGTCTTCATACAAATCACAGAACATGGCCAGCAGGTCCTGGTGGTCGTCTGCTGTGCTCGTATTTTCCAGTTCAGGGGATGGTAAATTTAGTGACTGCAAATCAAGAACTTCGCCATCAGTCAGGCGTTTGAGCACGGGTGCAAGCTTGGCAGGAACTTCCAGTTTCTCACCCTGCGCCCAGAATTCGAGCTGCTTATTATCGGCATAGCGATACAATAGGCGTGTGGCAGGTTCACGCTGAATAATAGCGCCTTCCTGTAGTAGCTCGCCAAGCTCCTGTGTGCTGAGGGCTTCATTTTCTGGCAAGCTGTCTGGATATTTGCTTTCAGTCAAAAGGCTTAACGCCGCTTCATCAAAATAACTGGTATTTTGCAGTAGCTGCATCACTTGCTGCTTCAACATGGCCAGATCGGTTGCGCTAACTTCTCCAGCGTCCTGAATAGACCGAGTGGCAAGGTCGGGTACTGGAATCTGGGTATCGGGTTTGCTGAGCAGATGATCAGTAAAATCATCCAGCAATTGCGTGCGATCCGGCATGCGAAACCCAAACGACAAGGTTAGGCAGTTGTCTTCAGCTACGCCATAGTGTGACAGGGTAGGTGGCACATACAGCAAATCACCCGGTTCAAGGATTTCATCAAAATCCACATTCATATCTGGCAGCAGGCGCAATGGCTGGTTGGGAATTAATTCGCAATCCGGTGTGCAATATTGGCCCAGTTGCCAGCGACGCTTGCCATAAGCCTGAACCAGAAATACGTCATATTGATCAAAATGCCGGCCAACTGAACCACCTTTGGGCGCATAAGACACCATAATGTCATCACGTCGCCATTGAGGAATAAAATCAAAATGCTGCCATAGCTGGGCAATATCTGGCGAAAAATGATCCAGAGCTTGTACCAGCAGCGTCCATAATGGTGGTAGTTTTTTAAAATCCTTGGCGGTTAATGGTGAGTTTTTAACCCGCCATTGTTCATTTTGTGCACCCTGCTGGGTAAGCAGCCGTGCAGTGACGCCTTCTTCCTGAGCCAACTCCAGAATATCATCAGGTACCAGTAAGCCCTTAACTTCCGGTAAAGCATTTTTAACCAGCAGTGGTTTTTTTTGCCAATATTCTGCAAAAAATTCGGCTGCACTAATGCCACCCAGTACCTGTAAATTTTGCATGTGACTGCATCTTCCTATTTAAACAATGAATAAAAACGTTGAATAAGCGCCGCACAAAGTGCGCCTAGTGTTGCCAGTGCCATATCTTTTTGGGCATCCCACATGTCACCTTGCTGACCATTATAGTTTTCAGCTGCTTCTGGTGATAAGCCAATTGCAATTAACCATTCAATCAGTTCATAGACCATGCTGGTTGCCATAATAAACTGGATAGCGAGTAGAGCAATTTTAAAGGGCTTAACCTGCGGTAGCCATACTGAAAACACATCGCAGCAAATTTTGAATAACAATAATCCGTAAGCAAAGTGAATTAGCCGGTCATACATATTACGTGACCAGCCAAAGTGCTGGTTCAGGTCAAAGTCAAACCAGTTTTTGATCCATTCATTATAAGGCACAAAAGAGTACAGGTAATGCGCGCCCAGAATATGTAGCAGTATAAAAACAATAACCTGAACAAAACCGGATATGCTGACATTACGTTGCAATTGCAAAAATAACAGTAAGGCAGCCCCCAGTATTGTGCCTGTCTGGTGCAGCAGATAGGAATCAAGATCCAGTGGATTAATGGATGCAATGATACTGGCCAAAAGCAGAATTCCCAGCAATAACCAGTGAATCAGGCCAGTTTTGGGAAATTGATGATAAGGACTAAAAAAAGACATTAAGACGCTTCCTGTGCTCTGTTATTCATATGGGGTTATCCGTTTTTAAAATTCTTAAGTTTAAATGAGAAGTAATGATAAACCGAAACAATAAAATCCGGTTAACATACTCAATAGCTAATTTAATATCCTAGTGTAATTTTTAAAATTGTAAAACATAAAAAGGGCAAACGCAGTTCACCCTTTTTATTAGCCCTACAACTGCCATATTAGCAACTTACATCAAGTACAGCACTAAAAACCCTAAACAAATCAGTTAGTGGTTTTGAGCAACTTTTCAAGAAGTTGAGGCAGGTTTTTGGCTTGCTCGGCAGCATTACCTGTATAGGTGGCAGGGGTCATCTCGGCCAGACGATTGCGGTCAGCTTCAGGTACGGCAGCCAGTTCATCACTTTGCACAAAACTCACCATAACATCGCGGGTCATGGCTTGTCCCCGGGTGAGTTTTTTCAGTTTTTCGTAAGGCTGTTCAACATTATAACGGCGCATTACAGTTTGGATTGGCTCGGCCAGTACTTCCTGTGAGGCATCCAGATCAGCCAGCAGGCGGTCGCTATTAAGCTCCAGCTTGCCAATACCTTTTAGGCAGGCTTCAAAAGCAATCAGGCTTTGCGCAAAACCAACACCCATGTTACGCAATACAGTAGAGTCAGTCAGGTCACGTTGCCAGCGCGATACAGGCAATTTTTCACCCAAGTGAGCCAGTACGGCATTGGCAATACCAAGGTTGCCTTCAGAGTTTTCAAAGTCAATCGGGTTAACCTTGTGTGGCATGGTTGAAGAACCCACTTCGCCTTCTTTCAGCTTTTGCTTGAAATAACCCAGAGAAATATAACCCCATACATCACGGTTAAAATCAATCAGAATGGTATTAAAGCGCTTCAAGGCATCAAATAGTTCTGCCATGTAATCATGTGGCTCAATCTGGGTGGTGTACGGATTAAAGTCCAGACCCAGTGAATTGACAAAGCTTTCTGCATGCGCGGCCCAGTCTACTTCTGGATATGCAGACAAATGGGCATTGTAATTGCCTACTGCGCCATTAATCTTGCCCAGCAACTCTACCTGTTCAAACTGCTTGATCTGGCGCGCCAGACGATAGGCCACATTAGCCATTTCCTTACCCAGTGTGGTCGGGCTGGCAGTTTGGCCATGGGTACGCGATAGCATGGGCTGTTCGGCATGTTTAAGGGCCAGTGCAGTAATGGCATCACAGAGCTGGCGCATAGAATCCAGCAACACTTCACGGCCATTTTTTAGCATTAAGGCATGCGACAGGTTATTGATGTCTTCTGAGGTACAGGCAAAGTGAATAAACTCACCGACACTATTTAAAGCATCAATACCGGCAATTTTTTCCTTGAGGAAATATTCAACGGCTTTAACGTCGTGGTTGGTGGTGGCTTCAATTGTCTTGATGCGTAATGCGTCATCTTCACTAAAGTCACTCACAATGGCATCTAGCGCAGCATTGGTGCTATCAGAAAAAGGTGCGACTTCATTGATACCTTCATGGCGGGCCAGAGATTGCAACCAGCGAACCTCGACGGTAACACGCGCTGCAATCAGGCCAAATTCGGAAAGATACGGGCGAAGTGCATCACATTTTTTGGCGTAACGGCCATCAAGTGGAGAAAGCGCGGTTAAAGAGTTCATGCGAGATTGCTTCCTAATGACAAACAAAAATTTTAAAAAACTAAACACCAGAAATAAAAGGTGTCACAAAAAAATAAGGGTAAAACAGCAGGGCTATAGGCTGGCGGAAATTTTATGCCAAAACATCAGTCAAAACCCAGCTAATTCCACCATAGTTAAATATTTAGCATTCAACAGGCCTGCTAAATACAGGAATTACCCAACAGTCAGTCTATTATCAGGCCGTCTAACTCAGGCTTCAGGCTCGTAAAAAACCGGTGAGGACTGATAGCGAACTTTGGCCAGCTGGCGCAAATCTTCCAGCATGGCTTTACGGCCAAATACCAGTTGCCAGCGATTGCCGCCCAGTTGCCGCCAGAAATGCGCTGCCTGTAAACCTGAAAACAGGCAGGCCCGAATAGCATCGATAGTGGGCTGGTTTTTCAGGTATTCCGGTTTGCCACGTACTGACAGTCGGGGAGTTAGCTGGCCCGCCGTATCAATATATAAACTGGCAAGGCTGGCCAAAATTGCGGGATGCTGCACATTATGGTCAAAAAAGTTCAGGCGCTGCTCTATGTTGGCCTGTTCTCCAGTAATGCGCTGGGCAAAAGCAGGTTTTTTGTACACCTTTTTTTCAAGCTGCATGAGTGCCATGGCATAGCGCAAGGTTTCACCATACTGGCGTGGCAGTGGCAAACGTGAGCGGGTATTCTGGTAAGGCTGAATCAGGGCACCTTCCAGACTGCGCAGGCCAATGTGCAGGTTTTCAACATTTCCATACAGGTCAAAACTAAACAGGCTGTTTGGCTGCTGGTCATGAATCTGAAGGCTGGCTTGCAGTAAGGCAGAAAAGCTCTGGTTCGACAAACCGGTTAAGGTATTCTTGCCTTGGGTGGCCAGTGAGTAGGTCAGTTGGGCTGCCTGAAATAGGGCAACCAGTGCCAACAAACGGTTTTGCCGTTCGGTAATACCTGAATTGGTCAGGGCATCATTAAGGTGCTGCTGAATTTCCGGGGTAAAGTGCTGCTTAGCCATGAAGTAACCCCCCATTTACCGTATTACCCTTGTCTACTATACCTACTGCATCCATTCCTCCTGCGTTGGTATGATGAATTACGCCACCACCCAGACAGGTTTCACCCTGATAAAACACCACAGATTGCCCGGGCGTCACAGCACGCTGTGGCTCATGAAACTCAACCCGTACACCGCCCGGTTGCAGGCTATTGTCGGCATAAACTGTACAATGCTGATCCGCCTGACGATAACGGGTTTTTGCAGTACAAATTAAACCTTGAGCCGGAATATTGGCCACCCCAGCAACCCAGTCAATGCTGTCACTCCACAACACATTGCTTTGCATCAGCGGATGATCATGGCCTTGTCCAATAATTAACTGGTTATTTTGCATGTCCTTGGCCAATACAAACCATGCACCTTCAGCCTGATTCTTCAGGCCACCAATGCCAATACCGCCCCGCTGGCCCAGGGTGTAGTACATCAGGCCATCATGCTTGCCAACCACTTCACCAGCATCCGTAATAATTTCACCCGGCTGGGCAGGCAGGTATTGCTTTAAAAAATCCTTAAAACGGCGTTCGCCAATAAAGCATATTCCGGTGGAGTCTTTTTTACTGGCAGTACTCAAGCCCAGTTCAATGGCTTTTTGGCGCACCTGTGGTTTTTCAAGTTCACCTACTGGAAACAGGGTTTTTGCAATCTCGCGGCCATGTACTGCATGCAGAAAATAGCTCTGGTCCTTATTTTGATCCAGCCCGCGCAATAGCGGTGCATAAGGCTCACCCAGACTATTGGTTTGTACAGCGCCACGCCGCGCATAATGACCCGTTGCAATAAAATCCGCGCCCAGTGTCAAGGCATGATCCAGAAAGGCCCGAAACTTAATTTCCTTATTGCACAGAATATCGGGATTTGGTGTACGGCCCGCCGAATATTCCTTTAAAAAATGCTCAAATACCCGATCCCAGTATTCCATAGAAAAGTTGGCGGTACGCAAGGGAATACCCAGACCGTCACAGACACTTTGCGCATCGGCCAGATCACGCATGGCAGTACAGTACTCAGTACCGTCGTCATCTTCCCAGTTTTTCATGAACAGGCCTTCAACCTGATAGCCCTGTTCCAGCAATAATGCAGCAGATACCGACGAATCCACACCGCCTGACATGCCCACAATTACATAGTTACTCATCAGTAAACCTTTCTAAAATTTGAGTCTGGCCATTGCCATCTGTTACCCATTTACTTAAAGCCTGTATTTGAACAGGACTTATTCAGTAGGCAGTGTTCACGTTCAGGCATTTAATAGGTCGGGTGAAGAATTAAATAAAGGTTGTTCAAAAATAATATCCAGTGGATAGCGCTTGCCCTGTAATGCATCCTGTACACAGCGAATTACCAGCGGGCTACGCGCCCGCGCGGTTTCCTCAAGTGCTTCCAGTGTCATCCAGAGGGCCTGTTCAATCCCGGTGTCCAGCGGACGGGCTGCATCATGTGATAGCGGTTTGGCCAGAAAACAAAAACGATAATAAGTACAGTCCGGATCAGCTGGCGGGGTATAAGTATAGATGCCCAGCAAATGAGTTACATCAACAGTCCAGCCGGTTTCTTCCAGTGTTTCACGTACAGCAGCTTCAATCAGTGTTTCATGGGCTTCAACATGACCGGCAGGCTGATTAATCACCAAATGACTTGCCGACAAACTTTGTTCTTCGACAAACAGGAAGCGCTGTTGATCATCCTGCACAATGGTGGCAACCGTCACATGAGGTATCCAGGACATAGGTGAAATCACACTAAGACAATAAAGTGAGTATGATACGAAAGTTGCCAGTTTTGGGCAATCAAAGCTGTTAGGGAAAGCGATAATCAGCCTGATTTAATATCTTTAATTTATACCTTTGTAGATACAAACCCTTAAACCAATACAAACGACAACCATAAGGCTCAAGTATAAAAAATGCCCAAACAGCGTTGGGCATTTTCAAAGCCGAAAAGCCAAATTGCGATTTAGCCAAAAAACTTGCTAAAGAAAATTTTCACATGGTCAATCATACGGGCAAAGAAACCAGATTCTTCAACCGCTTCCAGTGCCACCAGTGGTTTTTCACTTAGCATTTTACCATCAAGATTAGCCACCACTTTACCAATAACCTGACCTTTTTGAATCGGTGCTTTCAGGTCAGGATTAATAACCAGTTGGGTTTTAACATTGGCAGCCTGACCCCGTGGTAGAGTTACGGCCATATTTTCTGCCAGACCTACCGATACAGCCTCGGTTTGGCCAAACCATACTGGTGTCGTAGCCAGCGACTGACCCGCTGGACGCAGTGTGGTGTTTTCAAAATTGCTAAAGCCCCAGTTTAAAATAGCACGGGTCTGGCTGGCCCGTTCATCCATACTTGGTGTGCCCATCACCACTGCAATCAGGCGCATTGGACCGCGTTTGCTGGAGGCCACCAGACAATAGCCAGCCGCTTCGGTATGACCAGTTTTTAAGCCATCGACGCTAGGGTCGGTATACAGCAAGGCATTACGGTTGCCTTGCTTAATGCCGTTATAAGTAAATTCTTTTTCAGAATAAATCGGATAATATTTGGAACTATCCTTAATGATATGGCGTGCCAGAATAGCCATGTCCAGCGCAGATGAATAATGTCCATCCATTGGCATACCCGTTGCATTCATAAAATGACTATGGTTCATGCCTAAATGTTTGGCTTCCTGATTCATCATCTCGGCAAATGCGCCTTCATTGCCAGCAATATGCTCAGCCATAGCTTTGGATGCATCGTTGCCAGACTGGATAATAATACCGCGCAACATGTCAATGACACTGGCTGAACCATTTAAGGGCACATACATGCAGGATTCTGAACTGCTGCCACGACACCACGCTGATTCATTCATGCGAACCATGTCGGTTTCTTTAAGCTGACCGGACATCAGGCGCTTCTCAATAATGAAGCTGGTCATCATCTTGGTCATGGATGCAGGAGGCAACTCTGCATTTTCATTAGAACCAGCCAGAACCTGGCCTGTGTCATAATCTACGAGTACGTATGCTTTATTGTCGAGAGTCGGTGGAAGAGGTAATGCTGTCACAGCATGTGCATTAATTGTAAAACCAGTAAATACAGCAGCAACAGTTAAGGCGCGTAGGCTAGACATGGCTAGAATTTCCATTTTAGCAAAATAAACAGTAAGCGGGAGATTCTAAGCCATGCAGCCTGAGCAACCAAGCATGATTGCCCAGACAATACAAAAAAATTATTTTTTAGTTTTATTGCTATTTGCCGGATAATTCACAATATCTTGGCAAACGGCGCGGTTATCCTGCACGCTGGCCTTGTTGGCATCTTCACGGGCTTCCTTTAGTTTACCCTGATATTCAGCATCATCTGCCAGTGCTTTTAACGCCATGACCGGCTGATCAATATTGGGCATCAGGTCTTTCAGCAAGCGCTCATATCCGTTATCAAATTTCTTGCTGTTGCCAATGAGCTTGGGGCAAATTTCACCCAGGATATCTACAGCAGCAATTTCCTCCTGCGTTACGGGTAGTGAGCTTTTAAACTCAACCTTGTCGCCTTTACTGGCAGTCTGGCTGGCTGCGCTGCTGGCTGGTGCCGCATTAACAGTAGCAATGCTCGTGGTGCACAGTACTGCAATAGCAAGCGTTTTAACCCACGGAAAATTTGTAAAATTCAGGTTTGTTTTAGTCATGTGTATCATTCCAGATCGTAAGCAGGGCTAGCATAAAGCCAATCTGGCCAAGCTTAATGAAGCTTTTTGTTGATTTTTCATGAGAAAAACTTATAGCAGTGCAGCAAAAGTATTAGCGTTGAGCGATTATTGATTTTTTCTAAAGCATAATGTGAGTTTTCGTTATCAGTTCGTGAAAAAAACGTTTCTAAACTATTTTTCTTGTTATGCTTTGGCGGTGTTTGTAAAAGGCTAACCGCACAAACACAGATTTTCAAGTGAGATAAAGTTATTCAGGGCAGGGGTGTTTTATGAAGTGGTTTCGCTATTTATCAGGGCTTTCCATGCAGCTTTCTACACAAAAGCAGGCAGATATAGCAACCGGTAAATGCAGTATTTCCACCCGTAACGTCATCATGTGCAGTGCTACGGTGTTGCTGATGGCAGGTTGTGCTTCCAAGCCTGTTGTAAATCCAAGCCAGTCCCGTTTAATTGTTATTCCTCAATATTATACTGTTAAGGCAGGTGACACTTTAAGCCAGATTGCAGCACGTTATAATCTGGATTACCGCGAAATTGCCCGCATTAATAATATTGATTCCAGTTATACCATCTATACCAACCAGAGCTTACGACTACACAGTGGTGGTAAGGATGCACCCCGAATTCAGGTTAGAACCTCTGCAACACCTGCGCCAGTGGCCATTCAGTCCAGAAGTTTGCCTACACAGCCTGTGCGGACAACTGCGCAGACCAGCACGCCGGTACGTACAGTCCCTTCAGTGACTACGCCACCACCCATTCTACCTAATACCCCAGCCACGCTGCCATCTGGCCTGACCTGGCAATGGCCAGCAAGTGGCCCGGTTTTGCAGCAGTTTGAGCTGGCACGTGATATCAAGGGTATCCGCATTGGGGGCAATACTGGTGATCCGGTAAGGGCAGCAGCAGAGGGTGAGGTGGTGTATGCCAGTGACCGGCTAACCGAATATGGCAATCTGGTGCTAATCCGGCATATTAGTGGCTATGTCACTGCCTATGCCCATAATAGTAAAATAATCGTGAAGGAGACAGACCGTGTAAAGGCAGGACAGAAAATTGCCGAAATGGGTTCCAGTGGAACGACACAAACTATGCTAGAATTTCAGGTTCGTTTAAATGGTAAACCAATTAATCCAGCCAGCTTGCTGCCTGCCCGTTAGGGTTTATGATAAGTTGAACGAAAACCATAAAATAAATAAATCAGTAACATCCTTTTTGAGGTGAGCGCAAACAATGCTTGATAATTTACGAAGTATGGCAGTATTTGCCTGCGTGGTAGAGCGAGGGTCTTTTAGTGGTGCAGCCAGGGATCTGGGCATCACAACCAGTGCAGTAAGCCAGCAGATCCGTTCGTTAGAAGAAGAAATGGATGTGCTGCTGTTACATCGTTCTACTCGTAAATTAAGCTTAACAGAAGCGGGTCAGGCATTTTTTCACAGTTGTCAGGAAATGGTAGCCGCTGCTGAGCGCGGGCGTATCCGTATTAGTGAATTGCGTGATGATCTGGTAGGGGATTTACGGATTGCCACCACGCCAGAGCTGGGCGCAATGCATGTTGTACCTGCTTTATCATGCTGGTTGTCTGCGCATCCTAGCCTAAAAGTGTATTTTGAAGCAGATAACCGCTATATCGACCTGATTGAAGAACGAATTGATATTGCCATTCGCATGAGTCCCACACTGGCAGATTCATCATTAATTGCGCGTCCCATGGCGCGGGTAGATCAGATATTGTGTGCATCGCCCAGTTATTTGCGGCAGTTTGCACCTGTTCAAACGCCAGAAGACTTGGCCCAGCTTGAGCTTTTGCCCATTGATCTGGTACAAAATCCACAGGACATTTACCTGACCAATGCAGCATCAGGCGAGCAAAAACATGTGTTTATGCCAGCGCGTATTCATAGCAATAATGTCTTTGTGACCAAATCACTGTGTCTGGCCGGACATGGGGTTGGCCGTATTTTATATCTGGATGTGCAAAAGGAACTGGCACGGGGTGACCTTGTAGAAGTGCTGCCACAATGGAAAATGCAGGATTATATTTTGTATGCTGTGACTTTAAAGCGTGAACAGCAACCAACCAAGATTTATCGTTGTCTGGATGCACTGTCACAGTATTTTAGCCAGCTACCGGGTGGTCGCTCAGTGCGCCGTTTAACTGATGAGACAACACAGCAATAGCATGCTTGACTCTCCTGATAAAAAAAACCGCCTGAATTTGAGGCGGTTTTTTTATACGACTATTTTTTAAAAAATTAACAATTAGCCAGTTTAGGTTTTGCTTTGAATAAAATCACTAATGAGCGGTACCAGTCGAGCGATAATTTCATCAGCATCGGCCTGTGAAATATTCAGGGCTGGCAGCAAACGTACGACTTTGTCGGCAGTAACATTGATAATCAGTTGTTTTTCATCACGCGCACGTGCCACCAGTTCACCACAGGCAATTGGCAACTCAATACCAATCATCAAGCCAAAACCACGTACAGTTACCTGATACTGAGTGAGTTTTTGCTGGAATTGTTCAACCAGATAATTACCCATTTTGGCTGCGTTTTCAACAGCGCCTTCTTTTTCCAGACAGTCAATTACGGTATAGACGGTTCGGCAGGCCAATGGCGTACCCCCATAGGTTGAACCATGGTTACCAGCCGCAAACAGGTTAACTGCCTTGCCTTGTACCAGACAGGCACCCACTGGAAAACCATTGCCCAATCCTTTGGCCGTCGTGAGGACATCTGGGGTAATAGGGGTATGCTGGAAGGCAAAATATTTACCGGTACGGCCGTTACCCGTCTGGATTTCATCCAGCATGAGCAGCCAGTCATGCTGGTCACACAACTCGCGTAGCTGGTTTAGGTATTCAAAGCCCTGCGGCGCTGTATTGATGCCACCTTCACCCTGAATGGGTTCAACCAGAATAGCCACAATATCATCATGCTGGCTGGCCAGTTGCTTGATGGCGTCAACATCACCAAAGGGAACGCGTAAAAAGCCTTCTACCAGTGGCGCAAAACCTGCCTGTACCTTGGCATTGCCAGTAGCAGACAACGTTGCCAGAGTACGGCCATGGAATGATTTATCCATGACAATAATTTTTGGGCTGCCAAACCCTTTTTTATGACCACTAATCCGGGCCAGCTTAATTGCGGCTTCGTTGGCTTCCGCACCACTATTGCTAAAAAATACCTGCTGCATGCCTGCAACTTTTGTCAGTAACTGGCCTGCGGCTTCCTGCCATGGAATCTCGAACAGGTTACTGGTGTGTACCAATAGGCCAGCCTGCTCACTAATAGCCTGTGCCACTACCGGATGCGCATGGCCGAGTCCGCATACCGCAATCCCGGTTAAGGCATCCAGGTAGGCAGTGCCATCTTCAGTATATAAATAGCTTCCCTGACCTCGAACAAAAGCAATGGGTTGACGTGCATAGGTTGGCATTAAGCTGCTGGCTTGCTGAGTAGCTTGGTTATTTGCGGAATTAAAATCTGGGGGCACGGTCATTTTCAGCGCTCTTTGTTGAGATAAAACAGGAGATAAGCATCTTAACAAAACTTTTTGCTAGAGGTGAGGCGCTTTTTCAAGTTTTAACCAAAGGTCAGCATTGAAATTCGCTGTTATTAGCCTAATCTAAGGCAATAGCTGTTATGACAAATCGCCGCTATAATAGCGCCACATTTAAAGAGGTTTGTTTTATGACTGACGCAGCCAACCCTAATCCAGCTCATGCTGACAACAGTACCGAAACATTAATTCGTGAGCAAATTGCCAAGCATCCTGTCATTTTATACATGAAAGGAACACCACAGTTTCCACAGTGTGGCTTTTCGGCGCGTGCCATAGAAGCGTTAAGCCAGATTGGCCGTCCTTTTGCGTATGTCAATATTCTGGAAAACCCGGATATCCGTGCCACATTGCCACGTATTGCCAACTGGCCAACTTTTCCACAGCTATGGGTTGGTGGCGAATTGATTGGCGGAAGTGATATTGTGCTGGAAATGTTCCAGAAAGGTGAGCTTAAGCCGCTGATTGAACAAAACAGCCCGGAAGCGCAATAAGCTGTGCAATGATAATGCCTGCAAAAAGAGCCTGATATCAGGCTCTTTTTTATAGAATCAATACAGTAAGAAGCTCCAATCAAGCAGACCTTAAAAGGTTAGATAAAAGATCGAAGCTAGCCCGCCGATAGCTGCTGAATCTTGTAGCAGTCATCGAGCGCCAGCTCATAATAAGCCAGTCCCTGCTGGGCAGCCTGTAAGGCTTTTTGCTGCATAATGACATCGTGATTGCACAGGCGTTTGATCAGCTCCATTGCTTCATAAGGATGCAAATCATCATAGTGTGCATGCGCACGCAACCATGCCACAGTTCTGCTACTAATCTGGATGTCAGGATGCTGCGAGTAGGATTCAATACCCTTATAGACCTGAATGGTCCAGTCGCCAGTCGCCCATTCAATTGCCAGATTAGTGGCTGCAATGGTTTCAGCCAGAGTACCGCGATATGCCATGCTCCATAAATAATGATTAACCGCATTCATGGCCGCAGGAGGGCAAACATGATCAAGCTCGTCCACAGTTAAGCCAAAACCCATGGCCCAGTCGCGATACCAGTACAAGTGACGTTCTTCTATCTTAATATTCTGGATGAGCCAGTTACGTGCTTCGGTCACGCCGGGAAGCTGAAATGTAGTGGCCTTGGCAAGACTCATGGCCATATAGGACGGAAAATGCGCCACAAGCGGATAAAAATTTAATAGTGCATGTTTAAAGCAGGCCAGACTTAATCGTCCGGCCGCCAGGTCCTGAAACAGGGGATGCTGGCTGACCCGGTTTTTGGCTGGCACCAACTGATCCCAAAATGCCTGTGACCATTCGGTATGCGGCGTGATTTCCAACGCATGGCTGTATGCTTTTTTATCCTGAGACTCTTTAGGTGCGGTAGCTGTACTATCCATATGACTATTTAAGGTGTTCATGGTTTTTCCCTAACCTTTAATTTATATTTTCATCCTTTATTTAACTTAATAATTTCCAGTACATAATGACATGGTTATTTTGTAAACTAACGTGTAAGCCTTTTATTACATTTTGTAATCTTAACTATCAAAAAAGATAAAACTTCTGCTAAGTTTACACAATATAAAACTAATAGAAATACTTTTTCCCAATGTTAGGACGACGGCGGGACTGATATAAGGACATGGAGATGTTTAGCACTTCCACAAGGATGCGGCGGTAATGAAATTACAAGGTTCCAACCTGCTGGAACGTAAGGAAATCCAAAAATTATTAGGCAAAGATTTAAACTTTGTCTGGTTTCCTGCAACGCTAGAAAAAGATTACCGTTTCCAATACCAGAATGAAGCAGCCCATGAGTTTCGTTATCGTGGGCCTATTATCCTGTTGCTTTATCTTTTTTTAAGTTATGGCATTTACCAGTTACTGCCACCCGAGCAAGTGGGTTTATGGCTAAAGCTATATAGCTGCGTTGGCATCATTGTGTTTGTGGCGTGGGGATTTAGCTGGTTTGAAAAAATGCACCAGTGGTTTGACTGGTATGCCACCATAGGTTCAACCATTGCCATTGCCATTTCTTTTACCATTGTTAACCTTGTTTATGATGAACAAGGCAGTGTGCTACTACATGCAGCAATTATGTATGCCGTAGTCATTGTCTATGGTTTTGTGGGCTTGCGCTTTTATGTGGCTATTCTGGCTGGGTGGCTGGGTGGAGCGCTGGGTACTTTGGTTAGCATGTTTTTTAGCGATGAGATTGCATGGACATTGCTTAATCGCACTTATACTTTTAGCAGTTTTTTAGGCATGGCTCTGGCTTATGTTACAGACCGTCATCACCGCGAAAATTATTTACAATCCTGTCTGCTGGAGTTGCATCGCATTGAAATGGTACAACAAACCCAGCAACTGGAAGTAATGTCACGTCAGGATGCGCTAACAGGTATTGCCAACCGCCGTTATCTGGATGAAATGCTGGAAGAAGAATGGTATCGCGCAATGCGTCACCAGACTCCATTATCACTGATGATGATTGATATTGATTATTTTAAAGCCTATAACGATTCGCTGGGTCATCTGGCCGGGGATCAATGCCTGATCAAGATTGCACATGCGATTACTGATATTGCTACCCGCAGTGGTGAACTGGTCGCCCGCTATGGGGGTGAGGAGTTTGTGATTTTACTGCCTATGACCACCCAGCAACATGCAATCCGGCAGGCTGAACGGTTGTTGCGATCTATCAAAAATTTAACCATTCCACATCCAGCCAGTGAAATATCACAACATGTGACCTTAAGCATTGGCGTGGTATCGTATGTACCGCAAATGAATGAAGATGTGAATGACTTTTTATACTGTGCTGACCATGCCCTGTATAAAGCCAAGAGCAGAGGGCGTGATGGTTATGTATTTGCCCATCTGGCACCACAGTCTTTATCCAATACCAAGGCATCCTAAATAAAAACATATAAGGCAGTATTAGCTGCCTTATATGTTTTTAGAAAAATAGCTTAAAACACAGTATTAAAAAGTCAGTCATAACGTTAGGTGAAATGAAGATTAATGACTTATTTTTCCACCCAGATTTAAAAGCACAACCCCAAGAATAATGCAGACTATGCCCAGCCACTGGATAAAAGCCAGTGGCTCTTTAAATAGCATCAAACCCACCAGCGCAATAATGGCGGTGCCTAGTCCTGCCCAGATCGCATAGGCCATACCAAGCGGCATACCCAGTTTTAGGCTTAATGACAAAAACCAGAAAGCCAGACCGTAGCCTACCGTAATACCAATTACATAAGGCCATTTGCTAAAGCCATCAGAAAGACGCAGGAAAATGGTTCCGGCAATCTCGCAGGCAATGGCCAAAGCCAGATAAATGATGGCTTGCCATAACATATTAGTTACCTTGCATATCCGTCTGGCCTGAATTTACACAAGCTTCAGGCAAGTCGGTTTCAGACACTGCATTTATGGTGGATTGAGTACTACCAGAATCTACGACATTAGGCTCAGGTAGCTTTTGCAAGGCGACTTTTTTATCCTTGGATTTCTTTTTCTTTCGTTTTTTGTCCTTTTCCGGTTCACCGCTTTCTAGCACCTGCCAGGACTTCAGTTGGCGCATGACCTCGGCATAAATACTGCCTTTGGTGTATTTGCCTTTACTATCAATATAGCCTGCCGGGCGATCCATTAAAAGTTCAAGCGCCTGCTCAATGGTATAAATGGCATGCAGATGAAACGTGCCTTGCGCTACCGCATCAATAACATCCTGACGGAGCATAAGGTGCTGCATGTTTTGTACCGGGAAAATAACCCCTTGTTTTCCAGTTAAGCCTTGTAGTTTGCAGGCATCATAAAAACCTTCAATTTTTGCATTAATTCCACCAATAGGCTGTACCTGACCCAACTGATTCATGGAGCCGGTAATCGACCACGACTGGTCAATGGGAATGTGGCTAATGGCAGAAATTAGTGCACTTAATTCGGCCAGCGTAGCACTATCACCGTCAATTTCGCCGTAGCTTTGTTCAAAGGCCAGAGCCGCCGAAAAATGCAGGGGCTGCGAACGGCCAAAATGAGACCGCAGGAAGCTCGACATAATCAGGATGCCTTTAGCATGCAGCGAACCACCAAGCTCTACATTGCGCTCAATATCCAGAATATCGCCACCGCCCTGATACACTGATGCAGTCAGACGGGCAGGCAGGCCAAACTCGCTGTCTGCATAGTGCACCACAGTCAGTGCGTTGATTTGTCCATAACGCAAGCCACTGGTTTCAATCAGTTGGGTACCGCGTGACAAGTCCTGCCAGTACAGCTCCCTCAGGTAGCCCAAGCGGTAACGGCGTTGTTCGAGGGTATCTGCAATATGCTGGGCGCTAACCATGCTCGCTTCCTGACTTGCAGCCAGATGGGCAGCTTCACGCAGTAAATCACCCAGCGTTGCGGCATGCAAGGACAGGGAAGTCTGATCTTCGGCCTGACGACTGGAGTCGGTGAGCAGGGCAGCCAGCGCGCTACGGTCAAAAGGCAGTAGTTTTTCTTTTTGCACGTAATCGGCAATCAGGCGCATATAAGCCTGTTCGTTTTCATCATTGCGCGGCAGGGTATCGGTAAAATCTGCACGGATCTTGAACAGGCTATTAAGTTCGGGTTCAAATTCCAGCAACTCATAATAAATATAAGGCTCGCCCAGCAGTACAACCTTGACCTGTAGCGGAATTGGCGCTGGCTCAATGGAAATGCTACCAGTTAGCGTGATCATGTGTTCAAGCGACGATAATTTGATATGGCCTGAACGCAAGGCACGTTTTAAACCTTGCCATGCATAAGGTTGTTCCAGTAATTGGTCGGCTTCCAGAATCAAAAAACCGCCATTGGCATGGTGCAGCACTCCAGAGCGGATTAGGGTAAAGTCCGTTGTGATCGTACCCATCTGGGTGAGCTGTTCAACATGGCCTAACAGGTTGTAGTGGGTAGGCAGGTCTTCAAAAATAACAGGCGCGCCACTGTTTGGCTTGTGCGTAACCACCACATTGACCTGATAGCGCGGTGGCACCCGGTCAAAAATACCGGGCAAAAAGTCTTCTTCATCCTGCGCCAGAATATGTTCAACATGGGTAATAATATCCTGGGCATAAACTTTTAAATATTGCTCAAGACCATCGACATGCTCAAAGCGCTGGGCAATTTGCAAAATCTTGGGTTCAACCACACTACTGGCCAGTTCGCGATTAATGGTGGAAACCTTGGCACGGGCCTGTTCTTCCATCTGGCCTAACTGGGAGCCGAGTTTTTCCAGCTTTTTGTCCATTTGTCGCACGTTCTGGGCAATACGGGCACGCTCACTGGGAGCCAGTGCCGCCATTTCTTCTTCCGTCATTTCTGGCGGCAGGTTGTTTTGTGGCTGTTCAGTATTGCTTTGCGGCACAACATGATGCACCGGGACGAAGCGGTGTTCTTCATGTCGTGATATCAGTCGCAAATCCAGTGCTTCACCTTCCTGCGTCAGTTCAATCAGGGCATCCTGTTGCTGCTGGCCCGTAGACTGCCGGATGGTTTCAATGCGCGCATGGTAGCTATCGGTCGTAAAGCGGCGTTCCAGCGTATTCAGCATGGTTTGCCAGAGCTGATGCATGGCTTTTTTGAGTTTGGGGCCTTGACCTGCGGGTAATTCAAGCGCAATCGGCTGCCGGGTATCGGTAAAATTATTGACATATACCCAGTCGCTTGGGGTTGGCATTTGCGCCGCCTGTTTAAGTAGCAAGCGCTTGAGCATGGTACGTTTACCCAGTCCACTTGGGCCTACAGCAAAAATATTGTAGCCATCATAAGGAAGGGATAATGCAGCTTCGACAGAGGCCCGGGCACGCTGCTGGCCCAGAAAATCATTTAAAGGTTTAATGCGACGAGTAGACGCTGGAATATTATTCAGGTTTGGCAAGCGCGACAGCTGGAAAGGTTGCAGCCTGGTTTTTTGGCAGGTTTCACTCTGGGCAATGATTGAGGTATTTTTCACGGATGAGGTTTCCACGGACTTGTCCTGACTTTTTGATGGCTTCGCTACAGCAATTTCTGCTGACGAGGAGATGGCGTTTTGCTCATTCAATTGAATACTTTGTCTGGAAGTCATTATTTAAAACATTGCTCTAAAAAAGATGTATTACCGCATGAGTGTAGCAGGAAAAATGCCTGTTTCCTTAGTTAAATCCGTCAAGTTTTTCTGCTTTTTTAAAGTCATTCTTCTGGGTTTGCAGATTATTTGAACAGTTGTTTTTAGACCATAGCTTTGTGTGGCACATCAGGGTAATCTGGCTGTTTTAAGAATTTTTCTGGTTTATAAAAAAATGAAGTCATCCAAAATATCATGGCTGTCAGGATGGGGACAGGCGCTGTCTGTATTTGCTGACAGACGTGCCGTGATTATGTTTTTTTTAGGCTTTTCAGCCGGAATCCCGATTTTACTGATTTTTTCCAGCCTGTCACTATGGCTGGGTGAAGCTGGCATTGAAAAAAAGGCTGTTACTTTTTTTAGCTGGGCGGCGCTGGGTTATTCATTCAAGTTTGTCTGGGCACCCTTAATTGATGAACTGCCGCTGCCGCTTTTAACCCGGTTGCTGGGCCGTCGCCGGGCATGGCTATTAATTGCACAGTTATTGATTATGACCGGTATTGGTATTATGGCCATGACTGACCCATCGCAAGGGCAGGATAGTCTGGTACAAATGGCAATGGGTGCTGTATTGCTGGGCTTTGCGGCTGCAACGCAGGATATTGTAATTGATGCCTACCGCATTGAACTGGCAGAAGCTGAAATGCAGTCGGCGCTGGCGGCAACTTATAATGCAGGTTACCGGATCGCCATGATTGTTGCCGGTGCTGGGGCACTGTTTCTGGCCAGCGGATTTGGTTCTGAAAAAGGGCACTATTTGTATAGTGCATGGCAGTCGACCTATCTCATTATGGCTGCTGTCATGCTGATTGGAGTATTTACTACTTTGATCATTCGCGAACCAGCCCGTCAGCGCCCGCCAAGGCCTTATCAGGGCACAGATTATGTGCGGCTGGTTGTGGTATTTTTAATTGCAGTATCAGTATTTGTGGCTACTTTTATTGTTGTGGGTCGTTTATGGGTTATTGGTGATGAAGCCAACCCATTTTTATTATTTGGTCACGAAGCATTTAGAATTGTATGTTCAATTAGCGCTGCTGGTCTTGTTGGTTATTTGCTGGTTAAAGCCGGACTGGTCAATGCACAAATGGCAATAGAAACATGGGTCGCACCTGTGAAGGATTTTTTTAGTCGCTATGGCATGAAAACGGCCACATTGTTGTTATTGCTGATCGGGCTGTACCGTATTTCTGACATTGTCGCTGGGGTAATTTCCAACGTGTTTTATCAGGATATGGGCTTTAGCAAAGATGAAATTGCCACGGCAGTCAAGGTGTTTGGCGTGGTATTTAGTCTGGCTGGCGGATTTTTGGGTGGCTTGATGTCCCAGCGGTTTTCTGTGTTGAAAGTGCTGATGCTGGGCGCAATTTTATCTAGCGCAACCAACCTGATTTTTATTGGTTTTTCAAATGCCGGGCATAGCCTGCCATGGCTTTATTTTGCCATTGTGGCTGATAATCTGGCTTCGGGTCTGGCCGGTGCAGCATTTATTGCCTTTTTGTCCAGTCTTACCAGCGTATCATTTACCGCAGTGCAGTATGCCATTTTTAGCTCGCTCATGACGCTTATCCCAAAAGTGATTGGGGGCTATTCCGGTACTATTGTGGACAGTGCCGGTTATCCAAACTTCTTTTTATTTACTGCCTTAATTGGCGTACCGGTTTTGCTGCTGATTGTGCTGGTGCAGCGTCAGCTTGCTCAACATTCAAGTACATCCACTTAAAGTTAACTCAACAGGAGAGTTTGTAATGCGTATGCTTCATACCATGTTGCGTGTTGGCAATCTGGAAAAATCATTGCAGTTTTATACCGAAGTGCTGGGCATGCAGCTCTTGCGCCAGAAAGATTATCCTGAAGGCCGCTTTACGCTGGCGTTTGTAGGTTATGGGCCAGAAGAAACCAATACCGTGCTGGAGTTAACGCATAACTGGGATATTACATCCTATGATCTGGGCAATGGCTATGGTCATATTGCATTGGGTGTGGCGGATGCCTATGCAGCCTGTGAAAAAATAAAAGCACTGGGCGGTAAGGTAGTGCGTGAAGCAGGACCAATGAAACATGGCACTAAGGTGATTGCCTTTGTGGAAGACCCGGATGGTTACAAGGTTGAACTGATCCAGCAGGAGTGAAGATGAACATTTTCAAATCCCTGCGCACATTTTTTGATAACTTTACTATTCTGCTGTTTATGATGGTTTTGCTGGCCAGTTTATGGCCAGTACAGGGGCAAGCAGCAGCTGCCTTTAACCATTTTACTGACATTGCAATTGCATTGTTATTCTTTTTGCATGGTGCCAAGCTGTCACGAGAAGCCATTATACAAGGCATTACCCACTGGCGGCTTCATCTGTTTATTTTTGCTTCAACTTTTGTGCTGTTTCCTATACTGGGTCTAATGTTCAGACCTATATTTGAGCCTTTTCTTACCCCCACACTCTATTTAGGCATTCTGTATATTTGCGTTTTGCCCTCTACCGTGCAGTCTTCGATTGCGTTTACCTCGGTGGCCCGTGGCAATGTCGCAGCAGCCATGTGTAGTGCTTCTTTGTCCAATATTTTGGGTATGTTCCTAACACCAGTTTTGGTAGGCCTATTCATTCATTCGCAGGCTAGCCAGCAGGATGTCAATTCTACTCAGGCGGCATTCAGTATTGTATTTATGCTGCTGGTTCCATTTGTGCTGGGCCAGCTATGTCGTAGCAAGGTTTTTCCACTAATCCAGCGTTATCCGATCATGGTTAAAGTAGTAGATCAGGGTTCAATTTTATTGGTAGTGTATGCTGCTTTTAGTGAGGCCATTAATGAAGGACTCTGGCAACAGGTTTCCGGTTCAATACTGTTTGCATTGACCATTATCTGTGGTGTGATCCTGGCCATTGTAATGGTGGGTTTAACCTATGCCAGCCGTGCGCTTGGATTTAATAAGGAAGACGAGATTACCATTGTTTTTTGTGGCTCCAAGAAAACTCTGGCAAGTGGCTTGCCGATGGCCAAGATTTTGTTTGTCGGCCATCCGATTGGCATGCTAATTCTGCCACTGATTCTGTTTCACCAGATTCAGCTGGTAGTCTGCGGCATTCTGGCCGCACGGTATGCCAAGCGGCCAGAAAATGGGGTAACAACAGAGCAATAGCAGCATAGGCTAATTAGTCAGTGCAAAAGATGAAAATCTTTTAGGATTATGCTAAAATCTTCCACCTTGTTGAGCTTGGCCCTGATTACGAATCTCGGTGAGCCAAAAGACTGGTCTGTTATGGTGTTTACCTGCTTTTAAAGCATATAAGTTTTAAAAGCTGCCTCGAATGATTTTTTAAATAAAAATAGTTCGGGAGAGGTAAATTGCGATGACAGCATAAGCCAATCTTGTTTAGGAGATCGCCATGCGTGCCGATATTCACCCAAAATATGAAACTTTAACTGCTACCTGTTCTTGTGGCAACGTGATTGAAACCCGTTCTGCAATGGGTAAAGATACACTTTATCTGGACGTATGTTCAGCTTGCCATCCGTTCTACACTGGTAAACAAAAATCTGTAGATACTGGTGGTCGTATTGACAAGTTCAAGCAGCGTTTTGGCATGAGCCGCAGCATCAAGCGCTAATTGCTTATAGCAGTGTGCTAGAAATCAAAAAACGGGCAATTGCCCGTTTTTTGTTGTGCTTTATTCATAAATTAACTGGCAAATCCCCTTAGATTTGTTCTTCCTGATTTAACACCAGTTTGTCCATGGGTTTCTGGAAGTAATAACCTTGTAAGTAGCGTGCACCTAATGTCCATGCTTTGGCTACTTCCTGCGGGGCTTCAATATAACCACCAACAATATCAATTTCATACCCCTGTATTTCTGATACTAAAGCCTGCGTAGCATTGTAGTTATCATCATTGTTCAGGTTAGTCATATAAGCCTTGTCCAGTTTAACCAGATCCAGCTTTAAATAGTTGAGCAGGTTTTTACTGTTGAGCGTAGAACCAAAATCATTAATAGAAACCTGTGCGCCAATTTTTCTTAAAGACTCCAGCTGAGTCTTGGCCAGTTGCAGATAGGTAGACACATTGGCTTCGTTGAATTGCAAAACCAACGGTTTATGTGGCGAATTGAGCGCACCGAGCAATTTGGTAATGACATCAGGCAGGCTAGGATCCTGAATGGATTCTGCACCCAGATTAATCAGTAATCTTGCTTTAGGATGCTGAACCATAAATGCTTTAAGTAATTTTGAAGCATTGAGCAGTACCCAGCGATCAATACGGCCTTCAAGATGATATTGCTGGGCAACAGCTAGAAATTCATCCGGCCCCATGACTTTACCATCGCCTAAAGGCAGGCGAACATAAACTTCAAACAGCTCCAGATCCTGTTCGGTGGTGTCATAAATATGCTGGAACATCAGTTGGAACTGACCACGATTTAATGCATTTTCCAGTATTTCACGCAAGGCGCTATCAGATTTACTGGCATTTTCAGCAGGGTTATAAACGTATACGCCATTACCGCTGCCCTGATTTTGTAACCTGACTTTCTCAGATGACTGATAAGCACGATCCAGAACTTCGGCCTGTCCGGGTGAGCTTTGGTTAATCGGTACCACACCGATACTAATGGTGGCCTGAACAGTTCGCTTGTCCACCATAATCATGTGTTCGGATACTAGATGGCACAGATTCTTGGCAGTGGCAGTAGCCTGTTCAATAGCTTGGCCATTTAAAATGACAGTAAAGCTGGATTCACGGAAGCGATAAAGTTCATTGGGTGCCAGCTCTTTTTTCAGCAGCTTGGCAATATTCAAAATAGCGGTGTCACTACCTGCCAGGCCAGCAATGGCATGAATATGACCAATATTCCCAATATTAATGTACAGTACCGCATGCTCGGCAGGCGTAATGCGCAGTTGAGCCAGCGTTTTGGTCAGGTCTTCTTCAAAAGCTAGCCGGTTATTTAGTTTGGTCAGATTATCTACACGTTCAATAACAGCAAGCTGTGCGGCCAGTGCTGCGCTGGATTGCAATTGTGGCTGAATAATAATCTGGATGCAGTCTTCGCCATCATAGCTTGCAGGCGCAAGTTGTAATAATGCTTCAAACTGACTGCCATCAGCTTTAATGCCATTAAACTTGAATTCTGACTGCTGGGTTGCACCACGGCTATACGCGCGTAGAAACTCTTTAAAGGAATTAACATCCTTGCCTTCAATCAGGTCAATGACCGGCATACCCACCAAATCTTCCAGGGAATGATAGCCAAACAGTTCATTATAGGTTTCATTGGTATAAATATGAACGCCATCATGAATATAGGCTACTGCGCTTTTAGAATTTTTAACCAATAGCTGAGCGCGTCGTTCGGCTTCCTTAAACTGATTGCCAAGCTTGGCATTGCGGCTCACATAGCGGGCATGCTTGGCTTCACGCTGTACGGCATATGCCAGATGGGTTAGGCGATGGCGCGGAATTACATCTGTTAAGCCCAGTTTAAAACCTGCTACAAGATCGGCTGAGGTATCTTCATTGTCAGCCGGTGCGGCCATTTCATCAGGAATGGCAATAACTGGAATTTCCAGATTATTTTCTTTTAATAAGTTCAGGACTTTTTGGTAGTCCAGATCATAGGCATGACCAAATAAAATTACATCCCAAGGGGAACGAAGGGCTTTTTCAAATTCTTCCTGATCATCCAGTAGCTGGAACTGGGTTACGGTGTGCTGCTTTTCCAGCAGCTGCGCCAGATTATTTGCAGTCGTCTGCTCATCATCTATAACCAAAAGTTGGAGGTGTTGAGAACGACTATTCATAAAGATTTAAATCCCTTAAAAAAACTTATAGTATCTTCCAGACTTCATCGTCAGGACTAACCAGTGCATGGGTATCAATTGTAGACTGGTTCTCGCTTTTCGTCGAGTTTAAGTCATCTTCCTCAATTGTATACTCAAACTGTATAAAACTTTGCGTAATAAGATATTCTTTATTCAAAACTGCACGAATTTCTTCATTACCGTAGCGAATAATAACGCGCTGGTTACTATGAAATGCAAAAGCTTGGGTAATCAGGGTAGCAGGACGATTGAGGCTCTGAATTTCAGGCAGTAATATAGCCCGTTTAAAGCTGTCGATAGTGTCATTGCGATGCGCTGCCCGAATGCCACAAATCTTGGCGCGAGAAGAGATAATTTCTATACCAAATTCAATAATTTTGATAGGAATCTGTTTTACCCAGCGAATCAGGCCAATATGCCATACCTTATCGGAGGGTTCACAAATGACCACCAGTTCACCGGTACGCAAAGTGGTTGGGCTTTCACCCTGCCAGCGCAGGCAATAACCGCCGGGACTAATGTTAACGATCTCGCAGGCATAAAGCTCTGACATTTCAGCCACAGCTTCGGTTTTTTTATGAGCGCCCTGTCCTGGGAAATCAATGTCTACATCATATTCCACCTGACCAAACAGGCTTTTGACCTCAGTGTCACTGGTGAGCAAGTAGTCACGGTGAACATTGATAATATCTTCAAATGTTTTGCCATTTGACAGGTGGTAATGAATTCCCAGCAAACCAAAGGCAATATCCACTTGGCCAGAATAGGGGTGACGGGTATGAATGCGCTCGGATGGGGTTGAAAAATTATTGACCAGATGAGCCTTTAATGACGTACTAAACTGCTTTTGCTCGCTGGCATGCAGATATTGCGGATACTGATTCATCAGGTTCTTAAAATGCTGAAGCAGCTTTTGTGCATTCACATAAAGTAAAGAGGCAGGTGAGCCAGCTTTTTTGGTCACATATACGGGTGGCTGATCCTGACTCAGATCAATACTGAATAAGTGATAGGGAGTTTCGTTACTATCTAGTGAAATCAGGTCAGCCCATAAGATACTGGACTGATAAACGGCCCTGATTTCAGACTGGCGTAATTTATTGGTATTGCTGACCCCCATAATAATCATGCGGCTATAGGCGCGCTTAATATTGGACAGCACAATAATGGGGTTGGTCTTGTCTTCAATTTCAACTTTGGTTAGGTGCAATTCCAGAGAACGCTGATACAGGGTATGGGTTTTTTTCCATAAACCCTTGGGAACTGTTAGATACAGGGATTGTAATTCATACAGTAGGCCAGTCATCTCAGTTAAGGCCCGATGGCTGGACAGGGCAATCAGATCCAGCAGATTCTTTTTGTTTTTAATGTTAAACAGGCCAAAGTTTTGCGACTGTAGTTTCTGGTAGCAGTTCATTGAAATCGTGTCATAAATCACGATGAGGTAAACCCGGATTTCTTCAACCAGAGTGACAATGCGCTGGGCACGCTGATCCAGGGAGAAATTCTGGCTAAAGTAATGTTTGCTTAAGGAGGAAATAATGGTATGAACCGAGGGACGAAGCAGTTCAATCAACTCATAGCGGGTTTGTTCATCAGTCTGTAACTGTGACAATTCTTTCAGAGTGGTGTAAAGCTGGCGTGCTGTATCACCAAGGTTTAGCAGGGAAAGATTGGCAAGCCAGTCCCGTACACTATTTTTGTTGGCTTGCACAAGACTTAACTGTGCAACTGTCATTTCTGGCTGATCATTAATAAGCAAATTGCTAATGTTCTGATTCATTGATGTTATTTTCCCTTAAAACCAAGATTCTCCATATAACCAAGCTTATTTCGGTTTAACGGAATCTTGTGGCATTTGCCTGCAATTTCACGTACCAGCTTTGGCAATAAATAGCCCGGTGGCTTATACATTAGCACCTTGTACAAGGCTATGACATCTTGTTCATTCATATCGAAATGAGCGGCCCCTTTACCGTGCAGCATACACTCGGATAATAGGGTAGCACTTGGCTTTCAAATAATTGTTCGCTTAATGCAACAAGTGTATCTATATTATCATTGATTCTTGGCAAAAGAACAGTTTGATTTCGCATAAGTATTTGTTTATTTTTATACCATCGGAATTGATGATTCGCATTTTGCGGTCTCTAATTTTAAGTTATTAAAAACAGGTATTCATTTTTATATTTTGCCGAATGCTGCGTCAAAGAAAAGATAACAGGCTATGGGCGGCTTATTGGTGGGCAGAAATTAAAGCCTGATTCTTTCAATAGTTAAAAGACCTAATGAATTTTAATATAAGTTTTAACCAACATTTGTCAGGGGTTTATGCTTGAGGGGTTTTTCAGATTAATAGATATAAAAAACCAATAGACGCTGCTTTGTTGTAGCGGATTTGTCAATTTAATCCAAAGTCTACTGTTCTGTAAAAACCAAACAGGGTATTTTTAAAAATATTTTAACTTTTAAGTGGTTGCACTTTGGGCAAGGCAGTGAAAACATTAAGAATAAAACAGGGATGCTTGAATGAATAATCTTAAATCCAAACTCATCTGGTTTGTCGTTGCACTGGCTGGTGCATTCTCATTTGCAATGCTGGCATTAAGCCGGGGCGAGCATGTAAATGCCTTATGGCTCGTAGTTGCAGCAATCAGTTGCTATAGCATTGCCTATCGGTTTTATAGCCTGTTTATCGCCAAACGGGTTTTTGAACTGGATAGCCGCCGTCTCACCCCAGCGATACGCCTTAATGATGGGCTGGATTATGTGCCTACCAATAAATGGGTGCTTTTTGGCCATCATTTTGCTGCCATTGCAGGCGCTGGGCCGCTGGTTGGGCCAATTCTGGCTGCGCAAATGGGCTTCCTGCCCGGAACGATATGGATTCTGGTTGGTGTCATGGTGGCGGGTGCCGTGCAGGATTTCTTGGTGCTGTTTATTTCCACACGGCGTGATGGCCGTTCACTGGGAGAAATGGCCAAGCAGGAGCTGGGTTCATTTGCAGGTGTGGTGGTGATGCTGGGTGCGCTGGGAGTGATGATTATTATTCTGTCAGCATTGGCATTGGTAGTGGTCAAGGCATTAGCTGATAGCCCCTGGGGTACGTTTACCATCGCAGCCACTATTCCCATTGCCCTGTTGATGGGCATTTATATGCGTTACATCCGGCCGGGAAAAATTGCTGAAGTTTCAATTATTGGTTTTGTGCTGATGATGCTAGCCATAGTTTATGGTGGCAATGTAGCAGTTGATCCTTACTGGGGGCCGTTTTTCACCCTCTCGGGCACGACTTTAACCTGGGTGCTGGTAATTTATGGTTTTGTCGCTTCTGTTTTACCTGTATGGCTGTTGCTGGCACCGCGTGACTATTTATCCACTTTTTTAAAGATTGGAGTCATTGTTGGCTTGGCTGTGGGAATTGTATTTGCCATGCCAGTACTCAAGATGCCCGCTGTAACCACCTTTATTGATGGTACCGGGCCAGTTTTTGCTGGCAGCCTGTTCCCGTTTTTGTTTATTACTATTGCCTGTGGTGCCATTTCAGGTTTTCACGCGCTGGTTTCCAGTGGCACCACACCCAAACTGATTGAAAATGAAAGCCACATCCGTTTTATTGGCTATGGCGCTATGCTGATGGAGTCCTTTGTGGCAATTATGGCGCTCATTTGTGCGTCTGTCCTCGAGCCGGGGGTGTACTTTGCCATGAATGCACCCGCCGCAGTGATTGGCACTACAGTAGAATCTGCATCACAGGCCATTAACCAGCTAGGCTTTGTGGTCACGCCTGAAATGCTTACCATTGTTGCCAAGGAGGTAGGTGAGCAAAGTATTTTGTCACGGGCAGGCGGCGCACCAACCTTTGCGGTGGGCATGGCGCATATTATTTCTGAAATTTTTAATAGCCGTGCCATGATGGCATTCTGGTATCACTTTGCCATTTTGTTTGAAGCATTGTTTATTTTAACTGCTGTCGATGCGGGTACGCGTGCTTGTCGATTTATGGTGCAGGATCTGGCAGGTACGGTGGTTCCCAGTATTGCCAATAACCGTTCATGGGTTGGTAATATTCTGGGTACGACAGTTGCAGTGGCAGGCTGGGGCTTTTTTGTCTATCAGGGAGTAATTGACCCGCTTGGTGGTATCAATACCCTGTGGCCTTTATTTGGTATTGGCAATCAGATGCTGGCCAGCATGGCACTGATCTTGGGAACTGTAATTTTATTTAAAATGAAAAAACAGCGCTATGCGTGGGTCACTATTGTGCCTACTGTCTGGTTACTGATTACCTCACTCACTGCAGGCTGGCAAAAAATATTTCACGAAAATCCCAAAATTGGTTTTTTAGCCCAGTCCAACAAATACGCTACAGCAATTGATCACGGTACAATTATTGCGCCGGCTAAAACGCTGGAAGATATGCATACCATTGTATTTAGTAATCAGATTAATGCGGTGTTATGTGCTTTTTTTATGATTGTTGCTGTTGTCATGCTGCTGGCTTCAATCCGGGTCATTTATAAGGCATTGCAGGCTAGTTATCCCACGGTACATGAAGCTGAAATTGTCTATGAGCAAGCCAATAATGAAAAGGCAGGTGCCGATGTCAAGCCATCAGTTTAAACGGGTGCCTTTTACCAACCCTGCCATAACCAACAGCACGGTGAATCGCTTGTCTATTCACCGGGTTTTGCCAGTTGATGCCAAGCCTGCTGACCATAAGCTGCTATCTTTACGCAATCGCAAAGTGTTGTACTGGCAAAACAGGCTTAAGCTGCTGGTAACCCGTCTTGCTCAAAGTTTTCGCCTGATGGTTGGCGTACATGACTATCAGTCCTATGTACAGCACATGCAACAGCATCATCCCCAGCTTCAGGTCATGACAGAAAAGCAGTTTCATCGCCATTGTCTGGAAGCACGTTATCCTAGCCAAGGTGGAAAAGTGGGGAAATGTCCTTGCTAGATTGTGTATAAAATATTGGATCTTATAAAAACCATACAAAATCATTGCCCATTGTTAAGAAAACAGTCTGGTCAGTTAAAATAAAATTCCTGTATAACATAGTCATAAGCCCACATCTTGCTCAGTCATTTAACTTAACACCTCTATAAATAGTGTGATTTAATCAGAACTTAGAGATGTGTTGATGACACAGATGAGCCTGCTTGATAAAGGAAGGAAGTTTATGCTCCAGGATGCTACCCCAGAACAAGCTGTTCCAGAACAAGCGGCCCTAGAGAAAATAAGGCGTTCCCAGCAGGAAGTAGAGCAACTGGTAACCCAAACCAAAGTAAAACTGGATCAGTTTTTAAATCAGCTTAACCAGATTGTGCTGGACAAGCCGCAACAAACTAAACTGGCTCTAAGCTGTATTCTGGCAGGTGGGCATTTATTGCTACAGGATTTGCCGGGTATGGGTAAAACCACCATGGCAGAAAGCCTTGCCAAACTATCCGGGTTAAGCTATCGCCGCGTACAGTTTACCAGTGACATGCTGCCCAGTGACATTCTGGGTTTATCCATTTTTAATCCGGAAAAGCAGGAATTTGAGTTTCGTGAAGGGCCGATTTTTACTCAGGTTTTGCTGGCCGATGAAATCAATCGAACCAGCCCTAAAACCCAGAGTGCGCTATTGGAAGCCATGGAAGAAAATCAGGTTTCGCAGGATGGTGTCACCCGTACCTTGCCACAGCCTTTCTTTGTAATAGCTACCCAGAACCCGATTAATCAGTCCGGGACTTATCCCTTGCCAGAATCGCAGCTTGACCGCTTTTTGATGTGCTTATCCTTGGGTTTTCCTTCTGCGCAAGCTGAGCGGGAAATTTTGCTCGGGCAGGATCGCCGCACCATGCTTAAAGCGGTGGAATCACTACTCAATACCCAGTATTTAAAAGATTATCGCAGTCTGGTTAATGACATTCATCTGTCTGAGCCTGTGCTGGATTATTTGCAGCATCTGGTAGAACAAACCCGTACTGGCCAGCACACTGGACTGTCTACCCGTGGTTTACTGGCCCTAAAGCGTGCAGCACAGGCGTATGCGTTGGTAGAAGGCCGGGCATTTGTTATTCCTGAGGATATTCAAGCCGTATTTGTAGCGGTTGCGGATCATCGGCTAGGTGTAAAAGGCATTGGTGGTGCAGATTCACCCGCTCATCAGATCCTGCGTCAAGTTCCTGTTATTAGCTAACCGGGGAGCTTTTGATGCGCCTCACCAACTGGTTTGAAAACCGCCAGCCCATCAAGCGCTGGATGCAGCGACGTTTGCCACGCTGCCGTGAAGTAACCCTGTCGCAACGCCAGATTTTTGTATTTTTAACCAAGGAAGGCGGCTTATTTGCCGTATTGCTGGCTGTGACTTTTCTGGCTGGTGTGAACTATGCCAACAACCTGATTTTGGGTGTATTTTTTCTACTCAGTAGTATTTTGGTCATAGGTATTCATCATAGCTATGCGCAGTTATCCGGTTTAAGGATTAAGGTTCTGCATGCCAGTGACAGTCAGGCTGAAGGTCAGGCGCGCTTCCAGATAGAAATAAACCCAACCACGGCCAAATGCTATTGTCAGCTTGAACTGCTATGGCAGCAATATCAGCGTATTGCTGTGCTTAAAGACAAACAGGTCCTGCATTTTGACATTGATACACCCCAACGTGGTCGTTTTTTGCCACCACGCTTAATGCTGCAAAGTGTTTATCCTCTGGGTTTGATTCGTGCCTGGACTTATATTTATTTTGATCAGGAGGTATGGGTAGCGCCAAAACCTATTGAAGCTGAACGAAATGTACTAAACCGTATTGGTGGTGAAGGTGAAGAAACCCATGGTTTAAGTGGACAGGAAGAATTTCAGGAACTAAAAAATTATGTGAAAGGGGAGTCATTATCCCGCGTATCGTGGTCACATCTGGCTAAGGGCCAGGGTTTGCTCAGCAAGCAGTTTATTGACTTTAGTGCCGAGCAGGATGCCCTTGACTATGAGCAAATGCCGGCCATTGACCATGAAACCAAATTATCGCAAATGGCGTACTGGGTACAGATACTGAGCCAGCAAAATATTGCATTTAGCATGAATCTGCCGACAGGCCAGCTACCACTGGGCCATGGAGAAAAGCATACTGGTCAGGCCTTGCGATTACTGGCGGAGGAACCCTGATGAGTACCCTGATTCCACCGCAACCGATTCGATATAAACAGTTCGTTAGCATCATAGCTGCGCAATTTATTATTTTCTTTCCGCATGTTTTTCACTTGCCGGTTTTGTTTTCTGTATTAACTTTTATTACACTTGCTGGCCTGTGGCTGATGGCACGACGTCAGAAAGTTTTTCATCCACAACCCCCAAAATATTATCAATATATTATTGTAGCTGCGGGTTTGGCGATCATATTGGTTACATATCGCACTATTATCGGTGTGGATGCAGGCGTAGCCTTTTTGGCATTATGTCTATTAGGCAAACTGCTTGAGTTAAAGCAACGCCGTGATAGTTATATTGCCTTAACCTTATCGTTATTTGTTGTTGCTAGCCTGTTCCTGTTTGAGCAGTCCATTTTTAATGCCCTTATGGCAGTGCTGGCTATTCTGGCTGTGTTTTATGCATTATTGCAGCAGAACATTAATCCTGACCTGCTATATCACCATTCTGCCCAACTAAAAACCAATATACCCGAAGCAATTAATCCTTCAGCAGGGCTATGGAAGCCTTTATTGCGCCTTTTTTTACAAGCTATTCCTTTGCTGATAGTTTTATTTATATTTTTTCCCAGACTTCCGCCATTGTGGAGTGTACCGGTTAACCAATCACAAGGTAAAACCGGAATGTCTGACCAGATGTCACCTGGTAATATTGCCAGTCTGAGTCAATCCACCGAACTGGCTTTTCGGGTGCTGGATACGCAAAACAATTTGAATCGGAATTTGCCAGCGCGTTCAGAACTGTACTGGCGTGGATTGGCATTAAGCCAGTTTGATGGAGTAACCTGGAGTCAGCTTAAGGATTATCGGGCTGATAACCCAGTCTGGTCAGGCATGCAATATCAGCCGGAATGGTTTAGGCAGGCTTATGCAGGCAAACTAAATAGAGGTTTTGAGTATCAGGTATTGCTTGAGCCTACTCAACAGCAATGGCTATTTGCACTGGATGTACCGTATAGCAACACTCGGGGTATTGGTTTAACCCGTGAGTACAATTTAAAAAGTGCCCGCGAAGTGTATCGTCGCTTTAGTTATGAGGCTGTACAGGTAAAAAATCTTCAGCGGGATACCCAATTACCGGACTGGCTGGCACAGGTGAATTTGCGTTTGCCGTCAAATAGCAATCCGCGTAGCCGTCAGCTGGCCCAACAGGTATTTAATCAGATGGGCCGTAACCCCGAGCGCTACGCTGACTACTGGCTGAACTGGATTAGACGGGAAAATTTTGTCTATACGCTGGAGCCTCCAGTGCTTTCAGGCCAGCGCATAGATCAGTTTTTATTTGAGAGCCGTCGTGGCTTTTGTGAGCATTATTCATCAGCCTATACCTTTTTAATGCGTGCTGCTGGTATTCCGGCACGCGTGGTAGTGGGTTATCAGGGGGGGCAGCTTTCCCCAGATCAGCAAAGCTGGGAAGTACGCCAGCTTGATGCGCATGCGTGGGTGGAAATCTGGCTGGCCGGACGTGGCTGGGTAAGGGTTGACCCAACCGCTGCTGTTGCTCCTGAGCGTGTTGAAAAAGGCATGAACAACTTTATGCAGGAAAATCAGCAAGTATTTGGTGAAGGGGTAATGAGTCAGCTACGCTCCAGCCAGTTCAGGTTTTTGGGACAGGCCCGCATCTGGGCAGATTATGCCAGCTACTTATGGCAGCGTGATGTGGTAGGTTTTGACCAGTCACAGCAGCAAGGCCTGCTACAACGGTTGTTTGGCATTAAAAGTATGTATGTGCAGGTAGCATGGATGGTTGGCATCTTTGTCAGCTTGCTGGCTATTATTGTCGGCGTCATGTGGTGGCGCAGGCGTAAGGTATGGCATCCGGTAGATGCGCCGTTACAGCGACTTTCCAGAAAGCTGGCTAAAGAAAATTTGGGCCGTGGTGAAGCAGAGGGCATGGTGAACTGGCTACAGCGTTTATCTGCGTATCCTACCTATCAAAAACCTGCGCAGGAGCTTATTCAGCTTTACCAGAAAGCACGTTATGCACCTATCACTGATGAGGCAACCCAAGCTAAAGTCATTCTACAAATGAAAAAACTGGTTAGCAGTTGGCCGAATAGAAAGGAATAGTTCAAAAAAATCTTGCTATGGTGCTGGATTACGGTAATAATTTGGCCACTTCAGACGTATAGCTCAGTTGGTTAGAGCACCACCTTGACATGGTGGGGGTCAGCAGTTCGAGTCTGCTTACGTCTACCAGAATTATGTAAGAAATACAGCCACTTAGCACCTAAAATGCTCGGTGGCTTTTTTTATTAGGAATATTTTAGGAAAACTTTAGGAAAACTCCACCTGAATTTACGGCCAGATTCCGGCAAACCAATTCTTTTTTTTTGTCACTTCGGCCAATAAAAAGCCCCTTGGAAGGGGCTTGTAAGGGCTTAACGATAAGAAATTTTAACCGGTTCATCCGGTTTATGCCGTCCAACATAGTGCTCAAACATGGCTTCGGTCGCATGGCCGGCCAGTGCTTTTGCGTAGTCCTTGCCATACCTTTGCATGACCCGATATTCACCCAGCGCACGTATTTCGTGTAGTGTCGGTTTCTCTTCAGGGGTTAGATGATCAAATATGCCGGACTTGTCGCGGTACTTTGCAAACTCGTTAGTGAGCCATTGCGGGGTCATGGCCATGTGATGGCTTTTACTTTCACGGATTTGTTGAGTTAATTTTTTCGGCATGGCATGCAACAGGTAAGGGCAAATAAAAGTAAACCGTGATTCCATGCAGAATAGAACGGCTTGGCGTAATTCAGGATGCATATCCACCTGAATGAAAATAGGCTTTTTATAGTTTGCCGTTTTACCCTGTTTTACCGTGAAAGTATTGTTTTGCAGGTCTATATCATCACGCTTGAGCTTGGTTAGTCTGGAATTACCCAATAGCTTAACCACTATTGATCGTTATGCTTTTGCTGTTAACGAAACTGCTACTACTTTGGTAATTCCAGCAAATGTTACCAGCATCGGTGAGTATGCTTTTGGAAGTTGGGATGCTCTAGAGTCCATTACTGTTTTAGCCACAACCCCACCAGTGTTAGGGACTGATGCATTTACAACTTATGTGAATGGCACTAACACGCAAATACCCGTGCCTATTTATGTACCAGCAGCAGCTTTAAGTGCTTATCAAACAGCCCCGACGTGGTCTCAGTATTCCTCAAGAATACAAGGCTTAACTATTTAATATTCCGCCTCCGGGCGGTTCTCAAATTAAAAGAGTGCATAGAAATGTTTGGTTTTCCCCGCGCTAAAATCCTGAGCTACAACCAGAAAGCCCGGACAGCCCAGATACATATCTATGGTATGACTGATGGGGCCAGTGAAGGGCTTGAAGCCACATTTGCTTATCCAGTTGGGGATGATGATCTGGATACCGAGCGCGAAATATTGGTCGGTGCAGACGTATATATCTTCTTTCAAAATGGTGATGAAGGGCTACCGGTTGTCTGGAGCTACAGTAGTCATGGTGAAGGGGCGGTTGAGGATGTGCGCCGGATCCGGCAGAAAAATATTGAAATTCTTGCACGCGCCAATGTTCTGGTTCAGGCTGGGCAGGAAGTAACGATTACTGGTGCTTCTAAGGTAAACATTGTTTCAGCAGGTGGGGTTGACGTGCAAAGTGAAACAAAAGTGTCACTACGTGCGCCAGTAATTAGCCTCAATGGTCCATGATGCCAGCACTTAGTATTTGCGTATCACTGCCGGTCCCTGACTTTACCCAGATTGCTGAGCAGTTGGGGGAACAATACCAAGCCATTGTTGCCGATGTCACTAATCAGATTACCAATGCTAAAACCCTGATCATTCAAAAAGAGCAGCAGCTTGAAGCAAAAATTCATGAACTGAGCACTGAAACTTACCAAGCGATAAAAGCCCAGATTCAGGGTTTTAAAGACCAAATCAGCGCAATCAAATCTTTTGTTACCGGCTTAACTGTGCCAGGCATAATCGGGCTGGCTGACCCTATTTTTGATGATATCCGCAATATCAGTATGGAACTGGCACAAATTGCCCAATATCTGCAAACCATGAGCCTAACCACGACGTTAATGGCCATGATCAAGCCTATGGTTGGCGTCATTGGTGGGATGCTTGAAAGCCTGTTGCCTAAAATTCCAGTACTGAATATCAATGTGCTTGACCTGCTGACCATGTCACCAGCTGAGCTAAAAGCAATTATTAAAGCCCAGTATCAGCAAGGCCGTGATGCATTACTGGCCGCCTTTAGTGCCTTTCTGCCCATTCCGTTGTATCCCGGGCTTGATATTCCCTCGTTTGAAATCAATGCAATTATTAAAGCAATCTACAGCTACTGCATTAATGGCCTGATTACCCTGTGCACCAGCCTGATTAACCAGGTACTCAATAAGTTAAAACTATCAGCCACGCTGGTATTATCAGTACTGCCAAATTTAAGCCAGCTACAGGCAATGCTTAAACAAATGGCCGGGCAACTGGTGGATAAACTGGCTGATGAATTTGCCAATGAACTGGATGCAATCAATGCGGTTTTGCAGCAAGGCATATCTATCAATCAACTTTTTAGCATGATCAACTTTCCGGGCTTAGGAAGTTTTCACCTGCCTGATCCACTGTTTGCCGGGCTTAGCTCGACCGCTATTGAACTGGCCGAGGCCATACAGATTTATATGGCCAACATGATGGCAGCCATCATTCAGCAGCTGGCTGATTTTGTGCAATCTGCCTTAAGCATGCTGGGTATTACCTTTCCTGAAATCTGTATCAGCATACCCATTGGTATCCCTGTTATTGCAATCCCTGACTTTCCCCTATAACTGGAACCTGCCAGAAAAAAGCAAAATTCAATCCGCCAAAATAGCCCTTAAATTGGTGAATTTTGGCTACGTGAATGGCAGTTTCAGATGTTTTAGCAATCTTGCTGGGTACAGGCTCTAGAGCTTCAGCACCATCGCCTATCGTTGGGGCTGCTCAGGAAAGTATGGCGCACATGTACGACAGCGCCGCGCCATTTTCGTTGGGTACCCATCAAACCAAAAATAATAAGAAACGTACCCGCAAAGAAATCATGACCAAATGGGAGCAAATGCTCAAGTTTGCCCCTTTGGCTGAAGGCATGGGAATCCATGTCACTGCCGCGCTGGGTGGTGATGAACACACCAGCCAGCAGGTGTTTATCAAGCCATCAGAACGCCTGCAAAAAGCCGATAGCCCTGTCCTAAAAGCGCAACTTGCCAAACTTGAAAAACGCATTAAGCCCATGGAACGGCTGATTAATCAGCACATTCTTAAACTGTGCTTTGATGCCGTAGGCTTTGGCGACTCATTTTCCCGGGTATATGGAAAAAAAGGCACTGGTGTCGTGGATATGACGTGTAATGAATACACCTATCCACCGCTGGTTTTACCCTTTGAACAGGGTAATAAAACGCTGGTTTATCATTTGCTGGACGCCCGTAACTGGACAAATACCAGTTCAAAATTGAGCATGCGGCAGATGATCCGCATGAAGATGCCGCGTATTAATCACGTCCCTCAACATGAAATTATTGAAGGCGTGCTTGTTGCCAAAATGATGGAGGAGGATGACCCAGACAATTTGCCGCTTTTCCCAGCACATGTAGGTGGCTCATTTTTATTTGTCATTGAAGAAATCTTTGATTACGTTATTCGTGCCTTAGCGGCCATGACCACACAGCAAGTTGCTGATGCTGTCAACCAGATGTTTTTAACCATGAATATGGCCGGTATGCCACCGGCACAGCGCGAAGCCTATAAGCAAGGGCTTGAAGGCATGCTGCAAGAGCATGAACAATTTGTTAGAAATGCATTGGATAGTGGTGAAGCACTGTACACCACAAAATATCATGTTCTGCCGACTTGGGATGAAAAGCAGATTTTAAACCCGATTGGCGATATCAAGGGCCAGCGAAGTACCGCCATTAATATTGAAACTTTCATGATTTGTGTCCGCCTGTTAATGGGTGGCGTGGGTCTGGACCCATCCATGGTGGGCTGGGCTGATATGCTGTCAGGTGGCTTGGGTGACGGTGCAGCATCGCTAACTTATTCAAGCCAGGTGATGCGGCGCTCTATGATGATCCGGCAGGCCGCTGCCCAAATGGTCAATGACTTACTCAAAATTGATTGGGGCTATGCCTATAACGAAGATTTTGACAATGAACTGGATTAAAGGGGCAGGAAAATCCGCAAACGCTGGATGATTACTTAAATGTCCTGCGTTCCAAAATGGAAGCAGGCAAACTTACTCTTAACGAGGCAAGGATGCAGCTTACTCCGGAGCAACGCCAGCAGTATGACTTGCTATCAGCAACCAAAAGCCGGAATGAGCGACTGGCCAGCAAGGAAAACGGTAAAGCCGAGGTGAAAACCGCCGTCCAGAATACCACTGGCCAGATTATTGAAACGACCCATACCAAGCATGGCCATGACCTGTTTGTGGTGCAACTGGCTGACCGGGTTGACCGTGACAGCTATAACGTCCTCAATGCCGGTGCTAAAAAACTGGGTGGCTATTACTCTTCATTCCGAGGTAATGGGGCAATTATGGGTTTCCAGTTTAAAACCCGTGATGCTGCCGATGCCTTTTTAAAACTGGCAGACGGTGATGCAGCAGATGCACAAGCTCAAGCCAGTGAAAGCCGTGATGCATTTTTGGATGATAAAACCCAATCTGCGGCCGAACGGTTGACCCTAATGGCTGAACGATTGCAGGAACGCGCACAGGAATCACTGGACAGGCCACGTAAGGCCAATACCGCCCGGCGTGCCCGTATGGCTGCCAGTAGCGAGCTAGAGGCCAATAAGGATAAGGCACTGGCACAAACCATGCTAAATCTGGCCAATGCCTTAAAGAATGGCCAAGCCAAGTTTTTAGACCAGGTGCGCCAAAAGGTACAGGTGGAATATCTGGCGGGTTTACTCACCAGTGCAAAATGGAATGAGGTACAAAGCAAGCAGGGGTTGCCTGACAATGAGCGGGAAGCCTTGAGAAAAGCCTCGGCATCACTGGAAACTGTGGATTATGTGACTTTCCCCAGTTACACCGCCTATCGTTCAGACCTTGCCACCCTTGCCCGTAAAATGATGGTCACAGAAGGGACAAAGCTACTTGGCCAGAAACTGTTTAAGCTGGTGGATGACACCAGTGCTGAATATGAAAAATTTGCCAAGGCCAACCTGGATAAAGTCAGTAAATTTGTGACCTCTGGCAATACAGCAGATTATGCAACCTTTAACAGCAAGAAAACGGCTACTGAGGCAATTAGCAGATCGAAGCTGGATGACCGGGCAATCCCGCTGCAGGTCGGTAAAGGACAGGTACGCATTGTTTTGAGTCCATCCGAAGCCATCCAGCAAGGTATCTGGCAGGGGTCTGATGAACGCATTACCATTTCCAACCGGCTAGGGTATGAACTGATGGAAAAGATTGGCGCTAAAAACCGTAAAGGTGCCGGTATTTCCCTGCCTTGGACATTTGAAGCCACTGCAGAGGCCCATAAGCGCCTGCAAGGGATGGAGTTGATATCAGCTACTGAATTACGTTCAGCGCTGCGCGAGTTTGTTTTACTACAGGCCACGCCTGAGGAACCAGACCAGATCAAGCAGCTTGAGCGTTCCATGGTGGGTATTGGTAAAGATGGCTTGGACTTTTTCCCGACCCCGGAAAGTACTGTGCGTGAAATGATTCAGATTGCCGACCTTAAGGAAAGCATGCGCGTGCTGGAACCATCAGCAGGCATGGGCCATATTGCAGAACTCATTCAGCAGCAAGGTATTGAGCCTGATGTAGTAGAGTTTTCAGCGGCACGCCGTGAATTGCTTGAACTTAAGGGTTTCAACGTCGTTGGGCAGGATTTCATGGCGGTCACTGATGGGGATTACGACCGGATTATCATGAACCCGCCATTTAGTAGCCGTCAGGATGCCAAGCATGTCCAGCATGCCTATGGTTTGCTTAAGGCGGGTGGCCGTCTGGTGGCCATTATGGGCGAAGGTGTGTTCTTTGGTCAGGACAAGGCTGCTGAACAATTCCGTAACTGGTTAGAAAGCGTCGGCGGGACATCTGAAAAACTGGGTGACGGTACATTTATGGATCCAAACCTGCCAGTGAATACCGGTGCAAACGCTAGATTGGTTGTCATTGAAAAATAATAGGACTTAAGCTTTTTAGCATTCGTTTTTAATAAGGCGAATGCTATATTTATCCTTTAATTTTAAAGGATAAATACATGACTACTAAAAGAATAGAGCGCTTGTGGAAACTGCTTGAAGGCCCTGAAGGTATTGCCATTGCAATTACAGGCCAATGGGGGGTAGGTAAAACTTATTTCTGGAATGAATATTTAAAATATCATCGGGCACAACACAAACAGCAATCCAAACAGAAACAAGAGTATGCCTATGTTTCGGTGTTTGGAATAGAAACCCTTGGGGATTTAAAAGCTGCAATTGTTGAACAATTAGTGGGTGAAATTCCTGATAAAGAAAATGCTATAAGTGGTTTTTTCAAAATTACTAAACGCTTACTTAATGAATCAAAGAATCTAAATCTAAAAGGTTTAAATATAGGTGGTAATTTATTATTTTCTATATGTTTTAGCCAAATATCAAATGCCTTAATTTGCATTGATGATTTGGAGAGAAAATCTGATAAATTAGATATTAAAGATATTTTAGGTTTAGTAAATCTTTTAAAAAACCAAAGAAATTGTAAGGTGGTGGTAATTATTAATGATGAGAAAGATCAAGATCAGGTTTTTAAAAATTATAAAGAAAAGGTTTTTGATGAGTATTTTATTATTAAAGATATAGTTGAGGCATTAGAAAGT
>NZ_MLCN01000021.1 GCF_001982605.1 Alkanindiges hydrocarboniclasticus | reverse complement strand
TTATTAACTTCTGTGATTTAAGTATGACAGTAAAATTAGTGTGATCTGACGAAGACGCATTAACTCTTTAACAGCATGAATAATTGAGTCTGAAATAATTGTTTATATTTCTAGCTTAAATTGGCGTGATTGCTGATTTTTAGATTCACCTGTTTCGGGTGGATGTTTGGATCAATGATTGCGGACGGTTTAAGCTGGACTAGCAAACTGAATCAAGCGTTCTTGGTATTAACGGTTGAAGCTATACGACGTTTTAGGGTTGTATAGTCAAGTAACTAAGTGCACATGGTGGATGCCTTGGCAGTCAGAGGCGATGAAAGACGTGTGAGCCTGCGAAAAGCTTCGGGGAGGCGGCAACAATCCTGTGATCCGGAGATGTCTGAATGGGGAAACCCACCTGCCATAAGGTAGGTATCAATACATGAATACATAGTGTATTGAGGCGAACGAGGGGAAGTGAAACATCTCAGTACCCTTAGGAAAAGAAATCAATTGAGATTCCCGTAGTAGCGGCGAGCGAACTGGGATAAGCCCATTAAGTCTAGTGTGTTTTAGAGGAATGAGATGGAAATCTCAGCCGTAGTAGGTGATAGCCCTGTACTTAAAAGGGCACATTAGATGAATCGAGTAGGGCGGGACACGTGATATCCTGTCTGAACATGGGGGGACCATCCTCCAAGGCTAAATACTCCTGACTGACCGATAGTGAACCAGTACCGTGAGGGAAAGGCGAAAAGAACCCCTGTGAGGGGAGTGAAATAGATCCTGAAACCGTGTGCATACAAGCAGTGGGAGCGGACTTGTTCCGTGACTGCGTACCTTTTGTATAATGGGTCAGCGACTTATATTCTGTAGCAAGGTTAACCGTTTAGGGGAGCCGTAGGGAAACCGAGTCTGAATAGGGCGTTTAGTTGCAGGGTATAGACCCGAAACCGAGTGATCTATCCATGAGCAGGATGAAGGTGCCGTAACAGGCACTGGAGGTCCGAACCCACCGTCGTTGAAAAGCCGGGGGATGACTTGTGGATAGGGGTGAAAGGCTAATCAAACTCGGTGATAGCTGGTTCTCCCCGAAAGCTATTTAGGTAGCGCCTCGGACGAACACCATTGGGGGTAGAGCACTGTTTCGGCTAGGGGGTCATCCCGACTTACCAAACCGATGCAAACTCCGAATACCGATGAGTGATATCCGGGAGACAGACTGCGGGTGCTAACGTCCGTAGTCAAGAGGAAAACAATCCAGACCGCCAGCTAAGGCCCCAAAATCATAGTTAAGTGGGAAACGATGTGGGAAGGCATAGACAGCTAGGAGGTTGGCTTAGAAGCAGCCATCCTTTAAAGAAAGCGTAATAGCTCACTAGTCGAGTCGGCCTGCGCGGAAGATGTAACGGGGCTAAAACTATGTGCCGAAGCTGCGGATTTGACATTAGTCAAGTGGTAGGGGAGCGTTGTGTAAGCCTGTGAAGGTGTGTTGAGAAGCATGCTGGAGGTATCACAAGTGCGAATGCTGACGTGAGTAACGATAAAGGGAGTGAAAAACTCCCTCGCCGAAAGACCAAGGGTTCCAGTCCAACGTTAATCGGGGCTGGGTGAGTCGGTCCCTAAGGTGAGGCAGAAATGCGTAATCGATGGGAAATTGGTTAATATTCCAATACTTCTGTATCATGCGATGAGGGGACGGAGAAGGTTAAGTCAGCCTGGCGTTGGTTGTCCAGGTGGAAGACGGTAGGCATGCATCCTAGGCAAATCCGGGGTGCTCTATGCTGAGAGTCGATAGCAAGCTGTACTTGTACAGCGAAGTGGCTGATACCATGCTTCCAGGAAAAGCCTCTAAGCTTCAGTGATACAGGAACCGTACCCGAAACCGACACAGGTGGTCAGGTCGAGTAGACCAAGGCGCTTGAGAGAACTCTGCTGAAGGAACTAGGCAAAATAGTACCGTAACTTCGGGAGAAGGTACGCTGCTGTTGGTGATAGGCTTTACGCCTTGAGCTGATGGCAGCCTCAGTAACCAGGCCGCTGCAACTGTTTATTAAAAACATAGCACTCTGCAAACACGAAAGTGGACGTATAGGGTGTGATGCCTGCCCGGTGCTGGAAGGTTAATTGATGGGGTTAGCGTAAGCGAAGCTCTTGATCGAAGCCCCAGTAAACGGCGGCCGTAACTATAACGGTCCTAAGGTAGCGAAATTCCTTGTCGGGTAAGTTCCGACCTGCACGAATGGCATAATGATGGCGGCGCTGTCTCCAGCAGAGACTCAGTGAAATCGAAATCGCGGTGAAGATGCCGTGTACCCGTGGCTAGACGGAAAGACCCCGTGAACCTTTACTGCAGCTTGACATTGAACTTTGACCTTACTTGTGTAGGATAGGTGGGAGGCTATGAAGTTGGGACGCCAGTTCCAATGGAGCCATCCTTGAAATACCACCCTGGTAATGTTGAGGTTCTAACCATGATCCGTCATCCGGATCTGGGACCATGTCTGGTGGGTAGTTTGACTGGGGCGGTCTCCTCCTAAAGAGTAACGGAGGAGTACGAAGGTGCGCTCAGCGTGGTCGGAAATCACGCGTAGAGTATAAAGGCAAAAGCGCGCTTAACTGCGAGACCCACAAGTCGAGCAGGTACGAAAGTAGGTCTTAGTGATCCGGTGGTTCTGTATGGAAGGGCCATCGCTCAACGGATAAAAGGTACTCTGGGGATAACAGGCTGATACCGCCCAAGAGTTCATATCGACGGCGGTGTTTGGCACCTCGATGTCGGCTCATCTCATCCTGGGGCTGAAGCAGGTCCCAAGGGTATGGCTGTTCGCCATTTAAAGAGGTACGCGAGCTGGGTTTAGAACGTCGTGAGACAGTTCGGTCCCTATCTACCATGGGCGCTGGAAATTTGAGAGGATCTGCTCCTAGTACGAGAGGACCAGAGTGGACGAACCTCTGGTGTTCCGGTTGTCACGCCAGTGGCACAGCCGGGTAGCTATGTTCGGAAGGGATAAGTGCTGAAAGCATCTAAGTACGAAGCCCACCTCAAGATTAGATTTCCCTTAGGCTTTATGCCTACTAAAGAGCCGTTCGAGACTAGGACGTTGATAGGTTGGGTGTGGAAGCGCAGTGATGTGTGAAGCTAACCAATACTAATTGCTCGTGAGGCTTGACTATACAACACCTAAAACGTTGTAATTCACCTTAATACCCTTGCTTGATTCATTAAGCTAGTAAACAGTCAGACTCAGTCAATTCATGATCAAATCTTAAAGCTAGTCTTTAAGTACAGCATTGCGTACTTTAACCAAAGAGTTAAAGACCAACCAGTTGTGCTGGCGACCATAGCACGTGTGAACCACCTGATCCCTTCCCGAACTCAGAAGTGAAACCACGTTGCGCCAATGGTAGTGTGGCATTCGCCATGTGAGAGTAGGGCATCGCCAGCTCATTATTCAGACCCCCATCAGTTAATCTGATGGGGGTT
>NZ_MLCN01000020.1 GCF_001982605.1 Alkanindiges hydrocarboniclasticus | reverse complement strand
TAATTTTAATAACTTACATATAATTTTTCACAGGCTTGTACATATTCACTATATTGTGCCCTAACTGGCTATGTTAGCTTCTGCGCCATCTTTTAATAGTAGTATTTTGCTGAAAAATTTGAAAAAATCAGCCACACGCTATCTGTTGAATTTACTGTCATAACACCTAGAGTTGAATCGTTCATTATGTCCTTAAATTCTGGCCTCAGCATTGCACCTTTACATCCAAAGGAAAAGGAGCGCCTTGAAGCGCTTGCGGCTTATGAATTGTTTGGCACCCAGCCTGAGCACCAGTTTGATGAAATTGTCAGTCTGGTTGCCCAGATTTGTGGTTCAAGCTCGGCATTGCTGTCACTGGTTGGTGAAGATTTACTGTGGTTCAAGTCACGCTACAACTATGCGGCCGAATCCGGGCCAAGGGATGGCTCATTTTGCAGCCATGCCATTATGCATGATGATGTCATGATTGTTGAAGATGCCAGTCTGGATGAACGTTTTAACCAGAATCCACTGGTGACCTGCCCCAGTACCCATGTGCGTTTTTATGCCGGTGCGCCCCTGCTAACAGAAGATGGCCTGCCACTGGGTGTGATTTGTGCCATTGATGACCAGCCCAAAACCATGACCCCGTTACAGGTGCAAACGTTAAAGGTATTGGCCAATCAGGTGGTGGCGCAAATGAACCTGCATCGCTCTGTGGCCAGAATGCAGGCGATTAACCAGAACAAGGACAAGTTTTTCGCCATTATTGCGCATGACCTGAAAGCTGCCTTTCATGGCATTCTGGGCTTTTCCGAAGTGCTGGATACCGATTTTGATGAGCTGGAAGATAAAACCAAGCGCGAAATCGCCAGCTATTTGAATGAATCATCGCATACTACTTACAAGCTGCTGGAAAACCTGCTGGAATGGGCCAGACTGGAAAATGGCGCAATGCCCTACCGGCCAAAACAGCTACAGCTAGATAGTTTGGTTGAGGAAACAGTAGCGGGACTGCAATTTAGTGCAGCACAGAAAAATATTCATATTGAAATACAGCTACAACCGGAAATCTGGGTGCATGGCGACCGTCATATGCTGCATTCACTGATCCATAACCTGATTGGCAATGCCATTAAGTTTACCCCTGAATATGGCACAATCCGGATTTATGATGAAACCCAGCAGGATAAGGTGATCATTTCCGTTGAGGACAATGGCATGGGCATGACACCGGAACAGGTACAGCGCCTGTTTAAGGGCGACCATAACCAGAGTACCAAGGGTACGCATGGTGAAAAAGGCACCGGGCTTGGGCTGCTCTTGTGCCAGCAGTTTGTTCAGCAGCATCATGGCTTGCTTGAGGTTAAATCCAGTGTAGGACGTGGCTCAACTTTCAGCTTTAGCATTCCGTTGAGCGCCAAGGTATTGTCCTAAGCAGGTCATTAATATCAGTTGCAGTAAAAAAGCTATGCATTAAGCAAAACCCGCACTTTAAGTTGCGGGTTTTGCTTATATAAATTTAATTCAAATTAATGATTACACCAGATTAAAAGGTTAGCTGGTTGTAATACTGAATAATATCCAGTGTCTGGGCGCTGGCTGTGGCGGCCTGCACCTGATCCGCTGTCATGCCAATTTGTAGCTCGGCATTATTAACCTGCAAATCCAGATGCAAATCACCGGCTTGACCGTAGGCAGCATTCCATTCCAGCACGGCATCATCCAGATCCTTAACCACCGCAGAAAAATTGGCTGAGCCTGCATCAGCAATGGCGCTCTGAATATCATTCACTGCCATGCTTACATCACTGGCCAATACCTGCCATGCCGCCAGTACCGATTGCAGGCTATCCTGTACGACTGAGGTCTGGTTGGCCATTTCAGTATAGTTTTGCGCCAGAATCTGCAAGGTCGCTACATCTTGCGTTAAACCCGTTACCTGCTGCTGGTCTGCTTCAAGCTGGGCCTTATCGCCTACCAGCTTGATGGAATCCAGTGCAATAAATACGCTGGCTACGGCAACCGCAGGTCCCATTACCAGCCAGGTTAGTGCCCCAAATGGCCAGGCCGCAATAGTTGCCACCGTACCCAGTGTAAGGGCGACCCCATCAACAATGGCCAAGGCAACAATGGAAGCAGTCAGTGACTTGATTTCAGCTTGCAGGTTGGCAATATCCTGTTTAAGGGTATCAATTTTTTGCTGGTCGGCATTGGCATCAGTAGCAGACTTGTCGGCAATGGCCTGAAGCTGCACCGCCATATCTGGCAGCACGTCCTTAAATTGTTGCAGGCTGCTGACTGCACCCGAGATAAACGCAGTCACCAGATTAAGCTGGCTGGTCAGGGCTTTTAGATCATTTTGCAGAATCTGCAAGGCCATACTATCGCCCGGATTGCTGACCAGCGTATTGGCCTGTGACTGTGCATCACTTAATAGCTGAGTCACAATAGAGTTATAATTTTGTACTTCGTCAGGCACATCCAGCAGACGCGCCATCACATTATTAACCCAGTTCAGGGCATCCTGATTGGCCTTGGTGTAAGCATCGACAAAGTCCTGCCAGTCCGGTGGAATCTGGTTTAGGGTAGGCAAGCTTGACGTTAATACACTGGTAACCCAGGTATTCACCACAATCACATTTTCCTTGTAGGTATTCTGCGCTTCAGCCAATGAACCGCTAGTTTTACTTATTGCTTGTGCCAGTAGCATTTTCTTCTCCTTGGATAGGCTGTTTTGTTTAACCTCATAATCTGCACAGCCCTGACAGTTTATGATTATTAATGCATGGATTATCTAAAATTTAAAATGAATGTATAGCTACCCTTAATATAAAGAATATATTATTAAGCCAATATAGAATAATCTTGCTTAATATCCGCAAGAATAAAATATCAACCGAGATTCAGGAATGGGTATAGACTTAGCAATAAACCAGTAAATTTGTTAATATCATGTAGTTACCTTTAATTATTTCATTGTTTTACTGTTTAGGATCATTATTGGTATAGCCAAATATTAATCTGACCCATAATGATCGATATAATCTTATTCTCAACGTGGCATTTGCGACGCAATACAACCATAGTATTTTTAAATTCAAGCTGTCAACAAAAATTAGGTAAAAAATATATGATAAAATATTTCAAAAATTAAAATTATATTATAATGGCAACAAAATTCTTTTATCAGTTATTACCTTGCCCTCAACCGACGGGACAAACCGAATGATCATAGGTTAAGGCGGTAGAGTGCGTTGCAAGTATAATTTGTAAGAGAACTAATCTAGGAATGCAGACTATTTGATGAGATCTGCATTCCTTTCCTTTTAAATTAGTGAGGCATTTGTTAACTTAAAATGCGTCCTGCACATCAGACCACCATGGATAAAATGGTGGCATCTGGGAAGCTTTTTGCGTGAAGTCAGGCGTACGCTTTTCCAGAAAGGACTGCACGCCTTCCTTGCCATCCCCTACACTGGTATAGAACATGGCAAGGGAATCCACCTGATGAGCCACCAGTGGATGCGGCGCAGCGCTATTGCGGTAGAGCATTTGGCGGGCCAGTGCTAAAGCAACCGGTGAGCGGCCTTCAACAAACTTGTGTGCCAGCTTTTTGGCTTCATCCAGCAGTTGATCGGCAGGATAAACCTGCTTGACCAATCGGCCTTCCTTGGCAGTCTGGGCATCAAAAATATCAGCACTGTATACCCACTCCAGCGCTTGCTGGATACCAACAATACGTGGCAAAAACCAGCTGGAACAGGCTTCAGGTACAATACCCAGCTTGCCAAATACAAAGCCAATTTTGGCTTTTTCGCTGGCCAGACGAATATCCATGGCCAGTGTCATGGTGGCGCCAATTCCAACTGCTGCACCATTAATGGCCCCAATCACTGGTTTTTTGCATTCAAAGATCGATAGCACTACCCGGCCACCAGTATCACACACTCCATTTTTAATTTCATCGTCATCGCGGCGTGACTGCATGTCCTGCATGGAAGGTTTCAGGGTTTCATTCAGGCCAAAGACATTGCCTTCCTTGGACAAGTCCATGCCTGCGCAAAAAGCCCGGCCCTCACCCGTTACAATAATGGCCCGGATGTCATCGTCTTCACTGGCTTTTTCAAAAAAATCCACCAGTTCATTAGCCATTTCCACAGTAAAGGCATTCATCTGCTCTGGCCGGTTTAGCGACAGCACCACAACCCCGGCTTCATCACGTTCGGTTTTAAGGGTTTGGTAGGTATAACTTGCCATATTCAGCACACTCCATAATGACGAGAAAATGGTGGCATGCCGATTTTGCGCATCCACACAACGTTTTGAATCCATTTTTTATCGCCTAGGTTTTATAATAAAAAACGCCCAAATAAGCAAACCTGCCCAGCAAACTCAGGTATGATGAAGGCCAAGTCTTTTATTTATTATATTGTTATCACACCATGACTTTATTATTTGTTGAAGATGACAGCATGATTGGGGAATCAACCTGCGTGCTGTTAAAACAGGCTGGTTTTAATGTGCACTGGGCCAAGACTGGCACACAGGCATTACAGCTGTTTGACAACCATGACTATGAATTTGTACTGCTGGATCTGGGCCTGCCCGGCCTTGATGGTACACAGGTTTTGCAGCGCATCCGCAAGGTAAGCGACCTGCCGATCCTGATTTTGACCGCGCGCGACAATGTGGAAGACCGGGTGTCTGGTCTGGAACAGGGTGCAGACGATTATCTGGTCAAGCCGTATCATATTGATGAATTGCTGGCACGAATCCGGGCCTTGCTACGCCGGGCTAAAGGGGCTACCCAGACTGAATACATGCTGGGCGATATCAAGATTATTCCAGCAGCACATGCAGTGTATAAAAATGACCAGTTGATTGAAGTATCTGCCAAGGAATGGTCAATTATTGAAACGCTGGCCGCCACCCCCAACTGCATTTTTTCCCGTGAACAGCTAGAGCAAAAAATTTCTGAAAAACAGGATATTTTGCAAAGTAATACCATTGAAGTGCATATTCACAATATCCGGCAAAAGTTGGGCAAAAACTTTATCAAGACCATTCGTGGGCTAGGTTATAAAATTGGCAACCTTGAGCAATGAGACTTTGTACGACGTCAAGCGGGTTTCAGGTAGTGAAATGACAGGGTTTCAGGTTACAGGATAGGCAAGCCATGGGAAAAGTGCATTTATTCTCACTGGTAAACCGCATCCTGCTGTTGTTTGCAGCACTGGTACTGGTGCTGTTTTTAATTATTTTTATTTTTGCCTATACCACCACCAAGTCTGAATACGAACAAAAAGTCTATTACAAGATTGAACGGGTGGGTATTTTACTGGAACGGGAACTGCGCGGCGCCAATGTGCAGTCCTATCAGCGCCGCTATAAAATTGGTGAAGTCACCACCATCATCCGCATCGAACAGAAAAACTGCCGCCAGCCAGCCACGCCTGTTATTGCAGCAGCCTGTAATCAGGTATCGGGTTTTATTGCCGAGGAACTCAAAAACGACCACATTGATACTTATTACCTGAATACCAGTAATAATTCCGTCATTCAGGTAAGCGTACTGCACAGCCATATTAATGCTTATGTCTTAAAGCTCACCAGCCAGATTTTACTGCCGTACCTGATTATTTCACCACTGGCAATTATTGCGCTGTTTATTTTCCTGCTCAATAGCCTAAAGCCACTGCGCACGCTGGAACAGGAAATCCAGAAACGGGAACCCAATTATTTTGAGCCACTGACGACCAGTCCATCGTCTACCGAGCTCAGTTCACTGGTTAATACCTTAAACCAGATGTTTGAGCGTGCGTACCAGTTTCAGCTTCAGCAGCAGCAATTTATTGCCAATGCTGCGCATGAACTCCGCACCCCGCTTACGGCACTCAACCTGCATTTACAAATCCTTAAAAACCAGCTTGCCAGCGGTGGAGAAATGCAGCCACCTGAACAGCAAATGTTTAGCGAGCTGGAACAACGCCTACAACGCCTACAACTGCTGGTCAACCAGATGATGTCACTGGCCCATCAGGAAAAAATGAACCACGAACCGGGCAAGCAGCCCGTAGAGTTGTCGGCACTGGTGAAAACCTGCATTGAGCAACTCTATCCTAGTCTCGAAAAAAAACAGCTCAACCTGTATATCACTGATTTTGAGAAAAGCTGGATTGTTGCACGTCCTGACCAGCTTAATTCGATTGTCATGAATATTCTGGACAATGCCATTAAATACACGCCCAAGGGCGGCCTGATCAGCATTAGCCTGAAAGACCACAACAGCCAGACCACACTGATTATTGAAGACAGCGGCCCCGGTATTGATGAAAGCGAATACCAGAACGTGTTCCAGCGCTTTTATCGTTTAAATAATGCACAGGATATTATTGGCAGTGGGCTTGGGCTGGCCATTGTGCATCAGGCGGTGCAACAGTTACATGGCTCGATTGAACTGTCACGTTCGATGCTGGGTGGTCTGGCTGTTATTTTGACGTTTAAAAGCGCTGCAAATACACCTCGTGTTGCCACCAATACCCCTGAATCACACTAAGTTAAAGGGATAATGCTGCCTTGTAATATTTAAAATGCTGTCTAGTTTCAACCATTTTTATAAAATAACCCTTTAGCATATTTTAAATGTTACATTCTCATTGTTTCATTTATTTGCTCCATGACAGCAGTTCTGTAAGAATTAAACTGGTTTTAAGATTTTTAATTAGGTGAAAACCAGTAGTCGTCTCCATTCAGCTTTAATTTATCCAAATTTTTTATTAAAAAACTGCCACATAAATTACTCAAAATTCTGAGTTAACTAAAATTTAATATCAGCAACAATAAAAGCTCACAGCACAATAATTTGTTTACTGTAGCGAGGTAAGTTATGACCCCTACTTCCATCGGCCACCCAGTATTACCCCGTATCATCGGGGTTATTTTATTGCTCAGTGGCCTAGCACTGGTTTATGGTGGCATTAAGCTGCTAATGCTGGGCGGCTCCTGGTATTACCTGCCCGCAGGCCTTGCCGTAACTATTGCCGGCCTGCTGCTACTGTGGCGAAAAGCTTCGGCGCTGGGGCTATATGGCCTGTTTTTAATGGTCAGTACTCTCTGGGCCTGGACAGAAATCGGACTGGACTGGTGGCAACTGGTGCCGCGTCTGGCTCTCTGGTTTGGCCTTGGCTTGCTGCTGATTTTACCGTGGTTCCGCAAGCCCTTGCTGACACCACATACACCCGCTGTCCATACTGTATTGCTGGGTATTGGCTTGTTAATGGCAGGTGGATCAGCACTGGTTAGCCAGTTTGTGGATCAGGATAAATACTCCTTAAAAGGCACACTGGATCGCACTAGCACTGGCATGACCAGCACAGCACCTGCCCAGCCGGATGGTGACTGGCAATCCTATGGCCGTACAGCCTTTGGTGACCGTTATTCGCCACTGGCACAGATTACACCAGACAATGTGCATAAGCTGGAAGTTGCGTGGAAATATCGCACTGGCGATGTACCGGGGGAAAATGACCCGCATGAAACCACTGCTGAAAACACCCCTTTAAAAGTCAATGGCAAACTGTATGTGTGTACCCCGCACAGCAAGGTTATTGCGCTTGACCCCGATACTGGCAAGGAATTGTGGCGTTTTGACCCGCAACTGAGTACCCAGCGTGCCGGGACTTTTAAAAACTGGGCCCACATGACTTGCCGTGGGGTGTCTTACCATGATGATGCCATGTATGCCCAGCAAGATAGTAATACCAACACGCCTGCTGGTGCGACGCCAGTAGTTTCAAACACTACCACTAGCACAGCCGCAAATACCGATAATTCTTTACCAGTTGCCACCAGCGCTGATCCACTGGTAACGACTGTAACGCCTGCACCTACCACTGCCACCAATACGGCAAAGACCACCTGTAGCAAGCGGATTTTTGTGCCAACTGCGGACACCCGCCTGATTGCCATTAATGCCGATACTGGCCAGATGTGCCGTGAATTTGGCAATAATGGCAGCGTAGACCTAACTGCCAACATGGGCAGCTTTACACCTGGCGGTTACTACTCAACTTCACCACCAGCCGTTACCCGTAATCTGGTCATCATTGGCGGGCATGTCACCGACAACCTGTCTACCGATGAGCCTTCCGGGGTAATCCGTGCTTATGATGTGCATGATGGTCATCTGGTGTGGAACTGGGATAGTGGCAACCCAACCCAGACCGCCCCGATTGCTGCGGATGGCATTTATACCCGTAACTCACCCAACATGTGGTCGATTACGGCTGTTGATGAAAAAAATGGCCTGCTTTACCTGCCTATGGGTAACCAGATGCCAGACCAGTGGGGTGGCAACCGTACCAAGGCGTCTGAAACCTACAGTGCCGGTGTGACTGCGCTGGATATTGCCACCGGACAAGTGCGCTGGACCTTCCAGATGACCCATCACGACCTGTGGGATATGGACGTGGGTGGCCAGCCGACCCTCATTGATATTAAAACCGCACAAGGCGTGCAACTGGCCTTGATGGCTTCTACCAAGCAAGGCAGCATTTATGTACTTAATCGCCTGACTGGCAAGCCCATTTATCCGGTTCGGGAAACACCTGTACCACAGGGCAGGGAAAAAGCAGTGCTGACTAGCGGTGAATACTACTCGCCTACCCAGCCGATTTCTGCCATTAACTTTGTGCCCAAAATGTCAGAAAAAGACATGTGGGGCGGCACGCCATTTGACCAGCTAATTTGCCGGATTCAATATCGTTCCATGAATTACGAAGGCATTTATACGCCGCCGTCATTACGTGGCTCACTGGTATATCCGGGTAACTTTGGTGTATTTGACTGGGGCGGTATTTCAGTTGATCCGGTACGCCAGATTGCTTTTGTGAACCCTAACTTTATGGCCTTTAAATCCAAACTAGTGCCACGTGAAGCAGTAGCCAGCGGTGCAGCACGCAAAAGTGAAGTTGAAGGCGTACAACCTAACAAAGGCGCACCTTTTGGCGTAATTCTTGAACCGTTTATTTCACCCACGGGCCTGCCCTGTCAGGCACCTGCTTGGGGTTATATTGCCGCCATTGACCTAACCACTGGCAAAAAAATCTGGATGCATAAGAATGGGACAGTGCGTGATAACTCACCATTGCCACTATTCTTTAAAATGGGTGTCCCCAGTCTGGGTGGTACAATTACCACGGCTGGCGGTATCGGCTTTTTAAGTGGTACGCTAGACCAGTACCTGCGGGCCTATGACATGAAAAACGGCAAGGAATTGTGGCGTGGCCGCTTGCCTGCCGGAGCACAAACCACGCCCATGACCTATGCCGGTAAGGATGGCCAGCAATATGTCCTGGTTATGGCAGGTGGACATGGTTCATTGGGCACCCGTAAAGGAGACTATGTATATGCCTATAAGCTGCTCAAAACATAAACAGGTATTTCGCTAATTTTAAGGTTACTCCAACGCCTGTCTTACACCTTGTAAGGCAGGCTTTTTTTATGTTAATAACAATAGTCACTTTAGCTGATTGCTCTTACAATGTTGCTAAAAAACAAGCGCATAACTCACCAGACAGCGCATTCATGGCTGGGTTATAGTCAATCAAAGTTCTGGAAAAAATATTATGCAGCGCCAACCTCTCACCAAGCAGCAAGCTATAGAACTGGAGCGTCAACTGGCCAGCTATGCCAATATTCTGGATAGTCTGGTACGCATTCCATTTACCCGGCAAGGCATTGGTGCTGATGCCGCGTTAGGTACTATTCCGGTAGTGGGCGATCTGGCAGGTTTAGGTTTGGCATCCTTTGCAATTTTTAAGGCATGGCAGGCTGGTGTACCCATTCATAAGCTAATGCCTGCGGTGCGCCTGGCCCTGCTGGATGTTACTGTTGGTTTTGTTCCTGTGGTGGGTGATGTAATGGACGTTTTTATTCGCCCCAGTCGCAAAGCGCTGGGCATTGTACATACACATTTGCGTGAGGTACACGGCCTGCATAATGATGATCATATGGTGCATCCTTTTCTGCATCGTAAGCTGGAACAACGGCAGCAAAGCTCAACCCTATGGCGTAACCCAGTGATTAGCTGGTTATGGCTGCACATACCCGATTTTCTGGGCATTGTTATTCTGGTCTGGTTTGGCTTTACGCTTTATGTCCTGCTTCGCTGGCTAGGTGGCCTATTTTAAGCTATTTGCTTAAAAGCTGTGCATTTGAAAGACTTTTCTGCTTAAAAATAATTGTTTTTTTAAACAACACCCTGTATTCTTTGCAACCACTGGAAGCGTGGCAGAGTGGTTGAATGCACCGGTCTTGAAAACCGGCGACCCGAAAGGGTTCGTGAGTTCGAATCTCACCGCTTCCGCCAGATTGTTAAAAAAGCCCATGAATTTCATGGGCTTTTTTATTTTATAAATTAATATTTATACAGTAATGTGAAATCTAGCAACCTAAACAAATAATCATTAGTAATAAGAATCCACGCTTCATTAATTATTTCTAAACAGATTGGTGGCGACAAGTTACGGCGCACAAAGCTTTTTTTTTAGTCAAAATCAACTAAAATGATCATCTGTTATACAGTTTGTGAGAATGATCATGTCAGTTGCTTTGATTATCCGTAATATTAATCCTAATTGTGACCCAAACGCCGAGCTGCTGGTGGTCACACTGGATAACAACCCTGCAATTACAGCAGAAATGGGCTTGGCTCCCTATCCTAATGCTGACACTACCTTTAATCCGCAAGGACAGGTGTACTGGTTCCCACGCGTTACGCAAGCACAGGATCATGGCGTGTTTTTAAATGATGAAGATAACCATTGCAATGCAGAAGACAGCAATGACAGTGATTACCTGTGGTTCTGCGAGCTGGATCAGGCCGGTTAAGCAAAAAATATTTAATGCACCTCTTCTTGGTTAACCGTCCCTCTTCATTTTACTGGCTTCATTAAGCAATCTTTTTAAGCTCTTGCGGCTTTTCCAGTAAATAGCTTTCTCACCAGTACAAAAAACAGTGGTACATAAAACACCGCCAGTATGGTGCCAAATATCACCCCACCCACAATACTGACACCAATTTCCTGACGGCTAACGGCGCCTGCACCGGTAGAAAATACCAGTGGAATTACACCAGCAACAAAGGCCAGGGAAGTCATGATAATAGGTCGCAACCGCAGGCGCGCACCTTCCAGTGCAGCCTCCAGAATATTACTGCCTTTATCCTGTGCGGCGGCGGCAAATTCTACAATCAGGATAGCATTTTTGGTAGACAGGCCAATGGTTGCCAGAATCGCCACCTGAAAGTAAATATCATTGCTAAACCCGGCTAGTTTGGTAAATAGTACGGCACCCAGTACGCCAAGTGGAATCACCAGCATCACTGCTGTTGGAATGGTCCAGCTTTCATACAGTGCTGCCAGACAGAGGAAGATAAAGGCAATAGAAGCAATATACAGCCAGATGCCTTGCTGGGTAGTTTGTTGTTCCTGATAAGACAAACCACTCCATGCCAGCCCAAAGCCCTGTTCAGCATTTACTAGTTGCTGCATGTTGTTCATGGCTTCGCCTGAACTGTAGCCTTCAGCCACGTTGCCATTAATTTGCATGGATGAAATTCCATTAAAGCGCTGGAGCAGTTGCGGATTGCGGATCCATTCTGAGGTGGCAAAGCTGGCAAACGACGCCATAGTGCCATCGGCACCGCGCACATACCACTTGGCTAAATCCTCTGGCTTGGAACGTGAGTCCATATCGCCTTGCAGGTACACCCGTTTTATCCGTCCGCGATCAATAAAATCATTCACATACACCCCGCCCCACGCTGCATTCAGGGTTGAGTTGATATCCGACTGATTTAAGCCCATTACGGCTGCCTTGCTCTGATCAATGTTCAGGTGCAACTGGGTTTTGTCTTCAAGCCCGCTCATGCGCACGTTTCGCAGGTTAGGGTTTTCACCGGCTTTATTAACAATACGCTCCTGTGCAGCAATCAGGGCGTCGCGACCGGCATTATTGGTATCCTGTAGCCAGAATTCAAAACCATTAGACTGGCCCAGCCCGCGCACTATGGACGGCGCATTGACATTTATCCGTACATCCGGCACTTTTTTAAAGTATTTGTTGGCACGTTCAATAATGGCATCGGCAGAGTTTTCCTCACCCTTGCGCGCATCCCAGTGCTTTAGCGACACATAGGCCTGCCCGACATTTTGCCCATTCCCGGAAAAATTACGGCCCAGTACAATCATGACGGTATTCAGATTACTTTTTTCCTGTGTAAGAAAGTAATCTGACACCTGTTTGCCAATTTTTTCGGTTTCACGTAAAGGGGCACCTTCCTTTAAGGTAAATTGCACATTAAGCGAACCCTGATCTTCATCAGGTAAAAAGCTGGTAGGCAAGCTGGTATATGCCAGTACCACCAATGCAGAAATCACTACAAATCCGGCCATAAACAGCTTGGGCCATTGAATTAAACGTGCAACCGTATTTTTATAGCCCTGTTGCACCCGTTCAAAGCTCCGGTTAAACCAGCCAAAAAAGCCACGTTGATGCGGGTCCTTTTGATGGTTTGCTTTAAGCAGGGTCGCACACAATGCAGGGGTTAAGGTTAGCGCTACCAGTACCGACAGTACCATGGCCGACACAATGGTGATAGAAAACTGCTGGTAAATAACACCAATCGAACCTCCAAAAAAAGCCATCGGTAAAAATACGGCTGACAGGACCAGCGTAATGCCAATCAAGGCGCCCGTAATTTCCTGCATGGATTCAATGGTGGCTTGCCGTGCATCCAGCTGTTGTTCATGCATCACCCGCTCGACGTTTTCTACTACAACAATCGCATCATCCACCAACAAGCCAATAGCCAGTACCATAGCAAATAGCGTCAGGGTATTAATGCTGAGTCCCAACACCGCCAAAATACCAAATGTACCCAGCAGCACCACAGGAACCGCAATGGCTGGAATGATGGTAGCGCGCCAGTTTTGCAAAAACACAAACATGACAACCACCACCAATATAATGGCTTCGATCAGCGTTTTGACCACACCCTTAATAGATGCAGTTACAAACGGGGTGCTATCACGTGGGTAGGCAACTTTTAGGCCAGCCGGCAATTGTGTTTCCAGCTGCTGCATTTCGCTGCGGATGCTTTCAGCCACCTCTAGGGCATTGGCACCAGTTGCCAGATTAATTGACATTCCAGATGATGGATAACCATTTAAGCCTGTAGCTACCGAATAATTTTCTGCACCCAGTTCTACCCGTGCCACATCCTTTAAATACACTACTGCCCCACCGGGCTGGGCTTTCAGTACAATATTGCCAAACTGCTCTGGCGTTTGCAGGCGGGACAGCGCCGTGACATTAACATTTAGATACTGGTCTGGCGGTGCAGGTTGCGCCCCGATTTCACCCGCGGTGACTTGGGTATTTTGTGCTTCAATGGCATTCTGAATATCTGATGGCATCAGGCTATAGCTATTCAGCTTTTGCGGGTCTAACCAGATGCGCATGGCATATTGCGAGCCAAAAACATTGGTTTCGCCTACCCCATTAATGCGGCTTAGCACTGGTTCAACATGGTTAATCAGGTAATCAGAAATCTCAACCGTGCTCATTTTTCGACCAGTGTCATAGATTCCAATCACCATCAGGCTATCGCCCTGCGATTTGGACACTGTTACGCCTTGCTGCTGTACCACTTGCGGCAAACGGTTCAAGCTACCACTGATGCTATTTTGCACCTGTACCTGTGCCGTATCCGGATCTGTGCCCTGTGCAAAAGTCAGGCTAATGCGTACTTGTCCTGATGCACTACTGGTCGATGAAAAATACAGCAGGTTATCAATGCCGCGAATTTGCTGCTCAAGTACCTGTGTAACACTGTCTTCTACCGTTTTAGCCGATGCACCACTGTAGTTGGCTGAAATCCTAACGGTCGGCGGAGCAATATCAGGATAACGTTCAATGGGAAGCTTTAAAATGGACAGCGCACCAAGCGCCATAACGACAATTGCCAGTACCCAGGCAAAAATTGGCCGATCAATAAAAAAACGGGACATCGAGTCTGTTACTTCCCTTAAAAAATTTGATCTGGAAGAAGATGCCCAGCAAGCTTATCGCAACACTATGAAGAATAAATTAACTATCTACATTTTATGCACAATAAAACCTGCGGTTTATACCCATTACCTCAGTTATCCACCTCTTAATTTTCCTGTTATTTTTTTAGCCCACATTTCTTTGATTGATTAAACACGTAATAAAAAAACCCCGCTTTAGTAGTAAAGCGGGGTTTTTCACACAACTAAAACCGCAGGTTAAACGGCTAACTGTATATAACCAGTTACATCATGCCGCCCATACCACCCATGCCACCCATATCAGGTGCAGCTGGCTTGTCTTCCGGAATGTCAGTAATCATGGCTTCAGTGGTCAGCATCAGGCCAGCAACAGACGCTGCATGTTCTAGTGCAGAACGGGTCACCTTGGCAGGATCCAGAATACCCAGCTCAATCATGTCACCGTATTCGCCACTCGCAGCATTATAGCCGTAGTTGCCAGTGCCATTTTTAACTGCATTGACCACCACAGAAGCTTCTTCACCAGCGTTGGTCACGATCTGGCGCAGAGGTGCTTCCATGGCGCGACGCAGAATGTTGATACCGGCAGTCTGGTCATCATTGGCACCAGTCAGGCCTTCAAGCGCGCGAATCACACGCACCAGTGCAACACCACCACCAGCAACCACACCTTCTTCTACCGCAGCACGGGTAGCATGCAGGGCATCATCCACACGGTCTTTCTTTTCTTTCATTTCAACTTCGGTCGCAGCACCTACCTTGATTACCGCAACACCGCCAGCCAGCTTGGCCACGCGCTCTTGCAATTTTTCACGGTCATAATCAGAAGTTGCTTCTTCGATTTGCTTGCGAATGGTAGAAACACGCGCATCAATTTCGTCCTTCTGGCCAGCGCCATCAACAATCACGGTGTTTTCTTTGCCAACTGTCACTTTACGCGCAGTACCCAGATCTTGCAGAGTAGCGCCTTCCAGATTCAGGCCAACTTCTTCAGAAATCACAGTTGCACCAGTCAGAATCGCAATATCCTGCAACATGGCTTTACGACGGTCACCAAAGCCCGGTGCTTTTACTGCACATACCTTGATAATACCACGCATGTTGTTCACAACCAGTGTTGCCAGTGCTTCACCTTCAACGTCTTCAGCAATCAGCAGCAGTGGTTTGCCAGACTTGGCAACAGCTTCCAGGGTAGGAATCAGTTCACGGATGTTGCTGATTTTCTTGTCTACCAGCAGGATGAACGGATTATCCAGCTCGGCAGTCAGGGTATCTGCCTTGTTGGCAAAGTACGGGCTCACGTAGCCACGGTCAAACTGCATGCCTTCAACCACGTCCAGCGTGTCTTCAAAGCCTGAGCCTTCTTCAACAGTGATCACGCCTTCTTTACCCACTTTTTCCATGGCCTGTGCAATCAGGTCACCAATGGTCTGGTCGGAGTTGGCAGAAATCGCACCCACTTGCGCAATGGCTTTGGTATCAGAGGCTGGCGTTGCAATGTTACGGATTTCTTCTACCGCAGCACGGGTGGCTTTATCAATACCGCGCTTCAAATCCATTGGGTTCATGCCGGCAGCAACTGACTTGATGCCTTCATTTAAAATGGACTGGGCCAGTACGGTAGCTGTGGTTGTACCATCACCGGCAATATCGGCAGTCTTGCTGGCCACTTCGCGAACCAGTTGCGCACCCATGTTTTCAAATTTGTCTTTCAGGGTAATTTCTTTGGCAACGGTCACACCATCTTTAGTGATGTGCGGTGAACCGAAAGAACGGTCAATCACCACGTTACGACCTTTAGGGCCTAAAGTGACTTTCACGGCATCAGCCAGAATGTTCACACCAGCAATCATTTTGCTACGGGCGGATTCACCAAACTTTACTTCTTTAGCAGACATGAATAACTCCTAATTTATATGTTTTCAAGCAGATAAAATGAACCAACAACAAGGCTTTATGCGCCTGTCATTAGCCTTCAATTACTGCAAAAATGTCAGACTCTTTCATGATCAACAGCTCTTCACCGTCTACTTTTACGGTTGAGCCGGCATACTGGCCAAACAGTACCTTGTCGCCCACTTTGATATCGAGGGCGCGCACACCGTTATCAGTAATTTGTCCATTACCTACTGCCAGCACTTCACCTTGAGAGGGCTTTTCAGCAGCAGAACCTGGCAGCAAAATACCACCAGCGGTTTTGGTTTCTTCTTCGACACGGCGAATAACCACACGGTCGTGTAACGGACGAATATTGATACTCATGATGCAGATTCTCCTTGATAAACACTTTTTTTGTGCCAAAACATTGGACGAGATCAGCAGTGACCTGCTGAAATTAAATTGGTTGATGCATCTATAGGGATGTAAAAATTGGCTTCAAGGGCAAACATGAAAAAATTTTGTATATTTGTATGTTTTTTATCCTTTTAGTGAGCAGAAGTTGCCTGCCACAGGATTTTTTTATCAATAAAGCGTCCTTGTGTATCCTCATAGTCATAACGCTGTATGGTTAAATCATCCTGCACTATATTAACGGAATTTGGCAGGCTATGCCGCAGGCGATGTGAAAGTGCCGTACCGGCATGAATGTCCAGTACCGGATGTGGCCGACCCAGCAGGAAATACTGGTTTAGGTCATAAACTGCCGAATGATGTAAATGCCCATGCAGCAAAGCATGCAGGCCACAGGCTGACCAGCGCTTTAACGCCGGCAGCATTAACCGTGGAATGTCCTTGGCTGCCTCGTCATCATGCGGACTAACAATAAATGGCTGATGGCTGACCACAATTTTATGCTTGTGCGCTGGCGCAGCCTGTAACTGCTGAGCCACATGCTCAATCTGCCTCAGCGAAATACTGCCCTTGGTATGATGATGTGACTTGATAGTATTGACCCCGATCACAAAAAAATGCTCGGTTTCTATTTGCGGCTCCAGGCTGCCAAAGCACTGCTGAAAACGATGAAACGGACGCCAGAAGCGACGGGGCAAATGAAACAGTGGAATATCATGGTTACCCGGAATTACCAGATAAGGACAACCCAAACTTTCCAGAAAGCGCTTGGCATCAATAAACTGGCTATGGCGTGCGCGCTGGGTTAAATCGCCACTTACCACCACCAGCTCGGGTTTAAGCTCGTCACAAAGCTGTTTTAGTGCCCTGACTGGCCGCGCCTGCTCGGTGCCAAAATGCGGATCAGACAGATGTAGAAGCATGCGGCACCATCACTTGCAGCGCATTGTGCGCCACCTTAAAAATCAGTGGAGTGGGAATTCGTACAATTTCGCCGTCAATAGCGACTTTCATGTGTTTAACCCGTGATTCAATTTTAATTTGTTCGGCACAAAAGCTGGTCACTTCCGGGGCCTGCTCAAACAGGCCGACTTGCAGGCGGTGAATCAGCTTGATCATTTGCCATCGGCTTAAGGCCGTAATAGCAACCGCAGCCAGCTTGCCCTGCTCCACACACTGGGCAAGCTTAAGCTTTAAATCCTGCAATTGAAGCTGGTTATTGCCAAAAAATACCAGCGGGGTTTCAATGGGCGTTTGCTCACCATCAATAGTCATTTTAAGTTTCAGCTTTTGCTGCTCGCGCATTAACACCACAAAACCGGACACCATGGCCACTACCCGAAAACGGCCAAAACGGGCATTGTACAGTTCACGTTGTTCAATGATCTTGGGATACAGGCCAATGCTGGCATTGTTTAAATAAATATAGTCATTGACTGTGCCCAGATGCACAGGCTGCGCAGTACCTTTTACAATCACTTCTGCGGCTGCAAATGGTTCGAGTGGAATACCCAGTGCGCGCGCCACATAATTAAAGGTTCCTAGTGGAATAATACCCATGCGGATATGACTATGCTTGAGTTCCTGCGCCACGGTATTTAGCGTGCCATCACCACCAGCCGCCACAATCACACCGCCCTCCCGTTCATGCTTGGCACGGGCCTGCCGTACCACTTCACTAAGCTGATTCGCTTCTGTCAGTAAATATAAATCCACCTCAAAGCCTTGCTCGCTAAAATAATCCGTCAGTTGCCGGGCCAGTTGTTCGTGACCATAGGCATGATGGCCTGAACCGGTATTCATGACCATGGAAATCAGACGGCCACCACCCTGTATAGGCTGGCGTTCCGGACTGCCGAGCGAGGCTGACCCAGTTGAATCAGATACAGAAACTAAAGGAGACATTGAGATACTGGACATGGATTACATCAAATAATGGTTAAGTTAAATTACGCCTAAATACACCGGATACGCTGCTTTTCAAACAAGTGACACTCATATTTTTTAAACAATAATTTTGGGTAACCCTGCTACCCGAATAACAGTCAATATTTTCAGTTGCTTACCTAGCTGATTAAAAACAGCTTTCGCCTTAAGCACCAGTCATGATTTATTTTAATTTGTTGTGTTTGTATTGATGCAGCATGCCAGAAAACCCCACTCCCATTATGCAAGCTTGTTTAGTTTTAATCGTTTTATGCTGTTTTTACAGGATGTTTTACACGAACAGGCTTGAAAAACCCCCTGCCTTCCCAATTATTATTGACAGACAATCAATTAAACCAATTTAAACAGCAAGCCTGCATATGACTGAACACGCAATGACCCAACAACACCAAGCGCCTGAATTAATAAATATTGAGCAAGACTGCATGGGCGGTCATGCTGCCCACTGGCAATTATTATCCGAGCAACCTGATCACGAGGTACCAAAATGGTTGCAGCAGGCATTAAATAATGCCCACATGCCCTATGGTTTAAATCGTGACAGCCAAACCCTGCCAGCAGAAACATGGCTGATTAATGGGCCGGAGCAGCCACTTCAGATTACCCAGATTATTGAAATTGACGCAGCACAACAGCCGGTACGGTTAATGTCTGCCTTCCCTATTATAAATAGTCCGTATAGCGTACAGGGCAAAATCAGTCGCATTATGTGCTGCCGCAATATTATGCAGGCCGTATTGAATATTACCACTACTGATGGCGCTACTATATATGCCTTTGACAACCTGTTTAGTGTGAATCAGCACCAATATAAACAGGATCAGGTTTATCAGATTAATCTGGGCGGTTTTGCCTATAATCTTGAAAAAGTCAATGCAGGTGAAACACTGGTGGTTGATGATCCGGCTGCTATTAAACATCATCGTGCACTAAATGATATTCTGGCAAAAAACAATGGTGTAGCTCCTGAAGACCTTCAGGCCCAAATTGCAGCATGGCAGCCTGCTTCTTCAGATGATGAAGCACCTGTTACCCTGGATTTATCCAAAATGGTGGCTTATTTATATGGTGATCATTTAGGTCAGGAAGATGAAGCATGGTTTCAGGGTGAGATAATTGGGCTATCCCAGACCGTATTTATGGATAAGACTGTAGATTTAATTGATGTTGCGATAATCCGCGAACAGGATAGCAAGCCAGTAATAATACGACTTGCTTATTTAAATCGGGATAAAATGCCAAACAGTTTTCAGGTTGGTAATTATATTCGTGGAAACATATGGATTCAGGCTACTATTTATGCTACTAATAATGACGGATAATTCTTATTTGAATATGTGTTAAATAGTACATGAGTGCTGGTAATGAAAATTATACGTGAATCCGCTCAGCAACAACTGGTTCAATCTATTGATCGACTTGCCCTTGATAAAACCTCTTGCCTGTTTTTTATCATTGGTATGATTCTGGCCGCATTTTTTATGCAGTATTTGTTCACCTGATTTTAAAACCATGGGTTTTCAGCTTTTCGTCTTAACCGTCGTGGTTTATTGCTGGCAGTCCGATTATATCGTCCCGCACTGCCTTAGCCTAACCAAGTTTTTTGAATAAGCTCTTTTATTGCCTGTTTTCAGAAATAGTTATTTTAATAATATTCTTATTATCACAAACGAACTTTAATTATTAACCGCTGTTATTAATTTCATTTACGCCAAAGAAAAAGCCTGCTTATTGCAGGCTTTTACCAACATGCACCAAAATTACTCGGTCATGGCCAGCACGCGCTGGAACAGGTCTTTTTGTTCCTGGCTTGGGCGTGCAGTTTGCAGTGCCATTAACTGGCTCATATCACCCTGTACCTTGATTTTACCAGTCATAAAGGCTTGCATCGCCGCAGCCATGTCAAATTCCAGAAACACTTTACGCAGGGTTTCTTCGTCCATGGTCAGCGTGGTTTTTGCGTTTGAAGATAAGCCTTTCTGGATCTTGCCACCATCCAAAGACAAATCAACATTGTCCTTACCGGGTTCGGTAACAGTCAGGTTCAGTGCCAGTCCAGCCAGTGCAGGAGGCAGATTCAGGTCACCTGCTTCAGCAGTCAGTTTGTCTACGGTATCAAACCATTCATTACTTAAAAATGCAGGCATGCTAGATCCTCTATTCATTCATTGTAAACAGTATTTAACATTACTTGGCAGCAAAAAAATAAGCTAAGCCATTCAAAATGCAATGCTTGTTCCGCTTTATAGCAGACTCTTATTCAACTGAATATGGCAAAAGTTGTATCTTCACGCTAAAAAATGTGTCAAAAGTTGGCATGCTCACTTAAACAGCAGCTTTTAGCCAGTTTCTGGCCCAGTGTAGAATCAGCTTAAGCTTAAGTTAACCACATCCAGACGCTGCTTAAAGCTTTCCAGCGCTTCGGCAGTGGGTTCGGTGACTTCTGCCTTTAAACTTTCAAAGTCAAACAGCTCACGGTCTGCCAGTTGTGAAGGCGATACATTTTGCAACGCTCCAAAAATACTAGCCAGCCGCTTGGGATATTGTTTGTCCCACTCACGCAGCATGTCGTTAATCATGGCACGTTGCAGGTTTTCCTGCGAGCCGCATAAGTTACACGGGATAATGGGAAACTGGCGCATTTGGGCATATTTGATAATGTCTTTTTCGGCCACATAAGCCAGCGGGCGAATTAGGATATTCTTTTTATCAGTAGACAGTAGCTTGGGCGGCATGGCTTTAAGGCTGCCTCCATGAAACAGGTTCAAAAAGAAAGTAGCCATGATGTCATCGCGGTGATGGCCCAATGCCACCTTGGTTGCCCCAATTTCCTGAGCAAAACCGTACAGTGACCCACGACGCAGGCGCGAGCAAACAGCACAGAAGGTTTTTCCTTCAGGTGTTAGGCGCTTTACAATACTATACGTATCTTTTTCCAGAATATAATGCGGAATATTACGTTCGCTTAAATAATTGGGCAGTATGTCTTCAGGAAATCCCGGCTGTTTCTGATCAAGGTTTACGGCCACCACTTCGAAATTTATTGGTGCAATTTGTTGAAATTGCAGCAAAATGTCCAGCAGTGTATAGCTATCCTTGCCCCCGGAAATGCACACCATGACCTTGTCGCCTTCTTCCAGCATGTTGTAATCCCGAATGGCATGCCCCACCTGACGCCTTATTTTTTTCAACAGGCGATGATAGGCAGTTGAGGTTGGAACCTCAGGAATCAGACGGGAATTTGCAGAATCGGCAACAGGTAAAAACATGTTTTTAGCACGTGGTTTAAGCAGTTTTGGGCCGATATTGTACCTGAAATTTGACAAAAAGTTAGAAGCTTTACAACGCCAAATCTGGCTTTTTGGCTTCAAAAATTCTTCATATTCACTTTACAGTCACAAAACGGTGCAGCTTTGTCAACTATTAAACACAAAACATTCCCCATAATTGTGCATTCCTTCATCACTTGAGTTTTCCACAGAAGCTGTGGATAACAATGGGGATAACTGAAAACTTGACATCGCCCTGCAACGATTCTGTAAGGGTTTGACACAATTTGTATATTTTTTAACCAATTAATTTTATTAATATTTATCAATAAGTTATTTATTTCAAGTTATTTTTTTTTAATTTAAAATCAGCTTTTTTCCTAAATGTTCATTAATTCTGCAATTATTTCAATGTCGTCTAAAAAATAGACTATTACATTGTAACTACAATCGCAAAAAGGGTTACCTACAGAAATATTTTTGCTACACTCCCCCAAAATCTCAAGGATGTGGGTAAAACTTACAATGCAAGTTCAGCCGACTTTAACTGCGTTTTTTCACTCTAACAGATCTTTACTGTTGTCCCTGATCAGCAGCATGGCAGTTTTAACCACTGTATCTGCGCAGGCTGGCAACTTGTATGTCTATAAAAACAAAAATGGCGATACCCTGCTGACCAATGTACGTGATGATAAAAGTTTTGGTGAATACAATACCAAGGTTAAGGTTACCTATTATCCTGATACCAATGTGCATAGCTATCGCAACTGGGGCGGCAGCGAGTCTGCGGTATTGCCCAGTTATAGCAAAAATAAGAACCTGTATGATGGCATCATTGCGCATGCAGCCAATACGCACAAACTGGATTCCGGGCTGATCAAGGCGGTGATGCATACCGAGTCAGGCTTTAATCCTAATGCACGCTCACCTGTTGGTGCCCAGGGCCTGATGCAACTGATGCCAGCGACTGCACGCCGTTTTTCTGTCAGTAATGCCTATGATCCAGCACAAAATGTGCTGGGTGCTGCCAAATACTTAAGCTTCCTGCTCAAACGTTTTAACTATAATACCGAACTGGCACTGGCAGCTTATAATGCAGGTGAAGGCAACGTAGACAAGTACCGTGGTATTCCGCCTTTCCGGGAAACCCAGGATTATGTACGCCGTGTGATGAGCCGCTATAAAAATCTGTATGCCGGGAATGTCAGCACGCCAGCGATGTCTGCCTCAAATGCAGTTAGCGAACACAATACGCTGGCACACGCGCAGCAGGTTGCACAGGTTAGCTCATCGGGCAGCAGCTCCAATGTGATTTCACGTGTTCCAGTAAAAATTTATGCTGTGGATGGGGTTTATACTGCCTCTAATATTCAAAGCTATTAATAGTATTGTTACGGGTTTAAGCCACCTTTAAATACAGACTTAAACCCATCTTAATTTATTATAAAAATTCTGCTCATTTTGTGCTTACGTCCCTTCTGTCTATTGAAAAAGTCCTATAAAGCTCTACTTTATCTAAACAATGATTAAGGCAATTCGCCTGATGAGATCATTTTTTTACCTATTATTTTAAGAGGAATACGTACATGATGCGGATTGGTTTGTTTTTGCTGACCAACCTCGCGGTACTGGTAGTTGTTGGTATTATCCTGTCTGTACTGGGCGTTGGCTCAACTCATGGTTCTGATGGCCTGAACTATACCAACCTGTTGGTAATCTGTTTTGTGTTTGGTATGGTGGGGTCAATGATCTCGCTGTTTATGTCCAAGTATATTGCCAAAAAGACCACAGGCACCCAGCTGATTGAGACGCCACAAAATCCGGCAGAACAGTGGCTGGTGAATACCGTGGCTGAGTTGTCTGGCCGTGCAGGCATTAAAATGCCAGAAGTGGGGATTTTTCCAAGTTATCAATCCAATGCATTTGCCACGGGCTGGAATAAAAATGACGCGCTGGTATCGGTATCAACCGGCTTGCTGGAGCGCATGAACAAAGACGAGCTGCGTGCAGTACTGGCGCATGAAATTGGCCATGTTGCCAACGGTGATATGGTTACGTTGTCATTGATTCAGGGGGTAGTAAACACCTTTGTGATGTTCTTTGCCCGGATCATTGGTAATTTTGTGGATCGTGCCATTTTCAAAAATGAAAGCGACAGTCCGGGCATGGGGTATTTTATTACCAGCATTGTGATGGATATTCTACTGGGTATTCTGGCCTCAGCCATTGTAATGTGGTTTTCGCGGGTTCGTGAATTCCGTGCCGATGAAGCTGGAGCCCGTCTTGCTGGTAAAGATGCCATGATTTCTGCCCTGTTACGCCTGCGTGCCGAGCATGAACTGCCCGACCAGATGCCACAGGAAATGAAAGCTTTTGCCATTAGTTCTGGTCAGCAGCAAGGTTTTAGTATTGCTGCCCTGTTCCAGACTCACCCGACCATTGAACAACGGGTAGCCGCGCTTCAGCAGCTTAATCTGCGTTAAGGCCCTGACTTGCTTAACATGCCGTCATTAATCAGTATGAATAAAAAAAGCCCTGAATGTTTCAGGGCTTTTTTTATGCAACACCAATAAACAGCTTACAGCCGGGCGGCAAGCTCTGCGCCTTCCCGAATTGCACGCTTGGCATCCAGCTCGGCAGCCAGCGATGCACCACCAATGAGATGGTAACGCGCGCCCAGTTGCTCACCCGCTGCTGGCATCAGCTCACGCACTGATTCCTGTCCTGCACACACTACAATGGTATCCACACGCAGCAATTGCGACTGGCCATCCACGGTAATCCATAAGCCTTCAGGGGTAATGGCATCATAAGTCACACTGCGTAGCATGCGTACCCCATGTTTTTTGAGCTGCGCACGGTGCACCCAGCCTGATGTTTTACCAAGCCCTGCACCAACCGGTGTGGTTTTACGTTGTAACAGATAAATCTGGCGATAGGGCGCATGAACTTGCGGGCGTACCATGCCGCCTTCGGAATCATAGTTGGGCTGGGGATCAAGGCCCCACTCACGCTGCCAGTCCGCTAGCGGTTGCGGCTGTGGAATGGCCGGATTGTGCAGCAGGTATTCACTCACATCAAAACCAATGCCGCCTGCGCCAATCACTGCCACTCGCTGTCCCACCGGTGCGCCTCGTAGTACCTCCGGATAAGTCAGCACATTAGGCAATTCTGCGCCAGCCAGTTTTAAGGCCCGGGGCGCAATGCCGGTAGCAATGATTACATCATCATAGCCTTCACGTTCCAGTTGCTCGCGGTTAATGCGGGTGCCCAAACGCACTTCCACGCCATTTTTCTTAAGCATGGTTTTATAGTAGCGGATGGTTTCATGAAACTCTTCCTTGCCCGGAATAACCTTGGCCAGATTAAACTGTCCCCCCACATCAGTATTGGCTTCAAATAAAGTCACCTGATGGCCACGCCCGGCGGCAACAGTCGCCGCTGTCATGCCAGCCACCCCGCCACCCACTACCGCAATCCGGCGTGGTTTCCGGGTTTTGACATAAACCAGTTCCGTTTCATAGCCCGCACGTGGGTTCACTAGACAGGTGCCGCGCTTGTTTTCAAAAGCATGATCCAGACAAGCCTGATTACAGGCAATGCAGGTGTTAATTTCATCAATCCGGTTGGTTGCTACCTTGTTGACCCATTCCGGGTCAGCCAGCAGCGGCCGTGCCATTTGAATCAGGTCGGCTTTGCACTCTGCCAAAATAGCTTCGGCAGTTTGCGGCATATTAATACGGTTGGACGCAATGACTGGTACAGAAACGTGCTTCTTGACTTCAGCAGTAATATCGGCAAAAGCAGCGCGAGGGACAGAGGTTACGATGGTAGGAATCCGGGCTTCATGCCAGCCAATCCCTGTATTGAGCAACGTAATGCCAGCCTGTTCCAGGGCCTTGGCAATCGTAATGACCTCTGCCATGGTATTGCCGTTATGAACCAGATCCAGCATTGACAGGCGAAATGAAATAATAAATTTTTCACCTGCTGACTTGCGGATGGCCTTTACAATTTCTACCGCAATACGCATACGGTTTTCAATGGGGCCACCCCAGCGATCGGTCCGCTGGTTGACATGCGTGCTTAAAAACTGGTTCAACAAGTAGCCTTCAGAACCCATGATTTCAATACCATCGTAACCGGCATATTTGGCAAGTTTGGCACAGCGGCCAAAATCACTAATGGTAGACCAGATTTCCTTATCAGACAGGGCACGTGGCTTGAACATTGAAATAGGTGACTTGATAGGGCTGGACGACACCACAAACGGCTGATAGCCATAACGTCCTGAATGCAAAATCTGCATCAGGATTTTACCGCCGTGCCGATGCACTGCATGGGTTACCAGACGGTGATTGATTGCATCAGCCAGTGTGTTCATGGTTCCGCCTGCTGGTAATAACCAGCCCTGACGGTTGGGTGAAATTCCGCCTGTAATCATCAGCCCCACGCCACCTTTTGCACGTTCAGCAAAGTAGGCAGCCAGCTTGGGATAATTATAGAAACGGTCTTCCAGACCAATGTGCATTGAGCCCATAACCACACGATTTTTAAGCTGGGTAAACCCGAGGTCTAGCGGTTCTAGCAAATGCGAATATGGCTTCATCAGGCAATCTCTCATGCAATAGAAAAAAGCAGGAGCGCTTAGCTATGAGCAAGCGCGAAAAACAGGTAAACAATACGCAAAACAATAATATTTATTAGTTTAATAAAGCATAGAACCCTTGTCAGTGACCGAATGGTCATTACTGTTGTGTAAATTTGACCCGTCTTTCATCAAGCGTGCTTTATATTCATCGTTAAAAAAAATTAATGGACCTCATTTACATCGTAAAATTATGTTACATTCAATTAAAACGAGTAAACCATGTTTACTGTTTTTTCAATGCTAGAAGCTATCAATAATTGATCTATCAGTTATTCTCTTAATTCTCAATTCATTTTTATGACTGAAGTCTGGTAGTTGTTCTGCCACAATTATTATACACTTCGCTTTGAAAATGTTTCTATATTTTCTCAATGTGCATTTTTACCGATTTATTCATCATGGAAAGACGACAAATGAAAATGAAGTCCCTCGCCGCCGCTATAGCGCTTACGATTGTCCCTGTTTCAAGTGTGTTTGCAGCTGCATTAGACCGTTCGGGTCAATCAGTTGCTGCATTTTTGCAACCCGACAACTATTTTGAGGCTGGTTTTTCTGTTCTTGATCCGGATGTGTCAGGTCAGGAAGCTGGAACAACAACAACCCAAAGAAACATCGGGGACATGGCAGATGACTATGCCTTTCCTCAGGTAGCGATTAAAGTACAACCAACCAAGAACTTCTCATTTGGTATTTTGTATGACCAGCCATTTGGCGCGGATGCAAGCTACTCAGGCAACAATGCTTTTGTATCTGATTCCACTGATACCATTCTGGGTGCACAACAACTAGCTGGTATTCGTCAAAGCCAGATTACTACAAATACCAATAATGCCTTTAATGCCCTTACTGCTGAGCAACGAGTTGGTGCTGCCCTACAGAGTCAAGGTGTCGACTTAACTACTCCGGCCGGCCAAGCAAGATTTGCAGGCACACTAGCTGCTTATAATAATAATGTAGGCGATACTCGAAACCAAATTGATACTGGTGTTAGAGCTGGTGTTCAAGCTGTTGTTACTCAACGAGTAGATGCTGGTCTTGCTGCTGTAAATAGCACAGTGGGTGGTACAGGCGGCGGTACGCAGGTTGAAGTAGAAACCCAGAATTTAAGCTTCCTGTTTGGTTTCCAGCCAAATGAAAACCTTAACTTCTATGCGGGTCCTGTTTATCAAACCATTAAGGGTGATGTGAAGCTGCGTGGTCAGGCTTATAGCTTATATAATGGTTATGATGCCAAGATTTCAGAAGAAACCGCATGGGGCTGGTTAGCTGGGATGGCTTATCAGATTCCTGAGATTGCTTTAAAAGCATCTGTGACTTATCGCTCTGAAATTGATTATGATGCGAATGTTAAAGAGACTATTCCGACTTTAGGCGCGCTGGCATTATTGGGTCAAAACCCTGCAACTATCGCAGCTGCACAGGGTACAACTTCAATTACTACACCACAGTCCGTAAACTTGGATTTCCAGACTGGCGTTATGGCTAATACCGTTGCATTCGCCAATGTGCGCTGGGTAGACTGGACTAACTTTTCAATCCAGCCTTATAAATTTGGTATGCTTTCCAATGCAGTTGGCCCACTAGTCAATCAGCCTAATGGTTTTAACCTGGTTGAATACTCTGAAGACCAGTGGTCTGCTAACGTGGGTGTTGGCCGTAAAGTAACCGACAAATGGGCTGGTAACGTATCTGTTGGCTGGGACTCCGGTGCTGGTAATCCAGTATCCACTTTAGGCCCAACCGAAGGTTACTGGAATGCTGGTGTCGGTATCCAGTTCAGCCCAGCGCCAAACTACTTTGTGGCTGGTGGTGTGAAGTATTTCTGGCTGGGTGATGCCAAGGCTCAAACTGGTGCACAGGCTGGTACCAATGCATACGTGGCTGATTTTAGCGACAACACTGCAATTGCTTATGGCCTGAAACTGGGCTATCGCTTCTAATTTTTCCAGTTGGTGAAAAATTAAGGTAAATAAAAAAGGGCGATTGATTCGCCCTTTTTTATGTCCCGGTTTTTTAGTTTTCGTTTTGGCTTGAATCAATCAGAACCAATGGCTAATAGGTGTTAAGCCGGAATATTACGTTGTGAAACACCACGGATCGCTTCTTTCAATGCATCATAGCCGTGGATAGCCTGAAACTGTGGGAACTCCGCAATTACATTGGCTGGCGCATCAAACAGGAAACCATGGTCGGCTTCACCCAGCATGGTGGTGTCATTGTAGGAATCACCAGCAGCAATTACACGGAAATTCAGTTGATGGAGCGACTTCACTGCTTCGCGCTTCTGGTCAGGCTGACGCAGTTTGTAATGGGTAATCATGCCCTTGTCATCCACTTCCAGCTTATGGCAGAAAATGGTAGGCCATCCTAGTTGCTGCATCAGCGGATGAGCAAACTCATAGAATGTATCCGATAAAATAATCAGCTGAAAATGGGTACGTACCCATTCTACAAATTCCTTGGCACCCGGCAGCGGACCCATGTCAGCAATGACTTCCTGAATGTCTGGCAAACCCAGATTATGCTCACGCAGAATATTTAAGCGCTGGGTCATCAGTACATCATAGTCTGGAATATCACGAGTGGTGGCTTCTAGCGCTTTAATGCCCGTTTTTTTGGCAAAATTAATCCAGATTTCAGGTACTAAAACCCCTTCCAAATCCAAACAAACCAGTTCCATGATGACTCCAAATCTCAAAAAATATTTAACATAGCCAGTTTTGTGCGCCGCAACTGTACATGGGTTTTTGTGTTTGGTCGAGTCCTAATGCGCCAGTGCTTTTGTTTGGCTGGGTTTATTTTCATACAAAGGCTGTGGCTACTAAAAAAATTGGGCACTTTACTTTATAATTTAGTGCTTGTTACTGAACCGCTTTGCCAAAACAGTCTCTGTTTTACAGCTCCTGTTTTTTATCCCAGCCGGTTTTGCCCAGCCATTTTGCCAGGAGTTCTCATGACTGTTATTCCCACCATTGACGAAACTGAAGCCTTGGCGCAGGTGTATGCTGATCGCTCGCCACGCGAAATTCTTGAGCTGGCTTTAAACCAGCCCGGCGAGGTTGCCATTTCTTTTAGCGGTGCTGAAGACGTGGTACTGATTGATATGGCCTCGCGTATTGGCAAGCCATTTCGGGTCTTTAGTCTGGATACAGGCCGCCTGCACCGTGAAACGTACCAGTTTATCGAAACCGTGCGTAAACATTATGGCATTAAAATTGAAATCTGCTTTCCTGAGCCTGAGGCAGTACAGGCGATGGTTAATGAAAAAGGGCTATTTAGCTTTTATGTCGATGACCATAAGGAATGCTGTGGGATTCGTAAGGTGCAACCGTTACGTAAAAAACTGGCAGGTCTGGATGGCTGGATTACAGGTCAGCGCAAGGATCAAAGCCCCGGTACTCGCACCGCCATTCCCGTGGTTCAGGCTGATCCCGGTATGGCAGGCCCTGGCCGTGAGCTGATTAAGTATAATCCGCTGGCCAACTGGAGCAGCAGCGATGTCTGGAATTACATCCGCATGATGGAAATTCCCTATAATTCATTGCATGAAAAAGGCTTCGTTTCAATTGGCTGCGAACCCTGTACCAAGCCTATTCTGCCAAACCAGCATGAGCGTGAGGGTCGCTGGTGGTGGGAGGAAGACACCAAGAAAGAATGTGGCCTGCATGCCGGTAATATTCAGTCCTAAGGTCTAAGCAACCTGAATGGCTGCCTAATAAATGCCCTGCGCCTTAGTGGTACAGGGCATTTATTTTTGCCTGATTTTTGTAGTTTGTATCACAAAAAACTAAATTTTATTGTCTGACAATTTTAATCAGACTTAAGCAGAACTGCATCAACACAAGATATATAAAAAAATTTCTAACAGATAGATTCTTGAAAAACAATATCTTTACTAGTCATCTACTTTTCTTGGCATGGCTCATGCTTAACCCTTATATCATGCTACAATACTAAAATTGTCTTACATTATTCAGATGTTCGCTTTTAGCATCGTGTGATATCCCTATATGTTGAATTTAATAATAAGCTATGTTTTTGGAGAGGTTTAACATGCGTCCGCTCAGTCCCATCGACTTTATTTTCTTATCACTGGAAAAACGTCAGCAGCCTATGCATGTTGGTGGATTGTTCCTGTTCAAACTTCCTGAAAATGCACCGGCTGATTTTGTGCACCAACTGGTTGAAGACATCCGTAATTCACGGGCAGTGCCAGTAGCACCCTTTAATCAGGTCTTGAATGGTATTTTCTGGGGTGAAGATGAAGAATTTGACCTTGACCAGCATTTCCGTCATATCTCGCTACCCCGTCCCGGCCGTATCCGTGAGTTGCTGATTTATGTCTCGCAGGAACACAGTGCGCTGATTGACCGTGCCAAGCCACTGTGGGAATGTCATATTATTGAAGGGATTGAAGGCAACCGCTTTGCCATGTTTTTCAAGATGCACCACGCCATGGTAGATGGTGTGGCTGGGATGCGCCTGCTGGAAAAATCACTATCGCACTCCCCAACCGAAAACAGTATTGTTCCGCCATGGGCTGTTAAAAACAATAAACTCAAGCGGCCTAAAGCCAATCCGCTCAGCAAGACAGCCAAGCTGGTACGGGTATTGACTGAACAAATCCAGACAGTGCCTAATCTTAGCCGTGAACTGATGAATACCGTGTTTCAGGAAATGGGCAAAAACCCGGATTATGTGTCTACCTTTCAGGCACCGCAGTGCATTATTAACCAGCCGATCAGTGCCTCACGCCGCTTTGCTGCCCAGTCGTATGATCTGGCGCGCTTTCGTAATGTGGCCAAAAAACTGGGTGTTACCATTAATGATGTGGTGCTGGCCGTCTGCTCGGGTGCCTTGCGCTCTTACCTGATTGCCCAGCGCGCCCTGCCTAAAAAGCCACTGATTGCCATGGTGCCCATTTCACTGCGCACCGACGATAGCCATAGCGGCAACCAGATTTCCATGATTCTGGCTAACCTAGGCACGCATAAAGGTGATCCGCTGGAACGCCTGGAAATTATCAAGCGCAGTGTTTTAAATGCCAAAAATCGTTTTGGCCGTATGAAGCCCAGCGAAATTCTGGGTTATAGCGGTCTGGTGTATTCCATGGCTGGCCTTAACCTGATTTCGGGTGCATTGCCACGGCATCAGGCCTTTAATCTAGTAATTTCCAATGTGCCGGGGCCACGTGAGCCATTGTACTGGAATGGTGCGCAACTGGATGCCTTGTACCCTGCATCTGTGCTGATGGATGGTCAGGCGCTTAACATTACCCTGACCAGTTATATGGACAAGCTTGAAGTGGGCATTACGGCCTGCCGTCGTACCCTGCCACGGGTACAAAGCCTGCTGGCGCTGCTGGAAGAAGAAATCCAGACTTTTGAGCACCTGACCCGCTTCATGGAACAGCCAGCCAGCATTAACTCCTAGACAATAATTAGTTTTAATGCTGTAACTAAAAAGGTGACTTTATCTACAATTAAAGTCACCTTTTTTTATCTCTTTTTTCTAGATTACACTGAACTAAAGCCTTGCCTGACCTGTTCAGGTTTAGCATAACATGACTATCAGGCTTTGGCCTTTGACGGCAAATGGCAGCGCGCTTTAAGTTCGTTACACGCCAGTTTGATCATGGCCTCTGTAATTTTACACGTTTCACCCTGCTCATTAATCACATAACCTGCCACATCACAAGTGGCAAGCTTGGTACTGCTTAATGTTTCAAACACCTTGCTTTTTGCATTCATACTCACACCTCGCTACCAGACATGCCCATGTCGTTGGCTCTAAAATCAGTATAAAACTGAAGTGTGACGAGGTTAAATAAAACCCATGCAATTATGTAAGGACTTATATCATTTAGGGTTAAAAAAGGACTTTAGCAGAGAAAATAGTTGTTGTATCTGGCAGTTTTGATTAGACATAAAACTATTAAACTTTCACACGCCGCCCGATTGCAGACGGCCCAGCCCTATTAGCTTAATACAATATCGTATTGTTCCTGCGTATACAGGCTCTCCACCTGAAACTTGATCACCCGGTCTATAAAGTGCTCCAGATCAGCAACCGCAGTGGCTTCTGTCGATAGCAAGCGGTCAATAATGGCAGGACTGGCGACCACGGTATAGCCATTAGGGGCCTGATAGGCACGCGCAAGGCGCAGCACCTCACGGAAGATTTCATAACATACGGTTTCAGCAGTTTTAACATAGCCACGCCCCTGACAGGTTGGGCAGGACTCACACAGTAAATGCTCCAGTGATTCACGGGTGCGCTTGCGGGTCATTTCCACCAGACCCAGTTCAGATACCTGGGTAATCTTGGTTTTGGCGTGATCACGCTCTAGCATTTTTTCCAGTGACTTCATCACTTCTTCACGGTGCGCCAGTTCCTGCATATCAATGAAGTCGATAATGATAATGCCACCCAGATTGCGCAGACGTAACTGGCGGGTGATGGCATGTGTGGCTTCCAGATTGGTCTTGAATACCGTATCTTCCAGCGAGCGGCCACCCACAAATGAGCCAGTGTTGACATCAATAGTGGTCATTGCTTCGGTCTGGTCAATCATCAGATAGCCGCCAGACTTAAGTGCCACACGGGTTTGCAAGGCTTTTTGCAGGTCATCTTCAACATTGTACAGGTCAAACAATGGACGCTCGCCCGGATAATGATGCAGACGGTCTTGCAGTCCGGGTACAAACTCATCAACGAACTCGGTGAGCTTGGCATGCACTTCGCGGGAATCCACATAAATCTTGGCTGTCTGCCCATTGGCCAGATCACGGATAATGCGTTGTGGTAGCGGCAATTCCTCAAAAATCAGGCCGGGTGCCGGAGTCTGCTTCTGGCGTTTCTGGATATATTCCCACAGGCGTGCCAGATAGCGCATATCCTGCTCAATATCTTCGCGTGCCACCCCTTCAGCCGCCGTACGGACAATCACACTGCCCGGCAGCTTGTGCTGGGGCTGGATTTCCTCAATGAGGGACTTAAGACGTTCGCGCTCTTCTTCCTGTTCAATGCGCTGGCTAATGCCGGTGTGATGGCCATACGGCATGAGTACCAGATAACGCGAGGGAATTGACAAGTCGGTAGACAGGCGTGCACCCTTGCTGCCCAGCATGTCTTTCATCACCTGTACGGTAATTTGCTGGCCGGCATGCAGGATTTCCATGACATTGGGGATGGGCTGATGACGAGGCCAGACCATATCATTAATGTGCAAAAATGCAGTACGTGACAGGCCAATTTCCACAAAGGCAGCCTGCATACCCGGTAGAACCCGCACCACCTTCCCGTTATAGATATTTCCGACCAGACCGCGCCGGGCAGTCCGCTCAACAAACAGCTCTTGCACCACGCCATTTTCAATTAACGCAACACGGCATTCCATTGGCGTTATATTTATCAAGAGCTCTTCAGACATGGAAATTTCCAAAAACAGGTTTAATGGTTTATAGATTGAATTTCTTTCAGCAAATCGAGTGTTTCAAACAAGGGTAATCCTACCACATTGCTATAGCTGCCATGGATTTTTGGAATGAACGCAGCGCCCAGTCCCTGAATGGCATAACCACCAGCCTTGCCTACAGGTTCACCGGTTTGCCAGTACGCCTGCATATCGGCCAGACTTAAGCGTGCAAAATGCACTTCGGTAGTCACCCGGCGATGCAATACGGTTTGGTTACGGGCCACGGCCACGCCAGTCATGACAAAATGGTCACGGCCGGATAAGCGTTGCCACATGGCAAACGCATCGGCCTGATCCTGCGGTTTGCCCAGAATCTTTCCATCAATGGTAACTGTGGTATCAGCGGCAATCACAATGCTATCGGTTGGCAGGTGAGGAATAGCAGCTTGAGCCTTTTGAATGGCAAGGCGCACTACATAATCCGCAGGTGCTTCATGCAGGTGCGGACTTTCGTCAATGTCAAACACCTGCACCTCAAATTCCACACCAACCTGTTGCAATAGCTCTTTGCGCCGTGGTGACCCTGAAGCCAGAACAATCATGCCTAGTTCCTGAAAAAAAAGAAAAGTTGGAGTATTTCCAAACGATATTAAATCACTGATGACTCTAACCAAAATGATGGCCAAAACCATGACAAGCACGTTGTTGAACCGCTAGGCTCTCCAGCGTCGTAATGCCAGATAAATGAGAGGCCAGATTGCAATACTGCTCCACAGTGGCCGCCAGTGCCTGATAATGGGAAACTGGATATTGGCCATTTTCTGGAAAAACAGTTGAATCAGTAAATGCAGAAACACTGCAACGGCTGCAATAATCCATAAATTACCAAAGGTTAAAATACGCTGGTTACGGGTAAAGTAGCGTGCCAAAAATGCAATAATGACAAAACTAAGGGCATACTGGCCCAGTATCGCATCCATCATGAAATCGGTAGCCACGCCCAAGCTAAAGGCAAACCAGATGCCACACCATGCCGGCTGACACAGCACCCAGAACAGCATAATCAACAGGAAAAACAACGGACGCCAGCCAGCCAGATCATAAGGAATGGGATAAACTACCAGCACCGAACCAATCACAATACTGACAATAATTGCCATCAGCGGATCAGGCGACTGACTGCCACCACCCAGTGATTTATGACCCATCGCACGACCACCCAGCCTGCGGCCAAACTCAAGAAGTGGCATAGGGTTGCTCCATGGCCAAAGGCTCTGAAAACAGCACCACCACATGATGGCCGCCTTCCAGTTGCGCCAGTGGCTTCACATCAATACTGGCAAACTCGCCGGACCCATGCCGGGCAATGGCAGTTACGATACCCACTGGATAACCCGCCGGGAACTGCTCACCAAGGCCGGAACTGATCAGCCGGTCACCCACTTTAATATCCGCCGTGTTAGGCACATATTGCATGGCCAGCCGGCCACTGTCACCCGTACCAGCCACAATGCCGCGCATGCCGGTACGCTCAATCCGTACCGAAATAGCATGTTCCTTGTCCGATAACAGCATCACCCGGGCACTATGTTTATAGACGTCAATCACCTGCCCCATAATGCCTTTATCATCCAGAATGGTCTGACCAGTTTTAACCTGTTCAAGGCGGCCCTTATTAATAACTTAGATTAGCATTTGAAGTGCAACACCATGTTCTTGGAATAA
>NZ_MLCN01000002.1 GCF_001982605.1 Alkanindiges hydrocarboniclasticus | reverse complement strand
TAACAACTCAAGCATTAAAGAGTTTCTTCAATATGAATGACCATACTACTACCTATATTATTTTTAAGATAATTTAGACCATAACGAATGAATGCTAGAATATCTATCAAGACTAACTCGCTTTCACTGAACCCATAATCAATCACTTTAGGATTTCTGTAGCCAATCTTAGTTTCAAAATCCATATTTAATTTTTCAGCTATTTCATCATTAAAAGAATCCCAATTTGAACTACATTGTCGAATTAAATGATCAATTTCCTCTATCAGTTCAGGTAAGTATTCATCATTTGCAGTGATCAACTGTGTAATTTCAATATCACCATCACCCACTAAAAAATCTGAATGTTTTATATTTATACCTTGTGCTTTTATCTGATAAAAAGCATCTCGATGTTCGGATCGAGGTATATCATTATAGGTAGAAACTTCAAGAGTCTTATGCAGTATATCTTGGTCTAAATCGCGATAAACTGAAATAGTATAAGGGGTTGCTGCTGACATATCTAAAATCCAAAAAATAAGGGCTGATTAATCAGCCCTTACCTTCACATAATCAATGACTTAAGTCAACTGAGCAGCACTGATTTTCTTGGTGTCAACCTTGCCCGCTTCGGCAGTGTATTCACCCATACGATCAAAGTTCATGTAGCGATAGATCTCGCCAGCCATGCTGTCGATGTTCTGGGCATAACCCATGTATTCAGCAACAGTTGGCAAGCGACCCAATACCGCAGCAACAGACGCCAGCTCAGCAGAGGCCAGATACACATTGGCACCCTGACCCAGACGGTTCGGGAAGTTACGGGTAGACGTAGACACACACGTGGTGTTTGGCGCTACACGGGCCTGGTTACCCATACACAGTGAACAGCCCGGCATTTCAGTACGCGCACCGGCACGACCATAAATGTTGTAGTAGCCTTCTTCCATCAACTGATGCTCGTCCATACGGGTTGGCGGAGCCAGCCACAGACGGGTTGATAAAGAACCACCTTCTACTTTTTCCAGCAGCTTGCCAGCCGCGCGGAAGTGACCAATGTTGGTCATACAAGAACCAATGAACACTTCATCAATTTTTGCACCAGCAACATCAGACAGCAGTTTGGCATCATCTGGATCGTTAGGGCAGCACAGAACTGGCTCAGTGATCGTGCTTAGGTCAATTTCATAAACCTTGGCATATTCAGCATCGCTATCTGCTTTGATCAGGCTTGGGTTATCCAGCCATTTCTGCATATTTTCAACACGGCGTGCCATGGTACGCGCATCGCCATAACCTTCTGCAATCATCCATTTTAACATGGTCATGTTGGAGGTTAGGTATTCAGCTACTGATTTCTCAGACAGGGTGATTGAACAACCCGCAGCAGAACGCTCGGCAGAAGCATCAGACAGCTCGAATGCTTGTTCAACAGTCAGGTCGCCTTCGTATTCGCTCAGGTCAATCTCAAGGATACGACCGTTGAAAATGTTCTTCTTGCCTTTTTTCTCTACGGTTAAATCACCTGCTTGAATGGCAACGTAAGGAATGGCATGTACCAGATCACGCAGGGTGATACCAGGCTGCATTTTGCCCTTGAATTTCACCAGTACAGATTCAGGCATATCCAGTGGCATTACGCCAGTCGCAGCAGCAAACGCCACCAGACCAGAACCCGCCGGGAAAGAAATACCAATTGGGAAACGGGTATGCGAGTCACCACCAGTACCTACGGTATCAGGCAACAGCATACGGTTTAACCAGGAGTGAATGATACCATCGCCGGGACGCAAGCTGACACCACCACGGTTCATGATGAAGTCTGGCAGCGTGTGGTGAGTCACCACGTCAACTGGCTTTGGATACGCGGCGGTATGACAGAAAGACTGCATCACCAGATCAGCAGAGAAACCCAAGCAAGCCAGGTCTTTCAGTTCATCACGGGTCATTGGGCCAGTGGTATCCTGAGAGCCAACAGTGGTCATGCGCGGTTCACAGTAAGTGCCAGGACGGATGCCAGTACCTTCTGGTAAGCCACATGCGCGACCAACCATTTTCTGTGCTTGGGTGTAACCTTTGCCAGTGTCAGCAGGCTGTACCGGCGTGCGGAACAGTGTCGATGGCTCAAGACCCAAAGCTTCGCGCGCCTTGGTGGTCAGGCCACGGCCAATGATCAGGTTGATACGGCCACCAGCACGAACTTCGTCTAGCAATACTGGGGTTTTCAGTTGGGATTCAGCAATTTGCTGGCCCTCTTTAAACGCCGTAACGGTAGCGGTTTCTTTATTGATTTTCAGGGTAACTTCGTCACCCATGTTCATGTTGTTAACATCAATCTCAATGGGTAATGCACCGGCATCTTCCATGGTATTGAAGAAAATCGGCGCAATTTTTGCACCCAGACAAACACCGCCATCTTTCTTGTTTGGAATATGCGGAATGTCATCACCAAAGAACCACAGTACAGAGTTGGTTGCAGACTTACGGCTAGAACCTGTACCAACCACATCACCAACGTAAGCAACAGTATTGCCTTTGGCAATCAGTTCCTTAATCTGGCTCATTGGGCCAACTTCACCCGGTTTTTCAGGGTTGATGCCATCACGCTCGTTTTTCAGCATCGCATTGGCATGCAATGGAATATCCGGACGTGACCATGCATCCTGTGCAGGAGACAGGTCATCAGTATTGGTTTCACCCGTTACTTTGAAAACCGTAATCTTGATTTCTTCAGCAACATCTGGACGGCTAGTAAACCATTCGGCGTCTGCCCATGATTTTAACACCGCTTGTGCATTGGCATTACCAGCGGTAGCTTTATCAGCTACATCATGGAATGCATCAAATACCAGCAGGGTTTTCTTTAAGGCTTCAGCAGCGTCGGCACCCAGTGTTTCATCGTCCAGCAAGTCAACCAGTGGCGCAACGTTATAGCCACCGAGCATGGTACCCAGCAGGTAAACCGCACGCTTCTTGGTCACTAATGGAGAAGTGGCCTGACCTTTTGCAACAGCAGCCAGAAAAGCAGCTTTAACATAAGCAGCCTGATCTACACCAGCAGGAACACGATTTTCTAGCAGGTTAACTAGAAATTCTTCCTCATGTGCCGGCGGGCTTTTTAATAATTCAACCAGTTGAGCAGTTTGAGTTTCGTCCAGCGGTTTTGGCGGGACACCCAGTGCAGCACGCTCAGCAACGTGTTGGCGGTAGGCTTCTAGCACGGTGTTATTCCTCTTGTGGATGTTCATTGCGTGGGGTTCTAAACATGCTTGCTTAGCACACACAATTATGGATGTGTGGATTTTACTAAATTTCAAGCCAAAAGTTAATGTAACAATGGCAATTGCTGCAAATGCCCATTATTTTTTAAATAAATGATAGAGTTGGCAACATAAAGATTTTTATCCAACGCAGTATAACAGCTTGCTTGATTTTATAGCTGTGGTTCTTAAATAAGACACCATAATTTACATCAAAATTCTTATAGGCGCTGAACCACACTCTAAAAGTCATCATTATCAGCTTTGGGTTACTGGGCTTGGGGCTGTTTGGTTATACAGTGGGAACGCTTAAAACCAATATAAAATTAAACTTTTCAGCACATTTTATTCAAACTTTGAGCAACTCATTCGTAATTCTACATTTTGATGCAATATTGCCTGTAGCAAGCATTGCCAGCGTTGGTTCATTTTTCTAGACTGCCTATGGCTTTGCTATTTAATGTCATGACTATCACAACCCACAACCAAGGAACACCGCTCAGGTTTAAATATGAAAAATTTTTATATCCTTCCTCTGGCATGCGCGATTGCTGCGTTAAGCGCCTGTAGTCCTGCGCCTGTAAAACAAGAAATTATTATTCCAGTAACACCACAGCCTGCGCCACAGCCACTGGTTTTACGCAAAGTTGAACCAGAAACCTCAGCACCGCACTACCCTTTAAACCCGCGTAATTATAAGCAGCCGCTAAATCCGGTTATTGTTCAGCAGATTCGTGAAGCCCTGACCCCAAAAATTATTAACCCTGCTACGGGTGAAGTGGTTACCCGGCTGCCAATTCGTGTACCGGAAGATGCCGCGGTCATTAACCAGAACACCACAACCGCAGTGGCTGATAGCAATAATAGTTTGAATACGGCTGATTCATCGCAGGCCCAATCTCAAAATCTGCCTACTACGACAAACAACTCAGCAGACAATGCCAATGTAACAGCAGCAAATTTGGCAAACTCAAGTACCAGTACAGCCAATGGGACTGCGTCAAGTCTACTAACCGATAGTAATGGCCTCCCGGTAGCCGAACCGCAGGACACGCAAGCCGCCCTATTCAAAATTGACCCTGCCCTTAAGCTGGACGAACAGGCGGTTGCCAGTCTTGTAGCCAGCCAATCACAGGCCGCAGCAACACCTGCAACTTCTACCGCCGACAACACTGCGGCTGTTACTACAGATGCAGCCCCAACCAGCAATACTACCGATCTAGCAGCAAACCCGGCAAATACCGAAGTTACTGCACAGACTGTGGCCAGCCCTGCCGTTGATGCCACTACAGCAATAATACCAGTTCAAATAGCTGCTAGCACTACCCCTAAAATTCTGATTCCCATTCATCAGCAACAGATGAATAAAAGCGCAGGCATGCCGGCTCCCAGCAATGCAACGCTAGATGTCACCGAAATGGATAAGGACATTACGCTCATTGAAGGTAAGGCCCGCCATTATCCGACTTACTTTAAAGATAAATATGAGCGCTGGAAGGCTGAAAAGAAAATCAAGCTGTTAACCCAGCAACTGGATTTACTGGCCGTAGACCCGCGTGCTTCTTATGAAGTATTACTGCGTGCCATGAAGGCACATGTGCTGGCGCGTAATATGGATACCGGCCCGGATTCTGCATTCAAGTCGGCAGTTTATTTCCAGCGTTTGCTTAAATTAAAACCTGCCGATCCAGAAACCAGCTTCTGGTATGGATTCTCTTTGGGTGAAGGCGGTGGCTTTAGGGAGTCCATTTCCCATCTGGATACTGCGGTAAAAGCAGAATACCAAGAGGCTTATCTGGCTTTGGCACATAGTTATCTGCAAATGGAAGATAAGAAAAATGCCTTAACTGTATTAAGCAACTACAAAATCAAATACCCGGACGAAACAATTAAAACAGATCAGTTGATTGCAGAAATTCAGGCTGGCAAGCGTTACTCCATCTGGCAGTAATCCACTTTTACGATGAAAAAATAGGGCTTAAATGCCCTATTTTTTATCAATGCTTTAAGATATTAGCGCGTAGCAGCTGAAATATCGGCCACATGTACCTTGCCAGTTTTACGCATATACAGGCACAGCTTTTCCTGGGTTGCGGTTGCTTTGGGCTGTGAGCCAGCAACCGGTTTTAAATGCCCGCGCAAGGTAATGGCAGTGTAGCCAACCGTATCATCAAACAATATTGGCTTGCTGGAAACTACAGCATTCATTAAGCCACTGGCCGCAGTACACTTTTGCGCAACCTTACGGTCATGGTCTGCCCATGCTTCATCGGAAGATGCAAAAACAGGCATGGCAAGAGTTGCCACCAAACCTGCCACAACCACGTTGGCCAGTGACAAATGTTTAAAACGCACATGATTAATGCGCATAGTTATGCTCCTGAATACAGTATGAAGACAATTATGCAGGCTTTGTTACCCGGCAATATCGACATACTGTATAGGTTGCAGAACTAAAACGTAGTGGGCTGTAAACCTGCATACAACTTCATTTAAGGCATCCAGAACACATATAAGCCTAGGCATTTAACTCAGTGGCACAACCCGCATCACCTCTTCCAGCGTGGTTGTTCCTTCAGAAACCCGTTTAGCGCCTGCCAGCCGTAACGGTTGCAGTCCTTCCCGATACGCCTGCTGTTTGATCTGGTTCAGGTTTGCCCCGTCACCAACCAGCCGCTTCATTTCATTGGTCAGCACCAGAATCTCATACAAACCCATACGGCCCTTATAACCGGTTCCGCGACAATGCTCGCAGCCTACGGCCTGATATACTTGTGGGGGCGGATTACTGGTCCAGGGGCTCACCAGCTGGTTCCAGCTTTCCGGGTCAATGGTAGTGGGTGCCTTACAATATTCACAGAGGGTTCTAACCAGCCGTTGTGCCATAACGCCTAATATGGTTGCCGCAGTTAAAAAAGGCTGTACACCCAGATCATGCAGGCGCGTCAGGCTAGAAGGTGCATCGTTGGTATGCAGGGTTGAAAGTACCAAGTGGCCAGTTAATGCCGCCTGAATGCCCATATCTGCCGTGTCCTGATCTCGAATCTCACCAATCATGATAATGTCGGGGTCTTGACGCATCAGCGCGCGCACCCCTTCGGCAAAGCCCAGTTCAATGCTGGATTGCACCTGCATCTGGTTAAAACTGGATTCAATCATCTCAATCGGGTCTTCAATGGTACACACGTTGACTTCATCGGTAGCCAGTTGCTTAAGCGTGGAGTACAGCGTGGTGGTTTTGCCTGAACCCGTTGGCCCCGTAACCAGAATAATGCCATTGGGATGCGCGGCCATTTGCCTCCACTTGGCCAAGTCATCGCCAGTTAAGCCCAGTTGCTCAAAGGAACGCACCAGGACTTCAGGGTCAAAAATACGCATCACCAGCTTTTCACCAAATGCGGTGGGCAAGGTAGACAGGCGCAGTTCGGTTTCAATGCCTTTGGGTGTTCTGGTTTTTAACCGGCCATCCTGTGGCTTGCGGCGCTCGGCCACATTCATGCGGCCTAAAATTTTAATCCGTGAAATTACGGCTGTTAGAATCGGTGCAGGCATGTCATACACGGTATGCAACACGCCATCAATCCGAAAACGCACCCGTCCACCCTGCCTGCGTGGTTCCAGATGAATATCACTGGCGCGCTGGTCAAATGCATATTGCAACAGCCAGTCCACAATACGCACAATGTGCTGATCATTGGCGTCCGGGTTTTGTACATCGCCCAGTTGTAATAAAGCTTCAACACCCTTAGCCGTGGCTTCGGTGCCGCCTGTTCCTTTGGCACCAGCTATGGCACGGGTCACCTGATAAAACTCAATCAAATAACGGCTTAACTGTTCAGGGTTTAGCATCACCCGCACAATCTGGCGTGGACGCACAATATGCGACAGGTTTTCCAGCCAGTCATCATAAAAAGGCTGATCACTACCAATGGTAATGGTTTCACTATCCACTGCAACGGCCAGAATACGGTGCCGCTCGGCATACTCAAACGACATGATTGCGGTAACCGCAGGCACATTTACTTTTAATGGATCAATGCGAAAAAATGGAACGTCGGCTTTCTCTGCCAGCCATTGGGATAATAATGGCAGTGTCAGCTTTTGCTGCGTGGTGGCATCAGTTAAATCAAAACTGGCGATGAATTGCAAAGGATGCCATTGCAACTGATCCTTACGGCGTGGCGTGGTGGCAATGAGGTTGACATCGCGCTGGGAAATTTTGCCATCTTTAAGCAGTGCATCCAGACACCATCTAACATCGACCTGAAACGAAAAATGATGTTTTTTATTCAAAATGCTCTCCTTAGCGGCAACTGCTTCAACATTGATTTTAAGCTTGTATTTTATCGTGTAATTAGAGTTTAAGGATGAATTTTGGTAAGTAGCATAATTCTATGATACTAAATTTTGTCTTATTCATGCACCCATAGACCTTGTCCACCAATAAAATAGCTATGATAATTAGCCACTTCAATATTAAATACTTTTGTACATGCAAAGTGGTTTTGTGG
>NZ_MLCN01000019.1 GCF_001982605.1 Alkanindiges hydrocarboniclasticus | reverse complement strand
TTTTCTAATTAATTTAAGTAATTCATAAATTTTAATTTGAGGTTTTTTAGTTATAAGTATTTTTAAATTATCGGTTTAGGAAAAATGTTATTATATGCTTTAGTGGTCATTATATTTGTCTATCAATGTATGATAAAAAACGCTGCTTTGTCTAAAAGCGTTAGGCATTTTTTGGATTTTGGCATTAAAAGTTCTGATATTCTAAAACTGCGAATCTTTCTATGGATTTATCTTTTAGCTATCGTTAGTTCTCTATTTTTTGGTCTCTTTGCCAGTATTTTCTTTATACCAGGTATATGGATGGGAAGAAGATTGCATATGGCACTAGATTCTTCGGGAATAGATTACATAACTAAAGCTGGAAAGGTTGCTAATGGAATTGCATGGCTAGGTATTGCCGGCTTTCTCTATGTTATCACAAACTTAATATTTCATAAGACGATAGTATTTTTGGCGCAAGTCCTTCGGTAGCCTATGCGCCTTTTATAAGTATAAAAGTAATTTAGAACTTAAACCGCGACACACAGGTTGAAAGTGTATTGTTTACCGTTCTGGTAATGAGCGTGGCACGCGCTTGGGGATCAATAGCTGCCTGAGCCAGCTCAACCATCGTTACATTTTTGGAAGCCTCGGTACTCACACAGCCACAAATCTGGTTTTCAACATCCTGTTTTTTCTCAGTAGTTAATACGCTGGTCAGCACTTTGTATTCAGTACGGTTATTCAGCTGGGTACGGCAGGTTTGGTCAACCGCAGTTTGAAATACAGCCATGCCAATATTATTGGCCGTGGTTGCAGTCGGGTTCATGCTGCCATCGGTAGCGCAAGCCGACAGTAATACAGCGGGGAGCAGGAAAATTAACTTTCTCATGGATTTAGTCCGTATCAAAAATATTAAATAATAAATCTTTTCAGTCAAATTGATGATCAAACGCGGAAGTCTTCACCCAGATAAACCCGCTTGACGGTTTCATTGGCCAGAATCTCCTGCGGCGTACCTTCGGCAATCACCGAACCTTCACTGACAATATATGCCTTTTCGCAAATCGCCAGCGTTTCACGCACATTATGGTCTGTAATGAGTACGCCAATGCCCCGCGCTTTTAAACGTTCAATAATGTGCTTGATGTCACCTACAGAAATTGGGTCTACACCAGCAAAGGGTTCATCCAGTAGCATAAACTTAGGCTCAGCAGCGAGGGCACGCGCAATTTCGGCACGACGACGTTCACCGCCGGATACACTCATGCCCAGTGAGTTACGGATATGCTGGATATTAAATTCATCCAGTAGTTCCTCAAGCCGGGCCAGACGCTGCGTTTTATTCAGGTCGTTGCGGGTTTCCAGAATAGCCATAACATTTTGCGCAATGGTGAGCTTGCGGAAAATTGATGCTTCCTGAGGCAAATAGCCAATGCCACGCCGTGCCCGCTGATGCATGGCCAGTTCTGACAAATCCTGCTTATCCAGAAAAATTGCACCTTTGTCCATCTTTACCAGCCCAACCAGCATGTAAAAACTGGTGGTTTTGCCAGCCCCATTCGGCCCTAAAAGACCAACAATCTGTCCGCTTTGCAGGCTAAAGGAAACATCCTTAACCACCAGACGCTTATTGTAGCTTTTTGCCAGATGCTTAATGGTCAGCGTCTGTGTAGATGCAAAAGGGGTAGTGGTATTTGTAGCAGCACGAGATGCGGGTGCAGGAGTAGTCACAGACATTTGAAGGCCATCCTTCCTTATTTGCTTTTTACTTTTGTTTGGTTCTGGGTGGCAGAAGGCGGAATGATAATCTGGATGCGGCCCTGACTACCACCAGATGCTTCAATATCGCCAGCACTAATGCTGTAGCGCAGGGTATTACCCCGGAAGCTGGCTCCATCCTGAAACAAATAAGCCTTGCCTGTCATGGTAATAATGCCTGTTTCGGAATTATAAACAATGGTCTGGCCTTCACCACGCGCAATGCCTTTTTCAGCACTAATCTGTTGCTGAAACTTGGCCGGGCGGCCCTTGGCGGTAATCTGCTGGATTTGACGATTCTTGTTTAAATTGGCCACCAGTGAATCGGCCTGAATCTTGATGGTGCCCTGCTGAATAACTACATTACCGGTATAAGTCGTAATACCGGTTTTTTCGTTATAAGTAGCACGGTCTGCTTCCAGCGTAATGGTCTGGCTGCTGTCACTGGGCAGGGCAAGTGTTGGCGTGGCAGTCGCCAGTAAAGTACTACCCAGAAGAAATGCCAGACCTGCACGTTGCATTACCGTCATAAACGGGGCAGTAGTGATGGCTAAACTGAATTTAGGAGCCGGAAGCAGGTGCATATTGTCCTCGGATACGGAATAAATTGTATTGACCCTGATCAAGATTAGCATTCAAACCCTGACTGCTAAATTGTCCCTGATTACTTTGAATTAAAACAGGGCGATCTGTTTCAATCCGGTTTTGTTTTGGATAACCGGTTAGCTGGTCTGTCGTAAAGGTAACAGAAGGTTGCCCAGTGGCAGTCAGGCGGTGTGCACGGACATTACCGGTTAAGATCACTTTTTCATTATCATTGTAGCCTACCGCTTTGTCTGCACTAAAAGTAGCCGCAGGCTGGCCTTGTTGATACCAGGTACTTTCCAGTTGCACCAGTTCGGAACGGTTGTCCTGTTCCCAGTGCTGTAACTTACTGGCGGTGGTGGTGGCTTCCAGTTGTCCGGTTGTAGTGGTTTTAATTAAATGGATATTGGTGGCGTTATAGGATAAATCCTGATTTTTATCGGCATTCAGGCGTGCGGACTTGCCACTGTAAAAGTAAAACAGGCCACTGAGCACCGCAATGCCCAAGGCAATGACATATAGCAGTCGCGTATCCATAATTCTAAAACCCCAAGACTAACAATACGGGTCTAACCAGTTTAGTGATGCAATAAAAACTCTTGCAGCAGATCGTCATAGACACCTTTGGCATGCAGCAGTACATCACAGAATTCACGCACTGCACCACGGCCACCATAGGCCTGAGTAATCAGGTTGGCACGCCTCCTGACTTCTTCATGGGCATTGGGTACTGTAATCGCAAGTCCGGCAATTTGCATAGCACCTAAATCGGGCCAGTCATCCCCCATATAAGCGCAGTCTTCCGGGTTAATCTGTAACGTTTGGCAAACTTCACGCAGGGCGATACCTTTGTCTTCACGGCCCTGAATCACCAGATCAACCCCTAGGCTTTGCATGCGGTTGTTGACAATATTACTACTACGGCCGGTAATGACTGCTACCTTGATACCTGCGCGTTGTACCAGTTTCATGCCCAAGCCATCACGAATATCAAATGACTTGATTTCTTCACCGCTGTTGGTAAAGCTTAAAAAGCCATCACTCAAAATGCCATCAACGTCCAGCACCAACGCTTTAATATGGCTGGCACGTTCCCTTACGCTAAACGAAGCCATTAATTGACTCCTGCACTGATAATGTCATGCATGGTGATAATTCCAATGAGTTCTTCTGCATCATTAACCACCAGAAACTGGTTGATTTTTTTGTGATTCATGAGTTCCAGCGCCTCAACCGCCCGCACGTCAGCGGTAATAGTTAATGGGGTTTTGGTCATGATTTGTTCAATTGACATATTGGCTTCAATTGAATTCATTTTTTCAAAGGTGCGGCGCAAGTCACCATCGGTAAACACACCCAGCACATGGTTTTTTTCATCAACCACTGCCGCCATACCCAGCCGTTTACTGGTCATTTCTAGCAGGGCTTCATGTAGCGAGGTATGCGGCATAATCTTTGGTAATTCACGGCCTTTATGCATAATATCACTGACATGCAGTAACAGGCGCTTGCCTAATGCACCAGCAGGATGCGAGCGGGCAAAATCATCAGCCGTAAAACCACGCGCTTCCAGCAAGGCAACTGCCAGTGCGTCCCCCAATGCCAAAGTGGCTGTGGTACTGGAGGTGGGTGCCAGACCCAGTGGGCAGGCTTCTTTGGATTCACCAAGGATTAAGGCCACTTCAGCCAGTTGCGGCATCGGGCCAAGGTCATCGCGGCTAATGGTAATTAATGGAATGGCGTTACGTTTAACCAGCGGCATCAGCATCATGATTTCATCGCTTTTGCCCGAATTGGATATGGCCACCAGTACATCACCCGGCACCAGCATGCCAAGGTCACCATGGCCAGCTTCACCCGGATGCATAAAGAACGACGGCGTACCGGTAGAGGCAAGGGTTGCGGCAATCTTGCGGCCAATATGTCCCGACTTGCCCATGCCAGTAATAACAACCCGGCCAGTACAGGCCAGAATCAGGTTGCAGGCCTTAACAAAACGCGCATCAATATGGCTGGCCAGCACGCTAAGCGCCTGTTGCTCAGTTTGAAGGGTAGCGAGGGCACTATTTAAAAAATCTTGTGAATCAAAATGAGACTGGCTAGACGACACGTGTACACCTTTGCTTGATATATCTATTGCAATATCACTTATATAAGGGTCAATTATTGCAAAGCAAACTCAATAACACAAAGCAATATTTTTGTTTAATGGTTGTTAAAAAAAAGCCATAAGGTATGATTTGCTGTTTTCCATTGTCGATCCATAACATTTACTGTGAGTTTATCAATGAAGTCGTTTGTACTGTACAACTCCGAATTACGCCGTAAGGTTGAGTTTGCACCTCTGGTTTCTGGGCAAATTGGACTCTATGTCTGTGGAATGACAGTCTACGACTACTGCCATATTGGCCACGCCCGGGTGATGGTGGCATTTGACTATGTCGTCAGGTTTTTACGCTCGCAAGGTTGGCAGGTCAACTATGTGCGTAATATCACCGACATTGATGACAAGATTATCAAGCGTGCCAATGAGAATAATGAAACCATTGGTGAACTGACCACGCGCTTTATTGATGCCATGAATGAAGATGCGGCACGTCTGGGCTGTCTGGCGCCGGATCAGGCACCACGGGCCACTGATTTTATTGACCAGATGCAGGGCATGATTGGCAGCCTGATTAACAAGGGCCATGCTTACAACGCCGAGAATGGCGATGTTTACTATGCAGTAGACAGCTTTGAAAAATATGGCCGTTTGTCTGGTCGCAAGCTGGATGATATGCAGGCTGGTGCCAGTGAACGCGTTGATGTAGAAACTGACAAGAAAAACCCGTTTGACTTTGTACTGTGGAAAGCCGCCAAGGCCAATGAGCCGGCATGGCAATCCCCGTGGGGCAATGGTCGTCCTGGCTGGCATATCGAATGTTCCGCCATGTCCACCTGCTGTCTGGGCAATACCTTTGATATTCATGGCGGCGGTGGTGACCTATTGTTTCCGCACCATGAAAATGAGATTGCGCAAAGTGAAGGTGCAACCGGCGAAACTTATGTAAATAACTGGATGCATGTGGGTTTTGTTAATGTTGATGGCGAGAAAATGTCCAAGTCGCTAGGCAACTTTTTTACCATTCGTGATGTGATGCAAAAATTTACGCCAGAAGTGATTCGCTATTTTATTGTGTCCAGCCATTATCGCAGCCCGATCAATTTTTCCGATAGCGCTCTCAAAGATGCCAGACAGTCACTATCGCGTTTTTATCTGGCGCTTAAAGAAGTGGACAATAATATCATTGCCAAGCAAGTCATGGCACAGGTTAATTCAGAACAGATTCAGGCGCATCCGTGGACTGAGCGATTCAATCAGGCCATGTCAGATGACTTTAATACGCCAGAAGCCTTGGCGGTGCTGTTTGAGCTGGTGCGTGAAATTAATCGTGCCCTGAAGCATGAACAGTTTAGAAATGAGGCGATTTTAGCCGAACAGCACCGGGAAGCGGGGTTGTTGGGTGCCGTGCTTAAATATCTGGGCGGTATATTGGGCTTGCTGCAACAACAGCCAGACGTGTTTTTAAAGGCCAGTGCGGATGAGGCAAGCAGTAATGGCTTATCGGAAGATGAGGTGCTGGCAGGCATTGAAGCACGCAAACAGGCTAAAGCCAGTAAGGACTTTGCAGCAGCTGACCGTATTCGGCAGGAATTACTGGAAAAGGGCATTATTCTGGAAGACAGTAAAGCTGGCACCACGTGGCGGCGTGCTGATTAACAGGATGGGGTGAAAAATTATTCAAACAATAAATGACTTGTACAAAAAAAGTTGACAGGTCTTTATTTTTGAATAAAATGCCACTCACCAAGTCATTAAGCAGCTTAGCTGGCTTGAAACAAATTGATGAATATGCGGGAATAGCTCAGTTGGTAGAGCACAACCTTGCCAAGGTTGGGGTCGCGAGTTCGAGTCTCGTTTCCCGCTCCATTTTTAGGATCAGCCCCAAAACTGATCCTTTTTTTTATCTTTAAAAATTGATTTTAACGCCTAATTCTCTTTTTCAAACTTTTTAATAAAACGTCTGAATTTATCAAATTGCATTCGATAAAAAACTATAGCACTTAGGCTCATGCTTTGAGTCATCATGAATCTCAGGCTAAAGCACGTCATCTCTTATCAGTTTTACTGTAGAAGGCGATAATGAATATGTAACTGCTTTATATCAGTTTTTATGATATTGAGGTGAAAAGGTTATTTTTTATGATGGAATAAATATGAGTATAATAGAAGATTGCTCTTAAATTTATACGGTTAATTTATTGATTTTTAAGGGAAATCAAAGATAAATTTTTATTTAAAACTAAAATTTAATGTGGTTAAGAAATAAAGAGTTATAGAAACTTGGGTAAAAGTATAAAAGAAAAATATTTCAGTTTTATTGCAAATCAACGATTATTACGCCGATTTCATTCCAAAGCAGAAGTTGCGAATGCCTCATTCAAAAATTCATGCCCCGGCGCACTGGTTATTTAAGCCTTTTGTTGCGCTTGTCGTTTTAAGCGGTTTGATTTATGTCGCAATTCAGCTCAATGCTGATCTTGCCTCGCAAACACCAATTCCCATGATTTCCTTTGTGATGCTTGGTCTTGCGCTTTTGGTGGCGCTGGGCTTTGAATTCGTCAATGGATTTCATGATACCGCCAATGCGGTTGCCACTGTCATTTATACCAATGCCATGCCGCCGCATCCAGCGGTGATCTGGTCCGGATTTTTTAATTTTCTGGGTGTTTTGCTGTCCAGTGGTGCAGTAGCCTACGGTATTTTGGCACTCTTACCGGTTGAGCTAATTCTCAATGTCGGCACCAATGCCGGTTTTGCCATGATTTTTGCCTTACTTATTGCGGCAATTATCTGGAATATAGGCACTTGGTATTTTGGGATTCCAGCATCTAGTTCGCATACGCTGATTGGTTCTATTGTTGGCGTTGGCTTGATGAACCAGTTGCTGGCACCACCCAATATTGCCACCAGCAGCCTTGACTGGACGCAGGTCGGCAAGGTGGGCACTGCGTTAATTTTATCGCCATTTGTGGGCTTTGGCGTGGCAGCGCTGGTATTGCTGATTTTGCGTAAGGTTCTTAAAAACCGGCCAGAACTTTTCACGCCGCCTGTAGGCAATGAACCGCCGCCATTCTGGATTCGTGTCCTGCTGATTTTAACCTGTACCGGGGTTAGTTTTGCCCATGGCTCTAACGATGGGCAAAAAGGCATGGGCCTGATTATGCTGATTTTAATTGG
>NZ_MLCN01000018.1 GCF_001982605.1 Alkanindiges hydrocarboniclasticus | reverse complement strand
AATATCTAACGTATTGATTAATCCAAATCTTCTATGCATTCCTAACAATAACAAAGTAGATAATGGTACACACCATAGAATTGCATCAACTTTTTCTAAAGCATAATTTATTTCAACACTACCATATAATGAAATAAATAAGATAATCCCTACCACTAAAAAATAATATATTGTCACCATAAAATCTTTGCTTCTAGTCTTTAAAATAAATAAAGCAAATACATCAACAAAAAAAATAATCATTTTTATTGAATCTTTTAAAGGCTCTATTCCTAATGGAATTATTCCTCCCGCAACAATATTAAACAAAAATAAAAAGCCAAATAATAATCCATATGTATTTAATGTCTTTATTTTCATCTTAACACTTCCTTAAATATAATTACACTTGTTCTTAATCTTAAAAACCAAAATAAAAAAATTAAAAACATAAGAAAGTACATAAAAAATAATTTTTCTAAGCTTATGTATATTAAAATATAACTAACTAAACCTATTAAGAAATTCTCAATAAACTCATATAGCCTTATCTTTTCAACATATGAAATAATTAATATTCCAGAAAAATACGAAAAAAGACTTACGTAACAAAAAATTTTAATAATATAAAAATAATCTAAATTAAGCTTCCATCCAACCCATAAGCTTAGAATCCTAATAAAAGTTAAAAATATTTGAAAAATTAAAGCAATTTTTTGCCCTTTATCCAATGAAAGAGTAATAATTAATGAATCAAAAATAAATTTTATTGCAATCCATATAATACAGATAGCAGCTATTCTTCCTGCTAATGCCCAATTACTTCCTAAAATATAAGAGAATAAATCTGGTAAAATAAATATAGCTAAAAAACTAGGAATAAAAACCAGTATGCTCATAAAATTTAAGATTTTTTTAAGATTATCATGGTAAACCCCATTAATCTTCCACTCAAAATACTTAGAACTAATAAATTGAGAAATACTTATAGAAATCACTGAAATCGGTAACATTAGTACACGATAAGCCATATAATAACTACCACCAAAATTTGCACCTAAAATTGCACTAATAAATAAAGTAGGTAAATGATTAGCTATTACTGAGAAACCTGCTCCTACTGAGTCGTACAAAATATACCGCTTATAAGTGCTAATTTTATAATTAGTATTATTTAATTTAAAAATTTCTTTAAAAAAATTAATATTTTTTTGAAAAAGATAGGTTACTGAATAAATAAAGCCCAATATCTGGCCTATAGCCATTCCTTTGAAACCTAATTGATATAATCCCAATATCAGTTGACTTAAAACCCCTCCTCCACTTTGCAATACTTTAGATTTTGCATTTATATTTGTTAATTGTAATTTTAATGTTAAATTATTTAATATATTAAATAATCCAGAAAAGAACACCATAATTGGAATAAATATTAGAACTTCCAAGTATTGTTTCTGAAAAAAGTAGAAAACAGCTACAGAAAACACTATAAATAATGAAATTACTAACAATATATCTAATGATTTTCTAAGCAGCCATTTCAGTTCTGTAAAATTTTCTGATGATAACAATGCAAAGTCTAATCTTAAGCAAGAAAAAGCAGTAAGAAAGTATACTACTGTTGTAAGAATAGCAAAAGTTCCAAAATCTGTAGGACTGAAAATACGAGATAGCAACGGTGATGCTGCAATTGTGATTAATTGCGCTAAGCTTGTGCCACCGATCAAATAAAGGAAACTTTTCAATCTTAATTGTCGCTAAATATAGTTATAATAATATTTATGACTTATAATCTTAGATCTGTTAGACTTTTAGAAAAAATATACTTTAGATCATATATAATACTTTCTATTTTCCCTAATGACTTTATTTCCTCAATTTTTAAGCCTTTAAATTGATCATGTCCAATTGCCAATATAATAGCATCATATTTTCCATTTTCTGGATTATTAATTGGCTTTAAACCATATTCACTCTCTACTTCATTATGATCTACCCATGGATCATAAATATCAATATCCAAATCATATTCTTTTAAAGCATTTACCATATCAATAATCTTAGTATTTCGAATATCTGGGCAGTTTTCCTTAAATGTTAATCCCATGACCAGAATACGTGCTCCTACCACTTGAATACGCTTTTTTACCATCTCTTTGATTAGTTGCGTAGCAACGTATTCTCCCATACGGTCATTTAAGCGGCGCGCAGCTAGAATAATTTCAGGATGCAGCCCCAAAGACTGCGCTTTATGGGTTAAATAATACGGATCAACGCCAATGCAGTGCCCGCCCACTAGACCCGGACGGAATGGCAAGAAATTCCATTTGGTGCCGGCGGCTTTTAATACTTCTTCGGTATCAATGCCCATCTTGTTAAAGATCAGTGCCAGCTCATTAATCAGGGCAATATTGACATCTCGCTGGGTATTTTCAATCACCTTGGCAGCCTCAGCTACTTTAATGCTGGAAGCTTTATGCGTACCTACCGTAATAATCTGATTGTAGACAGCATCCACCAGATCGGCAATTTCAGGCGTAGAGCCAGAAGTGATTTTTTTAATATTGGTAACGCGGTGTTCTTTATCACCCGGGTTAATCCGTTCCGGGCTATAGCCAGCATAAAAGTCATGATTAAAGGTTAAGCCGGAATACTTTTCCAGTACCGGAATACAGTCTTCTTCGGTGGCGCCCGGGTAAACCGTAGATTCATACACCACGATATCGCCTTTTTTAAGGACTTTGGCAATGGTTTCAGAGGCTTTGATCAGTGGCGTTAAATCAGGTTGTTTGTAATCATCAATGGGTGTTGGTACCGTCACAATATAGAAATTGCAGCTTGCCAACTGGTTTAAATCACAGCTAAAAGACAGGCGTGGGCTGGCCTTTAATTCTTCAGTAGACACTTCTAAAGTGTGATCTGTTCCATTTTGCAAATCATTAATGCGCGTTTGGTTAATATCAAAACCAACCACATCAAATTTTTTACCAAATTCTACAGCCAATGGTAGGCCCACATAGCCCAGCCCAATGACGCCGATTTTAATAGTTGATAAATCTTGCATGCCCTATACCCCAATGTTTAAACCTTTATAAAATTAATGGATTGCAGTTTGCCATGTTCAGTTTTATTACTCAAAATGGCCTGATCGTCCTCTACATAGCTGCTTTACCGTCAAGCCTAGTTATGACTTGGAACGGTACTTATACGTATATGAGTAGCCTTCACTTTGCAGCGCACCTTGCGGTACATCATTAAGTACCAGTCCATGCACATTCTGGCCAGAGTGTTGCAAACGCGACATACACAGCTTAATTTCCTTAATTGGCGTTTTGCCATAGCGGGCAATGAGCAGATTCAAGCCAGTGAATTTACTAATGATAATGCCATCAGTCACTGCCAGCAGTGGCGGCGAGTCAATAATGACATGATCATAATGCTCAGAAATGTCCTTCAGGAAGTTTTCAAAAGCCGGATTAAGGAGCAATTCTGATGGATTGGCAGGGGTCTGGCCTTTACTGACAAAGGACAGGCCTTTGACTGGGGTGTCCTGAATAATATCGCGGGCATTAAGCACTTTACTACCCCCCAAGTAGTCCGCCAGGCCATTAACCGGACTGGCATCAAAATACTTATGCATATGGCCACGGCGCATGTCCGCATCAATTAGCAATACGATTTTACCGGTTTGCGCCAAAATGGTGGCCAAATTAGCACAAATGAAGGATTTACCAATTTCAGGCGCCGGGCCAGTAATCAATACCACGTTATTTCTGGCATTTTTCTGGGCAAAATACAGGACCGTGCGCAAGCTACGCAAGCTTTCCAGTGTCAGGTCTTCATGGTCTTCCAGCGCAAGCAAAGGTAGCGTTTTATTGCGTACTGAGCGGAATTTATCCAGAATTGGACTATGGGCCAATGTAGCATAAACCGGCAAGCCTGTTTGGGCTTCAATATTTTCAGCATCTTTCACGCCACTGCTGAGCATGTTTCTAAGCAAGGCCAGTAATATACCGACAAAACCGCCCAGAAAAATCGATAAGATCAGCACCATCAGCGGTTTTGGCTGAACAGGCTTTAATGGCAAAATTGCTGGATCAACCACAGTAGCATTGCCAATCTGGCCTGCCTTCACCACTTTCAGTTGCTGGTAGCTGTTAAGCAAGCTGGTGTATAACTCGGTATTGATTTGTACATCACGGTAGAGTTGCAGGTACTGGCGCTGGACTTCTGGCAGGCGGTTAAGACGCTGGTTCAATTCTTTGGTTCGTTGCGCAATGGCATCCAGCTGGTCAGTGACTTGCTTCATCAAGGGGAAATCACCCGTGTACTTGGCACCCAGCTCGGCACGTTTTTGTTCCAGCTCAATACGGCGGGTTTCCAGTTCAACATTCTGGGTCAGCAGCAGTTCGGATTCCTTGGTGACATCAATGGTGTCATTTCTTTCACGGAACTGGTTAAAGCGGTTTTCTGAGGCTTCCAGTTGTGCTTTGAGTTCAGGTAATTGCTTGTCCAGAAAGGCCAGGGTATTCTGGCTTTCGGCAGATTTACGGGTAATGTTTTGTTCCAGATAAACCTTTAAAATTTCATTTAAGGTATTGGTAATTAATACCTTGTCACTACCCGTATAATTGACTGAAATAATGCCGGTTAGCTTGCCTTTTTCAGCAGCGCTAAGCTGGGCATTAATACGATCAACCATGGTTTGCAAGGCAATCTGGCTAATGCTGAAATTGCTGCCTGCTACACCTAGGGCTTTATTAATATTCAGTTGCAGCAAGCCACCCGATACCATTTGTGCGACTGGCCGGCCAACCCGCCCTTTAACTATTTCACCAGTGGGCAGCGCAAGCTCATAATTTTCATTATCAATAAAGTGCAGTTGCAGTGGCTGGTTCAGCAAGTAAGCCGGAACCTTGAGTTGCCTGATGTGTAAGGCAAGCCCCTGCGAGTTGCTCATAATAACCTGTAAAGGGCTATGGGTGGTCTGATACTGGGTCCGCTTGAACAGGCGATTACTAAAGGTGTTATCCAGACTCTGAATAGAAATATCCAAATTCAGGTTTTCAATGACTTTCGATAACACAAAACGTGACTTGATGAGCTCTACCTCAGTCTGGGCAGGCGATTGCACTTCCATCAGGTTGGCCACATCGCCCAGCAGTGCCGTGGACATATTTTTGTTGTCTTCAACCTGAATCAGGCCATTAACCGCATAGGTTGGACTGGTTACACGCAAGTACAGCAAGGCCAGCAGCAGCGCAAGCACTACACAGGCAACAATAATTTTCCATTGACGCAAGAGCATAAAAAAGAGTTGCTTGAGATCAATGCTGTCATCTGTATAAGTGCTTTGGTTTTGCCCGCTCATTGTTTAATCCAGATCATTCAATTTATCAAAATCCATTACGCCTCTCACCGAACTCCCAATATTGCTTTGATGAACAGGCATGAGGCACGTTATAAAATATTGCTTATTCATCAGTGGGGTTCTAGAGGTGCGCAAGCGGTTTATCATACTTAAAACGTTACCCTACCAATTTTTCATGCCAGGCCTTAATACCGGTAATAATCATTTCCCGGGCATAAACAAAAGCACTTTTAGGCTGCTGGTAGGGATCAGGAATTTCCTGATGTTGCCAGTGCCCCAGTAAAAAAGCCTTACCCCGCACAAAAGGCCACTGTTTTTCCAGCAGTTTTAGCTGGCCCTTGGTCATCACAAAAATCAGGTCAGCCTGTTTCAGCAGCTCTGTACTGACCTTTTGAGCACGATGTACTGAAATATCAATTTCCATGTCCTGCATCAGGCTAACGGCATGTTCATCCGCCGGATAATCATCCAGTCCCTGCAATCCGGCAGACACTACTTTCTTGTCTGGAAAATAGTGTTTAAGCAAACCTTCCGCCATCGGACTCCGACAGATATTACCGGTACACAGCACTAAAATGGTTTCAAATTCCACAGTCAGCCGCCATTATTAGTTGCCATTGCCAATCAGCTGTCCGGTTCGAATGGCATTTGCTGAAGGCAATAACAGGTTCAGCACACGGCTCCAGCGGGCAAGTCCACTGGCATCCACATAAATGATGTCACGCGGCTGTACTGCAAAGCGTTGCGCCAGTGCCATGCTGGTAAATGATGACAAATCCAGCTGGTATACTGTCGCCAGATTGGTTTGGGCATTATCACGCAGCACATATACTTTGGCTGGATTGGCACTTAATGGATTCAATCCCGCACCTTCACCAATCACATCAGCCAGGCTCATACCCTGCTCACGCAGGATTAAAGGGGCTGGTCGTCCGGCTTCACCCAGAAAGTAAATCTTGCGGCTTTCCCGCGACACGATATGAACTTCATCGCCATTCTGGATATACAACTGGTTGGGTGATAAGCCCTGTTTTTGCAGGTCAAGCAAGCCAAACTGGTAATTAATGCCATTACGGGTCAGGCTGACGGCATTCAGGTCGCCCGTATTAAGCATGCCACCTGCGGCACTTAATGCGCCATACAAGTTTACTGGCTCGTCTGAAATAACATACTGGCCTGGCAGTCTGACTTCGCCACCCACAAAGAATTTGCGGCCTTTATATTGTAGTACTTTGACTTGTGCATCGGGTTGCTTGAGATAACGGCTCAGGCGCTGGTTGAGTTCACGCTGCAATGCGGTTACTGTTTTGCCCTGGGCACGAATTTGCCTGATTAAGGGAAAGGACAGATTACCTTCCTGATCAATTTTAAAGCCAATTTGTTCAGCATTGGCTGGCGTAATATTGGTTGCGGCTGGCGTAATTTCAGGATAAGCCCATAAATAAATGGACAGCACATCGCCTTTTTGCAGTACATAATTACCGGCAGGCTGTTGTTCAAATAATTGTGCCAATGCCTGATTAAAGCTGGTTTGTGGTACCGCCAGCTCATTCACCAGCTCGGCAGTGACCGGCAGTAACTGCACTTGTAAGCCATTGTTTAAAGGCACCACTTCCTGCGGCATTTCCGGCAGGTCATCAGTGCGCATGCCCGGAATCAGACTGCAACTGCTCATCAGCGTCGCGCAAATAAGCGGCATCATCCATTGATACGCCCTAGATGGATACGCTCTAGCAGGACGATTGATGTTCACAAAATATCGCACTAAAGAGTCCTTTTGACTTACTGACTGATGGTTAAATGACACGAAGGAATTGCGTTTGGATTGTGAAAGATTCATGGAAAACTTGCAAGCTTCACCTTAATTTAACATTGGCTTTTTTGTTTTCACAACTATTAGGCCAGCTAAAAAATCAGTTTAGTATGCTTTATGGATTTTAAAAAACGCGAATAAAGCATATTTGCTACATAAAAGCACGCCCATTTTGTTTATTTCTAGACGAAATGCAAAAACGTCCTGATAAAAATCAGGACGCTTACACTAAAGCAGGAATACATCAACTGGGCTGATAATCTTTCCAGTTTTATTTCGCCCATTTTACTTGCTTGGTATTTCCTGTTCACCCCCCTGAACAAGGGGGACAAAACAGCAGATCAATGATCCTGTGCGCCAGAAGCACCAACCCCAGTCATGGAGCGTACAAACTGGGCATCAAATTTAGCTTTTTCACGCGCAGCACGGGCTGATTTGTCGGTTACTGAAAATAACCAGCAGGCGCCAAAGGATAGCAGCATGGAGAATAGTGCAGGATTACTGTAAGGCAATGGTGCACTGTCACCCAGCTTTAAGGTATCCACCCAGACGGCTTTGGTGAAGAAAATCAGGACTACCGCGCTAATTAAACCCAGCCAGCCGCCAATGGTTGCCCCGCGAGTGGTGAGTCCTTTCCAGAACATAGACAGTACCAGTACCGGGAAATTGGCCGAAGCTGCTACGGCAAAGGCCAGACCAACCATAAAGGCCACGTTTTGCTTTTCAAATACAATGCCTAGGAACATGGCAAAAATGGCCAGCACCACCGTTGCAATTTTGGAAACCCGCAACTGGGATGCTTCGGTAGTTTGGCCTTTTCTAAACACATTGGCATACAGGTCATGCGACACAGCAGACGCACCAGACAGGGTTAACCCTGCCACAACAGCCAGAATGGTGGCAAAGGCAACTGCTGAAATAAAGCCTAAAAACCAGTTACCAGCCACTGCATGCGCCAGATGCACGGCTGCCATATTACCGCCGCCAATCAGCTCCAGTTTGCCGGTCAAGGCCATTTTGGCGGTATCCAGATAAGCTGGATTTTGTGAAACAAACAGAATAGCACCAAAGCCAATAATAAAGGTGAGCAGGTAAAAATAACCAATAAAACCTGTGGCCACCACCACCGACTTGCGCGCTTCCTTGGCATCTTTAACCGTAAAGAAACGCATCAGGATATGTGGCAGGCCAGCCGTACCAAACATAAGCGCCAGACCTAGGGAAATGGCATCAATGGGATTGGACACCAAACCGCCAGGACCCATGATTTTGGTGGCTTCAGCCGTGGTAATCTCATGCGCAGTGCCATAGGCAGCAATGGCCTGATTGAACATGTTGCTAAAGCTAAAGCCGACTTCCTTAAGAACCATAAAGGCCATAAAGGTAGCACCACTCAATAACATGGCCGCCTTGATGATTTGTACCCACGTGGTGGCCAGCATGCCGCCAAACATCACATAGGCCATCATCAGCAGGCCCACAATAATCACGGCAATATTGTAGTCAAGGCCAAACAGCAGCTTGATGAGCTGGCCTGCCCCCACCATCTGGGCAATCAGGTAAAATGCCACCACTACCAGTGAGTTCACTGCCGCCATGGCACGCACCGGTTTTTCTTCCAGACGGAATGAAGCCACATCAGAGAAGTTGTATTTGCCAAGGTTACGCAAGCGCTCTGCTACCAGAAACAGGACAATCGGCCAGCCCACCATAAAGCCCAGCGAGTACAGCAGGCCATCATAGCCTGATGAAAACACCATGGCTGAAATCCCCAAAAAGGATGCCGCCGACATAAAGTCACCCGCAATGGCCAGACCGTTCTGAAACCCGGTAATACCACCGCCAGCTGTATAAAAATCCTTGGTAGAAGTGGTTTTTGCAGCAGCCCATTTGGTAATCAGCAGGGTAGCCGCCACAAAAATGACAAACATGATAATGGCTGTCCAGTTGGTGGCCTGCTTTTCGGCAACCCCCAGGTCAGGCGCGGCGTGGGCCATACTGGTCATACAGCCAGCCACAGCCATAGTGCCCATGCTGGCTATTTTGTGGCTTAATGTGTTGAAAGCCAATCGTGTTGGCAGTGATGGGCTTAAATGGGATTGTGTTGAAGTTGATGCGGCTGAACACTGCATGTTAGTGATCTCCCTGCTGGCTATTGGCGCTGATCTCAGCAGATTTAATGTCATCAACCACTTCCTGGGTCAGACGCTCATACTCGCCATTAGCAATTACTGAATACACGGCACAGAGTACAAACGCAGCCACAATAACGCCAACGCCCAGTGGAATACCCCAGGTAATGACCCCACTAAATGAACTGTGCAGAAATTCCGGGGCATAAGCCACCAGCAGGATAAAACCAATATAAATAATCAGCATCAGGGCCGACAGGCTCCAGCTTAGCATCCGTTTTTTTTGCACCAGCAGTTTAAACCTGGGATTATCAAGTACTGCCTGAACGTGGCTGTCTCCTGCTTCGCCACTAGGCATTGAGCCGCTCTCTGTAGCACTATTTTCCATGTTACACCTCACTTTGTCGCAGACAGCCAACCGTGGCCGCTGGGCGTTTATTCGCCAATTTTATACTTTTGACAGTAGCAACTTGAGCTACACTTGAAACTTAGACTTTGGTCTAGAAGGGATTTTGACCAGTAAAACCCCGTTATCATGCAAGGATGTTACCGATGAGTGCAATCATGAATAGCTGGCTGGTGATTGGTGTTTTAGCCATTTATATTGCCGCATTATTTGCCTGTGCCTTTTTTGGCGAGAAGTATGCCAGCCGTCTAAGCCAGCGTGGCCGTATGCTGCTGTTTAGCCTGACCCTGGGAGTGTATTGCTCATCCTGGACCTTTTATGGTGCAGTCGGCGAAACTGTACGTAACGGAATTGGTTTTTTGCCGATTTATCTGGGGCCGCTGCTGTTTTTGTGGTTTGCCTATGATGTCTGGCGCAGGCTGGGCAATATTCGTCAGCGCCAGCCCATTTCATCCATTGCTGACTTTATTGCCGCCCGTTATGGCAAATCCGGTTTCCTGGCTGCACTGGTGACTATTCTGGCGGTGATTGCCATTTTGCCGTACCTAGCCCTGCAATTACGTGCCATTGCGCTCAGTACCGTGGTGTTGCTGGATCAGCATGAAGATGCTGCCATTACCACCCATGGAGTCCTGTTGCTGACCGCCCTGCTGGCTAGCATTGCCATGCTGTTTGGCACCCGTCAGGCCGTCAGTAATGAACAGCAGGGCGGCCTGATGGTGGCTGTTGCCTTTGAGTCAGCGGTTAAGCTGCTGGCGCTGATTATTGTGGCGCTGTTTGTGCTGCTGTTTAGCCAGCATCCGATTGGCCTGATTGGGCACGACATTCAGGTTACTTTTCAGCGAATCCAGCGCGAAGGCCTGCCCAACTCTTTCTGGACCCAGACCTTGCTGGCCGCTACAGCCATTATCTGCCTGCCACGCCAGTTTCATGTGGCCGTGGTCGAGCTGAAAGACAAGCGCTTTTTGAATGGGGCACGGTTCTGGTTCTCCGTGTATTTGCTGCTGATGGTGCTGGCCATTATTCCCATTGCCAGCTGGGCCTTGCATATGCCCACTACTACGCTGCCAATTCCTGATGTGGCAGTCCTCATGTTACCCGTGATGCACGAGCAAACCTGGCTGGCCTTGCTGGCCTTTATTGGCGGGTTTTCTGCGGCAACCGGCATGCTGCTGGTGGCCACACTGGCCTTATCGATTATGCTCAGCAATGACCTGATTTTGCCTGCCTTGTGGCGCCTGAATATCCTCAGTAAAAATGACCAGCGTTTGTCATACTGGATTTTGATTATCCGCCGTATTTGCATTGCCATCGTGATGCTGCTGGGCTTTGTGATGTATAGCATGCTGTCGGACACCAACCAGCTATCAGCTTTTGGGCTGCTGGCGTTTAGCGCAGTGATTCAGTTTGCACCAGCTTTAATTGGCGGGCTGTACTGGCGTGGCGGGAGCTGTCATGGGGTGATCATTGGGCTGATTGCCGGATTTGCCTTGTGGAGCTATACCCTGTTCTGGCCAGCCATTTTGCGCAATTTGCCTACTTCACATCAAGAATGGGCCTTGTCCCTGCTGTATCAGGGCCCATGGCAGCAGCAGTGGCTTAAGCCGGAAAGCCTGCTGGGATTTTCCTCGCTTGATCCGCTCACCCATGGCGTACTGTGGTCGTTAGGGGTTAACCTGTTACTGTATTTTTTAGTGCCCAAATACAAACGCTTAAGCATTGCCGAGCAAATTCAGACCGAAAGTTTTTTTAAGCACGACGTGTATGAAGATGAGCAGTCGTCCAGTTCCAGCAGTACCACTACAGCATCACTGGAGCAACTTGAACAGCAAACCCGCCTGAATATTGATGACCTGATTGCGCTGTCGTCACGCATTAACGGGCCACAACGCACCGAAGCGGCATTTATGCAGTTTGCTGCCGATCATCACTTGCCATTTGATAAAAAAATGCTGGCTGACCACCGCTGGTGGCGGTTTACCGAGCAATATCTGGCCAGTGCAGTGGGTGCAGCGTCTGCGCGTACCCTGCTGACTACTGTGCTGGTCAACAACGGGCTGGCGGTGGGTCAGGTAGTGAATATTCTGGATCAGGCTTCGCAATGGCAGCGCTTTAACCAGAGCCTGCTGATGATCATGATGGATTACATGACCCAGGCCGTGAGTGTGGTGGATGCCGACATGCGACTGGTGGCGTGGAATAAACGCTATCTGGAACTGTTTGATTACCCTGAAAATTTTGTATATGTCGGCTGCCCGGTGGCCAACCTGATTCGCTATAACGCCGAGCGTGGTGAGTGCGGGCATGGTGATGTTGAAGAACATATTGCCAAGCGAATCATGTGGATGCGTGCCGGTAACCCGCATGAATTTGAGCGCCAGCGTGCCGATGGCCGGATTATTGAAATGCGCGGTCATCCGATTACCGGGGGCGGTTTTGTCACTACTTATGCCGACATTACCGTGTTCCGCCATACCGAAGCCCTGCTGGAAGCGCGGGTACAGGATCGCACCCAGCAGCTTGAGCGTGCCCTGCGAGAACAGCAATATGCCCGCCAGCAGGCTGACCTTGCCAACACCTCAAAGACCCGGTTTATTGCTGCCGCCAGCCACGACCTGTTACAGCCCATGCACGCTGCCCGCCTGTTTGCGGCGGCCCTTGAACATGCTGACTTATCACCGCAGGATCAGGAAACCCTGCAACAGCTGGATCGTGCCCTGCATGGGGCCGAAAGTATCATGACCGCACTGCTGGACATTGCCCGGCTGGATGGTAATGGCATGAAGCCCAACCTTACCGAATTTGCCCTAAGCGATTTGCTGCACGACTTACAGGTACAGTTTAGCCCCATTGCCGAACAGCGCGGCCTGCAACTGCGGGTGCACCCGACCCGCCTGTGGGTTAAAACCGACCCGCAATGGCTACGACGCATGTTGCAGAATTTTGTCAGCAATGCGCTACGTTATACTGCCCAAGGCCGCGTAATTGTTGGAGTAATGGGTAGTGGCAGCCAGCCTGAGTGCTTGCGGGTGGGCGTGTGGGATACCGGCCCCGGCATTGCAGCGGAACAACAGGCACAGCTTTTTGCCGAGTTCCAGCGCGCAGGCCATACCTCGCCATGGGGCGAACAAGGCATTGGCCTGGGCTTGGCCATTGTGGAGCGTATGGCCAAACGGCTGGGACATCCAATTCGCTTTCACTCTCAGGTGGGCCATGGGTCCTGCTTTATGCTGGAACTGCCTACCGTACCGCCCCGCCAGCACACGATCAGCAGCAGTGCCCCGGTTCAAAATGCACTCACCAGCCTGAAGGTATTGTGTCTGGACAACGATGCCACCATTTTGCAAGGCATGCAGCTCTTGCTGGATAAATGGGGTTGTCAGTTATTTCTGGCGCAAACTCCTGAACAGGCATGCCAGATATTGGCGACCGAATCTATTCAGGTGCTACTGGTTGACCAGCATCTGGATGCCGAGATTGAAGGGCTTGAATTTTTGCTGCAATACAACAGCAGCAATAGTCCAGCCGCATTGATTACGGCGGATAGCAATCCCGACCTGCCGCAGATTGTGAAGGAGCACGGCATTGTCTTGCTAAAAAAACCGCTCAAGCCCGCAGCTTTGCGTGCCTTTCTGGCTGGGGTTGGCGCCCAAGGCTAAGCGATACAATTTCACAACAGTGTTAAAAATACACTTGTCTAGTAATTGAATGTTTTTTAAACAGTTAATCTATGCTAGAGCTAGGGCTAGACTTAAGTCCACTACAGAACAGATGTGCACTCAAATATAAGATCAGGAGCATTCACGCATTATTTTGCCGTGGCAATAATGATCGATACAGCGGCTTGATGGCGGATGAGTTTTCTACCGAAGAACCCATCGCCTGCTAACCGCCGCAATGCCACAGCTCATGTAGTGCCCGTGTTGGTGTGAATTTCCAAGCACCTGATTTAAGCATACTGTTTTAACCATGGATGATTTTGTCATGACTATTGTGAATTCCAGCAAATCCGATACAAACTCCACCCAGCAGTTTTACCAGCAATACAGTGCCAACCACTTTTTGCCCAGCATTAACTGGCAATACCTGTTTAGTCAAAACCAGCTTTTGCCAGCTCAGGCACTGGCCTTGCAAACCATTTATCAGGTGACTGTACCCTTGGCACTCACTACCCTAAAACGTTTGAATATTGATATTTTTGCCGAACATGAAAAAAAACCGCAGGGTCTTGGCCTGTTTGACAAACTGCGTGCGCTGGAACCCAGACTGATTGAACATCTGGCCGAAGCTTCAAAACGCATGGATGAACAGGTGCGTCACCTGATCTGGAGCATGATGATGCGTGGTGGTGCGGTGCTGGTGTTTAAGGCATGGCTGGGCAAGGTAAAAACTGGCGAAGATAGTGTGGATATGGGCTATTTTAATGAACTGGCCGACCTGCTATGGCTGCAAACCGACCCTTATACACTGGCAGAACAGTTTGCCATTGATCCACTGGCCGAACATGAGCACCTGTTCCTATTTTATGAAGACCATGTGTTGCTGGATCGTTTTAGCAATCTGGCCACAGCCGAGCTGTTTGTCAAACTGGGGCTTTATGACCCGGCATTTTTATGCCTGAATGACGAACAGGTACGCGAGCATTTTGTACAAAAAGGCCTGATTAGCCAAAGTCAGGTGGATGACCTAATGGATTCACTTAATCCGCTCTTTACCGATATGCCGCAAAGCCGGCAACGGGTCGTGCATTTTTATCATTAATGGTTTTAGTGGATTTTAAAATTTCAGCCTATGCTGGGTTAAATGTCCAGCGTGGGCTTGCTGCAATGAATGTCCTCAAGAATGAACAGCTAGCCTGTTGTGCCTGCTGACCTTTATCCATGTTATTTATGTCGCAACGCCACGATTGGTACCCGGTTTTATAATTAAAAGATCATCAGCCTGCCGATTACGACAACGTTGAACAAAATTTAATGCTTCAATTGTACTAAACTGATATCGTTCAAAACTTTTATGATCCAGCTCATAATACTCTTCATAGTCTACAAGACCATTGCTTACTGGAATAGATAAGTAATAACGTCCAGAATCCTCTTCAATGCCTATTGAAAAACGTTGATGCCTACACACAACAACATCATGAAACTTCATAAGCTACTCACTCAAATTTTAATAGTAACCATACCTAAAGCATGCCTAAAAATTTTCAATATCAGTAACGGCTTTGGCGCTACCCGACCTAATGTCCCAAATGGCTTTTCTGCCATAAAACTTAGGCATGATGATTCAATTGACCCGCTATGCTAAATACATAATCCAGAGAAAATTAGGGACTTGCATTCTCATTGAAAAAGCCATCCTATGATTACTGACCGGATGGCTTTATCTTGAAACTACTAGACCAAAGCTGCTACTACAATTTCGGCTCATCCACATTCAGTGTACTAATCGCCAGTACCGCCTGTGTGCGGTTTTGCACGCCCAGTTTGCGGAAGATTGCCGTGACATGTGCCTTAATCGTAGCTTCTGACACATCCAGCATATAAGCAATCTGCTTGTTCAGTAAGCCTTCTGCCACCATCATTAACACGCGAAACTGTTGTGGCGTCAGGGTTTTAATGCGCTCGGCAAAATCGGCCTCATCACGGGCGCGCGGGTCATTGCTGCTCATGGGCAAATTGGGCGGTGCCCACGTATCGCCTGCCAGTACGGCATGCAGCGCTTCACCAATATGCTGCGGCGGTGCTGACTTGGGAATATAGGCCACGGCACCATGCGCCAGTGCCCGCTGGATGACGGCTACTTCCTCATGCGCTGACACCACCACAATCGGAATGGCCGGATATTGCGCCCGCACATGCACCAGTGCGGAAAAGCCTGACGCACCGGGCAAATGCAAGTCCAGCAGCACCAGATCGGGTTCCGGCCCTTGCTCAAGCCGGGTATAAAACTCGGTGACTGAGGCAGTTTCATTAATCTGCGCCTGCGGCAGGCTATAGCGCACCGCATGAATCAGCGCATGGCGAAACAGGGGATGATCATCAACAATCAGGATATTCATGCAGTTTTGGCAGCACCTTTAGTAACATGGTCTGGGTAGACCGTTTCAATCAGGTTATCTACTACGCTCGGATCAGCCAGCGTTGAGGTATCGCCCAGCGTATCCAGTTCATTGGCGGCAATCTTGCGTAAAATACGGCGCATGATTTTGCCAGAACGGGTTTTGGGTAATGCAGGCGCCCAATGAATCGCATCCGGTGTGGCAATCGGCCCGATTTCACGGCGCACCCAGTCACGCAGTTCCTTGCGCAGTTCTTCGGTTGGCGTCACATCAGCCTGCAAGGTCACATAGGCACAAATACCTTGTCCCTTAATCTCATGCGGCATGCCTACTACCGCAGCTTCTGCTACCGCAGCATGGGCCACCAGTGCACTTTCCACTTCAGCAGTGCCCAGACGGTGACCAGAGACATTGAGTACATCATCGACGCGACCGGTAATCCAGTAATAGCCGTCTTTGTCACGCTTGGCACCATCACCAGTAAAGTACATGCCGTTAAAGGTGGAAAAATAAGTGTCAATAAAGCGCTGATGGTCGCCGTATACGGTACGCATCTGGCCGGGCCACGAGTCAATTAATACCAGATTGCCTTCGCACACACCATCCAGAATGTTGCCTTCACCATCGACAATCGCTGGTTGCACGCCATAAAACGGCTGGGTGGCAGAACCTGGTTTAAGCGGTGTGGCCCCAGGAATTGGCGAAATCAGGATACCACCGGTTTCAGTTTGCCACCAGGTATCCACAATCGGGCAGCGGCCTTCTCCAACAACGTTGTAATACCATGACCATGCTTCCGGGTTAATCGGTTCACCCACCGAACCCAGCAGGCGCAAGCTGTGGCGATCACTTTCACGCACATAATGATCACCTTCGCGCATCATGGAGCGAATGGCTGTTGGTGCTGTGTATAAAATTGTCACATCATGCTTATCGATGATCTGGCCAATCCGCGCCCATGTTGGATACTGCGGCACACCTTCAAACATCACGGTAGTGGTGCCATTAGCCAGCGGGCCATACAGCAGGTAGCTATGACCGGTAATCCATCCGACATCAGCAGTACACCAGTACACATCATCGGGGCGAATATCAAACACTTCACGGAAAGTGGTGGCGGCATACACCAGATAGCCGCCCGTAGTGTGCAATACACCCTTTGGCTTGCCGGTAGAACCCGAGGTATACAGAATAAACAACGGCGCTTCGGCATCCATCGGCTCTGGCGGGCAATCTTCATTCACCTCGGCAATCGCTTCGTGATACCAGATATCGCGGCCTTGCTGCATCGGGGTTGGATGTTCGGTGTGATAGACCGTAATCACGCTGGTCACGCCTGTCGTGCCCGGCATTTGCAGCGCCGCATCCACATTGGTTTTGAGCGGAATGGTCTTGCCACCGCGCAGGCCTTCATTGGCGGTAATCACCACGCTGGACTGGCTGTCTTCAATCCGGCTGGCCAGTGAGTCTGGTGAAAATCCACCAAATACCACGCAATGCACTGCACCAATACGGGTACAGGCCAGCATGGCAATCGCCGCTTCAGGAATCATCGGCATATACAAGGTTACACGGTCGCCTTTTTTAACGCCCTGCTTTTTGAGCACATTGGCAAAGCGGCAAACTTCCTGATGCAGCTCGCGAAATGAAATAATCTTGTGACGATACGGATGGTCGCCTTCCCAGATAATGGCAGGCTTGTCCGGATGGTTGGCCACATGCCGGTCCAGACAGTTGGCAGACACGTTGAGCTGCCCATCGCCAAACCACTCCACATGGAAATTGTCCTTGTCAAAGGACACATCACGCACCTTGGTAAATGGCTTGATCCAGTCAATGGATTGCGCCTGTTCACGCCAGAACTGCGCATTGTCTGTTACCGATTGCTGGTACTTGGCGGCATAGTCCTCAGCCGTTGTCCGGGCATTTTTTAAAAAACTTTCGGGAACAGGGTAAACTTGTTGTGACATGATAACTTCCTTGCAAAATTCTCGTTCGATTACACGTTAACCGGGAATACCTTTCCGAACATCATCCAGAACAGTTGAATCGTGATGATTCTAAAAATAGTGGTCCCGAGTATTGCAATCTGTTGAATGGCATGACAATCATGCTTTGGTAGTAGTCCAGCTTTTTTAAATTGCATTTTGGACGACTGCTTAGCTTTTAAATAATCATTGGATAGGTTGTTGCTATTGGCTTTAAAGTAGTGCAAAACCACCGGAGCCACCAGTGCTATTTGTAAAAATTTGCATGAGATTTTCTGCCAATTCTGCTTTTTCAGACGCTTAAACAGCCACTTATAAAAAATGTAGCTACACTGGCCTGCATTTTGCTTTATTCATGGCACTAGAATGACTGTTCCGTATAGCTATAATTTTGCGCCTTCGCCTCACTATTGAGGCGATTTTTTTATAAAAAAAACCGTAACACGAGATTACGGCCTTTTTTAACTATTTTTAACCTATGGCTTTTTACGGTATAGCTTCTATTTCAACCCGGCCAGTGGGAGCATAATAAATCCGGCTGGTTTTCTGTGAGGCACTATGCCAAGGAACAATCACTGGACCTGCGGGAACAATGGCGGTGGTGATTGATGCTGTACTTGACTCAAATGATAAATCACCAGTCTCGCCAAAGATGAGTAAATACTGCTCTGCCCGATTACTTGGATTGATAAATACGGTTCTTTCCAGTGTAGTTGCTCCCCGTCTCACCAAATCATCAGCCTTGAAAACCCTTAATACCTGATAATGTGCATCCAGCGTATAAATTACCGGCGCAAACATGGCCACATTACCATCTGCAAAACCACGGCCTGAACCCTTGATGATGATACGGTAAGGCTGAATAAACGCTGGTAGCTGAAAACCTTTCACATAGGTATTGTGCTGATCAAGTCGATACACTGGCAGGCTATTATTAAATTCAATATTGGTTTTCTTGCTGGGTAATAGCGCAAAAGGCAGGCCTGAAAAATTTGCATAAACCTTTTGAGCCTGTTTTAGATCATGCCGTGTTTGCGCAATTGAATCGGCAGCGCCCTTTTTAAGTGCTGTAGAGGCACAGCCACTGATGAACAAAACAGCCAGTAAGATGAAACCCACTGCGATAACTTCTCTGACTTTCATCGTTTAAGATCACTGGCAAGTTTTTCAGTAATAGGTTCAATACCATCTGTTAAGGCTGCGCTGGTCTTTTGAGGCTGCTTCATTAGCTCATCAATATTCTTAAACTGATATTGTGGGTTTGCATCAATCTGGATTGCATCATTCCCAGCAGTCTGCAAACCATAGTTTACAGTTTCCTGATAGTTTAACTTCTGGGTTTTGCGGTCATATAAATTGGCGTTTACCGTAATCACTGGCAAATAAGGTGAGTTGCTGCCTGCGGCAACATAACCGCTTTGCGTTTTCAAAACCAATATGCTGTCGGCAGTAGTTAAATTACTGGCAACCACCAGTGCCTGCTTATCGGCTGTTTTTGCCGGCAGCTTAATCAGGTTTACTTCATAGCCATTGCTTTCCAGTCTGGTTTTTAGACTCTGGGTAACTTTTTCCTGGATATTAATTTGATGGGGTGCAATTTTGTTATGAAGTTTGCTGGTTTTTGCAGCCATATCTGCTTCTGCAATTGCAGCCCCAATCAAGCCAAAATTCGCACCAACGTGGGCCATAATTCGGACTGGATATTTTGCCTGATTTTCCTCTTGAACAATGGAAACAGTTTTAATCTGGCTAGCCATTTCTTTATTAAAAGCCATTTTTTTAGGTGCTGTCGCGCAACCTGCCAATAGGGAAAAAGCTAAAGTGCCTAAAACGACCTTATTTAACAATAACATCTTATAAATTACCTTTAATTACATAAAATAATGTTTATTTACACATATTATAAGTAGGAACAGAATATGAATACGAGTGCTTAAAATAATTTTTTGTAAATGTTTAAATATCTATTCAATTGAATATTGCTGAATGTTATTAATAAAAAAACCGTAACACGAGGTTACGGCCAAGGAGAACTTTTAAAATAGTTTTTTGTATTGAGCCTAAAAGTTATAACGGGCCATCAGGTTAAGGTGCGATTGCTTGCCTTCATTGCCATTAAACACTTCACGGTTACCGTAGGTGTATTCACTGCCCAGATCAATGCTGGCCACCGGCTTGTAAAACAGGTTCACCGATGCCTGCTTCAACTCGCGATTAGCGCCAGGGTTGGCCATGGCAAACTGACTGCTATCCTTAAAATCAACCCAGCTTAACGCCACGGTACTACGCATTTTGGGGTTAAAGGTATGAGTCAAGCCCAGCTGGGCACTGTTGTATTCGTCAAAATACACATCCCCCGTGGCTGCATTGACTGAAAATCCACTGCCTGTGCCATAGTTAAAGCTGCCATCACCCTTTACATGGAAAAACTGGCCGCTAAGCTTATTGGCGGGATTAAGCTGATACCACGCACCAATGGCCGCACCATAGCCTGCTTTTTCCTGTTCGGTATTGCCTGTATTGGGGGTCTGGCCATTCACCGTGCTGGTAGCCACGCCGCGTTTTTCATGCAGCATACCCCGCAAGGCAAAAGCGCCTTTGCTGTCCGGCAGTTTGTGTTCCAGCCGGGCCGTTAGTGCCGGAAAACGCGAATCCGAATTACTGTCTTCTTCGCCAGCAATGGTTAAGGAAGTGTTGTTGTTTAGCGGATGGGTATAGCGAATCTGGGTGGCACGCCGGATGGATGTGCCGGTTACGCCATTAAAGTCTACGGTTTCAGCAGCATATTCCTGCCCGGCAAATGGTGACCAGGTCTGGCCAAACAGCCAGTTGCCGGTGGTCAGATACGCATGACGAATGCGAAAGGTGGCTGAACCCGTACCGCCATTGCCCCAGAAATCGCCTTCAATTTTGCCGCCGACATCACCAATGGCGGTTGGGGTTTTAAAGTCAACCCCAATACGGGTAACTGCTGCCGTAAAGGCTGTCTTGTTTTCAACCGGGTCGCTGCTGTCCAGTGGCTGGGTATGCAGGTTACTGAATTTGCCAGTGGGCTGGCCCTTAAAGTCATGCAGCATATCGGCACGAATAAAGCCATAGACCTTGGCAGCAGTTTTGCCATCAGGTAACACGGCCCAGCCCTCGGGATTGCGACTCACCGGAACAGCAGGCATAGGCTGGCCAGCCTTGGCAGTCTGTGCGGGCGCAAGGCTGGCACTGGCTGGCGATACTGCCGTTACTTCCAGTGCCGAAGCAGGACCTGTGCTGCTGGCCAGCGGCTGTGCTGTTTGGCTAGCGGCTAACTGGGTGTGCTGCTGCGCACTGAGTTGCTGCACAATGTGCTTGAGTGCATTGACTTCCTGCCGCAATGCTTCAATTTCAGCCTGATCACTGGCTGCTGCATGGCTGGTGCCACATAAACTGGCAGCCATGATGGCACACACCGATAGGCTGAGTGCTTTTGCATGTGGTACTTTGGTCGTTAAGGTTTTCATTACTCACATCCTATGCCTTGTCGCCAAACGTGGTCCCACGGGAAGAATGAGGCCATCATTGGCATTTTTTATGATTTACCCTATGCGTTATGCTTTTTTAATATATAAGGTCCTATAATTATTACTATTCACCCAAAGTATTAGATGCACGATGAATTTAGCCATCGTTAAAATACTCAATGTCACACAACGCAACATGCCCACACGGCACAATAGGCCGTGTCAGCACATTCTGGAATTGCAGCATGGCAGAACAAACCATTCGTGAAGCAGGCGAAAACACCGCAGAGGCCATTAGTGATGCAACTCAGGCCACTGCCACGCTGGTACAAAACGCAGGTAAGGCAACAACGCACAAGGTGATTGAAAAAGCCACTGAATACAAAGACGTGTACACCACCGTCCATGAAATGGCACAGCATTTCTGGGAACGTCTGCCCTATTTGCTAATCGCCCTGACGGTATTTATCATTTTCTGGCTGATCTCCAAGGTTTTTAAATTCTTTGTGGTCAAAACCTTGAGTGGCCGCGCCAAGCGCAAGCAAAATCTGGTGCTGGTACTCAACCGGATTGGCAGTACCTTTATTGTGTTTATTGGCTTTATGATTGCGCTGGTGATTGCCATTCCCGGCTTTACGCCTGCCCAACTGATCAGTGCACTGGGAATTGGCTCGGTGGCCATTGGCTTTGCCTTTAAGGATATTTTCCAGAACATGCTGTCCGGCATTTTAATTTTGCTGGGCGAGCCGTTTCGCATTGGTGATGAAATTGTGTCCGGCACTTTTACTGGTGTGGTGGAAGACATCCAGATTCGGGCCACCTATATTCGCACTGGCGATGGCCGCCGTATTGTCATTCCCAATGCCAGCCTGTTTACCAACCCGGTCACGGTAAATACGGCCTTTGTTAAACGCCAGTGTGCCTTTGATGTGGGCATTAGCTATCAGGCGAATATTCAGGATGCAAAAACCATTATTCTGGAAGTTCTGGATGAGGTACGCACCATCCAATCACAGCCTACGCCTTCTGTTCAGGTCAAAACGCTGGGTGATTTTTCCATTGTGCTGCATATTTCGTGGTGGGTAGATGTCAAGGAAGTGGGGATTGGGGCTTCCATTGATGAGGTACAGATTCTAGTGAAGGAAGCATTAACCACCAAGGGTATTAATATTCCCTATCCGATTCAGCAACTGGTCATGGATCAGAATACCGTCGTGCCCGGCAGTGACAGCAATGCATCTACACCAGCCAAAAGCGAGTTTTAATGGCAGGGCTTTTTAACCAGCTATGTATGCTTTTTAAAAAGCCGTTAAACCTATTAGGTCCCATACCAAAACAAAACGTCGGCTAGCCAAACATGCGGCCTATAATGCTGGATACCGCAGTTTCCGTGCGTAAAATCCGCTGGCCCAGACTGGCTGGCTGACAGCCATTGTGCTGCAATAAATTGATTTCAAATGGAATAAAACCACCCTCAGGTCCAATTGCCAGTATGCAAGGCTGGTTTAATGCAACAGGCATGGGCTGGGCTGCATAGGGATGCGCCACAAAGGCAAGCTTGTTTTCAATCAGGCCCGGCAGGATATCCTCCACAAAAGGCCGAAAGCGCTTAAAGCATTGCACTTGCGGCCAAATTGTATCTCCCGCCTGCTCCAGACCCAGCTCAATATAACTGTCCAGTTGCTGCAAAAATGGCGTTTGCCAGTAGCTTTTTTCCACCCGGTAGCTATGGATTAAAATAAGCTGTTCAACGCCCAGTGTGACCGCATCCATGATCAGCCGTCGCAGCACTTTTGGCCGTGGTAGCGCCACAATCAAGGTCAGGGGTAACTTGGCCGGTGGCGCCTGATCCAGCAGCACACTGTCTAGCACCAGTTGCTGCTCAGTGATGCTTTCAATCCGGGCCGTGCCTTTTAAGCCGTTTTTTTGGCCAACCTTGATGAGATCGCCCGGGTTTAATTTTAAATGCTCACGGATATGGGCCAACCGCCGTGCATCCGTAATGCTGGCGCGCTGGTTCTGGATTTGGGCAGGATCAAGCAACAACAGGTTCATGCTAAACAGGCCATCGTTTTGGATAATTTAAAACAGGCCAGTGTAAGTCATTCACTCTAGCCTTGCTGTGTTCAATCAGCCCAACAGAATAACCTTAGCGCTTTTTTAAGAGGCCATCATCAATCATTTGCTGAAAATGCTGCTGCAAGGTTTCTTCAATGGGTCGATAGTGAAGCTGCAATGTGTGGCGTGAGCGTGCATTATCAAAACCAATGGAATAACCCACGTTCAGTTTCACAAAGCGGCGGCTGACACCCGCTGCAATTGGCCCCACCAGCCAGACCAGCGCCTTGGGTAACAGGGTTCTGGGCAAAGGGTATTTGGGAAAGCGTTTTTTCAGGATTTCGGCTATGGTCAACAGGCTATAGGTGCCTTCACTAACAATATAACGGCCCTCAGCTTTGGGTATAAAACCGGCCTGAATATGCGCCCGCGCCACTTCACGCACATCAACCAGGCCAAATTCCAGATCCGGCACTCCCGTCAGTTGCTTGCCACTGCCCAAGTCCTGCATCACGGAAATACTGGTAGATTGGGTTTGTCGGGTTAGCGCTGGCCCCAGTACCAGTGATGGGTTAATGGTCACCAGATCCCATTGTTTTGCATGTTTAGGCTGCTGGTCATGGATTTGCCATGCCTTGCGCTCCGCCGCCACCTTGGAAAATGAATACGGCTGATGGGTTATGCTGCTGGTGTTGTTCCAGTCCTGTTCGGTAAAAATACCATTGGGAGTTTCTTCAATTTCAATATTATCGCCAAAGATGGAGGCCACCGAACTGGTGAGTACCACCCGTTTGACCGTACTCACCTCATTGCAACTGCGCAATACATTTTCGGTGCCTTCTACTGCCGGTTTAACCAGTGCAGTCTGGGCGTCCTTAAAACCCTTGATAATAAAAGGTGACGCAGTATGTATCACCAGCTCGCAGCCTTCAATCGCGGGCTTAAAGCTGCCCGGTTGCAACAAGTCTGCAGCAAACAGTCTTAATGTGCCTGTTGCGCCTTCGGCGGCTTTTTTTAAGTGCGCAACCGACTTTGCATTGTCGGGGTTACGCACCGTAGCATGTACTGTAAATCCATCTTCCAATAAATATTTGACAATCCAGCTGGCAATATAGCCGGACGCACCAGTGACGCAGACTGGTTTGCTTTTATCAATGGTGGTACTCATTGTTATAATCCCTATTGTGTAATGCCTAAAATAGATTTAAAAACAGCATTGAGTCTACTCTTGATTAATTCAAAGCAGACAAAAATTTGTTATTTTCATTCATTCTGAACTGGCTGGCTCAGCACAGTCTAATACATAAATATTTATAGCATGACGCATGCAAATGTATGAAATTATTATTAAAAGATCATAGGCACCCTATAAAAAGGATATATCTTGGTTTTATCAACGGGCATTTTTTCATAGGCTTCAAACACCACACCATGAAACTCCTGATTTAAAGCCGGGTAAGTCTGTTTAAGGTAGCCCATCAAATGTTCAGCATCCTGTTGAACCTGCTCTGGCTGCAAACCTTGTGTAGCCACGTATTTGATATGAATATTCATATCTGATTGCGTGGTGATTAAACCCAGCGATATGATCCGGTATTGGTTTTTGTTTATTTGCCATGATCCAAGGGCATGTTTTAATATCTTGTTATTTTGTAGTTTTTGCAGATCTGCGCTTAACTGCATATTTAGAGCGCTTTGTAAGAAACTACCTTTATTACTCAGCAATAAAGCAACCTGATTATAAATAAAAGCCTCAACATGTTTTTTCTCATCAAGATATTTTTTAGCTAAGTCTTTATAATAAAATGAATCTTTTTCATTATACTGATATGAGTTTAAATCCATATAGACTAGGCGATACTCTCCTTTATGCTTCGCCAATTGCAAACTTACCAACTGATTAAATGGCTTTTTAGGAAGTTCAATTTGAACAATGGCAATATTGGTATTACCTACCAAAGCTTGAACGCTTAAATGTGATGGATCATTGGGTTTCACCGAACCACAAAACACATTAACAGGCGTTTTTTCTGATCCTTGAATCTTGATTAATCGTTCATCCGATATAGTGGCACTGGTTGTATCACCTAATAGAAACTGGGTAATACCCTGTGCAATTTGTGCTGAGGTTAGTTGACGTTTAAGTTCTGGATGACTTATTTCCCAAAGCTGGTTAGCTTGTTGGTTTTTAATCATACTGAGAATATTTAAACTGGCTTTCTCAATAATAGCTTTTTCCTGGGAGTTAATTTCATCCTTATCAAAGCATTCAATTGTATAAGGTGACACGTTTACATCAAAAAAATTTGCTGCACCCAAAGTAGCTATTGAACAAAAGCCTAAAACAGTTGCCCATAAATATTTTTTCATTTTTATCTTCCAGCGTTATTCATTTAATAATTTTTTCACCAAACCAAGCTGCCGATCCAGCGCACCCTGATTGGCCTGCATCACCTGCAAGCCTGCCAAACCGGCCTGTCTCGCCTGCTCCGGCTGTTGTAACCAGTTTAGCCACACCTGAGCTAGTGCCTCAGCATTATCCACTTGCGTTAAGGCATAAGCCTGCATCAGTTGCTCTACAATCACCTTAAAATTAAAAATATGCGGCCCCATCACCACGGGCACACCCAGCCGCACGGGTTCCAGCGGATTATGGCCACCCGTTGCACTAAACGATCCCCCGACAAAGGCCATGCTGGCCAGCGCATACCACAGCCACAACTCACCCATGCTGTCAGCCAGATAGACTTGTGTTTCCGCTTGAATTTCCTGCTGTTGGCTACGCTGGAATAACCCAAATCCGTTTTGTTGAATCAGTTGCGCCACTCGCTCAAATCGTTCGGGATGACGCGGCACCATAATCAAAACAGCGCTGGGAAACTGCGCCAAAACCTTGGGAAACTGCGCCAGAATCTGGGCTTCTTCCGGCTCATGGGTACTGGCTGCAATTAGCACTGGACGATTGCCCAGTTGCCATTGTTGTTTCAACTGTTCAGCGTGCTCTAACAAATGGTTAGGTGGCTGAATATCAAACTTCACACTGCCCGTGACCACTACTTTTTTTGCATCAGCGCCCAATTCAATAAAACGCTGTGCAGTGGCTTGATCCTGCGCGGCAATACAGCTTAACTGCGCCAGCATAGGGTGGGTTAAGCGGCCAAACTTGCCATAGCCTTTGGCAGAACGGGCTGACAGGCGCGCATTCAGTAAAATACTGGGAATGCCTGCCTGTCGGGTTTGTGCCAGTGCATTCGGCCACAGTTCAGTTTCTATTAAAATAAATAATCGTGGTTGGTAACGCTGCAAGAATTGCTGCATCAGCCCGACTGTATCTACTGGTAAAAAAACCGCTTCAAACAATTCAGGATAGTTTTGGTCAAACAATGCTTTAGCGCGCGCTTGTCCAGTGCGGGTGGTATTGGTCACCAATACGGGTTGGCCCTGTTTTAAAAAATGTTCAATCACTGGCTGGGCAGCGTTGGTTTCGCCCACCGACACAGCATGAATCCAGATGGCTCGTGTATTTTTTACTGTTTTTGCAATCTGAAAACGCTCAATCACTTCATTCTGATAATCGGCTTGCGTACGTGAACGCTGCCACACGCGCAGGCGATATAGCGGCAAAATAAGTGCCAGCAGGACTTGATACCAGAAAGGCGGTTGTTGCACAGGTTTTGGCATGATTAAAAAGTTGCCTGCTCGTGTCAAACACACGATTGGCAGCAAACAGCTAACATAAAAAGAATGGGCTAGAGTGTAGCCTGCTTGGCGGCATAAACCAAAACTTATCCATTAACAGGCTGGCTGTTTTGCGTATATTGCCCTATTAAAAGCCCCCTGATTCAGGGGCTTATGCATGAATGGAATTGAGGATTTGTCTTTTTTTAAAGGAATTAAAGATTCATCCTACTATTCAATAGGATGAATAAAGTTTTTAAGCCAACTTATTCAGCTATACAGACTCACCTAAAAACGGATAATCGGTATAACCTGTTGCGCCTTCAGCATAATACGTGGCAGGGTTTGGGGTATTGAGCTCAGCCTGCTGCTTAAAGCGTTCCAGCAAATCCGGATTGGCAATATACAACTGGCCAAACGCCACGGCATCCGCTTCACCCAGCTCAATCAATCGCTCAGCCTGTTCACGCTCCAGCTTTTCATTGGCAATAAATACACCACCAAATTTCTGCTTAATTAAACCAGCCAGACTATCATCGGCCACATATTCACGCGCACAAATAAAGGCAATCTTGCGCTGGCCCAGTTGTTCTGCCACATAGCCAAAAGTTTGTGGCGGATTATCGTCACCCATGTCATGCGCATCACGGCGCGGTGCCAGATGCACGCCCACACGATCTGCGCCCCATACGTCAATAAGCTGGTCAGTGACTTCCAGCAGCAAACGCGCACGGTTTTCCAGACTGCCACCATATTCATCATTACGCTGGTTGGTTTTGGTTTGCAAAAACTGGTCTATCAGGTAGCCATTGGCAGCATGCAGCTCTACCCCATCAAAACCAGCCGCCTTGGCATTGATTGCGGCCTGACGGTAATCCTGCACAATCTGTTTTACCTCAGCCGTGGTGAGTGCACGTGGCGTCACATATTCTTTTTTGGGGCGTACCAGACTGACATGACCTGCGGGCTGAATGGCACTGGGCGCAACTGGCAATTCACCATTTAAAAAAATCGGGTCAGAAATACGGCCCACATGCCACAATTGCATAACCATACGGCCACCCGCAGCACGCACGGCATCGGTAATTTTTTTCCAGCCTGCCACTTGCTCATCCGACCAGATGCCCGGTGTATTGGCATAACCCACCGCCGAGGGGGTAATTGCTGTGGCTTCGGTAATAATCAGGCCAGCACTGGCCCGTTGCACGTAATATTCCTGCATGAGTTCATTCGGAATGCGTGACTCACCTGCCCGCGAACGGGTAAGGGGTGCCATAACCAGACGATTGGGTAATTCAAGGGCACCTACGGTTAAGGGCTGAAATAAAACTGACATCACAATCTCCTGAGCAACTCACGCTTAAGCAACTGGTTCTGGCAACTCAACAACAGCAATACTGGCTACTGTTGCTGTACCTGCACATGCTATAAATCGTGTTGCAAGGCTAAAAGAAATTGTTGAATGGTCTGCTCATCGCGTTCATAGAAGCTCCACTGCCCCACTTTCTGGCAACGGATCAGGCCAGCTTTTTGCAAAATTGCCAAATGATTGGACACGGTCGATTGTGACAGGCCCACTTTCTGGTCAATCTGACCAGCACACACGCCAGCCTCAAAGGAATGATACTGCTGGGGAAAATACTGCTGTGGTGTTTTAAGCCACTGCAAGATATTACGCCGTACCGGATTGGCGAGGGCTTTTAAAATCACCTCAGTATCCATTACTTAATCACCTTAATGATGCAAAAACTGTTGCCATTGTACGCCAGGAACGGGCGATCACAGAACATCCAACACATAAGAGACTTTATTTATAGTTCATATATTTATATTTGTCGATATTAATATCGTTTTTTTTAGATATAAGAATCGTAAAATTTATTTTTCAAATATAAAAAGGGCTGTTACAGCCCTTTTTCTCACGCCACAGCCTAAAAGCTTAAGCTGAATCAAAGCCCCATTTTCAGGCTGGCTTCAATAAACCGATCCAGATCACCATCCAGCACCGCACCCGTATTGGAATTTTCCACACCGGTGCGCAAGTCTTTCACGCGTGAATCGTCCAGCACGTAGGAACGAATCTGGCTGCCCCAGCCAATATCCGACTTGGTGGCTTCCAGTGCCTGCTGGGCTTCATTACGCTTCTGGATTTCCAGCTCATACAGCTTGGCACGCAACAGTTTCCAGGCCCGGTCACGGTTGGCATGCTGGCTGCGCTCATTCTGGCACGCCACCACAGTACCAGTGGGAACGTGCGTCAGGCGCACCGCTGAGTCGGTCTTGTTAATGTGCTGGCCACCTGCACCAGATGCACGATAGGTATCGGTGCGTACATCAGCCGGATTAATATCAATTTCAATATTGTCATCCACTTCTGGTGACACAAACACCGCCGAAAACGAAGTATGGCGACGGTTACCGCTGTCAAATGGCGACTTGCGCACCAGACGATGCACGCCAGTTTCGGTTCTGAGCCAGCCAAAGGCATATTCGCCCTCGACCCGAATGGTAGCGCTTTTAATCCCGGCCACGTCGCCGTCGGATTCTTCCATGACTTCGGCCTTAAAGCCATGACGCTCAATCCAGCGCAGGTACATGCGCAGTAACATGGATGCCCAGTCCTGCGCTTCAGTGCCACCAGAACCGGCCTGAATATCCAAAAAGCAATTATTCGGGTCCATCTGGTTGCTAAACATGCGACGGAATTCCAGTTTGCCCACCGCTTCATCGGCAGTTTTAAGCTCACTGTCCACATCATCCAGCAGACTGATCTCATCGGCTTCGACTGCCAGATCCAGCATGGCCTGTGCATCTTCCAGTTGCTGGCTTAAATCATCCAGTACACCCACAATATTTTCAAGTTCGCCCTTTTCCTTGGCCATCGCCTGCGCACGGCTCTGGTCATTCCAGATGGCAGGGTCTTCTAATTCGCGCAGGACTTCTTCCAGACGCTCTTTTTTGTGGTCGTAGTCAAAGATACCCCCTAAGCGTTTGACCACGCTCACGCAAGTCCTTTAAACGAACCAGATACGGATTAATTTCCACAATGCATCTCAAAACAATCATTAAAGAATCTGAATTTTAGCACGTCTGGTTTATTGCTCAACAGCACTGCTTTTATTTAAAAAACCTAAAAGAGGATTCCGTTTATGCATGCAAACTACATAGTGCTTTTTAAGTCTTCATATTTTTAGGTATGGGCTTGGTTAAGATTGCGGGGATTGGTTGCAGAAGTGTTACAAGTTAGGGCAAAAAACCTGAAATCTTTACAAAATATGTGTCATATCAGTGCATAAGTTTATAAATTAAAATATTAATCCATTGAAATACCTAATAAAAATTATGTAAATTGCACTTAACAGTTTCAAGTTTGACTAATTTCTTGCGCGCTGTAAGATAGCAAATGTGTAACAAATAATTTCATTTAATGTTGGAGAAAGATCATGAAAAAATTAGCACTGGCTGCCGCCCTACTGGCCACTATGTCTGCGGCAAATGCCTACCAAACTGAAGTAGGTGCGGATTACACTTATTTTGACAATGATAACAGCGATAGCACTAATGCATTTGGCGTAGATGCTACCTATTACTTCAATCCAGTGACTGACAACAATGCACCACTGGCTGAAGCAGCATTTATGAACCGTGCCAGCAATGTGGGTGTCAATATTGCTACTGATGATGCCGATGACGAAACTACTCAATACGGCATTAATGGCGAATACTACGTACCAAATACCGATTTTTATGTGTCAGGTAACCTGTCACGTATTGAATTTGATGACGACCACGCCAATCAGTACGGCGCTGAAATCGGTTATTTCCCTGCACCAAACTTCCTGATCGCAGCTGGTCTGGTAGGTACAGAATATAATGACGACAGCAATACAGACCCATCCATCCGTGCCAAGTATGTAACCCGTGTTGGTCAGCACGACTGGAACTTTGAAGCTGGTGGTGTATTTGGTGACTATGATCACTACAACGTAGCGGCTGATTATTATGTCGACAATACCTTTAGCATTGGCGGTCAGTATGAAAACACTGACTTGGGCGCTGGTGATTACGATGTATTTAGTGTACGTGCCCGTAAATTCATTAACCAGCAAACCAGTATCCAAGGTGAGTTAGGCTTTGGTGATGACACTAATACTGTAGGTCTTCGTGGTACTTACCGCTTCTAAGTCTTAGTCTTTTTAAAAAGCCGTTATTCCAGCGATTAGCGGCTTTTTTATGGCTTGCTTTTTAACCAGATTCCCAGAATACATAAAATTATTATTAATGCATGCATGATCTCAAGCCCACGCAATAGCATGTTTTAATTAGCCTCAGTTTGACAAAAAATAATTGCACTGTATTATTGCAAACATGTAACAAATTATTTGTTATAATTTTTGGGAAAAACAATGATGAAAAAATTATTTTTAGCGACTGCTTTACTGGCGTCTATGACTGCTGCAAATGCTTATCAAACCGAAGTCAACGCATCCTATGAAAATATCGATCTGGATGAAAGTGATGTTAATACTTTTGGTATTGCTGGAACTTACTATATTAATCCGGTTAACGTAGGCAATACCCCTCTGGCAGAAGCGGCTTTCTTAAATAAAGCCAGCAACATCAGCTTAGGCTATGTCAATGCGAGTCTTGAAGAAGAAGAAAATATTTTAGGTGTAAATGTTAAAAGCAAATTAGACCTTGATGTACTGGGGCTTGCTGGTGAATTTTATGTTCCAAACTCACAATTTTATGTGAGTGCGGCAGTGAACCAGACTCAAACCACGACCAAAGCTTCTGCTGCTGGCTTTAGCGCCAGTGAAGATGATGATGGAACAGGCTATGCTGTAGAAGTAGGTTATTTGCCAATGACCGGCTTGTTGCTGGCAGTCGGTGCAACCGATATGAGCGAAAGCGTTAATCCGCTTCAAGTAATGAAAAATGGTTTTGTGTATGGCTGGGGTGCTGCTGGCGTTAGCGGAGAAGACACAGCGGCTACCTTACGTGCCAAGTATGTTACTGCTGTAGGTAACAACAATATCAATCTGGAAAGCCAGTTTTTAATTGGTGATGAAACTGCTTATCGTCTGGCTGGTGATTTATATCTTGATCCAACGCTGAGCATCGGTGCATCTTTTGCTGACTCAACAGAAGATGACAGTGATTCAATTTTTGGCGTTCGTGCCCAGAAATTTATTACACCTGTTGCGGCGGTAGGCATTGGCTATAGCACCACTGATGGTGCCGATTCTTTTGGCATTAACGGTACTTTCCGTTTCTAAGCTCTAAGCCACTTAAGCCAAAAACTGTTGATAAAAACCGTTAGCCCCGCTAGCGGTTTTTTTTATTGCTTGCTTTAAACCGTGACTTTTAAACCACTATTTCAGCATGCTGTACCAGCAGTTGCAGCCGCTGCCTGCCCTGATATTCATTAATATCCAGTTGATAGGCTAGCCGGATCCTGAGCATCGTGTCAGGCCAGTGCTGCCGTATCGCATTAAAATAAATTGCATCTATACGCTGCTTATGGTCAGGATGCTGCAACAACAACTTAAGGTGCTTATCCTGTAACCAGCGATACTCCAGCACTTTAAACAAGCCTTCAAATACCGGGGCAGGAAAACCCTGTCCCCATGGCCCGGCGCTGGCAAGGTCGCGTGCTGTATCCAGACTAAATTCCTGCGGTGCCAGCTCACCATCAGTCAGCAACTTGGCGTCAAACAGGCTTTGGTCATGTGCAGCAATAATGTGCTGAAAAACCGCTGTAAAGGCTTCAAACTGTTGTCGTGGCAGGGTTAAACCTGCGGCCATGGCATGCCCGCCAAAATGGCTTACCAGCTCGGGATGCTGCTCGGCCACCCGCTCAATGGCATCACGGATATGCACGCCAGCAATGGATCGCGCTGATCCCTTAATAAACTGCCCATCTTCACTGGGTGCAAACACAATGGTAGGACGATGGAATTGCTCTTTTAAGCGCCCAGCCACAATACCAATTACACCCTGATGCCAGCTGGGTTCAAACAGCACAATAGCCGGTGGAATATCGGTCAGGTTGCTATAGGCAGAATGCGCCAGCAAGTCCAGTGCTTCCTGCTTCATCTGGGCTTCTACCCGACGGCGCTCGCGGTTGAGCTCATCCAGCTTTTGGGCCAGTGGCCACGCTTCTTCAAAACTACTGGCCAGCAGGCAATCAATCCCAATGCGCATATTTTCCATGCGTCCAGCGGCATTAATACGCGGGCCGATGACAAAACCCAGATCCTGTGGCGTAATTTTGTAGAGGTCGCGGCCGGCAATTTCCAGCAAGGCCAGCACTCCGGGGCGGCATACACCCTGCCGGATACGCTCAACACCAGCAGCCACCAGAATGCGGTTGTTATAATCCAGCTGCGCTACATCAGCTACCGTACCAATAGCCACAATATCCAGATACTGGGTTAGAGTGGCACTAGCCTTGCCCTGCTGCTTGCGCTGGGTGGCCAGAGCAGCCAGTACATAAAAGGCTACCCCAACGCCAGCCAGTGCCTTACTGCCAAAACTGCAATCCGGCTGGTTGGGATTCACCACAGCAGCACATTCCGGTGGTGCTTTTGTGGTCAGGTGATGGTCGGTAATAATCACCCGGATGCCAGCGGCATGCGCGGCCTCAACACCACTATGGCTGGATATGCCATTATCCACCGTGACAATGAGTTGCGGCTGGTAGTCATCAATTGCCAGCGCCACAATTTCCGGGGTGAGGCCATAGCCATATTTAAAGCGGTCTGGCACCAGATAATCAACACAGGCACCCATTTGACCCAGTGCCAGCATCATCAGTGCCGTACTGGTCGCCCCATCAGCATCAAAATCGCCAACAATCAAAATCCGGGTTTGCTGGTCAATAGCCTGATCCAGCAAATTAACCGCACACGCCAGCCCTTTAAGCTGTTGCGCCGGAATCAGCCGATTCAGTTTAAGACTCAATTGCTCTGCTGAATCCACCCCGCGTGCGGCATACAATCGGGCCAACAAGGGTGAAACATGCTCACCCAGTTGCTCGGCAACAGGCGGACAGGGTCGTGCAATTAGCTGGTATGAGGACATAACAAACAGGAAACCGGAAAAATGAACTACAAGAAAAATGGCTATTTAAAAGAAAGAAACAGGACAGGCTTGAGCGGTGTTCGTGCTTAAAGCAGTTACGACACAGTATTTCTCACATACGCTTGGGTAAATGAAGCATAGTATGCTGCAAGACCCAGTGTAACGGAGTGCTTTACTTATCCTCATGCTCCAAGCATAGCTTCCTTGCGGAACAGTGTTCCTCATGCGCTCGGGTAAAGCAATGCTTTACTTATCCTCGCTCAAGGCATTAAGCGCTCAATACGCCAGCCTGTGTCGCTTAAAGTATCTGGAATATACTTTAAGCGGTCATGCAAACGATTGGGCCGGCCCTGCCAGAATTCATAATAGGCAGGCTTTAAGCAGTAACCACCCCAGAATTCAGGCTTGTCAATGGCTGTAGCATGCTCAAGTTGCTGGTTTAAATCAGCAAAGCGCTGTTCCAGCAACTCACGGCTTTCAATAATGCCACTTTGCGGGGTGCTGACATGCGCCGCAATCTGGCTGTCACGCGGGCGCTTATGATAATACTCAGTAGATTCCTGCTTACTAATGCGTTCTACCGGCCCGTGAATGCGCACCTGCTGTTCCAGCGCAGGCCAAAAAAACAGTAGCTCGGCATACGGATTGGCAGCCAGATCCAGTCCCTTCTGGCTGTCATAATTACTATAAAAATAAAAACCGGTTGGGTCAGCGCCACGCAACAGCACAGTACGGGCATGCGGACGGCCATCACCATCCGCAGTGGCCAGTGTCATGGCATACGGCTCGGCAACCTGTGCCTGCAATGCCTGATCCAGCCATTTTAAAAACTGGGTTAAAGGATCAGCGGACAAATCATGCACCTGCAAACTGCCTTTGCCATAGTTTTGCCGTAATTCGCTTAAGTCCTTCACACTCATTGCGTTTTCACCTTGACTGAACCAGAAATGACCCTGTGTTTTGCCATATTTCACTAACTTTACAGGTCGTGCAAATTACGCAACCTGGACAAGCTATGCAGCAGCACCACGGCTACGAATCAGGTCGGCCAGTTCATTGGCCAACTGGTCAACCTGTTCCTGGGTTTCCCCTTCGACCATCACCCGGATCACTGGCTCAGTACCGGATTTACGGATGAGCAATCGACCACGTCCAGCCAGTTTGGCTTCTGCCTCATCAAAGGCCTGACTCAGTGCCGGGTCAGCATACGGGTCAATCATTTGTGCCAGACGCACATTAACCAGCGCCTGCGGCAAAATACTTAAGCCTGTGGTCAGTTCATGCAGGGCTTTTTGCTGTGCCACCATTTGCGCCAGAACCTGCAAGCCACAAATCAGCGCATCGCCTGTGGTGCTTTTATCCAGACACAAAATATGGCCGGAAGGCTCACCACCAATTTGCCAGCCTGAGGTTTCCAGATCAGCCATCACGTAGCGATCACCCACCTTGGCCCGCTTAAAGTCAATATTACGGGCTTTAAGCGCTAACTCTAATCCCATATTGCTCATTAAGGTGCCCACCACGCCTTCAATCGGGCAGCCAGCCTGCGTGGCCAGAATGTACAAAATGGCATCGCCATCCACCAGCTTGCCGTGCTGGTCAACCATAATAATGCGGTCAGCATCACCATCGAGCGCAATACCCACATCCGCCTGATAATCCAGCACGGCTTTTTGCAGGCTTTCGGGATGAGTAGAACCACAGTCGGCATTGATATTCAGGCCATCCGGCTGGCTGTGCAGTGCAATCACGGTGGCACCCAGTTCACGCAAAATGGCTGGCCCAACCATATAACCAGCGCCATTGGCACAGTCAATGACAATTTTTAAGCCGGTCAGATTTAAATGATACGGAAAGCTGGACTTGCAGAATTCAATATAGCGCCCGTTGGAGTCCTTGATGCGATAGCTTTTGCCCAGACGGTCCGGCGCGGTAATTTCAATGGGCTGTTCAAGTTGTGCGCTAATGGCATTTTGCAGCTCATCTGGCAGCTTTTTACCTTCACTGGAAAAAAACTTGATGCCATTGTCAAAATAGGGATTATGCGAGGCTGAAATCACAATGCCGGCATTGGCATGAAATGCCCGGGTCAAATGGGCAATGGCAGGGGTCGGCAGCGGGCCAAGCAGCAGTACATCTACGCCAGCGGCATTCAAGCCAGCCTGCAAAGCGGCTTCCAGCACATAACCGGACAAGCGGGTATCCTTGCCCATCATCACTTTGGCCTGACCCTTTCTAGCCTGACTGGCAAACACGCGGCCTGCGGCAAAGCCCAGTTTTAATGCAAATTCCGGGGTAATCGGGTCTTCGCCAAATTTTCCACGAATTCCATCGGTGCCAAAGTGGCTCATCTTTTTTCTCTCTAAGATTGTTTAAGCGCAGTACAGAACCATATAGGTTAAAACAAAGTTTACTTAAAAATTTTAAGTTTTTGTAAAAATTAAGTTGAGTAAAACAAAAAAACCGCCAAAGCTTTGACGGTTCTTTTAAAGGAAAGCCTGTAATAGGCTGGGGTCAAACCCGCATTGACTTAACCAACGCGATAGTTTGGTGCTTCCTTGGTAATGGTGACATCATGCACGTGCGATTCTTTCATGCCCGCAGCGGTAATTTTGACAAATTTCGGTTCGCTGCGCATGGTGGGAATATCCTTGGAACCGGTATAGCCCATGGAAGACCGCAAGCCACCCATTAGCTGGTGCACAATGCCGCTCATGGGGCCTTTATACGGTACGCGGCCTTCAATGCCTTCTGGCACCAGCTTCTCTACACCTTCTTTGGCATCCTGGAAGTAACGGTCAGATGAGCCGGTCGCCCCTGCCATGGCGCCCAGTGAACCCATGCCACGGTACGCCTTGTAGTAACGGCCCTGAAACAGTTCCACTTCACCCGGTGCTTCTTCGGTACCGGCCAGCAGTGAACCAATCATGATGGCACTGGCACCAGCAGCAATGGCTTTGGCCACATCGCCGGAATAACGGATACCACCATCAGCAATTAACGGAATTTGTTCATTTAAGGCACGCGCCACACTGTCAATGGCTGAAATTTGCGGTACACCAATACCCGCTACAATGCGCGTGGTACAAATGGAACCAGGGCCAATCCCGACCTTGACCGCATCAGCACCCGCATCCAGCAAGGCCAGTGCTGCATCACCCGTCGCAATGTTACCGCCAATGACCTGAATATGCGGGAAATTCTGTTTCACCCAGCGTACGCGCTCAATCACGCCATGCGAATGACCATGTGCGGTATCCACCACAATCACATCAGCGCCCGCCTCTACCAGTGCTTCCACGCGGGATGGAGTATCAGCCCCTGTACCCACCGCTGCACCCACCCGCAAGCGACCCTGACTGTCCTTGCAGGCATTGGGATACAGCTCAGCCTTACGGAAATCATTGACCGTAATCAGGCCTTTTAAAACAAAGTCATCGGCAATGACCAGCACTTTTTCAATGCGGTGCTGTTGCAGCAGGGCCTTGATGGTTTCGTTGGATTCGCCTTCACGCACCGTGACCAGCTGATCCTGCGGGGTCATGATATTGCTCACCGGCTGGTTCAGGTTGGTTTCAAAGCGGGTATCCCGTCCGGTGACAATACCTACCACCTTGTTGCCCACCACCACTGGTACACCACTAATCTTGTGCGCATGGGTCAGGGCAATCAGCTCACCCACGGTGGTATCTGGTGATACGGTAATCGGGTCTTTCACCATGCCGGCTTCATATTTTTTCACGCGGCGAACTTCGGCGGCCTGTGCGGCAATATCCATATTCTTGTGCAAAATACCAATACCACCTTCCTGCGCAATGGCAATGGCCATGCGGGATTCGGTAACAGTATCCATGGCAGCAGAAACCAGCGGAATATTGAGCTCAATTTCGCGGGTCAAACGTGTCTTTAAGGAGACATCTTTTGGAAGGACATTTGAATAAGCAGGGAGTAATAAGACATCATCGAAGGTTAACGCTTCTTGAACGATGGTCAGCATAACAGTCTCACTGGTTAGTTTCGTGCGGCATTATAACCGAAAAACCACAGGCCTGACGATGCGCTTTGCACCTGCCAGGCTATTTTTTTATGATATTTCTCGAGTTTTTAAAACCTGCTAAAAATCATCTGTGGACAGTAGTGGTAACGTATCCACGCTGTATAACGATCAGTAGTGGTAGGCGCATATTGCATACAGGCTAGGTGAGCACTGATGAACAGCAGGTTTAAGGCTTCATCTGATTACGCGCAAAAAAGCTTTCACCACCGCCAGTAATGCACGCAGCCCGGATTTTTTGTTCAGTATTTATTCTAAAACCTGTAAAATTATCATATTCCAATTCAACAACCAAAAGAACAATACATGCAGCCACATATTCGCCTTAACATGATTGTTAAAAATGAAGCAGCGGTCATTTTACGCTGTCTGGCCTCAGTTAAATCATGGATTCATTCATGGGTTATTGTAGATACCGGCTCAACTGATGGCACTCAGCAGCTCATTCAGGATTTTATGCAGGACATTCCCGGCCAGTTATTTGAGCGGCCATGGAAAAATTTTGGCCACAACCGTACTGAAGCCCTGCAACTGGCTCAAGGCAGCAGCTTGCCACATGCCGATTACCTCTTGTTTATTGATGCGGATGAAACCTTGATCAGTGCAGAAGGCTTTCAGTATCCTGCCCTGACCGGGACATCCTATCATTTTGAATGTATTTATAATCAGTTGCGCTACTTACGCAATGCGCTGGTATCCACCCGATTGCCGTGGACATGGCAAGGCGTTTTGCATGAATATCTGGATTCACCCCAGCCACACAGCTGGCAGCAGTTACAGGGCCTGAGCATTTTTGTGCGCCACGACAGCGCACGAGCCAAAGATGCCAGCACCTACCTAAAAGACATTGCACTGTTACAGCAGGGCCTGCAAGACGAACCGGGCAATGTACGCTATCAGTTTTATCTGGCCCAAAGCTATCAGGATGCCGGCTTGCTTGAACAGGCGCTGGAAGCCTACCACCAGCGGGCCAGTGCTGGCGGCTGGGAAGAAGAACGCTGGACTGCACAGTTTCGCGCAGCCCAGTTGACTGAGCGCCTGAACAAGCCGATTGAACAAATCTACATGGCCTATTTGCAGGCCTGGGCCAGTCGCCAGCAACGGGCTGAGCCGCTATATGAACTGGCGCGCTTTTATCGGGAACAGCAAATTTATGAGACAGCCTGCCATTTTGCCCAACAGGCGGTAAATATTTCAAGGCCGGATGACATGCTGTTTGTGGATAGCAGTGTTTATGACTGGCGCACGCTGGATGAGTTGAGTGTCTCGGCGACTTACTGCAATGCATTTAAGGCGGCAGGCAAAGCCGCCATACTGCAACTTGTTGAAGAACAAAAGTTTCCTGCCCATGAAAAGCAGCGCATAGAAGACAACTTACGTTTTTATCAGTAGAAGGTCACGCTGATTAAATGGATTGGCAAGATCAATTAGTAGCGTGCCTGCATGATATTGCCATCCATCACTTGTTAGCTGTTGCGCACCAAGTGCCACTTACCTGAAACCAAACAGGATGAAAGCATTTTGTTCTCAGGTAAGCGCTAAAAAATTTATTTTAAGGGCGCGATGGATAAATACCTTGCACGCAAATAATAAAATTGAGCGCCAGATAGGGATTGCTGATATCAACCGGTAAATTTGATCCGGTAATACCTGTATTGCCTGCATTTAATTGGGCCTGGATGGTAGCTTGTATGGGGCGCATATTGGCCAGCTGGCTAGTATCCTGAGTATAACTATTCAGATTTGCCAGACCATCACTGACATTGGCCCAGACCGCATTATCCGGGTTGGCAGTATTGCCGTTTCCAGCGCTGGCCTGTGGCTGTATGCTGGCATTGGCACTGATTTGCTGCGAGTCCAGCGAATGGCTGTGTGCCGGCAAATTTGCTGCGGTTAGCGTGGTACTTCTATTGCCAGCCATTTGCCCCAGTTGAAACTGGCCATAATCAGCGCCAATCGGCATGCGGCCATTTAAGTTGGGTAAGGCAAAGGTGGTTTGACCATTACCGCCATACGTAACCCCCAGCAAGCTAAATAACGCAGAGTATTGTGAAATGGACAGCAACTGGCCGTTACAGGGCAACCAGCCCGGCGGGGCAAAATTAAATGCCACAATGCTAAGCTCTCCAACAAAAGATTCTAATGCCATGCTATTTTTCCTTAAATTATATAATTGGTCTTAAGAGTGATTCTCTCTCTTGAATTAAAAGACGTTTATTATGGTTGTTCTATCCCTAAAACATCGTATTTTTTGCGCATGCTGTTTAATTTTTTATTGATGGTTTTCCTGTGGCTGTAGACAGTTTGCGGGCTAATGTTAAGCTCGCGCGCCACCTGCTGGCTACAATGGCCCTCGGTAATTAGCACCACAATGGTTCTTTCCCGCAGGGTCAGGCTGGACAAAAACTTGCAGTAGTACGGTGTATATTTGATTAAGCTGACTTTATGGTGAATATTAAGTTTCTTATAGATATGCTGCTGATGCGTGGTGACCGTCCGTTCGCTAATACACAATGCCTGTGCAATATTTTTAACCCGGAAACCGGTGCTTAACATTTAAAAAAATCGCTTTTTCGCGTTTGGATAACAGGTTCAAAGCTTCCATGGACATAGCTCCTCAATAAAAAGACAAGCCATAAGGCTTGCCTTTTATCCGTTATGATTTATTTGATACGAACGATATTAACAAACGTTGTGCCATTGGTAGAGGTGTAAGTGCCTGCATTGCTAGCCCATGACTGACCTTTAAAACGCACATTATTCCCTGCTTCCAGATAAATCAGGCAGTTAATCTTGGAGCTATTTCTCAGGCCTGCTGCGGTTCCATTGTTATATTGATCATAGGTGCTAATACAGGTTGGTGTTCCTGAGTTATTAATATCCAGAAAGTAAGCAACTCCAAAAATTGTTTCACCATTGCTATTGGTTACCCCAAGAACCTGTGTCGAGAACTGATACCATCCCGCACCGGTATTCCCCACGGTAAACACGCTACCATTCCAGCTATTGCTGCCTGTATAGCTTGCATTGCTATGATTTGCTCCACTAAAGAACAGGGTGTCAAAGTTGGTTGTGTTGGACAGGCTGGCAATGTATTGCGAGGCATTATTGACTACATTGACCTCTACATTGGGGTAAGCACTGACAGCGCTGCTAATATTAACGCCTGCACCCCATGACCCATTGGACTTGGTGTACAGCAGTCCTGAACCTGTCTGGATGTATAGATCACCATTACTGCCTACGTTATTGGCAGGTGCTGTGGATCCTGAGTAAACGACTGTCCCATTTGCTCCAGCCGCACCGGTGGCCCCTGTCGTCCCTTGTGAACCTGTGGCACCCGTAACTCCTTGAGATCCCGTCGCGCCAGTCGCACCCGTCGCTCCTGTAGCGCCCGTCGCACCTAGCAGTGAAATTGCGGCACCAGACCAGCCACTTGCCAATTTAGGGCCATAAAGTCTGGCATTGGCAGTATCAATATAAAAATCACCAGTGCTGCCTACATTCGCCGCTGGTGCACCACTGCCATTTAAAATGGTATTGCCATTGCTGCCTGCTGCACCCGTTGCACCTGTAGTCCCTTGTTGACCCGTTGCACCGGTGACTCCTTGTGAACCCGTAGCCCCAGTTACGCCAGTTGTACCCTGTGAACCGGTCGCGCCAGTAGCTCCCGTAACTCCCTGTGAGCCTGTAGCGCCTTGTGAGCCTGTTGCTCCCGGAGTACCTTGAGATCCCGTGGCTCCTGTAACTCCAGTTGCCCCTGTCGCGCCCTGCTGACCTGTAGCGCCAGTAGTACCGGTTACCCCTTGTGAGCCCGTAGCTCCGGTTACGCCCTGTGCACCCGTGGCGCCGGTCGCACCTTTCATGGATACACCTATACCAGGCCAGCCACTTGCTGTTTTTGGCCCATAAAATACTGCGTTAGTCGTATCAATATAAAAATCACCAGTACGACCGATGGTTGCCGCTGGTGCACCTGTGCCATTTAAAATAGTGTTGCCATCACTGCCTGCTGTACCGGCCGTGCCTTGCTGGCCTGTTGCACCAGTTACCCCCTGTGAGCCTGTCGCGCCAGTGGCTCCCGTTACACCTTGCTGACCCGTGGCCCCAGTCGCACCAGTGGCACCTTGCGACCCCACAAGCGAGACACTGATACTAGGCCAGACCCCGCTATCTTTTGGCCCATAAAATTCGCTGGTGGCCGTATCAATATAAAAGTCGCCATTCAGGCCTACGGCATTATCTGGCGCCCCTGTCCCGTTTAGGACTGCACTACCTCTCACCCCGGTTGTGCCTTGTGCACCAACCAGTGAGGTCGATGAACCCCAGCCACTTGCTGTTTTGGCGGCATAGAGTCGGTTGTTGCTTACATCAACATAAATATCCCCAACATTACCAATATCCGATGTTGGTGCTCCCGAGCCACTACGGATCGCAAACCCGGCAGTACCTTGCTGTCCTGTAGACCCTGTTGCGCCCTGCTGACCCGTGGCACCGGTTGCTCCTGTAGCACCCTGCGCGCCAGTGGCTCCCGTTACACCTTGCTGACCCGTGGCGCCAGTAATACCCGGTGAACCCGTAGCACCTGTTGCGCCCGTGACACCTTGTGAGCCTGTTGCGCCGGTAACACCCGTTGCACCTGTAGTCCCTTGTTGACCCGTTGCGCCGGTGACTCCTTGTGAACCCGTAGCCCCAGTTACGCCAGTTGTACCCTGTGAACCGGTCGCGCCAGTAGCTCCCGTAACTCCCTGTGAGCCTGTAGCGCCTTGTGAGCCTGTAGCGCCTTGTGAGCCTGTTGCACCGATTGCTCCCGGAGTACCTTGAGATCCCGTGGCACCGGTAGCCCCTGTCGCGCCCTGCTGACCTGTCGCGCCGGTAGCACCTTGCTGGCCTGTCGCGCCGACCAGTGAAATACCCGTATTTGGCCAGCCTTCAACTGACTTTGGCCCATACAAGACGACATTTTGGGTGTCAATATAAAAATCGCCCGGCTTGCCTGTGGTGGCCAGTGGCTGACCGGAACCGCTTAAGACACTATAACCATTACTGCCATTTAGACCGGCTGCACCAATCAGCGAAACGCCAATAGCAGGCCAGGCTCCATTTTTCTTTGGCCCATACAAAATATAAGAAGTGGTATCAATATAAAAACCACCTTCCACTCCAGTTTCTGCACTGGGTGCGCCTGCACCATTGCTAACAGAATTCACCGTATTGGTGGTAATGATCGTTTCGGTTGTATCATCAGATTCGCCACAACCCGAGAGCACCGCCATTGTTCCTATGATTAATGTACTGAGTAAACTCTGGCGGAAAAATGCGGATGGAAAGGTCATTTTTAATGATTTCATAATTCACTCAACACTATATTAATTAAAGATATTTTATTAAAAATTAAAATTTTACTGGCTGTCATTCAACTGAAAGCCGATGTTGCTGTTATTGAATACTACCGCAGATTAAACACAAATAGTACGCTTTTTAAGCAATTTAACCATGATTATAGATTTTGCCTGCTGGGTTTAATCCCTTTATTTTTATAGGCACTGTCATCCTTGTTACATGGCTTGATATTGCCCGGGTGCCAGCAGCTTAAGGCCCACAATTCCACTAATAATGAGCATAAAGCATAACAGGCGCAACGGGCTGTGGTCCTCACCCAGTGCCAGCATCCCATAAATTGCAGTGCCTACAGCGCCTATTCCGACCCAGACCGCATAGGCAGTTCCAATTGGAATACTGCGTGCGGCCAGCAATAGCAGGTACATGCTGCCTGCAATAAAAGTAGCGCAAAACAGGCTGGGCCAAAGCTGGGTAAAGCCATTGGTTTTTGGCATGGCAGCGGCATACAGGATTTCACAAGCACCTGCCAGTAACAGATAAATCCAGCCCACGGTTCTTTTCCTGTTTTTAAGTCATGCTGGAGTTAAAGCAAGAACAGCACCAGTGTGGCTGGATTTAAGCGTTTTGGCTGCTTTTAATCCCTTATTTGTTTATTATCTGCACGGTATGGCTGTATCTACAGTAAAACACGACGGATATCAGCCAGAATTTCAGTTAAGGCATGGCTAAAGCGGGCTGCATCTGCACCATTAATGACCCGGTGATCATAAGACAGCGACAACGGCAGCATCAGGCGTGGTTCAAATTCCTGACCATTCCATACTGGCTGCATGCTGGCTGGTGAAATACCCAGAATTGCCACCTGTGGCCAGTTCACCAATGGTGTAAATGCTGTGCCCCCAATACTACCCAGACTGGTAATGGTAAAGCTGGCACCCTGAAGCTCCTGTGGCTTTAGCTTTTTATCACGCGCTTTCTGGCTCAGTTCACCGAGTTGTACTGCAATGTCCCTAATACTCAAGGCATCGGGATTGCGCAATACCGGCACGGTCAGGCCATCTTGCGTGGCCACAGCAATGCCCATGTGAATCTCATTGCGCAGCACAATAGATTTCTGGTCATCGGCCAAGTGGCTGTTGAAGTAAGGCTCCTTTTTCAGTAAATACGCCAGTGCTTTCACAATAAAAGCCAGAATGGTCAGGCTGATATCCTGTTTTTTATATTCTGCTTTTAGCGTATTACGCCAGTTTTCCAGCGCCGTAATATCCGCCAGATCAAACTGGGTAACTTGCGGAATAAAGTTGTTTAGGGAAAGCTGCGGCACAGACACCTGTTGCAGGCGTGTCATGGGCTGAAGACTACTACCCCCAAACTTGTCAAAATCCGGCAAGGCAGGTAATCCCCCTGTTGCCAATGCAGTAGTTTGGCCAACTGTAGCGGGTCTGGCGGCATTCAGGGTATTTTTAACAAAGGCAAACACATCTTCCTTGATAATGCGCTGGTTGGCACCGGATGGTGCTACCTGTGCCAGCACTACGCCCAGTTGCCGGGCCAGTTGCCGCACTGCCGGGCCTGCATATACGTCACTATTGGCCTTGATTTGTTCAGCACTTAACGGCTTATTTTGCTGGTTTTGCTGACCTTGGGTCTTCTCTGTGAAATGATCGGATGCCTTATCCTGCCCTGTTTTCTGGTTCTGCCTGCCGGAGGGAACAGGAATATCTGCCTGATGCGTTGTGGCTTGTGCAGCTTTGCCCGGCGAGGAATTTTTATCGGTTGGCAGAACTTCTGTGTCCGCCTGATCACTGCGCTCAAGGCATAAAATAGTCATGCCCTGTTTTACTTTCTGGCCGGGTTTAAGCTTGATTTCCTTAACAATTCCACTAACCGGACTGGGTACTTCCACACTGGCCTTGGCTGATTCCAGTACAACCAGGCTTTGTTCCTTGGTGATGTGGTCACTCACACTGACCAGCAGTTCTGATACCTCGGCTTCATCGACGCCCAAATCCGGCACGTTAACGTCTTTAATCCCAGTTTCGGCCTGAGTTGCTGCTGCCTCCGGTGCTGCTGCGCTTTGCTGTTCTGATTTCGTGTCATCTGATCGAGTATGATCTGATTCAGCCAGTTCCGATTCATCCATATTGCTGTTTTCAGTAGGTGGCATGTCTTCGTTACTATCACCCTCCAGTTCAAACAGCACATCGCCCTGCCTGACACTTTGACCCTGCTGTATCGTAATGGCTTTAATCACGCCGTTGGCTGGGCTGGGCACTTCCACGCTGGCCTTGGCCGATTCCAGCACCAGCAGGCTTTGTTCCTTATCAATGCTATCGCCAACTTTAACCAGAATTTCTGAGACATCCGCACTATCAACACCCAGATCAGGGGTTTTAATTTCCATACTGCTTACTCCTGTTCCGGGTTTTGCGGGGGCTGATCCACGGGTTGATCTGAGGGCTGATTTGATCCCTGCCCGGTTTGGTTAGTTGGCGGGCTATCAGATACGGATTCAGTATTCTCAGTATTAGCCGACGCATGCGCATTATCCTGATGCACACTGGAAGTGGCCGTGGTGACATCGTTAATGGGTGCAGCAGCTTGTGGCATCCATGGAGCAGGGATATCGGTTTCAAGCTCAAAGCTGGAAATGGCATCCTTAACCATACGGCGGTCCACTTCGCCTTCATCCGCCAGTAATTTGAGGGTAGCCACTACAATGTGCGCGGCATCCACGCCAAAGTAAGCACGCAAGTTTTCACGGGTGTCCGAACGGCCAAAGCCATTGGTGCCCAGTGCCACATAAGGACGGCTATCCGGCAGATACGCACGGATTTGCTCGCTATAAGCCCGGATATAATCGGTTGCAGCGACCACAATGCCCTGATAATTAGCCAGTTGCTGCGCCACCCACGGCACCTGAATATCTTTCTCCTCACAAATCGGATGCAGGCGGTTTTGCAACTCGCACTTCATGCCATCACGCGCCAGTTCATTAAAGCTGGTCACACTCCAGACATTGGCGTGAATGGCATATTCATCTTTCAAAATTTGCGCGGCTTTTTGCACCTCTCGCAAAATTACCCCCGACCCCAACAATTGCACGGTGGCCTGTTCATCTTCCTGGAGTAAATACATGCCACGACGAATGCCTTCCTCCACGCCATCTGGCATGGCAGGTTGTACATAGTTTTCGTTCATTACGGTCAGGTAATAAAAAATACGTTCACCACCGCCAGCATCGACTGGCCCATACATGCGGCGCAGGCCATCCTGCACAATGACGGCCAGTTCATAGCCAAAGCACGGGTCATAGCTCATGCAGTTGGGTACGGTATTGGCCAAGACCTGCGAATGACCATCCTGATGCTGCAAGCCTTCGCCATTCAAGGTAGTACGCCCTGCGGTAGCTCCCAGCAAAAAGCCCTGCGCCTGACAATCCCCTGCCGCCCAGATCAGGTCACCTACCCGCTGGAAGCCAAACATGGAATAAAACATGTAAAACGGAATCATGGGTAATGCATTGGTGGAGTAACTGGTGCCCAGCGCAATCCACGCACTGAGCGCCCCGGCTTCGTTAATGCCTTCCTGTAGCATATGGCCGTTTTGCGCTTCACGGTAGCTCATCAGTTGTTCGCTGTCTTCCGAGGTATACAACTGGCCACTGGCCGAATAAATACCCAATTGGCGGAACATGCCTTCCAGTCCAAAAGTACGGGCTTCATCCGGGACAATCGGTACAACCCGGTCGCTTAGTGCCTTGTTTTTAAGCAGGGTTGATAAGATACGCACCATCACCATGGTGGTGGAATATTCCTTGTCACCACTGCCTTCAATAATTTGCTGAAAGCTGCTTAAGTCAGGAATGGCTACCGGCTCCACCTTTTGGCAACGGGCGGGCAAATAGCCGCCCAAGGCATCACGGCGCGCGCGCATGTATTTAATTTCAGCAGAATTCTCATCCGGACGATAAAACGGCAAGTCTGGCAACTGGGCATCGGTCAATGGCAGGTTAAAGCGGTCTCGAAAGTACTTTAGCGCTTCAATTTGCAGTTTTTTAATCTGATGGGTTTTATTGATACTTTGAGCTTCTGCCGACAGGCCATAGCCCTTGACAGTTTTGGCCAGAATCACCGTAGGCTGGCCCTTGCCCTTCATGGCCTCGGCATAGGCGGCATATACCTTGAATGGATCATGGCCACCCCGGTTTAGTGCATCGATGTCCTCATCGCTCATATCCGCAACCAGCTCTGCCGCTTCGGGGTATTTGCCAAAGAAATGCTCACGGGCAAAAGCACCACCCTTGGCCTGATACAACTGGTATTCGCCATCGACGGCTTCTTCCATGCGCTGCTTTAAGGCACCGGATTTATCACGGGCCAGCAGCGAATCCCAGCGCCGGCCCCACACCACCTTGATCACGCGCCAGCCTGCCCCGCGAAAGATTGACTCCAGTTCCTGAATGATTTTGCCATTGCCGCGTACTGGGCCATCCAGCCGTTGCAGGTTACAGTTAATCACCCAGATCAGGTTGTCCAATTTTTCCCGGCCTGCCAGTGCAATCGCACCCAGACTTTCCGGCTCATCCATTTCGCCATCACCCAGAAAGGCCCAGACCTTGCGGTTTTCATCAGCAATCAGTTTGCGGTTGGTGAGGTATTTTTGAATATGCGCCTGATAAATCGACATGATCGGGCCAAGACCCATGGATACAGTGGGAAACTGCCAGTAATCCGGCATCAGGTACGGGTGCGGATAGCTGGACAAACCCTGCCCGCCCACTTCACGCCGAAAACCACTCAGTTGCTCTTCACTAAGGCGTCCCTCCAAAAAGGAACGCGCATAAATGCCGGGTGCCGAATGACCCTGATAGTAAATCATGTCGCCGCCAAAGCGGTCGCTGGGTGCCCGAAAAAAATGGTTAAAGCCAACATCATACAGGGTAGCACTAGAGGCAAAGGTGGCCAGATGGCCGCCCAGATCATCACTTAAATTGGCACGCAGCACCATGGCCAGCGCATTCCAGCGAATCAAGGCCCGAATGCGCCGTTCCATGTGCGCATCACCGGGCAGACTGGCTTCTTCATCAACGGCAATGGTATTTAAATAAGGGGTATTCAAGCGCTGGATTGGAACATGGCGCGCAATCGCTTGCTGGTACAGTGCTTTGAGCAGAAAAGCAGCACGCTCAAGGCCCACATGCGAAATGACCGAATCAAATGCATCTTGCCATTCCTGGGTTTCTATCGCATCAGGGTCCTGATAAAACGCCATGCTATTCTCCTTTTATTATCGATCTTCTGGTGTTGGTGCAACTTACCTTACGGACTTAGCATAGCGGGATTCAATAGGCAATCGACTAAAGAATTGAAAAATAATGTATGCCATCAGCAGACCTAAACTGATGACAAAACCGGGCAACACTAAATTTCAGGCAAAAAAAACCCGGCACAAACCGGGCATTTTTAATCATGAGGGTAAAGCAGGAAAGGATGCAATCAGGATTCTCGTTTTGGTGCCAGTGCCAGATAAGTGGCCGGGTTTTCACGCTTGCCATCTCTGAGCACTTCATAATGCAGGTGCGGTCCGGTACAACGTCCGGTACAGCCCACTGCAGCAATATTCTCATTGGCCTTAACCTGCTCGCCAACAGACACATACAGGCGTGAGGCATGGCCATAACGGGTTACATAGCCATTGCCATGATCAATTTCAACATAATTGCCATAGCCTGAACCCCAGCCGGCATGTGTTACCACTCCATCACCCGTGGCATAAATCGGGGTACCGGTTGGTGCCGCCAGATCAATACCAGAATGGTATGCAGTGCGGCCAAACAGGTGGCGATAGCCAAAAGTAGACGATACACGGGCATTGGCAATTGGTTCAATGGCCAGTAAGGAGCTAATATTCACATTGCTTTCTGGCGCAGCAGAACCCGATGCACGGTAAGAGCGAGTAACGGTCAGTGCCTGGGATAAACGGTCCAGTCCATCCTGACGGGCCTGCGCCTGACGTGAAATTTCGTCAATTTGCTGCTGGATACCGTCGTTTTCATCCTGAGACAATACGCTCAGTTCACCACCGTATTCGCCGCCCACGCCAGTACCATGGTCATGGTAGTGATCATGCTGCTCGGCTGCGTTAATCAGGCCACTAGCGCTTAGGGAGTCAACCAGTTGTTCCTGGGTTGTCCACATCTGGCTGACATAGCTGTCAATAGAATTCTGGTCAGCAGCAGAATTAATTAAAGTCTGTGGGTCTGCAAATGATGATGAAGCAATCCATGCTGTAAAAGATAAGGCTAAAAAAATCCGGCGCTTATGCATATAAATATAATCTCTTTCCTGTCCTGCTGTTAGATCAGATGATGGGTTTGCCACTTGCTCCTGTGCTAAAAAATCGTTTAAGGTTAAACTGCTTTTTTAACACAAAGACTTAGCCATGAAGCGTCCAGTTCACGCCTTTTCCACACATCATCAGGATTTAAAAACAGGGGGTTTGCAGTCTCTCCAGGCACAAATGCTGTATTTGGAAAAACTTACGCAATTGACAAAGCCAGTGTTGCCTCAAAATGAAAACTGGCAGGTGGTTTCCTTTCAAGAAGGAATACTGTGTGTTGCTGCTGAACATTATGCAGCGGTCAGCCAATTACGATATTTACAAACGCATTACGTTAAGCAGCTTCGTAACATTGCCGAGTTTAAAGATTTACGGGCCATCAGGGTCATTGTAGAAGCTAAGCCAGCACCAAAACCCGTGCTACACCTGCCTTTACCACCACTGAATGAACCAACCCGGCAAGCTATTCTAGATGCTGCCACCCTCATTCATGACCGCGAGCTTAGCGAAGCTCTACAGCGTTTGGCAAGCAAAAAATGATCGAAAAGTGAGCACAATATGAATTTAGGCTATTTTTTGAGCAACATAAGTACACAAAAAGCTGTGGATAGTTACATTGCAAACCTAGTGATATAAGGAAGTTAACTCGCTTTTACGTATGAAATTGGACAATTTACATCGTCATCAAATGTCACAATTTCATAACATTCCGGTGTGGCTAAAATTTTGCGTAATAGCTGGTTATTGAGTGCATGACCCGATTTATAGCCTTCAAAGCGGCCAATGATGCTATAACCAATCAGGTATAAGTCGCCAATCGCATCCAGCATTTTATGACGAACAAACTCGTCGCTAAAGCGCAGGCCTTCTTCGTTGACCACCCCCTGCTCGTCCACTGCAATGGCATTATCCAGCGTGGCACCCAATGCCAGATTATGCTGGCGCAGATAATCAAGGTCGCGCATAAAGCCAAAGGTACGTGCCTGACTGATTTCCTCAATAAATGAAGTGGTGGAAAAATCCACCTCAGCCGACTTGTATTCATCGCTAAAGGCCGGATGGTTAAAATCGATGGTGAACTGCACGCTAAAGCCATGATGCGGTAAAAAGGCCGCCCGTTTGTCATCCACGCACACTTCTACCGGCTGCCTGATACAAATGTACTTTTTGGCGGCATCCTGTTCCTGCAAGCCAGCCTGTTGCAACAAGTAAATAAACGGCCCGGCGCTACCATCCATAATGGGAATTTCCGGTGCTGATACTTCAATAATGATGTTATCAATACCCATGCCAGCCAGCGCACTCATCAGGTGCTCAACCGTGCCAATGCGGGCCTCACCCTTCACCAGATTGGACGACATCACCGTTTCCTGCACCAGCAAGGCATTGGCAGGGATATCGACTGGCGGCTCCAGGTCAATCCGCCGAAACACAATGCCACCATCAATCTCATGGGGTAAAAAATTGATAAAGACGTTTTTACCACTGTGCAGGCCAATGCCACTGGCCCTGATCACTTGTTTAATGGTTCGCTGTTTCAGCATAAGGATTGATCTTAAAAAGCTATGTTAAAAAGCAAGGCGCTTAAATTAACATTATTGACTTAAATAGAAAACAGGCCTGTACATCCAACTGATCTACAGGCCTGTTTTTTGATTAGTCCCTGCCAACACTTGGTCAGCAGAGTTTGTCAGGTAGGGTTATTTTTTCTGCTGGTTTTTCAGGTAATCCTGAATGCTCATTGGCGCAGGACGGGCAGCAGGCGCTGGCTGCGGTGCTGGTGCAGCCTGAGGTGCGGCAACAGGTGCCCGGCGGCTAATGGCAGGCGCATCATCTTCATCTACAGGTTGCTGGGCAGCAACAGGCGCTACAGCGGCTGGCTGTGGCTGGGCAACAGGTGCTGCCGCAGCCGCAGGACGCGCAACAGGTGTTGAAAAATCCACCGGATCGCGATTTAGGCCCGTGGCAATCACAGTAACCCGTAATTCATCGCGCGCCTCTGGGTCAAATACCGTCCCGTAGAAAATATCGCCTTCGTCCAGGTCAACAATCTGGCTAACCACATTGGAAATCATTTGTACTTCGCGGGGCTTGATATCATCACCGCTGGTAATGTTGATCAGCACACCCTTGGCATTTTCCAGACGTACCTGATCCAGCAGCGGACTGCGAATTGCCATTTCAGCGGCCTGACGGGCACGGTCTTCTCCACGGCTGGCACCAATACCCATCATGGCATAGCCACGGGTACTCATGGCCGTCTTCAAGTCGGCAAAGTCAAGGTTAATGTGACCGTGGTTAACCACCAGATCGAAAATACTGCGTACGGCGTTTAGCAACACGTCATCAGCCTTTTTAAAGGCTTCCTTCATGGAAATGTCACCGTAAACGCTGAGCAGTTTTTCATTGGGAATAATAATCAGCGAATCAACATGGCGTTCCAGCTCTTCAATGCCTTTTTCAGCCGATTTCTGGCGCTTGCGGCCTTCAAACCCAAAGGGCGTGGTTACCACACCAACCGTGAGGATACCCATTTCCTTGGCCACTTCAGCCACCACGGGTGCAGCACCCGTTCCGGTACCGCCACCCATTCCGGCAGTGACAAACACCATATCGGTGCCTTCCAGCTGGTCACGGATCTGGTCACGAGCTTCTTCAGCTGAGGTACGGCCAACTTCCGGATTGGCACCAGCGCCCAGTCCCCGGGTGCTTTGCTGACCCAGCTGCACGTTAAACGGCGCTTTCATGCGATCCAGCGCCTGCTTGTCTGTATTGGCACACACAAATTTTACGCCAGAAATTTCTGACTCAACCATGTGTTGTACTGCATTACCGCCGCCGCCACCCACACCAAAAACGGTAAAACGGGCCTGCCCATTGTTGTCGACTACTTCATCTTCAATTAGCGTAAATGAGGACATGACCTTTTGGTCTCCAAGATTTGTATGGCAGCTTATATGCCCGTAGCACTGCCTTGATTAGTAAATAAATTAGCATGCGTTGCCCCATGCCCACTGTCAAGTGAAAACGGATATTCAACAACAAACTCACAGCATAATTTCAACGGTGAAGGCTGCTTTTATGCCTTAGACGAGCTGACGCAGCTTTTCCAGTATAGTTTGTACCGGCTGTACCACATATTGCTGCAACCAGCCGTCATTGCTTTGTTCTTCCACCCCAACTTCGCTGGCGCGCTGCTGCTCATTTTGACTATACATCAGCAGTCCGCTGGCCGTGGCATAAATAGAGCGGCGCAGCAGTGGGCGCTTTTCCTCACTGATGTCCACTGCCAGCGGGGGATTGCCCAAGTGTGCCGAAACGCCAAGCACGCGGCGGGCCAGCGCTACCGCACCTTCAATCTGGCAAGCATCACCAGTCAGCACTACGCCATGGCGCAGCACATTGATAGCGCCACTTTGTTCCAGTTGCTGGCGTACTTCCTCAAAGATTTCTTCATAACGCGCCACAATGATGTCTGCCAGCTCAATCCGGCTGATAATCATGCCCGGTGCAATGCCAATTCCCGGAATCTGGATCATCTGATCGGGCTTAATGGCGGACAAGTCCACACAACCATAACGGATTTTCAGGTTTTCAGCCTGCTCGGTTGAGGTTTGCAACACCGAGGCAATATCACGGGTTACATGTTCGCCGCCGCGTTGCAGGGTATGGCTTAAAATTAGCCGGTTTTCCAGATATACAGCAATGTTGGTGGTGCCGGCACCAATATCTATCATGCACACGCCATATTCTTTTTCATCTTTAAGCAATACGGCTTCACTGGTGGCCAGTGTTGAAATAATGGTGCGCTCTACCCCAATTCCTGCACTTTTTAGTGCCTTGTCCAGATTTTGCATGGTATTAATGGGTAACATCATCAGGTGATAATGCCCGGTAATAAAGTTGCCGGACATATTGATGGGATGATCGACCCATTCGGGCTGGTCATCAATCGCTACACCTAATGGCACGGCATTGGTCAGGTAATGATCCGGCATTAAATGGCTGCTTTTGGCCATTTCCAGCGTGCGTACAATTTCAGTCGTGGTAATGGTCTGGTTCATGACTGGCGTGCGGCCAGAGGCATTAAAGCTTTTCAACTCGGCACTGGGAATGGCCACCCACGCGGTGTGAATCCGGCAATCGGCCATGTCTTCAGCCTGCGCTACGGCATCCTTGATGGCCGCCACCACTTTATCCAGATTACGGATAATTCCCTTGCTCATGCCGCGGTTGGGCGCATGGGCCATACCAATCACTTCAATTTGATCCGGTGCATGAATCCGGCCAATCAGCACCGATACCTTGTGTGTTCCAATATCAATGGCAACAACTGATGGAACCGCTTCATTCATGACATTTACCATGCGTTATGTATTCAATGATCATCAATCTTCTACTCATGGATTGATCACAGGTTGAGCGAGGGGAGTAACCGCCGGCAGCTGTGGTTCAACCACAAACTTGCCTCCTATAATTTTTGGCGGTTGAGTGTTTTTCCACTGTAAGGCCAAGCCATTACGGTAACGCAAATCAACAGCCACAATACTGGGCCATTGTGCTTTTAATTCTGTGACACCCAGCTGGCTTAAACGGTGCAGCTTGGTCAGGGTCTGGTCCTGATCCACAATAACACGCATGCCGGTGTTAAACTGCATAAACCAAGTCATGCGGTCGGTCAGGTGCAATTCTTTCAGTTGCATGCCTAATGGCGCAAACCACTGGTTAATTTGCCGGTATTGCTGCATTAACTGTATCGAGTGGCTGGCCGGGCCATGTAATAACGGCAGGTCACGCCGGTCTACATAGCGCGCTTCTATAAAAATATGACCACTGTCGCTGAGCAAACGGCCACTGCCCCAGCGGGCAATCGGGTGGCGCGGCGTGGCCCGTATGACCATGCCATTAGGCCAGTGCCGGGTTACCACAACCCGGTCTATCCATGGCAGGGTTAAGGCCATATCACGCAGGCTTTCCAGATCGGTGGTAAAAAAACCTTCCTTAACCAGAGGTTGCAGTTTTTTTTGCAGCAACTGTTGCTGTAGCGGGTTTAGATCTCCCACCACTTTAACCGTGGCAGCGGGCGCATGCCGGATGGTATTGAGCATGGTCCAGAAACCCACACCGCACAGAATTACCGCCAGAATAACCAGCAGCCAGCTTCCCCACCAGGATGCACGCTCCCAGCGGTTGGTACTGCTGGGTGTCTGTACAGCAGTGGTTTTATTACGGCGCATGGAAATGGGAAGCTGTGCCATGACGACCTTAACCCGCGTCTGGAGTTGGCAGGGTTTGCTGCAAAATCAGCTGGCATAATTCGCCAAAGCTATGGCCTGCTGCCTTGGCCGCCATCGGCACCAGCGAGTGATCGGTCATGCCGGGTACGGTATTGACTTCCAGCAGCCAGAAATTGCCCTGCTCATCCTGCATGGCATCAATGCGGCCCCAGCCAGTGGCACCCACGGCATTAAATGCCCGCACGGCTAGTGTTTGTAACTGCTGCTCAGCTTCACTACTTAATCCGCAGGGAATACCATACTGGGTATCGTTACGCTGGTATTTGGCTTCATAATCATAAAACGCCACATCTGCGGGCGGTTGCAGGCGAATTACTGGCAGGGCCTGACCATTTAGGATCACCACTGTAAACTCACGGCCGGTAATCCAGCTTTCTGCCATGACTACTGCATCATGCACAGCAGCCTGCTCATAGGACGGTTTGAGTTGTTCAAGGGTTTCCACCTTACTCATGCCAATACTGGAGCCTTCATGCACGGGCTTGATAATCAGTGGCAGTCCCAGTTCCTGTACCACCTGCGCAAAATCAGTATCCTGATCCAGCAAGCGGTAAGGTGCGGTAGGCAGTCCGCAGCCCTGCCACAGCTGTTTGGTTTTGGCCTTGTTCATGCCCAGCGCCGAGGCCAGTACCCCGCTACCGGTATAAGGCAGGTTTAACCATTCCAGTAAACCCTGAATCTGGCCATCTTCACCACCACGGCCATGCAGCACAATAAAGGCCCGGTCATAGGCGGTAATTTCGCTAATCGGACGTACCGCAGGGTCAAAGCCTTCTGCATTAATGCCCTGTGCCAGCAAGGCCTGCAATACAGCCTGCCCACTATTTAAGGAAACTTCACGCTCGCCGGAGTTACCCCCAAACAATACGGCAACTTTGCCAAAATCCGTGCTTTGTATGTGTGACACGCTATACGTCCATCTTTTAAAACATTCTTTTACGATGACCCGAAATTCAGACCGGGCTAGTCGCACCAAAAAAGGCTCAATCTAGCATGAGCACTCCTTTGCAGCAGTCCGTCATGTTAGACAAATCTGCGCAAATGACCAAATTTGTTTTTGGCCGCACTCACTGCAAAACCAGGCCTGACAATTGTTGTCATCCCACAGGGATCAACCACCCAGTATGACAGCTTAATAACTATTTTGTCTTTAAATACAAGCCTTGCTGCGCCAGTTCTACTGAAATGGCGCCTACATTGCCTGCACCCTGAGTCAGCAACAGGTCATTTGCCTTTAACACATTTTGTAACACTACAGATAACTGGCTTTCCACCGGGTCTACCAGAATCGGTTCGACCTGTCCCCGCAAGCGCAAACTGCGGGCCAGACTGCGGCTATCCGCCCCGACAATCGGCTTCTCACCCGCCGGATAAACTTCCAGCAGTAACAGCACGTCGACCTGTGACAGTACATCGACAAAGTCTTCAAAACAATCCCGGGTGCGGGTAAAGCGATGCGGCTGGAACAGCATGACCAGACGGCGATCCGGGTGGCTTTGACGCGCCGCCTTAATGGTGGCTTCCACTTCCTTGGGATGATGGCCATAATCATCCACCAGTTTGATGTTGCCGTCTTGCTGGGCAAATTCACCCTGAATCTGGAAGCGGCGACCAACCCCGGAAAAACCTTCCAGCGCACGGCTGATCGCTGCATCGGACACGCCTTCATCGGTAGCCACGCCAATGGCAGCCAGCGCATTCAGCACATTATGCAAACCGGGCTGGTTAATGGTCAGGCGCAGTGGTTCACGTTCCTTGCGCAGCACAGTAAAGTGCGTTTGCATGCCGGATTGCTCCACATCCACAGCCCGGATGTCATTTTCATTCTCAAAACCATAGGTCAGCACCGGACGGCCAATACGGGGCAACAACTCACGAATTACGGCATCATCCCCACACACCACCGCCAGCCCATAAAACGGCAGGTTATGCAAAAACTGGATAAAAGTGTCTTTGAGTTTTTCAAAGCTGCCACCGTAGGTTTCCATGTGATCCGCATCAATATTGGTGACAATCGCCGCCATGGGTTGCAAATACAGGAACGATGCATCGCTTTCATCAGCCTCTGCTACCAGATAACGGCTAGCGCCCAGCGCGGCATTGACGCCGCTACGATTGAGCAAACCACCAATCACATAAGTCGGATCAAGGTTTTCTTCGGCCAGCATGCAGGTCAGCAGACTGGTTGTGGTGGTTTTGCCATGCGTGCCTGCCACCGCAATGCCATGGCGGTAGCGCATCAACTCCCCCAGCATTTCAGCACGACGCACCACCGGAATCCGCTGGCTAATGGCCTGCCGGATTTCCGGGTTTTCACGGTCAATCGCTGTAGACACCACCAGCACATCAGCGCCTTCAATATTGCTGGCCTGATGGCCAAAATGTACGGTAATTCCCTGCTCATTGAGGCGCTCGGTGGTTTTACTGGGCTTTAAATCCGAACCGGAAATATCGTAGCCCTGATTTTTAAGCACCTCGGCAATACCACACATGCCAGCACCGCCAATTCCCACAAAATGAATATGCCGGATACGACGCATCTCCGGAATCTTGATCAGTTGTTTGGCCTGAGCGGATGAAATATTGGATGGCGTCATAATGAACTCAAAATTGGGCGTAATACAAAATTAATGCGACAGTGACAACAGAAGTTCACTAACCTGACGGGTGGCCTGCGGATGCGCCTGCTGCCGGGCTTTCTCGGCCATTGCTTGCAGGGTGGCACGCTTCATGATGGGTTGCAGCGCAGCCTGCAGCGACTGCGGCGTCAGGCTGGCTTGCGGACACAGTAATGCCGCACCGCAATCCACCAGATAACGGGCATTGGCAGTTTGGTGATCATCCACCGCACTGGGCAACGGTACAAACACCGCCGCCACACCTGCCGTGGCAACCTCTGTCACTGTTAATGCGCCTGCACGGCAAATCATCAGGTCTGCGCGTGCATAGGCAGCCGCCATGTCTTCCACAAAAGGCACCACTTGCACGGCAAGCTGGCTACTGGCCAAATCGGCATAACGCTGCTGGGTGGCCTGCAACTGCTGCTGGCCACACTGGTGCATAATATTTAAGGGAATATCCAAGCCAGCCAGTGCGGCTGGAATCCGCTCATTCAAGGCCTGTGCGCCCAGCGAACCACCGACTACCAGAATATTTAGCGGTAAATTGCCACGCTCGGCATAACGCACTTCCGGCATGGGCAGGCTGGCAATATCGGCACGAACCGGATTGCCTGTGGTTTTGACTTTAGCAGATTCAGCAAAGGTACTTGGAAACGCCTGCAATACCAGCGCTGACAAACGTGCGAGCTGGGTATTGGTAAAGCCGGCAATGGCATTTTGCTCATGAATAACCAGTGGCAAACCCAGCAGCCGCGCAGCCAGTCCACCCGGCCCAGCCACATAACCGCCAAAACCAATCACGGCGTCAATGTTTAACTGGCGCATCAGGCGCATGGCCGCAAGGGTAGCCGCCATAATTTTAAACGGCGCCGTGATTAAGCGCTTAAGGCCATTACCGCGCAAGCCCTGAATATCAATCGGATGCAGCGGAATATTTCTTGGTGCTACCAGACGGTGTTCCATGCCTGCGCGCGTGGCCAGCCAGTGAACTTCAATGTCTTGCGCGCGCAAGTTTTCAGCCACGGCCAGCGCAGGAAATACATGCCCGCCTGTGCCTGCTGCCATGATCATGACAGTCTTGATTTGTTTTACCTGCCCCTGAACCACACACCACCTGTATTTATGCTTTTACACATTTATCCGTATTGCCTGATGAATGCATATCCGTATGCCAATTAGGCGCTTATTCTAGCCGGATTTCAGCCCAAGCTTAAACAGCCCAGCCCACAATTTGCCAGTATTTTTGTACGACAATCCTATTTTTTGATAAAACGTGGCGGATCGCCTGCACGCAACCGGCCTACTCGTCGCCACGGGTTTTTGCGCCACTGGCGTCTTTCCAGTTCATCCAGTGCCCACCAGTACAGCGGAATGATTTTATCCTTTAAAAACGGCAGCGCTAACGGGTCAAAACCCGTCCATGGCAAAAATGGATTACGCCGTGCATAGGCCCACACCTCAATGCGGGTAGATGGCCGCACACTTTTACCGCGCGCATGAAAGCCAAAGGTATCGGCCACCACCAGCGTATTTTTTCTGACTGCAAATGCCTTGGGTTTTGGCAGGCCCAGTTGTTCAAGTTCCGCCTCGGTAACACGAAACGATCCACGTGCGCTCATGCGGTCTGCCTTGGCTGCGCCAATTGACCGCTGCTTTTCCCAGTTTAGTCGCGCTGGCGTTAACTGATGCGAGCTTGGTACATACACAAATGGCCCTTCGTCCTCGGCTACATCGGTTAAAAACAGCCATGCCTTGACGCTGGAATGAAAGGTATCAGCATGCAGGTTGGTTTGCGGGTCTGGATTGGCTTCACGCACTTGCGACAAGATGCTTTGCACATACAACATCGGCTGCACCTGATAAGAACCGACATAATTTAATAAAGTTTGCAGGGCAGGTTGTGTGATCAGTTGGCGGGTTTGTGGCAACTGTGGCAGGCTTTGATAATCCAGTGGAATCCGCCGTGTCACGGTATTGCCCTGCAAGGTTTCGCGCGCGGACAGCTCGGTGCCCAGCAGTTCCTGTTCTAATTGCGCAAACTCATCATTGGGTAAAAAATTTTCTTTAAGAATAAAACCGTTCTGGTTAAAAAACTGGGCATCCTCAACCGTTAAATATCTGGCTAATTTAGCGCGCCGGCGCGCGGCCAGTTGTGCGGCCAGCTTAACGCGCAGCTCATGTAGCCCAGCCTCATTAAACGCGGAATTACCCAGCACCGGATTATCCACAAACGACTTGGCACCAGTTGCTAAGGCCAGCGTCCATAATGGCACTTTGATCCAGCCCTGCTGTTGCTGAAACAGCTTTTGGTACTCTTTCAGCAAGGTTTTAAGCGATAACGGCTCAAGCGGCTTTACCTGCATTAATGACGTCCCTGTTCCAGCACTGCAAACAGGTCATCGGCAATGGAAGTGCCAAACTGCGCATCAATTTCACGCACACAGGTTGGGCTGGTGACATTAATTTCAGTCACATACTCGCCAATTACATCCAGCCCAACAAATACCAGCCCTTTTTCACGTAACGTCGGGCCAATTTTGGCAGCAATGGCTTTGTCTTTATCCGTTAAAGGGCGGGCTTCGCCACGACCACCGGCCGCCAGATTACCGCGTGTTTCACCTGCTTGTGGAATGCGCGCCAGACAATACGGCACGGGTTCACCATTAATCATTAAAATACGTTTATCGCCATCGACAATTTCAGGAATATAACGCTGCGCCATAATCGGCTGCGTGCCCAAAATAGTCAGCATTTCCAGCGTTGAACCCACATTGGGACTGCCCACCGTCAAGCGGAAAATACCCGTGCCGCCCATGCCATCCAGGGGTTTGACAATAATATCGCCATATGTGGCTAAAAACTCACGGATTAGGCTTTCCTGTGAAGTGACCAAGGTTGGCACTTGCAACTCGCTAAACTGGGTGGCAAACAGCTTTTCATTGCAGTCACGTAAGGACTGCGGCTTATTGATAATCCATGCGCCTTCGCGTTCAGCCTGTTCCAGAATATAAGTGCTATAAATAAAGCGCAAATCGAACGGCGGATCTTTGCGCATCAGGATTACATCATAGCTGGCCAGTGATTCCCGCTGTTTGTCACCCAACTCAAAATAATGTCCGTTTCTATCGGCATAATCTTCAAATACATTTAAAGGCGCAATCGTGCCAAAGGCTTTGCCTGCATCAATAAACAGGTCATCCTGCAATGCATAACCCAAGGTATGGCCACGACGCTTGGCCGCCCACAACATGGCAATCGTGGTATCTTTTTTGAGGTTAATATTTTCGATGGGATCCATCACAACCAGAACGCGCATTGTTTTTTATCGCTAATTTTTAAAGATACGGAAGTATAGCTGAGCTGATCATTTTTTTTGTTGAGAAGTTTTTATCTAAAAGAGAAAAAATGATAATTATCAAGAGTTTTTAATATTCATAGACAAAATAAAGTCTGAAGCAGATTCTTTTATATATGACTCTACCTCATCAAAGCTATATTCTGTATGGCAGTGTTTACACTTTAAAGCTCGCAGTTTTATAGTTTCATAGCATTTAGCGCATTTGCGATCATTATCATCACTCCAACCTAGCGATCTCGCTTGAGCGAATAGATTTTCATCAGCAAGCTTTTCTTTTTGAAGCTTTTCGGTTATTTGCGCTTGCGTCAAGGTATTAGGATCAAAATAACGAGGTTGAAGATTTTCGCGTGTATCTTGTTCCTTTAGGCGAGGATGTATAAATGCAAAATAACACATTGTACCTATAGCAAATAGACAAATAAGGCCAGCAATTTTATCATCAGAGCTAGAAGATGATCTATAGGAACTCTGATTATACTTGCCCTGCGCTTCTTGCATTCTCGCAGAATCATAATTATGTAGTTGCTTGGCTGCTTCTCTTATGGCAACTTGGTCATCATAGCTATCCGCATATCCTACAGTTGAAAAAAATAGGATAGCGGAAAATATTAACCATTTAATTTTCAATTTTTTGCCTTTTTTCTAATATTCCAAACGATACTGCACAACCCATTGCAGCAAGAAATACTGTAATAATTCTCATCCCTGTGGTGCTTTCTAATTGTAGCAAAAATTGAAAACTTCCGTCAATGAATAGAGGCAGCATCAATAATGTACCTATAGCTCTATTCATGTTAAGAGTTAGGCTATAAAATACATTTAATCCTAAAAAAATGCCAAAGATATATAGAAAGAAAAACACCTATTGCAAATTCCTAATGGGTACTCATAAAAGTTAATGTTTCTATAAGTTAGTTGATGACAAAAAAGATGTAAAAAAGCTTTTATAACCATATAAATTTTTCCATATCCTAGAAACTCTAGAATTGGCATTAGAATCGAAGCAAATACTCTAGTTAAAATAATAAAAAACCATAATTTCTCAATTGTTTTGACTTTGAAAACAACACTTGAGTTAATCATTTTTACACATAAAAATTATCAATAAATACATGCGATTATTCTTATATTAATCCTAAGCATTTAAACCCTAACCACTCCCTTGCATGTTTGCTTTCTCGAAAAATCATCACTACGTTTATTTTTCTTCAGCCCAATCCTCAATCACCAAGCCATCAATCCGCTGAAACTCACGCACATTATGGGTCACCAGAACAGCTTGTTCAGCCAAGGCATGACAGGCAATCCACAAATCATGATTACCAATGGGTGTGCCTGCTTGCTTTAACTGTTGAAATTGAGTTGCATAGTGCTGGCAAATTTTTGAATTGTTTGGATATACCACTTTAATTTTCTCTGCCAGCTGCGCAATCCGCTTCAAAACTTTTAACTTTTGTGTGCTGTTTTCCGCACCTTTGAGCAATTCGGTATAAGTGACAAATGACATTACCAACTGAGCGTCCTGTTCCTCGGCCATATTGATTCGTACGGCTATCTGAGGAAACATATTTTTCATTTGATAGATCAATATATTTGTATCAACCATATAAATCATAAGGGTTCGTGCTCTGGCTCATCAAAAATACTCGTTGCTTCTTTTTGATTACGTTCCAGTGTCTCAATAAAATCGTCAGGAAAATCCGCTAAAATTGCTGCAATTTCATCACCAACCTTTTGAGAACTTGCAACTGGAATCGGATGAATCACTAAATCACCCTGCTCATTTTTATAAATTTCTACACGGTCACTATTGAGGCGTAATTCGGCCGGAATACGCACCGCCTGACTATTGCCGTTTTTAAACACACGGGTAATATACTCGGTCACTGTACACACCATTTTTTATTCAGTGTGTACATACTAGCATGTTATTTAACCAGCTTACACCCCATACTTTTCGCGATAAGCCTGCATTTTTCCCAAGTCATCACTGCGGTTATTTTTCTTTAAATAATCCATCAGATCCTGCATGGTGATTAACGCATGCACCGGAATATTTAGCTGTTTTTCCACTTCCTGAATGGCCGACAGCTCACCTTGTCCCTTTTCCTGACGATCCAGCGCGACCAGCACACCGGCAATGGTTGCTCCGGCATGTTGCAGGATATCAACCACTTCACGGATGGCCGTGCCCGCCGTAATCACATCATCAATAATCCACACGCGCTGGCCTTTCACATCAGCGCCTACCAGCATGCCACCCTCGCCATGATCCTTGGCTTCCTTGCGATTAAAGCCCCATGGTACATTCACGCCATGCTGATGCCACAAGGCTGATGCGGTGGCGGCTACAAACGGAATCCCTTTATACGCTGGGCCAAAAATCACGCTCACGCCTTCACAGTTCATCAACTTGTCGGCATAGCCACTCGCCAGCAACGACAAGGCCTCGCCATCATTAAGCAGGCCGGCATTAAAAAAATAGGGGCTAACCCGGCCAGATTTTAAAGTAAACTCACCAAACTTGAGCACACCACGTTTTAACGCCAGTTCGATCAATGCTTGAGGACTAAAAGGCTGAACAGATGACATGGCAGGCTCCTGTTTATTCAATAGTTTATTAACCACAACGGTTAAGGTATACAAGGTAATCAGCGCGCATGATAGCAAAGGATTCAGGCACTGGGGCAAAAATGCTTCGGGTGGTGTCAATTAATGTAAACGGTTTACGCTCGGCCACGGCCAAGGGTTTTTTTAACTGGCTGGAAAATTCGGGGGCCGACATTGTTTGTATGCAGGAAACCCGGCTGCAACCGCATCAATGGCTACAAGAACACAAACCGGAAGGCTGGCACATGCACCTGTGTCATGCTGAAAAACCCGGCTATTCCGGCACGGCCATTTATAGCCGTTATCCGTTTAGCCGCATTAACAATGGACTGGGTTTTGAGATTTGCGACACGCAAGGCCGGTTTACGGCTGCCGAGTTTCAAACAGATGATAACCAGCAGTTTGTGGTGGCCTCGCTATATTTACCATCCGGTTCCAGCGGTGATGACGCACAAGCGCGCAAGGATTTATTTTTACAGGAAATGCTGGTTCATTTTAAACAATGGCGCGAACAGGGCAGATCCATCATTGTGTGCGGTGACTACAATATTGTGCACAAAGAAATTGATATTAAAAACTGGAAAGGTAACCAGAAAAATTCTGGCGTCTTGCCGCATGAACGTGCGTGGCTGGACACCTTATATAATGAATTAGGCTATGTGGATGCCTTCCGGGTTCATCATCCAACTACGCAGGAATATTCGTGGTGGTCTAATCGGGGACAGGCATGGTCCAACAATGTCGGCTGGCGGATTGACTATCACGTGGTATCCCCGGACTGGCGAAACCGGGTGGCCAATGCCTTTATTTACCGGGACGAACGCTTTAGTGACCATGCACCCGTGGTTATTGATTATGTACTCTAAGTGAATTTTGCGTAGTCATTTCTTTTGTGACTGTGTTCACGCTTTGTAAGCCTAGGCGTACAGAACATGACGTTAATTTACTATTTTCAAACAAACGATAAAAGCGCATTATGCTCTTACGGCACAGGGAAGTCGGTCAGGATGACCAGAAAGGAAGGACTGCCGTAGGATGAAAAGGTTTTGTAGTGTAGGACATTACAAAGCTGTATGGAAGCAAAGACAGGACGTTGACTTGAGACCCGCGCTATCAGGATGATATTGGCGCGGGTTTTCTCCATTTGCTGAATATGTTTTTTAATTTTTTTGTCAGTTTTTATCAGCCTATTTTTTTATAGCCCCATAACAAATCAGTAAAGTCGCTATGTTTTCTAATAAATTTCATCTGACGCTCTACAGCTTGCTGACCATTTTATTGCTGGTTTGTGCCGCAATTTTTGCCTATCTGGGCTTTTTTAGTACCAAGCAGAATTCAACCAATGTGATTTATGAGTACGATCTGGGTAAGGAAGCCTGCTATATTCTAGGCCCCAACCAGCAGGAAAAATATGTGTCCTGCAGCATGGTCAAACTATCCAGAAATTAAAAATTGCTTTTTCAAAACTCTGGAAATCCTCATTCATCGGCTGGGGTGACACCCATTGGATTTTTGCTGGCAACATTGACTATCATGTGCTGCCCATCTATTGAGAAGCCACTATGTTAAAGATTTATGGCATCAAAACTTGTAGCACCATGAAAAAAGCCTTTGATCAGCTGGATGCCCAGCAACTGGCTTATGAGTTTCATGACTATAAAAAACAGGGAATTGACTTAAATACGCTTGAGCACTGGGCCAGTCGAGTTGGCCTTGACGTTTTGCTCAATAAAAAGGGCACCACCTGGCGCAAGTTTAGCCCAGAGCAGCAGACTGCAATTTTATCCAGTCCACAGCACACGCTACAGGCTTTACAGGACAATCCCAGCATGATTAAGCGGCCAGTACTGGTCAGCGGTGAGCATATTCTGGTAGGTTTTGAGCCGACCCGTTACGCTGCATTGGCAGGTTAAAGAAACTGCTTATATCTGGCGGTTTATCCCTAACTACTGGCATTGGCGTGGCAAATTAACTTTGGCAATATACTGTCCGCTACAGCCCCAGACTATGGTATTGCCCACCTGCATGACAGGCTTAAATAGCAGCGCGCGATCCGTGCTACCCGTGTTGGACAGCATGATACTGATGTGGCCTGTTTGATTATCAATATCAATGGCTTTTACTGCTTGCGGCAAGGTTTTCGTCAGTTCAGTGTCCAGCATACTGGATGGAAACTGATGATGACGCTGGTAATAATGATCTACAGCACTGGTGGCTTTTTGTCCCAGCATTGCTGCTTCGGTTGTCTTGGCGCGGAGCACATAGTTACTATAAGCAGGAATGGCTATGGCTGCCAGAATGCCCACCATCATCACAAATGAAATAAAAACAACAATAATGATAAATAAATTACTGGTGCCGCCACGGGTGCTGAGTACGCCATACAAACGATGGGGATGGCTGGTTTGCTGGCGCGCACTGGCAATTACCTGTCGGCAATGGTTGTAGTACAAGGCATCGGCATAAAATGCAGGCACAAACCACAAACCCACCATTAAGCCTACATATAACAGGCCAGCAATCGGTGCAACAGCACCTCCTATTATGGCAATCGTTATTCCAATAATGAACAAAGTCATGTAGGGTAATACAAAATAAAGCAGCGCATTACGCCACATTTTACGATAGAGCATCCAGTAAAACGTGACAAAAAAGGCAGGCCAGTGCCAGCTGGGTCTGCCCTTACCCTCACGGTCAAATTCCAGAAACTTTTTCAGGTAATGTTCCTGATTGCTACCAATAACTGCCTGATACTGCTCTTTTCTGGACAAGGATTTATACGCTGCACCAGACTCGGTAGAATCATGCGTGGTAAAAGCTGACACCGTCATTGAGGCTGGCGTGTTATCAATAAAGAAATGCTTTAATTCGCTACCACAGCCGACACAATAGCGTGCTACCAGATTATTCTGGGCACGGCATTCACTGCAAAACATGAGTTTTCCCCCAACTCAATTTTTTGTGTTATATCGACTGCAGCTATTGATTGATACCTTATGGATGCATGTCGATTGTTTTGCAGGCTAGGTTAGTCAAAAAATGAGCAGATGAAAAGGGGGAATTGGATAAAAGAGAAAAGTTAACTTTATTAAGGGCGTAAATAATCCACTTTAATGTCATAATATCCTATAATTTTTATATAGCTTACCATTCAATTAGCTATACATTCAATTAATAATACTTATCTAACCATTTCTTAATTGAGGCAATATCATTTAGATCATAGTGAATTCGCCTTTCAGATACTTCCTCAAAAATATATACATTTTCACCCAATATATTTATTATCATCTTTTAATAGTATCTTATTATTAATCTTACCAATCTGATATAAGCTAGTTTTATACATATAATATTTTATTTATGAGTTATAAGATGAATCAATTATTTCAATAAATAAGGTTTTTTCTTTTTGTTTTATTTTCTATAAATTACTCATCACAAATATAGCCATCTAGGCCTTTTTGGCTGACATGCATACCCATAACTTTGCCATTTACTATATCAAAGACAATTTCATTTTTTAGGTTATTTTCTTTGTCATGGATTTTATAGGTAAAATCATCTTGACTATCTCCAGCTCCTTCACTATGCTCTTTTATAACTTTAAAATCTTTATAATTTTCATAAACATCTTTGTCAGTCATACCATTTTTTATGCCGTGTGAAGTAACTACGGATTTATTGCCATAACCAATAAAAATAGATATTAATTTCTTATCTTTATATAATAGATCTATAGCTTTTTTAGAGTTAACATAATTATTGCATTTATCTGTTTGACTAAATTCAAAATATTTCGAACTTATATTATCTTCAATATCTCCTATTAAATATTCTCTATCATTAAAATTTAAACCATGGAAATTAATCTGCTCAGTATTTTCTAAATTTTTCATAGAACTACAT
>NZ_MLCN01000017.1 GCF_001982605.1 Alkanindiges hydrocarboniclasticus | reverse complement strand
GATCCACTATTGATTTCATATGTTGGATATAATACATAACTAATTTTATATTAGTTATGTATTATATCCAACATATGAAATCAATAGTGGATCTAAAGTTTATGATTGTGCAGCAACAATCTTTAAACTAAGTTACGAGAGATTTTTACAAGAACGTAAATTACTTCAAGAAATAAAATTTGATTTTAATAGTTTTAAAAGTATATCTAATGGATTGCTTTGGGAAAGATGTTTTGATAAAGAGTTTGGTGTTTTAAAAAATCATCCTCAATATTATAAATTTTTACCTATTGATAAGTTGCTACAGCATGGTGAAAGTAGTTATTATCAGATTGTAATGGGTTTGTTTTTTGTGGGTAATAGTGAAGTAATTAATTCTAGGATTATTGGACTATTGAATACATACTTATCTAAGGAAGTATTTGAAGAAATTATAATTTTTATATGGAATACTTTTCCAAATAAAAATATAAAATTACAAGTATTTAATATTTTATTAGATCGTGAAAATAATAATGAGTCTGATCTTCTATTGGTTAATAAAAGTGGTTATCCTAATTTTAGTTTTAAAGTGGATGACTATCATGCTGAATTTTCGCTAGCGATATATTACTTAACCAAGCGAGATTTTTCTAAGGCTGAACATAGCTTATTTAGACTATTACTTTCTGGTCATGCAACAATTGAAGTTTTTAATGCGATTGCTACTATTGCTTCATATAAGTTTTTATTTGAAGATGCAAGAAGAATAAATAGGTTTGCATTTCATTTTTTGGGTCAAGAATCTATTTCTTGGAGAAAGGGTAGGTTGTTTTCTACTAATATTATTAATTCTGTTTATACAAAAGATATTAAAGGCGCTTTGATAGATCTAATTGTTTCTTTTAATTTAAATATTAATAATGTTGAATTATGTAGTAATTTAAATATTCTTTCAAAAAGAGAGATAGGCCTGTTAGATATCAAGAAAGCTGCCCTTTTGTCTCTTACTAAATCAGAAATAAAAATTGGGTATAGTAAAAGTAATAGTTTTTATAGAGCTAGTATTCTTGAATATTTAGAAGACTATGATGGCGCTATTAAAATTATTGAAGAGTTATTAGTTCAAGATATTAAAAATCCAAAGTTTATCTTGTTCTTGGCTAAACTTTATATTTCAAATGGTGATTTTGAAAAAGCTAAAATAGTTCTTGAATTTCTTTTAGCACATAAAAGGAAAAAGCACTTCTATGTAGAGGCATTAAAGAACTCAATAATAATGAATGATTATAAATGGGCTATAGAGTTACTTGAAAATGCTGAATCTCAGAAAATTACTGTACCTGATATTTATTATAGGAAAATTTATTTAGGTCAAGGAAAAATTAAAGATAGCTATTTAAGTTTTAGGAATATGAAAATTAATAAAACTTTAAGTCATATTTTTAAAGATAAATATATTCAAACTTTAAATGTAGTAAAAGCAAACGAAAGTTTGTTCGTTATTGCTTGTTTTGGGCCTGGTGATGAAATTCGATTTGCTAGCTTGTATAGTAAATTAATAGAAAATTTTTCATTATCCAATATTGCTATAACATGTGATCCAAGACTATATGGTTTATTACAAAGGTCTTATAATAAAATAAATTTTATTCCAGTAGCGCGTATAAGAGACTATAAACTATTAAACTCCTTCGAGAACTACAATCAGCTCCCTTCTTCAGACCTTAACTCAATTCTTGATAACGTAGGCTGGAATACTTCTTTAAAGTATCAGAAAGTAATGCTTGTCACTGATTTTTTGGGAGATATTTTACTCGATCGAGATAGCTTTAATGGAAGAGCATACTTATATCCGGATTTGACTCGTAAAGAATATTGGCAGCAGAGGATATTAGATATAAGTAAAGGTAAAAAAGTTGTAGGTATAAGCTGGCGTAGTAGTGTGGTTACTAAAGTTAGAAATGAACACTATCTGACAATTGAAATGCTTAAGCCTTTGCTGGCATTGGATGATTATATTTTTATCAATCTACAATATGATGATTGCGTTACAGAACTACAATGGGCGGATAAGCACTTTCCTAATAAAATCGTGAACTTCGAAGACCTTGATCAATTTAATGATCTTGAAAATGTAGCGGCACTAATGAGCTGTCTTGATTTTATTATTTCTCCTGCAACTACTGTGGCAGAGCTTGCTGGGGCGTTAGGTGTTTCTACTTTTCTACTATCTAACTCATCTGAACTACACTGGCGAAAAAAAAATCAAGACATTGATATTTGGTATAACTCATTAGTTCATATTGAAGGTGATCAAGTAGGTGATAAAAATTCCTTAGTAAATAACTTAATGTTAAGCATAGGACGATTTGTTCGATAATTTATTTTTTGGGTTTAATTTAATTTTGCGGAGATGAGAGATGTTGAAAGGTAGTACTATTCTAATTACAGGTGGAACAGGTTCGTTTGGTAATACTTTTATACCAATGACCTTGGAAAAATATAATCCAAGAAAAATAATTATTTATTCTCGTGATGAGATGAAACAGTGGGATATGGCAAAAAAGTTTAAAGATGATCCTCGTGTACGTTTTTTTATTGGTGATGTGCGCGATAAAGAGCGTCTTTATAGGGCACTTGATGGTGTTGATTATGTAGTCCACGCTGCTGCTACTAAAATTGTTCCAACTGCAGAGTACAATCCTTTTGAGTGCGTTAAAACAAATATTAACGGTGCTATGAACCTTATTGATGCCTGTATCGATAAGAAAGTTAAAGGTGTAGTAGCTTTATCTACCGATAAAGCAAGTAGCCCTATTAATTTATACGGTGCAACTAAGCTAGCATCAGATAAATTATTTGTTGCGGGTAATTCCTATGCTGGTGGTGATGGCACGAAGTTTTCTGTCGTTAGATACGGTAACGTCATGGGTTCGCGTGGTTCTGTTATTCCATTCTTTATGTCAATTAGAGAAGAGGGTATATTACCAATTACAGATGATCGTATGACTCGCTTTATGATTTCCTTAGAGGAAGGCGTAGAGCTAGTATGGCACGCTTTTGAAGACATGGAAGGTGGAGAAATTTATGTTAAAAAAATTCCATCCATGAAAGTAACTGATCTTGCACGAGTGGTAGCACCGGAAGCTAAGCAAGAAGTAGTGGGTATTAGACCTGGCGAAAAACTACATGAGCAAATGATTAGTGCGGAAGATGCTTATTATACTTATGAATATGAAGAGCATTATAAAATTCTTCCTACTATTAATAACTGGAGTGCTTGTCCTATTCGCATTAAAGATGGGAAAAAAGTCCCAGAAGGATTTGTATATGCTAGTGATAATAATAAAGAATGGATGAGTGATGCGCAATTACAAGAATGGATTGATAAAAATAAAAATAAGATAGGAAGTATTTAAATGATTCCTTATGGTCGTCAAGAGATTACCCAAGATGACATTGAAGCAGTTGTAGAAGTCTTACAATCTGACTTTCTAACGCAGGGACCTAAGGTCTTTGCGTTTGAAAGTGCTGTCTCAAAACATGTTGGGGCAAAACATGCGCTGGCTATGAATAGTGCAACTTCTGCGTTGCATGTTGCATGTTTAGCATTAGGTTTAAAGCAAGGGGACATCCTGTGGACCTCTCCAGTCACTTTTGTTGCTTCAGCAAACTGCGGTTTATACTGTGGCGCTCAAGCCGATTTTGTTGATATTGATAAAAATACTTATAATATTAGTATTGATGCCCTAAAAGCTAAATTAGAACTAGCTCAAACTACCAATACATTGCCTAAAATACTTGTTGCTGTTCATTTATGTGGCCAACCGTGCGAGATGGAGGAAATTTTTAATTTATCTCGTAAGTATGGGTTTAGCGTAATTGAGGATGCGTCTCATGCTATTGGTGGTAAATATAAAGATGACTATATAGGAAGCTGTGCATATAGCGATATTACAATTTTTAGTTTTCATCCTGTAAAAATTATTACTACTGCTGAAGGTGGAATGGCATTAACTAATAATGAAGACCTACATAAAAAGATGGATTTGTTAAGAAGTCACGGTATAACACGTGACCCTGAAATGATGACACAAGAACCCGATGGACCTTGGTATTATCAACAGATTAATCTTGGTTTTAACTATAGAATGACTGAACTGCAAGCTGCGTTAGGCATTAGCCAAATGACGCGCTTAAATGTTTTCATTGAAAAAAGACATTACTTGGCCTCTAGGTATAATGAGCTTTTGGCGAATCTACCTATTATATTACCATGGCAACATCCTGACTCTTATTCTGGTTTGCACTTATATGTGATACGCTTAAAACTTAAAGACATATCTAAAACACATCTTGAAGTATTTAAGGAGCTAAGGGAAAAAGGTATTGGAGTTAATTTGCATTATATTCCTGTACATTTACAGCCGTATTATCAGCAATTCGGTTTTAAATACGGTGATTTCCCTAATGCAGAGAAATATTATGCAGAAGCCATCAGTCTTCCTATGTTTCATGGCATGACAGAAGAGCAGCAGGATCAGGTTATAAGAATTTTGGCTAGTGTTTTAATATGAGAGCGATCGCAGTTATTCCTGCACGCGGGGGAAGTAAGCGTATACCGAGAAAAAACATTAAAGACTTTTGCGGGTTACCTATAATTGCACATTCAATTAATACAGCTCTTGAAAGCGGATGTTTTGAAAAGGTGGTCGTTTCTACAGATGACCAAGAAATTGCGAATATAGCACTGCAGCATGGTGCAGAGGTTCCTTTTTTACGACCTCATCTCATTGCTGATGATTATAGTGGGACTATCCCTGTAATTGCTCATGCTATAGATTTTTTTAAGCATCAAAATCAATTTTGGGATTATGTATGTTGCCTTTATGCTACAGCTCCTTTTGTGCGTGCAGAGGACATTAGAGCAGGTGCAAGTTTGATTAGTGACGAAAAATCAGTAGAGCAAAATATCCGCTATGTTTTTAGTGTGGCTGAGTATTCTTATCCAATACAACGTGCATTACATAGAAAGTCTTCTGGATTTACTAGCATGCTTAATCCAGAAAACTTTAATTTAAGATCTCAAGACCTTATTTCTTCATATCACGATGCAGGACAGTTTTATTGGGGTAAAGCTGATGCATGGCTTAATCAGGAACCAATTTTTAACGTCAAAGCGTTATCAGTCGTTTTACCTCATTATAGAGTTCAGGATATTGATACTCTGGATGATTGGAAAAGGGCTGAGTTAATGCATCAGGCCTTAATGCAAACAGGTGACTAATTGTGATTTCTAACTTAGTGGTTTTTAGGGTTGATGCATCACAAAGCATAGGTACCGGGCATGTTATGCGTTGTATAACTATTGCCCAATATCTAAAAAAAAATAGTGTTAATAGCATTTTTATTTGTCGAAGATTTAGCGGGAATCTTATTCATTTTATAGAAGAGCAGGGTTTTAAGGTATGTTCTTTAGAGGATAATACTAGAAATATTCCTGCTTCTGCTTCAAATTATGATCAGTGGCTTGGTGATTCTTGGCAAAATGATGCAAATGATACTTTAAAAATTCTAGATGAGTTATTGGTTTCATGGTTAATTATTGATCACTATGCGGTCGATGAAAACTGGGAAGGCTATGTTAATACTCATAAATTATTTAAGATTTGTGTTATTGATGACTTAGCAGATCGAAGGCACAAGTGCGATTTAATTTTGGATCAAACCTATTTACGTCAAGCCGATAATTATAGTCAGCTTGTTCCAGAGTATTGTCAAATTCTTGCTGGTTCCAGTTATGCGTTATTACGTGAAGAATTTGTGATTAAACGCAATATATGTTCACCCCATAAGTTGGATCGTTTCAATTCGAAAGATAAATTGCATGTTCTTATCAATATGGGCGGAATCGACCAAAATAATACGCTAGGTGATATTGTAGATGCTCTTGCTAAAAGTGAAATTAGTCAAAAATTTGACTATACAATAGTGGTGGGAAAAAATTATCCTCACCAATATGAGTTAAAGGATAAATTAAATAGAACTAATTTAAATTATGATTTGATAGTGAATGCTACCAATATGTCTGATTTAATGTACGATTGCGATTTTGCTATTGGAGCCGCAGGAAGTACAACATGGGAGCGTTGCTGCCTTGGCATGCCGTCTATCTTACTTTGTATTGCCGAAAATCAAAGAGATATTATGAGCGCACTCATGAAAAATGAAATAGCGTTAGTCATTGAGTCGCGAGATCAAATTGAAAATAAATTAGAATATTACTTAAAGTTACTGATAAAAAATCATAATGCGCTCCTTAAAAAAATGTCTATTAAGGCCAGTAGTATTGTTGATGGAAAGGGTGTAGACAGATTAGGACAATATATTTTTGATTTATCCAATGAGGAATTAGCATGAATACTGCCAGAATAAGATACGCAGTAGAGAGTGATCTACCCTTGATTTTAAGTTGGCGTAATCATCCATCAATTAAAAAATACATGTACACACAGCATGATATTACTATGCAGGAGCATAAAGAGTGGTTTGAACGTTGCTTAAGTCAGCCAGAAGACATTCACTTGTTAATGTTTTTGGTAAATGAGAAATCAATGGGTTTTATTAACTTCAGTCATGATAAGTTTGATGTCGTGAATTGGGGATTTTATATTTCCCCTGATGCACCTAAAGGTACTGGCTATGCGCTTGGCCTATCAGCAATTGAGTTTGGTTTTAAAACTTTAAAATTTCGTAAAATATGTGGACAAGTACTATCTTTTAATGAGAGATCTATCAACTTTCATAAAAAACTTGGCTTCTCGCAGGAAGGTATATTTAAAGAACAATTCGTCAATGAGAAGAACTATTATGATGTATATCATTTTGGTTTGTTAAAGCAAATATGGGCACAGCGTAATGATGGGAACTAATATGAGTTTAGCAAAAAAAGTATTTATTGATGGACGTGAAATTTCTAAGGAGACATCTCCATATATTATTGCTGAATTATCAGCTAACCATAATGGTAAAATCGAAAACGCATTTAAAATTATAGATGAAGCTAAAAAAGCTGGTGCAGATGCTATCAAATTACAAACTTATACGGCTGATACTATTACTTTGGACTCATCCGAAGATGATTTTTTAATTAAAGGCGGATTGTGGGATGGTAGAACTCTTTACGACTTATACCAAGAAGCTCATATGCCTTGGGCATGGCATAAAACTTTGTTTGAATATGCAAAAAAAATAGGCATCACTATATTTAGCTCACCTTTTGATAATACAGCTGTTGATCTATTAGAAAGTTTAGGTGCACCTGCTTATAAAATAGCGTCATTTGAGGCCATTGATTTACCTTTAATCCGATATGTAGCTTCGAAAGGTAAGCCTATGATTATTTCTACAGGTATGGCCAATCTAGAGGAAATTCATCAAGCTATTGACACGGCAGTATCTGCAGGATGTAAGGAATTAATTGTCTTACATTGTGTAAGTGGCTATCCAGCTCCATCGGAGGATTATAATTTAGCCACTTTAGTAGATATGCAAGATAGATTTGGCTGTCTTATTGGCCTATCTGATCATACTATTGACAATACTACCGCCATTGCAAGTATTGCACTTGGAGCCTGTTTAATCGAAAAGCATGTGACTCTTGACCGTAGTGGTGGTGGACCTGATGATAGCTTTTCTTTAGAACCAAAAGAGTTAAAGGAATTATGCGACAGTTCTAAAATATGCTGGCAAGCTTTAGGCCGCGTGAATTACGCGAGAAAATCAAGTGAGGAAAGCAATGCTCAGTTTAGAAGATCCTTATATTTTGTTAAGGATTTAGATCAAGGAGATATTATAGATTCAAGTTGCATTCGAAGTGTACGACCTGGCTTTGGCATTGCTCCCAAATTTTATGATGCGTTAATAGGCAAAAAAGTGGTTAGGTCGGTAAGAAGAAATACAGCAGTTAAACATGAGGATGTAGAACTGTAGTTTCAATAATATAAAATGGTCGATCATAATGATTAACTAGCCATTTTATATGAAGAAAATAGCATATTTTTAACAAACTTATACTTCTAAGGTTAGAATAGCTTTATATATGTATTGAGATGTTTTAGTGATAGCAATTCGCTCTTCTGGAATTAAAAAAATTGAGTATTTGGAATCTTATCTCAGCACTGAGGTAAGTTTTAAATTTTTTTATCAACTTAACAATTTCTATATATCGCCAGAGATTAGCATGCTGGCTGGCTGGGGTCGCCGCCCTAGTTTTTATAAAGCAAAACAATACTCAGTAAGACATAATATTCCTTTACTTACCTTAGAGGATGGCTTTATTCGCTCCATAGGTTTAGGAGTAAAAGGTTATCAGCCATTGTCTCTGATCATTGATGAGTTAGGCATTTATTTTGATGCTTATCAACCATCGTCACTTGAATATCTAATTAATAATGGCCAAGAACAGCAGAGTCGTGCTCTTTTAGCGATCAAAAGAATTAGAGAGCATCAACTTTCAAAATATAATCATGCTCCTGTAGTGATACTTCAAACTAAAAAGGATAGTCAAAAAATTTTAGTAATAGATCAGACACTTGGTGATCAATCCATTAAGTTTTCTGGCGTGAGTGCAAAATCGTTTGAGAGAATGCTGCAGCAGGCCAAAACAGATAATCCTGATGCTGTAATCTGGCTAAAAATTCATCCCGATGTAATCTCAGGAAAAAAGCAAGGTCATTTTAATCTTAATCAACTGAGGCATGACCCACAGGTTCAAATTATCGCACACGACTGCAACCCCATTGCCTTACTTCAACAAATAGATGAGGTATATGTAGTAAGTTCACATATGGGCTTTGAAGCCTTAATTCTGGGTAAAAAAGTTCACTGTTTTGGGGTGCCTTGGTATGCAGGCTGGGGATTGACGAATGATCGCTTTGCGCCACTGGATATATTGCAAGGCAGGCGTCAGGTAAGGCGTAGTATAACCCAGCTATTTAGTGCAGCTTATTTCCAATATGCACGCTATGTTAATCCTAATACTGGCAAGCGCTGTGAACTTGAAGAAATTATTGAGTTACTCGCCCTGCAAAAATATTGGGCAAACAAGCTTGTTGGCGTTATCAATGCTGTGGGTTTTAGCAGCTGGAAAAAAAACTTCATTAAGTCGTATTTATTGCATCCATCAAACCAAATTTATTTTAGCAAAAATTTTCCAAAGCAAGCGGTATCAGGGCAACAATATGTTATATGGGGAAATAAAAAACTACAGCAGTGTAAGCAATTACAGCCAAATAATGAAGTAAAAGTTTGGCAAATGGAAGATGGTTTTATTCGCTCAATCGGCCTTGGGGCCAATTTAATAAGGCCATTATCACTGGTTCTTGATGATCAGGGTATTTATTATGATCCCAGCCAACCCTCACGTCTTGAAACGATTTTAAATAATATTCAACTGCTTTCCGAGCAGAAGCAACGTGCCCGGCAGTTAAGGCACAAAATAGTCAGTCAGCATTTAAGTAAATATAATGTAGGAGAGGCTGAAAACTGGCCAGCTATTCCTGAAAATAAGGCTATTATTTTAGTACCAGGACAGGTAGAAGACGATGCATCAGTCCAGTTGGGCGGATGCGGCATTTTTAGTAATCTAGAGCTTTTAAAAGCTGTTCGTAGCAATAAACCTGACGCATGGATTATTTATAAGCCTCATCCAGATGTCGAAGCTGGCCTGAGGCCAGGTAAAATTGTTACTGAAATGTTACATAAGTATGCTAATTCAGTAATTTATAAACTCGATATGCCTTCATGTCTAGATAAAGTGGATGAAATTCATACAATTAGTTCGTTGACAGGTTTTGAGGCATTACTTCGGCAAAAAAAAGTATACTGTTATGGCTTGCCTTTTTATGCAGGATGGGGCCTGACTGAAGACCGAATCAACTGTGAGCGGCGTCAAAAAAGGTTAACACTAGATGAGTTGGTATATGGAGTGTTAATATCTTATCCATTGTATAAATTGCCAGATGATGATAATCCATATTTAGCAACGCCTGAGCAGATAATTGATTATATTGTCGAACAGCGTCAAACAAATACTGGATCAAACTTGATCCATAAAAAATCATGGTTGGCCAGACTAAGAGCGCTATTAATTTATAAACGTTAAATTTTAATCCTTATTTTTAGGATCAATTGAGGAGCGGTATGGGCTTGCCTGTTGATGAGTTATTGGCTGCGCGCAGAGTACTGCTACTGCAAGGACCAATGGGTGATTTTTTTCAGCAACTGGGAAGCTGGTTGGAATCTTGCTCTATTGAATGTCATAAAATTAATTTTAATGCCGGCGACTGGTTTTTTTATCGGGGCCGAAATGCTGTGAATTATCATGGACGTCTTGATTATTTTAAAGCATGGTTAAAACAGTTTATTCAGGATAAGGGCATTGATACTGTAGTCTGTTTTGGTGACTGCCGTTTTTATCATGAAAAAGCCAAGGATTTGACAGAAGAGTTGGGCCTTAAATTTTTTGTATTTGAGGAAGGCTATATTCGGCCTGACTATATTACGCTTGAGCGTGATGGCGTTAATGATTTTTCCTGTATTAAACAGAAATTTATAAATCTATCTAATGAATTGCCGTTTCCCGACAAACCTGAAATAGTTAATTCAAGCTATAAAAAGTTAGTATTTTCTGCGTGTATGTATTATCTGTTATGGATACTTTTTTTCTGGTTGTTCCCTTTTTATCAACATCATCGCCAGATTTCGCCACTGGCAGAATTTTTCTACTGGATACGTTCATTTGTCCGGCGCGCGATTAATTACCAGATTGAGCCACGCCGGTTTTTAGATATTATTAAAAAATACGACAAACATTATTTTATTGTGGCCCTACAAGTACATAATGACAGTCAGGTACGGGTTCATAGTGATTATAATGATGTTGAAGAATTTATTATTGAAGTTCTAAATTCATTCGCCAGCAATGCACCACTGGATAAGCATCTGGTGTTTAAACATCACCCAATGGATCGCGGTTATCGTAATTACAATTATTTGTTAACCAAGCATGCTTTAGCATTGGGAATTATGGATCGAGTACATTATATCTGTGATGTACACCTGCCGACACTTTTAAAGCATAGTATTGGTCTTGTGGCTATTAATAGTACTACAGGATTACAGGCTTTATTTCATGATAAGCCTGTTAAGGTCACTGGACGTGCTATTTATAACTTGCCCAAGCTGACCTACCAAGGCGAGCTGGATCAGTTCTGGAAAAATCCGGGTCGCGTAAATCGTTTGGCTTATCGACGTTTTCGCTATGCACTGGTACATTATTCGCAACTGAATGGCTCTTTTTATGGAGCCTCTCCCTGGATGACCAAGCCGACCTCTATCCAGATTTCTCCAATGGAACTACAAAACCTGTCGCAGAAGGTTAAGTTTTAATGGATCATGTTTGAACTGCCTGTCGTAGTACGAGCCGAGCATCTGGACAGCTTTGGCCATGTAAACAATATCATTTATCTACAATGGATGCAGGATGTTGCCTGGGCACATTCTACTGTATTGGGTCTGGATTTGGCGGCTTATCAAAAACTTGATGCTGCAATGGTAGCTCGTCATCATGAGCTGACTTATCTGTCACCCTGTTTTACAGGGGATCAGCTATTATTAAAAACGTGGATTACAGAAACGGATGGTTTTAACCTGCACCGTCAGTATGAGTTCATGCGCTTAACAGATGAAAAAAAAGTATTTGAGGCCAGTACTCACTGGGTGTGTATTCGGCTTTCTACAGGTCGTCCTGTTCGGATGCCACCTGAGTTTAAAAAAGCCTATGTAGTTTCTTGATCAGTTCAAGTTAATCAGTTCAAGTGCTCATTTCCTACAAGTTTTATTGCACAAAATGCGTTAGAATGCGCCATTTTCAATAACTTTATATTTTGGCCGCACTGTGACCGATATTAGTAACATCCGTAATTTTTCAATCATTGCCCATATCGACCATGGCAAGTCTACTTTGGCTGACCGTTTTATTCAAACGTGTGGTGGTTTGCAGGCGCGTGAAATGCAGGCGCAGGTACTGGATTCGATGGATCTGGAACGCGAACGTGGCATTACCATTAAGGCGCATTCGGTAACGCTGTATTATAACCATCCCAATGGTGAGCGTTATCAGTTGAATTTTATTGATACGCCGGGCCACGTCGATTTTTCCTATGAAGTATCACGCTCGCTAGCAGCCTGTGAGGGTGCATTGCTGGTCGTGGATGCAGCGCAGGGCGTTGAAGCACAATCTGTTGCAAACTGTTATACCGCCATTGATCAGGGGCTGGAAGTTTTACCCGTACTCAATAAGATCGACCTGCCACAGGTTGAGCCTGAACGCGTGATCAAGGAAATTGAGGAAATTATTGGGATTGAGGCTGAAGATGCTCCCCGTGTTTCTGCAAAATCAGGCTTGGGTATTGATGAGTTGCTCACCACTTTGGTAGATCGTATTCCGGCACCAACGGGAGACCGTGATGCTCCGCTGCAAGCCCTGATTATTGACTCGTGGTTTGACAATTATTTAGGTGTGGTATCGCTGGTACGGGTACGGCATGGTCGTATCAAAAAAGGCGACAAGATGCTGGTTAAGTCAACCGGTATGAGCCATTTGGTAACTTCAGTTGGTGTATTTAATCCCAAGCATCAGGAAACTGGTTTGCTGGAAGCGGGCGAAGTTGGCTTTGTCATTGCTGGTATTAAAGATATTTTTGGTGCGCCAGTGGGTGATACGCTTACTTTGCATAATACCCCTGATGTTGAAATCCTGCCTGGATTCAAACAGGTTAAGCCACAGGTTTATGCGGGTTTGTTCCCGATTGATTCCAGTGATTTTGAAGCATTCCGTGAAGCATTGCAAAAGCTGCAAATCAATGATGCAGCACTATTTTTTGAGCCGGAAAGTTCAGATGCACTGGGCTTTGGTTTCCGCTGTGGTTTTCTGGGCATGTTGCACATGGAAATTGTACAGGAGCGTCTGGAGCGGGAATATGACCTTGACCTGATTACCTCGGCCCCCACGGTAATTTATGAAGCCGTCAAGAAAAATGGCGAAACCATTTATATTGATAACCCGTCCAAAATGCCGGATGGCGGCACGGTTGAAGACCTGCGTGAGCCGATTGCCGAGTGTCATATTCTGGTGCCACAGGAATATCTGGGTAATGTGATGACCTTGTGCATTGAGCGTCGTGGTGTTCAAAAAGACCTTAAGTTTCTGGGTAATCAGGTGGCTGTCAGCTTTGAAATTCCAATGGGTGAAGTGGTCATGGATTTCTTTGACCGACTAAAATCGGTGTCACGGGGTTTTGCTTCACTGGACTACAACTTTGTGCGTTTTGAAAGCTCGCAACTGGTTAAGGTCGATGTGCTGATCAATGGTGAAAAAGTGGATGCACTGGCCATGATTTGCCACCGCAATGATGCCCGTTATCGTGGCAATGCTTTGGTTGAAAAAATGAAAGACCTGATTCCACGCCAAATGTTTGATGTGGCAATTCAGGCAGCCATTGGCGGGCAGGTAATTGCACGTTCAACCGTTAAGGCGATGCGCAAGAACGTTCTTGCCAAATGCTATGGTGGGGATGTATCGCGCAAGAAAAAACTGCTGTCCAAACAAAAAGAAGGTAAAAAACGCATGAAACAGGTGGGTAGTGTTGAAATCCCGCAGGAAGCGTTTTTGGCCGTATTACAGGTTGATAAAAAATAAGACTGGAAGTAGCGAAGTGTTACTTCGCCCAGTCGCAAGACAAGCAGCTATGCTGCATGTGAAATTGCCGGAGAGGAATGCGCTGTGGATTTTGATTTTAATCTGATTTTGGTACCAGCAACGCTGATATTTTTTATGATTTGGTTGCTGGATAAACTAATCTGGAAGCAGCGCGCAACTCGTGGCCGTGATGGTGAAAATTTTCTGGTTGGCTGGGCCTATGACTTCTGGCCTGTGCTGGCACTGGTGCTGGTTATCCGTTCTTTTGTGGTTGAGCCATTTAATATTCCCTCAGAATCCATGGTACCCACTTTGCAGACTGGTGATTTTATTTTGGTCAACAAGTATCGCTATGGCGTGCGCTTGCCGATCAGCAATACCAAGTTTTTAAATACTGGCGAACCTCAACGTGGCGAAGTGGCAGTATTTCGTTATCCCTTGCAGCCAACTGTTAATTATATCAAGCGGGTAGTGGGTTTGCCCGGTGACCATATTGTGTATGATCGTGGCACATTAAGTATTAACGGCAAGCTGGTGGCCAAAAAGGCGATGGCAGATGTGGGTAATCCTGAATATGAGTTATTTTATCAGGAAATGCTGGGCACGCACAGTCACCTCATTCGGGAAGAAATTGATGGGAACTCTGCTGCAATAGCCCCGTTTATTAATAGTCAGGCTAATGAAGGCGGCAAATATGCAGCCACCAATGGCCAGCACTGGGAAGTCAAAGTACCACAGGGCCATTATTTTATGATGGGTGATAACCGTGACCGTAGTGCAGATAGTCGGTTTTGGGGCTTTGTGCCAGAAGAAAACCTGTCAGGTCGCGCTTTTTACGTCTGGATGCACAAAGAACCGGGTTTCCATATTCCAAGTTTTGCCAGAAATGGTAGGATTAATTAGGTAAAGCAGGGACTGGATCATTAAAAGGAAAAATAGCATGATCAATATGAAAGCGCAGCGCGGTGCCTCTTACTGGGGCATCATGATCGGGATAATGCTGGCTGTGGTAGTCATTAAAGCCGCACTGATCACCTGGCCAGCCTATTGGGATAACCGCCTGATTAACGCCTCGATTGAAGAGAAGTTAAGAACTTCAACCAGTAGTGATCCGGCCAAGTTTGTGCAGGATCTGGAACAACAGTTTAGCCTGAATAACTTACGTGATGTCAAAGCCAAGGACATTATGAAAGTAAGTAATAGTGGTGGTGGGCTGGTGGTGCAAGTTGACTATGAAGTCCGTAAGAACTTTATGGCCAATGTTGATCTGGTGGTCTCGTTTGAAAAGCAGTTTGACCAGCGTGCGCTTAAGGCCGGTGGCCAGTAGCAATTGGTAAAAATATATAGGTAGGTGAAACATCAATTTGGTTAATCAACAGCGCTTACTGGGCCGACTGGGTTACCAGTTTAATGACCCGGGTTTGTTCAAACAGGCGCTAACGCATCGTTCGGTAAGCCAGCGTCACAACTATGAGCGTCTGGAATTTCTCGGCGATGCATTGCTGGGCGTTATTATTGCGCAATATTTATATCACCGTTTTCCTGAAGAACAGGAAGGGCGATTAACCCGGATGCGTGCTACACTGGTAAGGCAGGAATCACTGGCTTGTATTGCCCGTGATTTAAAATTGGGTGAATCACTGATTTTAAGTACCGGCGAGATGAAAAGTGGTGGTCACCATCGTGAATCCATACTGGCGGATACGGTTGAGGCGCTGATTGGCGCCATGTTTCTGGATTGTAATGATCTGGAAAAAATCCGGCCAGTGGTGCTGCACTGGTACGAGGCATATCTGGCTGATCTGGCACCCACCGATGCGCTAAAAGATCCCAAGACCCGTTTACAGGAATATCTGCAGGGCCGGCATTTGCCATTACCTGAATATAAACTGGTTGAGGTGCGTGGTGAAGCACCCAATCAGCATTTTACCATTCACTGTCAAGTCACTAATATTCCTGTTGCCATCGGGCAAGGGGCAAGTCGTCGTAATGCTGAGCAAACTGCTGCCAGTGTCATTTTAAAGCAATTGGAGCAGGCATCGTCATGACCACGCAACCCAACGATATTCATTCAAATACTGAAATACAAAATCCTGAACAGGAAGAAGTTCTTGTTAGTAAGGTAGTAGCAGGCGACAGCATCTCCAGTAATAATGCAGACAATGCAAATCCGCAGGATGTTATTGGCCAGTTTTTTAAAGACAGCCCGGCCGAGATTGCAGCAGACTTTCGCTGTGGCTTTGTCGCGATTGTTGGCCGTCCGAATGTCGGCAAGTCCACCCTGATGAATCACCTGATTGGTCAAAAGCTGTCAATCACTTCCCGCAAGCCGCAAACCACCCGTCACAAAATTGTGGGCATTGATACTCGTGATAATGTGCAGGCTGTATATGTTGATACACCGGGAATGCACAAGAAAGAAGTACGCGCCATTAACAAGATGATGAACCGTGCGGCATCGTCTGCCTTGCGTGATGTTAATCTGGTGCTGTTTGTGGTTGATAGCATGAAGTGGGTGCCGGATGATGAACTGGTACTGGAAAAGCTGCAACATGCTGATATGCCAGTCATTATGGTTATTAACAAAGTTGATACCATTGAAGAAAAACGTACCTTGCTGCCACTTATTGAGCAGCATGGTAAACGCATGAACTTTAGTGATATTGTGCCAGTGTCTGCCTTGCGTGGTGCTAACCTTGAACACCTGCATGAAGTGATTGCCAAATATCTGCCTTTTGCTCCGCCCATGTATGCCATTGACCAGTTGACGGATCGGTCTGAGCGCTTCTTGGCCAGTGAAATTGTGCGTGAAAAAATCATGCGCCAACTGGGTGAAGAACTGCCTTATGATCTGGCTGTGCAAATTGAATCGTTTAAGGAAGAACCAGCCACCATCAATGAAAAAACTGGTAAGCCCAAGCCAGCCTGTTTGTATATTGATGCAACCATTCTTGTAGAACGTCAGGGCCAGAAGTTGATTGTGATTGGTGATAAAGGCCGCAAGCTGAAACAGATTGGCATGGAAGCACGCATCGACATGGAAAAAATGTTTGAGCAAAAAGTCATGCTGACTTTATGGGTGAAGGTAAAAGGTGGTTGGTCTGATGATGAGCGCGCCTTAAAGAGTCTGGGTTACAGTGATATTTGAGCCGGATTTTTCATTTATCAAACGGGGTTAATGCCGTGACTGCTCATGCAGTCAGATCAATACAGCATACAGCAGGGCAGTAAATGATGAAGAAATGGGTGAATTTGTTAGCCATACTGACTTTAGCACTGAGCCTGCAAGCCTGTCTGGCCACCAAAATTGTCACTGTGCCAGTGAAGGTGGCTTATGGCACGACCAAGGCTGTGGTTAAAGGCACTGGTGTTGTGGTCGGTGCTGCCATTCCTGATGATGACGATGAGCAGGACAATTAATTCTTAAGCCTTGACCAGACAGTGACAAAAATTAAGACGAGTGTGCTGCGGTTTTATGCTGCAATAACAGAATAGTTTTCTTAAGTATGGAAATATAAAAGTGCGCCAGCAGCTTTTGCATGGGTTTATGCTTCACCAGCGTGCTTATCGCGAAAACAGTAAACTGGTTCATTTTTTTTCACTGGAATTTGGCCGGATTGATGGCGTGGTACGTGGAGGCCAGGTTCCTTTATACCAGCCTGTCTTGTTGTATGCTTCAGGCAAGTCTGCCTTAAAAAGCTTTAGTAAAATTGAATGGGTCGGCCCGCCTAAAAACCTGCAGGGCTCAGCGCTGTTTGCCGGTTTTTATGCCAATGAGTTGCTGGTCAGACTGGCGCCACTGGAAGAAGCCATTCCCAATACGTTTGGTGCCTATAGCCAATTACTGGATGAACTGCAAAACCTGCCTGTACCAGATACCAGCAATCTGGTTTTGATGACGGCATTACGCCGGTTTGAATCAGTGCTACTGGCTGAGCTGGGCTATGCAATCAATTTTGCACAGGATTTTTTAGGCATAGCCATTCAGCCGCAGCAGCTTTATCGCTTTACGCCCAATGAAGGCTTTAGTCCCAATAACTCGGGTGAGCTGGGTGAATATATACTGGCCATGGCTAATCCGGAGTTTGCCTTTAGCCAACAGGTATTACCTGCTGAGGTTATTGCTATGCTGAGTCGGATTTATCGCAAAGCACTGGCGATATTATTAAACGATAAGCCCCTAAAAAGCCGGGAATTATGGATTGCCCAGCAGTCAGGTTCCTGAAAATCCAAGTGCTGAAAAACCTAAAGTATTTTTAAAGGCTGGGTCAAATAGATCGGTTTTTAGCATTTAACACGATATTTTTAAATAAAGGTGACAAAGCCAATGAGCATTTTACTGGGTGTCAATATTGATCATGTGGCCACATTGCGCAAGGCACGGGGAACCACATATCCTGATCCGGTAAAGGCGGCCTTGCTGTGTGAGGAAGCAGGTGCGGATGGCATTACCCTGCATTTGCGGGAAGACCGCCGCCATATTCAGGATAACGATGTAGTGAGAATGCATCCGCTGCTTAAAACCCGCATGAATCTGGAAATTGCTGTGACTGATTTTATGCTGGATTTTGCCTGCCAGATTCGGCCGCAGCATGTATGTTTGGTGCCTGAAAAGCGTGAAGAACTCACCACAGAAGGTGGGCTTGATGTTGCCGGACAAATTCAGAAAATCAAGGCAGCAACCCGCAGGCTTACTCAGGCTGGCTGTGAAGTTTCATTATTTATTGACCCGGAACCGCTACAGATTGATGCTGCCATTGAGTGCGGTGCGCCAACCATTGAGTTGCACACCGGCGCTTATGCCGAGGCAGCGGGTACCGAGCTGGCGTATGAGCTACAGCGCATTACCGATGCGGTAAACTATGCTGCGGCCCGCCTGATTGTGAACGCCGGACATGGCTTGAACTTGCACAATGTAGCAGCCATTGCACGCTTACCGCATATTCATGAGTTAAATATTGGGCATGCCATTATTAGCGACAGTGTTTTTGTGGGTTTGCGTCAGGCGGTGCTGGATATGAAGCAGGCAATTGCACAGGCCGCACACTAGGCTGTTTACCGTTAATTTTTTGCATTTTCAATGTGTTCACTTATGAGTTCTACCGACGTCTTACTACAACCTGTTCAGGCTTTTTTGGGCTGTGTTACCCCTGCGCAGTGGTTGCATGCTGCCAGTCAGCCTTGCAATATTCCCCTGATTATTCAGGATCATGCCAATTGCGAGAAAAAAGCGGCCAGTACTGCGATTAACCTGATGTTTCGTTATGGTTTTTATACCGATCTGCAAGTGAAACTATCGCAACTGGTACGTGAAGAAATGCTGCATTACGAGCAGGTGCTGGACATCATGCAAAAACGCGGTCAAGCATGGCAAGCCATCCCGGCGGGACGTTATGCGGGGCGTTTGCGCAAGGAAATTAAAACCTATGAACCTCAGGCGCTGGTTGATGTATTGATTGTCGGCGCATTTGTGGAGGCTCGTTCCTGCGAACGTTTTGCGGCATTGGCACCCTATATGGATGATGAACTGGCAAAATTTTATAAATATTTGCTTAAGTCTGAATCGCGCCATTTTGAGGATTACCTGACGCTGGCACAATCCATGAGTAAGGAAGACATTAGTGCGCGTGTTGAAACCTTTCGCCAGCTTGAAGCCGAACTGATCAGCATGCCTGACACTGAGCTGCGTTTTCATAGCGGTATCCCTGCCTGATATAAATAGACTGGATCAAGAGTAAACAGGAAAAGGCCCATGGCTAAAAACAGGACAACATCCATGACTGTGTTGCCAAATGCCAGTGCGGTTAACCTGATTTTTTATGGCACACCCGGAACAGGTAAGACCTGGCAGTTGCAGCAGTTACAGCAGCAATACACCGAGCAACTGGCGCAGCAGGATCATGAAACCTTCTTAACGGAAAAAATACGAGCGTTAAGCTGGCGCGAAGTAATTTGTCTGGTTTTTCTGGAAGAAAAGCGACTGCTGCGTGTGCCGGAGATTCTGAATCATCCTTTAATGCGCTGTAAGGTGCAACTGACCAACCGCAAGGAAAACCTAAGCCAGACCATCTGGGGCACGTTGATGCGGCATAGTGCGCTGGATTCCAGTACAGTTAAATACAATCCAGATAAACGCTCCAGCCTTGCCCTGTTTGATAAGGATAACGCCGGCTTATGGTTTTTGTTGCCCAGTGCCAAGGATGATATTGCCCATCTGGCCAAATTGCTGAAAATTATTGAGCGTGGCGCACAGGCCGCGGAGGTAATTCAGCGCTATAGCTTTGTCACCTTTCATCAATCTTACAGCTATGAGGATTTTGTAGAGGGCTTGCGTCCGGTACTGGATGACGAAGAAAATAGCCAGATTCGCTATGAAATCCGGTCTGGGATTTTTGTGGAATTGTGCGAGCGGGCGAGGCTTGATCCTGCGCATGCGTATGCCTTGTTTATTGATGAAATAAACCGTGGCAATCTGTCCAAAATTTTTGGCGAGCTGATTAGCCTGATTGAACTGGACAAACGGCAAGGCAGGCCCAATGCGCTGGAAGTTATCTTGCCATACTCACACAGTAAATTTAGCGTACCGGCCAATGTCAGTATTTATGCCAGCATGAACACGGCTGACCGTTCCTTAAGCCCGATTGATACTGCCTTGCGCCGGCGCTTTCAGTTTGTGGAAATGCAGCCGAATTATGCGCTTTTGAATCAGACATTGCCTACTAACACGTCAGGTAATGATCTTGCAGGGCTGGATTTAAGCCAGTTGCTGCAAACCATCAATGCACGGATTGAGTTGCTGCTGGGACGGGATTATCAGCTGGGCCATGCATTTTTTTGTGCAGTACACCATTTTGCCGATTTGCAGGATGTCATGCAGCACAAAATTATTCCGCTATTGCAGGAGTACTTCTTTGATGACTGGCAAAAAATCCGATTGGTACTGAATGATCACCGTAAGCCTGTAGACTTGCAATTTATTCAACGTGGTCATAGTGAACAGCAGGCTATTGCATTGTTTGGTGAAATGCCAGATGTGCCCTTGCAGGCTACTTATGTCATCAATAAAGCTGCCCTGACAAAATTACAGGCCTACCAACTCATATGCTAAACCAGCATATTGTGTGCTTTGAGCATGAACAGTTATATGCGGCAGGCAGCGTTGTCAAGCCAGTAAATGGTTTACGTGAAATTCCCAAAGCGCTGTTTGATGAGCTATTTAATCAAACGCTGGAACAGCCGCAAGTTTGGCTAACGCGTGACTGGCATGGCAAGCACCCGGTTTTAAAAACCCGGCAATATGTGGGTGTGGTGCAGGGCAAGTGTGGTTATGTGCTGGAAATTTTGCCCAAAACTGGTCAGGCTGGACATGCACCAGTTGAGATGCGGTCTATGTTGTTGCAGATGCTGCAAGCCCTGCCAGAAATGCCGTTTAAGATTTTGCCGCAGCACGCGCTAGTACAACTGGCCAAAATGCCTTTACTGGAATTATTCGTCCAGCAGGCATTAACCAGTATCTTAAAAGTTGTACAGCATGGCCTAAAACAGCATTATCAGTCTGTACAAGACAATCTAGGCGTGCTGCGTGGGCGCTTATGCATGCAGCAGCATGTTCGGCACAACCATAGTAATCAGGCATGTTTTTATAGCGAGCATGATGAGTACCATGCCAATTGCCCAGAAAACCGGATTCTACGACTGGCCTTAAATAGTCTTGGCCGGATTACTTACACTGCCAGTAACCAGCATTTAGTACAGGCCTGCTTACAGCGCATGGCCCATATTCCAGCTTCCAGCCAAGCAGCGCATGACTTTACGGCTATCCGGCTGGACCGCAATAGCCAGTATTATGCCAGTGCGCTGCAATGGGCAAGCTTAGTCATTAATGGTTTTAGCCCTTCGGTTGCTCACGGGCAGCAGCCAGCTTTTAGTTTGCTGTTCGACATGAATAAACTATTTGAAAACATGGTGGCGTGTCAGCTTCAAAAACAGTTGCCCGCAAACTGGCAACTTAAAAAGCAGCAGCAAACTGCCGCCTTGTTGCAAGTTAATAATCAGCCCCAGCAAAAGCTGCAACCCGACTTGTTATTGCTTGATGAGCAGCAGCCGATTGCCGTGCTGGACAGCAAATGGAAAAATAAAAGTGGAAGCACGTTTAGCCAGCTTAAGCCGGATGAACAGGAGCTGTACCAGATGTTTGCCTACGCGGCGGCTTATTTGCCAAAAGGCGGCAATGTTTGCCTGATTTATCCCAAAACTGCACAGTTTAGCCGAGCAGTGGAACAGGCTGTATTTCAGCATATCCGGGATGCCAAAGTGCATTTGTGGCTGCTGCCGTTTTGCCTGCAACAGTTTGAGCTGGTTGATGCACCTTTTGGGTTATCCGAAGCAGCCAATTATAAAAATTACAGCCATTAATAAAATATAACGTATAAAAAAATCCTCCATCAGGGAGGATTTTATGCATTGATCTGATAATAAATCAGGTTCAGTGACTTATTCTAAAAAGCGCACCGTAACGCCCGGTTTAACCCGCTTGGACAGTGCATTGGCATCCCAGTTGGTTAAACGGATGCAGCCATGCGAGGCGGTCTTGGAAATTAATGAAGGTTCAGGCGTACCGTGAATACCAAACGAAGGCTTGGTTAAGGCAATCCACATATTACCTACCGGATTGTTTGGCCCCGGTGGTAGTGACAATGGCTTCATGTTTTTGCCTTGCACAAAGTTTTTCGGGTTATAGCCATACCATGGATTGGGTGCAATGGCTTTCACCTGATAAGTACCTTTTGGGGAAGGCGTGTCAGTGCTGCCAATGGTAGCCGGATAGGTTGCAACCATTTTATTATTGCTGTCAAAGGCATACACCTGTTTTGCACCTTTATGGGCAATAATCAGCGCTACCGGATCGCTTAAATCTTCGCGGGTATTGGTGACAATAATAGTTTCACCTACTTTGGCAAAGGTTGCTTCCGGGTTTAATTTTTTCAGGAAGTTCTCATCCATGTGAAAACGCTCGCCCAGCATTTCAGTCACGCGGGTGTAATAAAGCCCTTTCATTTTGGCCTGTTCCGCATAATCATGGGGAATGGATGCTGCATACGGGCCATCAATATCCTGCTGGGTAATGGTATAGTTCTGGAATACATCGTTGCTTTGGCCAGCGCTAAGCAGATCCCAGGTCTGGGTATCCAGGGCACCCGTTGCAGGCAGGCCGTTCATGACCTGAAATGCAGAAATGGCTTTAAGCATGTTTTTGCCGGAAATCCCATCAATCACACCTGGTGAGGCATGGTGACGGTTTAGCAAAACCTGCGCCTTGGCGTATTCGGTAAACTGACCTTTGCCAAGATCACTCACCCAGTTGGCGTTATTTAAGCCATCCAGTGTCCATTCCTCAACTGATTTTTCCTGACTAGCTTTGCTGGCGGCACCATTAACCGGATCAGTCGGGTTTTCGGGGAGGGTTTCAACCACAGCCTGTGCTTTTTCCAGTGCACGTTCAGTTTGCGCCGTCACGGGCTTGCTGGTGTCAGGTTCGTTACCCGATGCACTGTTAATATCTGACATCTGATTAACAAGGGTAGGCTTAAGGCGCTGTTCATCTTGCTCAGCAGAATTTTGGCCAGCCGCATTCAGGTTATCATTACTGGCGACAACGGTATTTTTATCAGTGGTGCGATTGCTGCCAGCGGTACTGTTGCCAGTAGTAATTTTTACAGATTTATCAGTGTTATCTTCTGCCGAAAATGCAGGTTGACTTAAACATAGTGCAAGCGCAATTGTTAAGGCCGAGCGAGCAAACATCATAATTTTCCTAAAATATGTAACTTTCTATGTAGTGGTCTAGTATGACAAAACCTGCAACAGTTTGCAGTGAGCAACTGTAAATATATACAGGCTTCCTGCGACACAGTACTGCATTTAAATACAAAGCAAAATTATTAATTTATCCGCCAGTTTGCTATGATTTGCCACTTAATTCAGCCTGCCAATTAAGAAGCTACCGTGAGGAATCCTTCAATGATGCCACTCAAAAATGATCGTTTCCTGCGAGCGCTATTACGTGAACCGGTAGATTGCACACCCGTATGGATGATGCGTCAGGCGGGCCGTTATTTACCAGAATACAAGGCAACCCGTGCGCAGGCTGGCGATTTTTTAAGCCTGTGCAAGAATACCGATCTGGCCTGCGAAGTGACCTTGCAGCCGCTGCGTCGTTATGCGCTGGATGCGGCAATCCTGTTTTCCGATATTTTAACCATTCCCGATGCGATGGGACTGGGCCTGTATTTTGAAGTGGGTGAAGGGCCAAAATTTAGAAAAACAGTGCGTACTGAAACTGACATTGCCCAGCTTGAATGGACCAATCCGGAGGTGTCGCTGGATTATGTGATGAACGCGGTCAAAGCCATCCGTTCAGCACTGGGTGGGCAGGTTCCGCTGATTGGTTTTTCCGGCAGTCCGTGGACACTGGCAACCTATATGATTGAAGGCGGCAGCAGCCGGGAGTTTCAGCACAGTAAAACCATGTTGTATCAATCGCCAGAACTGCTGCATGCCTTACTGGATAAGCTGGCCATTGCCGTCACTGAATATTTAAATGCCCAGATTCGCGCAGGCGCACAGGCTGTTCAGATTTTTGATAGCTGGGGCGGTGCACTGGCCCATTGTGAATATCAGGAATTTTCCTTAAACTACATGAAAAAAATTGTGCAGGGTTTAATCAGGGAACATGATGGACGCCGTGTTCCGGTCATCCTGTTTACCAAGGGCGGCGGGCAATGGTTACCGCAAATGCTGGATAGTGGCGCAGATGCACTGGGGCTGGACTGGACAACCAATTTAAGCATTGCCCGCCAGACGGTTCAGGGCAGGGTGGCTTTGCAGGGTAATCTTGACCCCAGCACATTGTACGGCTCACCGCAACGGATTCGGGCGGCAGTGAAAGCCATGCTGCAAGATGCCTATGCAGACGGCATTCATACCGGTTATGTGGCCAATCTGGGACATGGGATTACCCAATGGGTGAACCCGGAGCATGCAGGTATATTTGTGGATGCCGTGCATGAATACAGCAATGAAATCTTTCAAGCTAATGTATAAATTTTTCTAACGTGTTAAGAACTTTAATCAATGGCAGCATACTGAGCTTGTATGCTGCACTATTTGGTATCCTGCTGCTACTGGCCTTTGTGGTTACCCATCAAATGCATTGGCCAATTGCCGGAATTTATCGCTACGATGCCTTGCTGGCCTATGCCTTGCTCATTCAGGTATTTCTGGTGTATTTCAAGCTGGAAACCGCGCGTGAAGTCTGGGTTATTGCCATTTTCCATGCGATGGCCATGCTGATGGAGCTATTTTTAACCCACCCGAAAATTGGTTCATGGCATTATCCAGAACAAGCTCTGTTCAGAATTGCCAATGTGCCGTTATTTGCCGGGTTTATGTACTCGGCAGTGGGCAGTTTTCTGGCGCGTAGCCTGCGTTTATATCAAGCCTCTTTTGTGCATTTGCCCAGTTTAAAATGGCTTGGTTTACTGGCGGTATTGTCGTATGCCAACTTTTTTACCAAGTTTTTTATTCCGGATATCCGTAATGTGCTGTTTGTAGCATCGGTTGTTTTATTCTGGAAAACGAGGTTGTTATTTTCCATTCAGCAAAAAACGCAGCAAAAACAACAGCATCAGCTTCCTTTTTTACCGCTATTGCTGAGTTTGGCATTTATCGTCTGGCTGGCTGAAAACATTGCTACCTTTGCCAATATCTGGCGTTATCCATCACAGGCTACGCAATGGCACATGGTCGGCTGGGGCAAGCTGGGGTCGTGGTATTTGCTGCTCACGTTAAGTCTGGTGCTGGTGCTGGCAGTGATGGGTAAGCGGGATGCTACAGGGAGCTGGCGCTTGCGCTGATTTATCAGCATTGATTGACTGACGTTATAGTTATGCAGTGCCGCCAATTTCAACCTCATTATTTATTACTTTAATAAACTGCGTATTACTAATGGGATATAAAGAAAGCTGATGTTGGTAGCGATTCAAGGTTTGTTCAGCGGTTTCCTTAAATGGCAGATTGCCATAATGTGGAAGCAGATAAAAGTCCACCATATTTAAAGCAGTATAATCTGTCAGTAGCGGTGCCTTATCTTTTTCATCCATCAAACCAATATAATCAATATCAGGCGCGACAATGACACTGCCGGCTGATGTACCAATGTAAGGCTTGCCTTGTTGGATTTGCTGAATAATTATCTGGTCTGCACCTGATTTTTTGAGCTTTTGTAATAAGTAAAATGTATTGCCGCCGCCAATAAAAATATAATCATTCAAAGTAATTTTTTGCTCAATTAAGGATAATGGAGCGATGGCGATATCCAGTTCATCAACGATCACTCCAAGTTCTTCAAAGGCCAGCTTATCGTTTTGCATGTAATGATTCACTTCTTCCAGATTACTAGCCGTTGGAATAAAAGTAACAGTTTTGCCCTGCACATTATCGCCAATGAAATCAACAAAGTATTTGCTAACATCAGCAAAGGAAGATGCTAAAAATAATTTTTTCATATTGAACTGTCCAATTAAAAACCGTTTTTAGGATTCAGCTATGCTATTAAAGTCCTGCTTTATTTATGTTGATGTTGTGTAGTAGCTAAAAAGTATTGGCGCAGTCATACGGGGTCGATCAGCATATTCTATAGCCAGCATTTGCATCATTTAAAAATTTAATCAGATCGAATTTTGAATCCGGTAGAATCCTTAAAACATATTATCTATCTAGGCTCGATAAAAAATTCCCTAGCCTAGGCTGTTTTAACAAGTCAACTCTTAACCTAAAGATTTTTATAATGAATAAAATACTCGTGCCACATTTATACACTGAATTCAATCCATTTGGGCAACCCGTTGGTCAATTGCTGGAAAACTGGCAAGGTGCTACCAAGCCACTACCGCAGCTGCTTAACGGACAGCATAGCCAGCTTATTCCTGTGAGCTTTGAGCAACATGCCGATGCGCTGTGGGCGTTAGTCAATCAGGAGCCGGATGCGTCATGCTGGACGTATTTGCCATATGGGCCGTTTGCCTCGCAAGCACTGTTTAACAACTGGCTTCAAATCATTTTGGCTGAAGACTTACTGTTATATGGTATTTTTACAAGCGGGCAAATTCAGGGCTGGTGTGCGCTGATGCGGGCAGATTGCAAAGCAGGTAGCATAGAAATTGGCCATGTCTATTATTCGTTAGGCTTACGGCGCACACTGGCAGCGACTGAAGCTCTGTTTTTATTGATGCAGCAGGTATTTGCGCTGGATTATCGTCGCTGTGAGTGGAAATGTAATGATCTTAATCTTCCTTCCAAACAGGCGGCGTTGCGGCTGGGTTTTAAATATGAAGGATTATTCCGGCAGGCCACGGTGGTGAAAGGCCATAATCGCAATACAGCTTGGTTTTCTATGCTGGATAGTGAATGGCCGCAATATGAACACGCCCTACGGCGTTGGTTAAATCCTGATAACTTTGATGCAGCGGGTCAGCAAAAATTGAGTTTGCAGCAGTGCCGGAATGATTTGTAGGCTAAATGTTTTCACCGGGTACAGCCATTAAAAATTCCTGACGTGCCTGTGTATTGGTGGAAAATTCACCCAGCATAGACACACTACGCGTGCTGGAATGCTGCTTTTGCACGCCACGCATCATCATGCACATGTGCGCGGCATCCATCACCACGGCTGCACCGCGAGCCCCAGTCGCATCCATTACCGCCTGTGCAATTTGCTGGGTCAGGTTTTCCTGAATCTGCAAGCGACGTGAATACATATCAACAATGCGGGCAAACTTTGACAAACCCAGCACATGACCATTGGGTAAATAGGCAATATGTGCCTGCCCCATAAATGGCAATAAGTGATGCTCGCACAGGGAGTAAAATTCAATGCCTTTAACCAGTACCATTTCACGGTTGGTGGATGGAAATACCGCATTGTTGGTGACTTCATCCAGCGACTGGTTATAGCCATGCGTCAAAAACGAGAATGCCTTGGCAGCACGGGCAGGGGTATCAAGCAGTCCTGGACGTTCTAAATCTTCACCAATGGCAGAAATGATATTGGCGTAAGATTGTTGCATAGTCATTGTGTCAGATCACCTAATTTGGCAGAAAAGCAGTCTTGTCAGAAGCTGGGTCTGGCAGAAACCAAGTTTGGCCTGCAATTTGTCTTGGTTACGAGTGGCAGGACAAGGCTTACTGGTATTGAGGGGGCTCATTATACCAGAAAAAAGTGATACCAGAAAAAGGCAACATTAGAAAAAGCTAAAGTGAGAATATGGTCAGCTCAGGCTATTTTTTCAAAGTTTAGCCATCCGGTTATGGTAGTCAACGTGCTTTTGGCTTGGCCGGATTGGCTTTGTCATCACTAGACTGGCGCTCAGCGCGCTTAATCAATACCAGCACAGCACCCGTTCCACCCTGTTCTGCTGGTGCACTAACAAACGCCAGTACTTCGCGGTGTTGACGCAACCAACCATTCACATAAGTCTTCAAAATGGCTTGTGGCCCTTTGCCATGTACAATCTTGATCACATTTTCATTGGCTTGTCGTGCCATTTCAATAATTTGCAGTACCGCACTGCGGGCTTCTTCAATAGTACAGCCATGCAGGTCAACGGCTTCATACCAGCGCAGCTTGCCTGCTTTTAACTGCTCAAAAATACGATGCTGCAAGGTGGCTAGCCGATAGCTTAAAACGGCTTCACTGGCTACCGGATTTAGCATGGCCTGCGTATCGGAAATGCCCTGCATGCCTGCTTCATCTACACCCACGGCTGCAGCACGCCGTGCCAGAATCTGCGCGCTGGGTTTTTTTGGCCTAGCAGTGGCAGGTACAGGCGTTTCATCGGTTTTTATGGGCCTAACGCCACGCATGGCCTGCGCAAACAGCTTGTCATCATCCGGGGTTTCTTGTGCCCTCTTGCTGGATGCGGTTTGAATAGGAGTAGTCTTGGCAGATGCGGCTGTAGCAGAAACCGGCGCAGCTTTAAGTTGCTGCTTTAATTCCCGTAAAGCCTGTTGTGTGTCCTGATTGAAGGAGGAGGATTTAGCCATAGTATGCCTTTTATGCCATCAAAAAGCAGGCCCCTGGTCAGCAAACCAAATAGCAGGCAAGCCAGAAAAGGGGCCAAACGATTAAAACAGGATATTCAATTTGCCTAAATTCAGGCAATCAGTAATTACATAGAACTACTGATATTTTTAGGTTGGCCAAACAACTGGGTTAAGGCAGTACCCGGATTTTCCTCACGCATGAAGCTTTCGCCCACCAGAAAACTGTTAACGCCATTGGCCAGCATCAGGTCTACATCATTCCGGGTTTTAATACCGCTTTCAGTGACCAGCATACGGTCATTGGGCACATACTGTTTTAGGCCCAGCGTGACATTCAGGCTAACTGCAAAGTTTTTCAGGTTGCGGTTGTTGATGCCAATAATGGCAGAATCGGGCAGCTTCAAGGCGCGATCCAGCTCACTATGGTTATGGACTTCAACCAGTACATCCATGCCATGTTCATACGCCAGTGAGGCCATTTCCTGCATCTGGTCGTCGGACAGGCAGGCAGCAATTAACAGTACACAATCCGCTTCCAGCACACGGCTTTCAATAATCTGGTAAGGCGAAATCATAAAATCCTTACGCAAGGCCGGCAGTTTGCTTACACTGCGCGCCAGTTTCAGGTTCTGGTCATTGCCGGCAAAAAAATCAATGTCGGTCAGTACCGACAGGCAGGCCGCCCCGGCTTTTTCATACTGGGTTGCAATTTCTGCGGGTTTAAAGTTTGCCCGGATCACACCCTGTGAGGGAGAGGCCTTTTTGATTTCAGCAATGACAGCAGGTTTTTTGCCTTGCAATGCCCTGGCAAAACCGCGCGGAGGTGAGGCAAGCTTTGCCTGTTGTTCCAGCTCATTTAGCGACAGTTTTTGCTCGCGCAACTCAACTTCTTCACGTTTACGGGCGACAATCTTTGCAAGAATAGTGTCTTCTGTCCGTACCATATCCATTCAAGTCCTAAAATAAAGTGATCATAACAACTGCTGGTCAAATGGACGCCAGCGCTCTGTCAGGGCTGGAGGTTGACTGACTGAGTCAGACTCTGGCTAAATTCAGCTAAAATTGACATTTTTTCCAAAGCCTGCCCGCCATAAATGATGTCCTGGGCCAAGCTGATTCCGTGTGCAAGCGTAGGGCTTAATCCTGAGACATAGATCCCAGCGCCGGCATTTAGTGTGATCATGTTGGCAGCTTTTTCACCTGCATCTGATTTATTGCGCCCCAGGGCATCCCTGATCAGCTTGAGACTCTGCCGGGAATTTGCAACATCCAGACCAATCAGGCTCTGGCTTGCAATGCCATAGTCTTCCGGCACAAATTCCCACTCGGTAATGCTGCCGTCTTTTAACTCGGCCACATACGTGGTTTGGGCAAGGCTGATTTCATCAAGGCCATCCCTGGAATGTACCACCAGCGCATGCACTGTTCCCAGCTGGCGCAGTACCTCGGCCAGCGGCCGGCAAAGCCGCTGGTTAAAAACCCCGACTACCAGGCGCTGGGCACCGGCCGGATTGGTCAAGGGTCCCAGCAAATTAAACAGGGTACGCATGCCCAGCTCACGGCGTGGACCAATGGCATGGCGCATGGCAGCATGATGATTGGGGGCATATAAAAACCCTACGCCAATTTCGCGAATACACCGTTCAGTTTGGGTAACCGTTAAATCCAGTCTGATACCGGCCTGTTCCAGCAGGTCGGAACTGCCGGATTTGCTGGAAACCCCGCGGTTACCATGTTTGGCCACCGAAGCACCGGCAGCGGCAGCAACAAAGGCAGCCGCAGTGGACACATTAAACAAATGCTGGCCATCACCGCCTGTACCGACAATATCAATCAGGTGGGGCAAATCTGACACCTGAACCGGTAGCATCAGCTCACGCATTACCCGGGCCGCTGCGGTAATTTCGTCAATACTTTCCCCTTTCATGCGCAGGCCGACCAGCAGCCCGCCAATCTGGGCACTGGTGGCTTCACCTGTCATGATCACGCGCATCACATCGCCCATTTCAGACTGGGAAAGGTCAATATGACGTACAACCTGATCCAGGGCAGTTTGAATGTCCATGTGCTACCCCTTAGGCATATTCATCAATGAAGTTTTTAAGCAACTGATGGCCATGTTCACTTAAAATGGATTCAGGGTGAAACTGCACCCCTTCAATGGGCAGGGTTTTATGCCGCAAACCCATAATTTCATCGCGCTGGCCATCCGCAGTCTGGGTCCATGCAGTAACTTCCAGACAGTCCGGCAGGGTGGTTTTATCCACCACCAGAGAGTGATAGCGCGTGGCCTGATAGGGACTGGTCAAGCCCTTAAACATTCCAGCATTGGCATGATACATGGCAGACAAACGGCCATGCATGACTTCGCGCGCACGCACCACAGCACCACCAAAGGCCTGCCCAATGGCCTGATGGCCCAGACAAACCCCCAGCAGGGGAATTTTACCGGCAAAATGGTGAATGGCCTGCAGTGAAATTCCGGCTTCAGTGGGCGAGCAGGGGCCAGGGCCAATCACAATGTATTGTGGCTGCCATGCTTCAATCTGCTCAATGGTCACCTGATCATTACGAATAACCTTGACATCCTGCTCCAGCTCACCAAGATACTGGACAATGTTGTAGGTAAACGAGTCATAATTATCGAGCATCAGAAGCATCGTATTTGCAACCTTATGAAAACAGAAAATTTATTTCATCTAAAGAGGTCGGAATGCCTGTTGAGGAATCCACAGGGTCAAGGGTATTTCAAACAACACCCTTGAAGCTCTTATCTTAACAGTTATGTCATTATGTTTAAATCTTTAAACCCAACAATGTCGCGCTATGGATTTGAAGCTTATTCAACGCAACTGGCTATCCTTGCTGCCACGACGGTTAAATAGTTCAAACTTTCTGGCATGGGCTTCAAGCTTGCTTTGGCATGCTACACAATGCTGCACACCGGGCAGGGCAAGCTGGCGTGCTTTAGGGATAGGCTTGTCGCATTCCTCGCAAGTTTCTGCACTCGGGCCTGATGGAATGGCATGTCTGGCCCGTTGCAATGCATCATTTACTGTTGCTTCGATTTGTTCCTGTTCTGCGCCATCATGTGCCCAGCCGCCAGCCATATTTATCTCCAGTTGTGAACTTGATCAACGATGGTTTTAACTCACCGTATTTGAATCAATTAGGGGATTTTCTATTATTTATATGGGGCCTAAATACGCTATTTTCAATCCGGTAGGCGTTTTGCTACGGTCTTGCTCAACAGCTTACCTTTAGAGATGAGCCAATTTGGTGCAATATTCATGTAAACATCAAAAAGGGAGCTGAAATAATAAAGGCTCAATTTACTAATTTATATGATAAAAATATAAATTTACTAGGGTAGGTGGCAGGGAAATACTGCAATGCGCTGTATTAGGGCCAGCCTTCATTGATTTTTTATAATAAATATTGGAATTTTGCACCTTTTTGGTGCTATAGAAAACCTTTTACTGCAATAACAGAATTAATGATGGCAGATGGTGCATTTTTTTTAAGAGTGCGTATAATTTGTGGCGTATTATTTTTAGGCCCTCAACAAATATTTCTTTTAAATTTATTAACTTATGAATTTTAAAGAAAATTGGTATGGCTTTTGCTAATATATCAGGTATTAAATTTGTAAGGCGCACCTACAGGGTGCAGTTACCCAATACTGGGCAATACTGGAGCAAAGTGAGCATGGCAAATAAAGTCCTCAACTTAATTAAAGAGCACGAGGCCAAGTGGGTCGATTTTCGTTTTACAGACACGCGCGGTAAAGAACAACACGTTACTTTCCCGGCTGGCACTGTCGATGAAGATACCTTCGAAGATGGCAAAATGTTTGACGGTTCTTCCATTGCTGGCTGGAAAGGCATTGAAGCATCTGACATGATTTTGCGTCCAGATCCTGAAACTGCTTTTATCGACCCGTTCTTTGAAGCCACCACTGTTGTGGTTACCTGTGACGTGATCGAGCCTTCAACTGGCCAGGGTTATGACCGTGATCCACGTTCCATTGCTCGTCGCGCTGAAGAGTATTTAAAGTCTACCGGTATTGGCGACACTGCATTCTTTGGTCCAGAACCAGAATTCTTTGTATTTGACGAAGTAAAATTTGACATCGATATGTCAGGTGCGCGTCATACTATTTATGCTGAAGAAGCAGCCTGGTCTACCAACAAAGACTACGAAGCTGGTAACACTGGTCACCGTCCTCGTGTTAAGGGTGGTTATTTCCCGGTTCCTCCAGTTGATAGCGCGCATGACCTGCGTGTTGCCATGTGTGATGCCATTGAAGCCATTCTGGGCGAAGGCAAAGTTGAAGTGCAGCACCACGAAGTGGCCTCTTGCCAGTCTGAAATTGGTGTAAGCTTTAACACGCTGGTTCGCAAGGGTGACGAAGTTCAGGCCACTAAATATGCCATTTTGAATGTTGCGCATCAGTTTGGCAAAACCGCAACCTTCATGCCAAAACCAATCGTTGGTGATAACGGTTCAGGTATGCACGTTCACATGTCCATCAGCAAAGACGGCAAAAACCTGTTTGCGGGTGATGAATATGCTGGTTTGTCTGAACTGGCGCTATTCTTCATTGGCGGTGTGATCAAGCACGCACGTTCACTGAATGCGATTACCAATCCGTCAACCAACTCGTACAAGCGTCTGGTTCCGCATTTTGAAGCCCCGATCATGCTGGCTTATTCTGCGAAAAACCGTTCTGCCTCTATCCGTATTCCTTACGTATCCAGCCCGAAAGGCAAGCGTATTGAAGCGCGTTTCCCGGATTCTACTGCCAACCCGTACCTGTGCTTTGCTGCACTGTTAATGGCTGGTATTGATGGTATCCAGAACAAGATTCATCCGGGTGAAGCAGCTGACAAGAACCTGTATGACTTGCCGCCTGAAGAAGAAGCCAAGATCCCAACCGTTGCCCATAGCCTGGAAATGGCATTGGATGCACTGAAAGCGGATCATGACTACCTCACTAAAGGTGGTGTGTTCACCCAGGAAATGCTGGACGCGTATGTTGAGCTGAAAATGGAAGACGTACGTCGCCTGAACACCACAACTCACCCTGTTGAGTTTGAGATGTACTATAGCTGCTAATTAAAATAGCAGTATTAAGGCGTCCCTTTAAACTGGAGGGACATCTTAATTTAAGCCCAGAAGCATTGGTATCATTGCTTCCGGGCTTTTTATTGTCTTGTGCATTTTGATATGCTGGAATGAAATCCGGCTGTTTTTTCCTTTTGTTTTAGTCATTATCCAACGGATGATATTGGTAATTAGAACTAAAAATCTGCCTAATACCTCATAAAAAACTGGACAAATTTTTCTCAAAATCTTGTCTGGCCTGATTAATGATCCCTGATTCAACCTTTGAGCCGTAATAACACTATAGCGGCAAGTTAGAAGCAGTCAGGATTATCAATTTTACGCAGAATTTACGCCAAAGCCTTTTTTCAATATAGAGAATTTACGACCTGATTTTTCATACTGATTTGTAGGAAAACTTCCTGCGAATAATCAGGTGTAGAAATGTGGGTAACTCTTATTGTTTTTTGTTTAGCCATCTTGTTGGCTTATTCGCTGGGGAATTATCTGGCTGCCGTAATGCAGGGCAGGCCTATGAAAACGGACAGGTTATTTTGCTGGTTTGAGCAACCTGTGTACCGGATTTTAGGGGTTAACCCACAATCGGGTATGTCTGTCCGCCATTATATTAATGCATTTCTAATGAGTAGCCTGTTGTTACTGCTGGTGGTTTGCGGCATTTTTATGACCCAGCAATGGCTACCACTTAACCCTAACGATGCCCCCAACATGAACTGGGATCTGGCCCTGCATACCAGTATTTCTTTTTTAACCAATACCAACCAGCAGCATTATTCCGGTCAGGCCCAGCTTTCTCATCTGTCACAAATGACAGGAATTGTGGGATTACAGGTCATTACACCCATGATGGGTCTGGCTTTGGTGGTTGCTACCTTACGGGGCTTATTTTACCGCCATCCCCAAAACACGGCTGATCAGAATGAGGCTGTAGAAAACTCGCTTAACAGCCATGCGCGACCTACAACTGAAGTGCCTGTTAATGTGGGCAATTTCTGGGCTGATGTCATTCGTCCAGCGTGCCGATTTTTAATTCCCTTATGTGTAATCTGGGCGCTTTTGCTAACCAGTCAGGGAGTGCCATCAACGTTTGCAGGTGGGCCAATAGTACAGGTGCTGGATCAGCAGGCTGAGCCAAACGACCAGAAAATTCCGTTAGGGCCAGTGGCAGCTATGGTGGCTAGCAAGCAACTGGGCAGTAATGGCGGTGGCTGGTATGGGCCAAACAGTGCAGTGCCCCTGGAAAATCCAACCCCGCTTTCCAATATGCTGGAATTACTGGCAATCCTGCTCATTCCCATGTCAGTGATATTTATGATTGGCAAGTTCACCCAGCGTAAAAAATTCATGCTGATGGTACTGGGCAGTATGTTGCTGATGTCGGTGCTTTCAACAGGTCTTGCTTTGTGGTCAGAAGGTTATTCAGCCACCAGCCATAGCATGTCACTCATGGAAGGCAAGGAGGTACGCTTTGGTGCAGATGCTTCTGCGTTATGGCTGGCACTAACCACGCAGGTAAATAATGGCTCGGTCAATATGATGCACGATTCGGCAGCACCGCTGACTGGCTTGGTGGCGTTGTCCAATATGCTGATTAATACCATCTGGGGTGGTGTGGGCTGTGGCTTGCAGCAGTTTATCGTGTATTTGCTGCTGGCAGTATTTGTGGCTGGGCTGATGACGGGCCGTACTCCCGAATTGTTTGGCCGCAAGATTGAAGCCTATGAAATTAAATTACTGGCAGTGCTGATTGTGCTGCAACCACTGGTTATTTTGGGATTTACCGCAGTAACGCTATGGTTCCCCGCCATTACCGTCCACTCTAATCCCGCTTTTCACGGCATCAGTCAGGTGTTCTATGAGTATGTTTCCGCATTTGCCAATAATGGGTCAGGGTTTGAGGGCCTTGGTGACAATACGCTGTGGTGGAATTTGAGTTGTAGTATTGTCCTGCTGCTTGGCCGCTATCCTGCCTTGATTATTCCTTTGCTGATTGCGGCGAGTCTGGCCGGTAAACGACACGCGCCTGAAAGTACCGGTAGCCTGCAAGTTGAAACCCCAACCTTTGCCTTAACGCTGGTTGCGATTGTGGTGATTTTAACCCTGCTGCAATTTATGCCGGTACTGGTGCTTGGACCTGTTGCAGATCACGTGTTGCTGGTTGGCAGCTAAAGTCTAAAAAAATCTGTTTAACCCATCAGGCTTATCCGTACTGGATCAAAAGGCATTAGACCATGAATACATTAAATTCCCTTGTAGACGCATACGCACTAAAACAGGCTTTCCTTAAACTTGCACCCCAGCACATGATTAAAAATCCAGTGATGGCACTGGTCTGGCTGGGCACACTCATTACACTGATAGCCACTGTGGCCGGTTGGACAGATTTTACATTTGGCTTCATCGTTACCCTGCTTTTATTGCTCACGGTACTGTTTAGTAATTATGCCGAAGCGGTGGCAGAAGCCAGAGGGCGCGGGCAGGCTGCATCATTACGACAGGCACGCCAGAACCTGATGGCTAGTGAGTTGCTAGTTTTATTTAAATCAAAAATAATCAGCTTGTTTTAAAAAATTATCAGTCAACCAAAACAGAGTCAAACCGCAACTTCCAGCAGATTAACCGACAATAAAAACTTAAGCCAAACTTAAAAATTAATTTTTTAGAAAAATACTAGAAAATATGAATTAATTGTTATGTTATAACATATCTTTTTATGGGTCATTAAACTGGAGATTAACGTGTTAAATTCTAAGGTAAAAAAAGCCGCCATCAGATTGCCCTTGCTGACCGCCATGATGATATTGGCTGCCTGTGGCAATGACAGCAACAATAATGACAATACGGCTAACCAGCCTGATGTACCGCATCAAGAAAATAACACCACCTTGGGACGACTGGTTATTACCAATAGCGATTCTGCCAATCCAATGGCTTATGTTTATGATCTGGATGATCAAAAACTGGCCAGTGAATTACCGCTAAAATCTGTACCTAATGCTGTCTATTCCAGCCCTGACCATCGCTATGCCGTCCTGATTGCACGTGCAGATAACATTACCAAGTTTGTTGATGGGGGCATCTATCAGCATGATGATCACATTGATAAAGACAAACCTGCCTTATTACCTCTGGCCCTGACTGGCCCAACACCCAATCACTACCGTTCATTTAATGGACAGGCTGCTATTTTTTATGATGGCAGTGACAGCCTGACCTCCAGTTTTGACCTGTTAACAGATAACAGCCTGAAATCCGGTAAGGTGGTTGCCTACCAGCCCTTACCACAAAAGCATCATGGTGTGGCAGAACCCAGAGGCAATTATGTGTTGAGCAGTTATCTGGCTGCTGGTGAAACCACTTTAAGTAAACTGGCCTTATATGAGTTGCATAATGACCATTTTCACTTTGAAAAACAGTTTGCAACCGACTGTAGCAAGCTGCATGGGGCGGGTTCTAATCAGGACTATTCTGCATTTGGCTGTGAAGATGGCGTACTGGTCGTGCAGCAAAAAAACAATGAATTTGCAGATTATAAAATTCCGGTTAATGTAAGAATCACCACTATTGCAGGTCATTCTAAACTCAAGCAGTTTGTGGCTTTTGCAACCGGTAATCTTCAGGCATTTGTTATTGACCCTGTAGCAAAAACCAGCCGTGAGCTTGACTGGTCGGCAGGTATTAAAGACGCCGAGGGTAAGCCCGTGGCCCGCCTACAGCATGTTATGGATCAGACAGGCCAGCATCTGGTGATTATGGATAATACGGGTAACCTGCATGTCATTGAGACAGCAACATGGACGCACAAGGCCAGCATTAAGGTGCTGGATAAAGACGTGAGTCTGGGTAAAATCAGCCTTAATGCCAGCACCAATGACATTCTGGTGAGTGATGCAACGGCCAAGGCCATCCATGTGGTGAGCCTAAGAGACCTTAAAATAAGCCAGAAAATTACACTGGATTTCGCTCCGGCCAACTTTGCCTGGGTTGGTGTAAAAAAGGCCTAAAACGCTAAAAACTGATGGAACAAAAGCTTATTTAATAGCTTTTGTTTCATTTTAAAAAACCATTGTCTGTTGATGAAAACAGGCAGTGAATAGTCTGAAATTTAAAATATATTGCAGCTAACTCCATGCTTGCAACGCGCCTGTAAGCACCTTATGCCACTACCATGCTGGCGCAACTTCATAAAGCAATGACATTACTGCTCATCCGGTTGCATGATTTCAAATTTGCTTCACATTAAGGATAACGGCACAGCGGCTAAGTGGCTTGCAGTCGCTATCAAGCACGGTAAGCCATCAATGGCATTAATTAATTAAATAGCATTTATGCTTAATAACACGAATAAATTTGGCACGGATGACAATACGGTGCTGGTGTTTTTTGCCATGCAGGACATCTTTATATTACCCGGTAAACTCACAATGATTATTCGTATCCTGTAGTGGTGGACAGGCTTTGTGACAGTCAATAGAAACAAATATTAACTAATATTTATTGTTGGATTATTAAGTATGCCAATATATCGTGTAGCATCCGTCCTTTTAGTGAACTCCTTAAGGCAAACACAATGACTGGTGAACAACCTGAGATGTCGCATGCCCAAAAAGAAAAAATTGTTTTTAGGTACAGTTTTGAAATTAGCGGATTTAAAAAATCTGCGGGTAAAGGCAGCATCATTGTTAGTGATCAGCTCACCGATGAAGCCATTAAAAACTTAATCAATGAGTTTGTGTTAGGAAAAATCCGTGAATTTTTAAAAGGTAAAACCATTGTTCCTAATGGAAATTTTACTATTAATACCAGCATTGAGATTATAAAAATTACCCGGTTGACCCCATGGAACAATATGATTTACCCCGGCGATGAATCAGGGCAGGTGACCAGTCGCAAGTTTGTGGTGTTTATGGTCGGGGTTGCTTTTGTATTGCTGATGTTTTTGTTCGTATTTTTCAATAATTCGTCATTGTCCTCAATCAAATGGCAAGCTCACTAAGCGTTTAAAATTTAGGTTAAGTTTTATAAAAAGAAAGTAAATGAAATGTGTACTTCATTCATTTTTCAGGCTTTCTTGTCATATAGTATTACAGCCAATAAGAAAAGACGTTAGATAGAGCCTTGAGCATATGCAAAGTTGTGAGCGTGTAGTATTTATCAGCACGATCAGTGCAGAACTGATTGATACGGCAGAGACTATCCGGCAGTTTAGGGAGGATGGCATTGCTTATCATGTCCGTGATGAAGTGACTGGCCTGTTATTGTATGGTGATAGCTACATTTTCCATTGCTTTGAAAGCAGGCATGGGGGGATGGACAAGCTAAAGCAGACGGTAATGACCTATCCCTATCACCATAATCAGAAGCTGATTTATGACAAAGCCAATGTTGAGTCCAGATTTAATAGCTGGAGCATGGTTTGTGTTGTTACAGAAACCCAGATTCAGGATTTTATCAACAAGCATCGCTGGAGCACATTTAATCCCTATCTGCTTGATGGCGCGTTGCTGGATGAATTTATGGAAGTCATTTATAGCTATGGGGACAACCATAAAACGGCATTGATTCATCCTGCGGAGCGCTTGGTTAAAAGCCAGCAGGGCACAGATCAACAGTCCATCAAAAAGAAAACTCCCTACGGTCTGGCAGTGATTGCACTGACATTTATTATTAGCCTTATTGTGTATGGCTGGGATTATTTTGGTGTCATGCTGGATGACTGGTAAGCCTTGGCGCAGCGCATTATTGTTGGTCCATTCCATTGATTCATTCAGTGGGTTGATCAACTTGTGGGAATGTGATTCCCTATGCGCTGGATAATGCCTACCTGTCCATGGATAGCAAACAGAAGGCTGCTATACCTGTTCAAAACGCAAGCCAGCATGCCGGGTTAAGCGCTCAATAAATCGTGCGTCAAACAGGGTAGCCGGTGTCCAGAAGCCACCTTGACGGCCCGTTTTTTTGTCACCTTGTCCATGATCCAGTGCCAAACCAATAGCCGCCTGACCCAGCATTTTGCCAGTAGAGCCATAACCCGGATCACGATCACCAGTAACCTTGACCCGTATGGTTTGTCCGGCATCTGTTTGGCCAAAAAAGCGCAAATCAAAACGGCCTGACAATTGTTCCTCTATGCTTGGGCCTTCACCGGGCTTGGGTAAGAGAAAACGTTCCATAAGCTGGCTAACCGGTTTGCTGACTGCACCGAGCATAAACGCGCCAAGGCCTGCCACCACACCTGTGGCTTTTAAACGACCTTTTAAGCCATCGCCGGTAAGAATTGCTTCGTTATAGCTAAAGTTTTTACCATATGCATCGCCAGAAAGAGCATTGGAACGATGCACCACGCGCTCATTAATGGCAGCCATGACAAAAGGCGCAATCCATGCCTTAAAGTCCGGGTCATATTCGGCCGATTTGACAAAATGCTGTCGCGTCATAGAGCCGTGATGGTCAGGGCACAGCATGTAAGGATTCAGCAGCTGCTTGCGGAGTGCCGGATCAGCCGCTGCTTCCTGCACCACATTGAGCAGGCTGGCTACTGTTCCGCCCGATGCACCGCCTTTTAGGGTTCTAACCCGCATCTTGACCTGGGTGGCAGGCACGCCCCATTGTTGCATGGCCTGTTGTTGCAGGAAATAAACACCCATGTCAGAAGGTACAGAGTCAAAACCACAGCAATGCACAATGCGCGCACCGGACTGCTGGGCAGCAGGTTCATAGCGTTCAATCATCTTTTTAATCCACTGGGTTTCGCCAGTCAGATCGCAATAGTCGGTTCCACTATCAACGCATGCCCTGATCAGGGGTTCACCATACAGCGCATATGGCCCAACTGTAGAAACCACCACCCGGGTTTGGGTGCAAAGTTGCTTGAGCTGGACTTCGTTGCTGGCATCCGCAATGATAATTGGCACAGACTGGCCAGCCGTACCCAGTAAGGCCTTAACCTCTTGCAGCTTGGCTTGGGAACGTCCTGCAATGGCCCAGCGCAAGGTTTCTGTTGAGCTTGACAAATACTCAGCCAGATATTTGCTCAGGATTTGCCCAACAAAGCTGGTAGCACCAAATATGATCAGGTCATACGGTGGATTAGTCATAATTTTCTCCTTGTTTTAACTTTACGCCAATAAATTGAATGGTGTGGGCCTATTTAATACCAGTTGTGTAGGCTTGACCACTTCCAGCCACAGCATGAGGGCCAGACCATTGAGCAACTGCTTAACGGGCCACCATAACGTATCAGGTTTAGCTTTTTGCGAAAAAGCCGTTGTGCAGTATTCCTAAGCGCCAACCTTTGCTGTGATCCGGTGAGATCAACACATTCCTTGGGTAGAAAACCCTACACCCTGAAAACCACTATAAGATTAAACCTGACTTGAAGGTCAAGAGTATTCCTACACTTAGATACAATAGCCAGAACCTGCGAGCGGCTCATTTTGATGCTTTAACGTTTTTGGAATTTTATTGAGTAAAAAGCTATTGACATTAAAGTTCACTTTAATCTTAAAGTAAGGCCATCAACAATGCAGGGGATTGATATGAACGTGTTCGATAGCTTGGTTCTGCCTAATGGTTCATCGATTCCAAATCGTCTGGCCAAGGCTGCCATGGAAGAAAATATGGCCGATATAAATCAGGCACCATCTGACGCGTTAATGCGTTTGTATCAGGCTTGGGCTAAAGGCGGGGTGGGCCTGATTATTTCCGGTAATGTCATGGTGGATCGTCATGCCATGACAGGGCCGGGGGGCGTGGTACTGGAAGATGACGAGTATCTGGACCAACTTAAGCAATGGGCCACTATTGGCCGCGCCAAAGGCGCTCAGTTCTGGTTGCAGATTAATCACCCCGGTCGCCAGATGCAGTCAAATCTAGGGCAACCCACGTATGCACCCTCTGCCATTGCGCTGGATCTGGGCAAGATGTCTAGCCGGTTTGATACCCCGCAGGCAATGAGCCAGCAGAAGATTGAGGATGTCATTCAGCGTTTTGCCACTACCGCCAAACTGGGTGAACAGGCAGGGTTTACCGGCGTGGAAATTCATGCGGCACACGGCTATTTGCTCAGCCAGTTTTTATCTCCGTTAAGTAACCAGCGTACTGATCAATGGGGCGGTTCCCTTGAAAACCGTGCGCGCCTGCTAATTGAAATTGTGAAGGCCGTGCGTGCAGTGGTTTCTGCGCAGTTTGCAGTAGCCGTAAAGCTTAATTCGGCAGATTTCCAGCGTGGTGGCTTTAGTAGTGAGGATGCGCAGCAGGTGGTTAAAATGCTGAATGGACTGGCGGTTGATCTGGTTGAACTGTCTGGTGGCAGTTATGAAGCGCCCGCCATGCAGGGACAGGCACGTGATGGCCGTACACTGGCACGGGAAGCTTATTTTCTGGAGTTTGCCAGGGAAATCCGTAAAGTGGCCAATATGCCAGTTATGGTGACCGGGGGCATTCGTCGTTTAGAGGTTGCCCAGCAGGTTATTGATAGTGGGATTGAAATGGCAGGTATTGCCACGGCACTGGCAATTAACCCTAATTTGCCCAAAGAATGGAAGCAGGGCAAACATACGGCACCAGAATTGAGACCTATCGACTGGAAAAACAAGACGCTGGGTTCGCTGGCCAATATGGCAGCGGTTAAGTTCCAGTTACGCAAGCTCAGTGAGGGTAAAGCTCCCAAGCCACAGGTATCCCCATTGTGGGCTTTGATCCTGCAACAAGTCGCAATGACATGGCGCACCCGACAGTATAAAAAACGTATGGCGCGCTGTTCGACAGGCTGACTGGATAACCCAAACTAAAAAAGGCATTGCTGCCGGGTAATGTCCTTTTATTTTGTGCCTCACTACGGTAGGGTTTTTAAATGCTTTACCACGGCCTTAGCAATTTCCCTGCTGGATTGTGGGTTTTGTCCAGTAATAATCCGGTCATCGCGAATCACATAAGAGGTAAACGGGATAAAAGCCCTTTTGTATTTTGCCCCACGCTCAATTAACTGGTCTTGTAATGAAAACGGAACCTGAGACTTGATTCCCGACAGGGTTTCCTCAATATTGGCAAATCCAGTTACCGTTTTATCCGCAATCAATGTCGTGCCGTTTTCAGCCTGTAGAGGCAGCAAGCCCGCCACGCCATGACACACTGCCGAAACAATACCGCCCTGCCGATAGATTTGTTCGCTAATAGTTTGCAAGGCTTTATTGTCTGGAAAATCCCACATGGTGCCATGTCCACCAGTGTAATAAACTGCCTTGTATTGGGCTGGATCAATTGCACTGGGCGACAGGGTATTTTGCAGGCGTGTCATAAACACCAGGTCAGCCAGTTAAAGTCAGGTTTAAGGTCAGGTCTATTCAGGTTTGATGGAACAATTTCTGGCAGGCTAAACAGGTAGGATTCTTAGTTTGCCGCTCTGTAATCTGATCAGCTTGAACTAGGGAAATAGCTGTTAAACAAGCGCTGCGCATTTTCTTCACAACTGATGTCATCAGGTTTGCTGTTAATGGCATGAATCAGCGTGAGCAGGCTTTGTTTATTGTCTGCCAGTTTCTGTTCCAGTTGTTCAATTTCTGCAACTTTAGCGCTAAGACTTTCCATGAGCTTGCCATGATCCCAAACAGTAATGTTGGCAGGCAGCAAAGATTTAATTTCAGTTAGGGAAAATCCGGCCTGTTGCGCCTGCTTAATCAATAGCAGTTGCTGAAGGTCATTTTCACTGTAGTGGCGGTAACCATTGGCTTTACGTTTGGCCTTGGGCAGCAGTTTGATTTGTTCATAATAACGAATCGTTGGAGTATTCAATCCGCTTAAGCGCGAAAGTTCACTAATATTCATCCGGGTTTCCCTGATTGACATTCAAGCTTACTTTAGGCTTATAGTGCACTTGAATGTCAATACGCAGATTCAAGTTTATGCATCTTTTGGTTTATCTGTTTGTCACGGCCACCCAGCGCGCTTTTAACGATGACGTCGTAAATTGGTGATAGTAGCTGCGCCAGCGTGCAGTAAGCTATTTATGGTGATCTGCCGTATAACAGCAAAATAATGGAAAGCAAAAGTGATACTTAAAGGTTCTGATGAAATATTGCTTGCTGATGTAGCCATAGTGCAGCAATCGGAAGATTATGTGCTGGCCAGTATTCTGGAGCAGTGTCTGGCCAACTGGCGCAAACATGGGATTAATACAGATGCTTTAAGTCAACTGGTTGGTTTTGATCTGGCAGAAGCAGCAGCCAATCCGGAAGGCTGGATTAATATAAAACTGCTTGAGCAAATGGTGCAGCAAATAGCCCTGTTTACTCCTGATCCGCTGCTTGGCCTGCATGCGGCCAGCATGGAAGATATGGGTGGCTTTGGCGTGCTGGGTTATCTGGAGCAAACCTGCGGAACCTTGCAGGAAATTTATGATGCCACCATGCGCTATGAGCGTCTGGTCAGCGATATTGGCACCACCACACTACGGCATGAACCTGGCGTGGTCTTTTGCATCTGGCACTGTAAAACCGAAGATCCACTGTTTCGCCGGCATGCCACCGAATTTATTCTGGGTTGCTGGGTACGCCATATTCGTTTTGCCAAGCTACCACTAAGCCAGATACTCAAGGAAGTGCATTTTAGCCATCCGGCGCCCAGCAATCCTGCCTTACAGGCGGACTATGAAAACTACTTTGGCTGTCCGGTCAGGTTTGATCAGCCAGAGTCGGCATGGGTAGTGCCTATTGAGATGATGACGGCACAGTTACGCCTGCCTAGTCCCAGCCTGCAACTGACCTTGGAGCGGCATGCCCGCCTGTTGCTGAGCGAGCGCACTAAAAAGCCGTCCCTGCGAGAGCGCATCAAGGCACAGCTACGGGTATTACTGATGCAGGGCAATATTTCCCGCGACTATCTGGCCAGTGAGTTGGGCGTTAGCAGTCGCCACTTGCATCGACAATTGCAAAAGGCTGGCAGCAGCTATAGTCAGCTGGTAAGCGAGTTAAGGATCGAAATGGCCAAAATTTTATTGCAAGATCCGTTATTAAGTATCGAGGCAATCGCACAGCGCTTAGGGTTTAGTGAATCAACACCGTTTATTCGCTGGTTTCGGCAACACTTTGGCAGTACACCCAGACAATATCGCCAGCAGTTAAAAGATCAGGATCAATAAACTCTCAGACAGGAATAGAGGCATGGTCAGCAATCAAGCTGGAGCCGCAGGGCCAGACATGCCCAGTTAAGTAAAAAATAGATAAAAAAAGACCTATGAACCGTTGCTTGGGGCCTTGGACGTATAAACCCAACACCGTTCAGGATGTTCGCATTAACATCATTGCTTTGTTGACCTATAAAGTAATTGATATGCGTAAATTGACTGCGGCTGAAGGTTTGCAATTTCCCACTTCCGCTTTATCGGATAAACCCAGCACCACCCTCAGTGCAAAACAAATTATTCAGTCTGCTTTACAGGCTGTACAGTCACCCGTTGCTAGTAAAATCACCCGTGAAAAGAACTGGCGCAAGAATTATCCAGTGTATTTTAAGGCACTGGTTGAAGCAGGCATTGCATCAGTCGATCATCCGGTGCAGATTGCCCAGCAAGGACTCAGCACCGCCCAGCAGCTATTTGTATTTAACCGGGGCACGCAGCAGTTACCGCTTGCCGACGCCATGAACCAGTTTCAGGCACAGCCGTTTGATACCTTTACCCTCAAGGGCAATGCAACTGCCGAAATTGAACCGTGGTTTGTGCCGTATCACGGCCAGAAACTGCAAGGGCAGGCCCTGCTTGAACAAATTGATCGCTGGGAGCAACAGCATATTATTGAACCCAGCCATGCCAAGGCCTTGCGTACAGTACAGGCGCATCCTGAATGGTTTGACCTGTCTGAACGCACGATGGTGCTGTTTGGTGCCGGTTCAGAGGCAGGGCCACTCACCTGGCTGACCAAGTGGCGCGCCAATATTGTGGCCATTGATTTGCCCAGTCCTGCCATTTGGGACAAGATCACCAGTATCGTGGCCAAAGGTAATGCCACCCTGATTGCACCGCAGCAAGCCAGCATGGAGGGCAAAACACAACTGGGGGCCAACCTGTTAACCCAGACGCCTGAAATTGCCAACTGGCTGGCGACCTTGGCCCAGCCACTCGATCTGGCGGGTATTGCCTATCTGGATGGGGAAAAACACGTGCGGGTATCCATGGCCATGATTGCCATTATGGACAAGGTTAGTCAGCTTAAGCCGGATAGCAGTATCATGTTCATGCTCACTCCAACTGATATTTATGCAGTTCCCAAGGAGGTGGTGCAGGGCAGTTTAATGCTTCGCAAGCAGCGCAATCAGGTTGAAAAACTGGTAGCCCATGCTGCACGTCAACTATCTTTATCGCATTTTTTTACTCCCATTGATGAGACATTGCTGCTATCGGATAACGGCCAGCAGTATGGTATCTGCGACTGCATGGTAATTGAGCAAGGGCCTAACTATGCCTTGGCCAAGCGCTTGCAGCAGTGGTATGCGCTGCTTGCAAGGAGCCGGGGCCAACGGGTAGCTATCAATATTGCGCCATCCACCACCACATTATCAGTTGTTAAAAACCCTCTGTTAAAGGCTGCATTTGCCGGTGCCGGACTGTTTCAGGTTGAAACCTTTAATCCTGAAACCACCAATGCCATTATGGCGGCGCTCTGGGTACATGACCTGCATAACCCTGACAGCGTGGCCAACCCGCAAAACAAACTTGAACATCCCCTCAAGCTCATTATGGAAGGGGCCAATCATGGGGGATTATGGCGTGTGGCGTATCTGGCCAGAACCGCCTTGCCCTTTGCGGCTGCCTATGGCTGGGGCAAGCAAAAACTGGCTATGCTTCAAAAACAGCGCAGCCGGATAATGCATTAAATAATAATGGTTTAGGTCTGATTATTTTTAATAATTTATTATTGAAATCAATTTGATATGGCTGTTAGCCTAAAGCTGAAGAAGCCAAAAAATATTGATTTCATTCAAATAATACATTCAAGCCACTCACAATGTTTAGTGGTGTACAACCCCATCCTATGGAATGGGGTTTTATTTATATCTTAAAAAATATCCAGTTTATCCATTTCATCACAATAGCTCTGCTATTTGGTTTTATACTAGGCCAGACAAGCCGTGGCTGGCAGTTCAATAATATTCACGTTAGGCATGCTTTAGTCCCTGCACCAATATCTACTGGTTCAGTGCTATGATTAACGCCTGAGTATGGCTCCTATCACTGCCAGTGCTAATCCATGTCCAGCGTCTAAAGATACAACAGTCTAAAATGAGGAATACAAATATGTTCAGGGAAAGCAGATTTTTAGCCGTGGCTCTTGCGCTGGTAGTAAGCGGGATAGCTCAGGCCGCCATTTATAAAACAACCGATGCCAAGGGTAATGTGGTTTATACCGATTCACCCTCCAAAGAAGCTCAAACTGTTGACCTGCCGCCGCTATCCATTGTGCCCAGTTTAAGTGCAGAGCAAATTGCGCAAGCCAATGCCGGTAATCAGGCAACAGCAGCCCAGCCTGCAGTCATTCGTTACCAGCTTAAATTTGTACAGCCGCTGGCTGAACAAACTGTACGCAAACCTGATCCTATTGGGGTTAACGTCAATATTCAGCCTGCACTGGCCAATGGCGACAATATGTCTATCCTGCTGGATGGTGTTGTCGTTGCCAACGGGAATGGCGTTACCATTTCCACTGAACAAATGGAGCGTGGTGCGCATAGCATTGCCGCACGGGTTACCAATTCAGCGGGGAGGGTGGTTAGTGAGGTAGCTACTACGGTTTATGTTCAGCAAGGTAGTGTTAATTCGCCTGCAAGTCAGGCAAATAAGCCACGTACTGCCCGATAACAGACGCTTTTATAAACAGCACTAATTGTCAAGCCAGACTTAAGCGTGTAAAACGTTAAACGTTTATTCCACATGCTTGTGTTTTATGCCTGCTAATTTATCTCATCATCTGGTGCGCTGGCATACTTCCAGACAATTACTGAATCAGGCCCTCACCAGTATGCCAGCGGAATTAAAACCGTGGCTGCTGGCGCAAGGCTCCCTAACCCGCCAGTTAACCCAGCTGGCTGGTGGCCAGTTTCGGGTAGAACCATTCAGGCAGGGTTTTGAGCGTATTTACCTGCATGAAAGCCAGCTTATGCAGACTGGTGTTGACCAGCAGGCCTGGGTGCGTGAGGTCTATCTCTATGGTTGCGAAGCTGATCCGTGGGTAAAAGCGCGTAGCATCATTCCGGTAGAATCCCTCAAAGGGCAGGGTTTACGTTTACGTTATCTAAAAAACCGGTCTCTGGGGTCTTTGCTGTTTGCCCGTGCAACACCGGATTGCATTCGCCAGATTGCCCTGTTACCAGAAGGCTGGACACGGCGCAGCCTGTATTTATGGCACCAGCGTCCGCTGATTGTTCAGGAAACCTTTTTGCCGGGTTTTCAGCAGTATCTGCTTCATCATCCCCAGCTTTAGCTTGCCAAAGCCATGTCAAAACCCTATCCACAACATCATGACAAGAGGTTGCCATGCAGCTTGATACGCCGCCCACTATGTCACCCTTAAACTGGCAACAGCGCCTAAAGGCGTATGTTCAATTAACCCGTTTTGACAAGCCCATTGGTACAGAACTGCTGCTGTGGCCAACATTTTGGGCAGTGTGGATTGCGGCTGAAGGTAAACCCAGTGTCAAGATTGTGCTGATCATGTTTTTGGGTGTGGTATTTATGCGGGCCGCCGGCTGTGCCATTAATGACTTTGCAGACCGCAAGGTAGATGGCCGGGTGGAGCGTACCAAACACCGGCCCCTGCCCAGTGGGCTGATTTCTGCCAAAGAAGCCTTAATTGTATTTGCGGTATTGGTAGTGGCCAGTGCCAGCTTACTGCTGTTTTTGCCGCTTAAAGCATTTTACTGGTCATTTGGTGCGCTGGCACTGGCAGCGGTTTATCCGTTTATGAAACGTTATACCTACCTGCCGCAATTTGTACTGGGTGCTGCGTTTTCATGGGCCATTCCCATGGCTTATGTTGCTCAGGGCCAAAGTCCTGATTTGTCCTGCTGGCTGCTTTATGGTGCCAACCTGCTATGGACGGTTGCTTATGATACACAATATGCCATGACTGATCGTCCGGATGACCTAAAAATTGGCGTAAAGTCCACTGCTATCCTGTTTGGCAAATATGACTTGGCTATTATCGTGTTATTGCAACTGGCCAGTCTCAGCCTGCTGGCAGCAGTGTTTTATCTGCATGACCTGTTAAGTATGTTTACCGGCTGGGCCACTTTGGCTATCGTTCTGGCCTTGTTTGCATATCAACTTGCCAAAACGCTGGACCGGCAGCCTGCGCATACCTTTTGGGCGTTTCGGCATAATCGCTGGGTAGGTCTGGTAATCTGGCTGGGTATTGTTGCCAGCTATCTGTTCTAAATTAAGATTGTCCCGTTTTCTCAAGGTTATTTTTTAAGGCGTTAGTTTTCAAATTCTGGCTAGGGTAGTGTTGCCCGTAATTTACGCTTTACTACACTTGATTACCTGTGATCTACGTTGGCTACAGTTGGGGAGCATGTCTTATACAGGAGTGCATCAGCTTTAACATTTGGTTTTGTTATGCTTGAACTCATCAAGACGCAATACAAATTTGAGATGAGGTAAAGTATGTCTACTACCAATAATATGAATTCTAAATCAGTAAATAACCAGTTAAATCAGCAAAATAGTGTTAAGCAAAGTCAGACCGATGCCCAAGCTGATGCAAACCGTGCGCCCGTGCAGCAAGACTATACCGCATCAGCAGTATTTAATAATGACAAAGTGACTTCGCAACAGGTAGAAGGCCTAACCGATACTGATGAGTTAAGCCGTGAAATGGATAAAAATCCGGAAAATGCCCTAAATGAGCAGGGTGCTTCCAATCAGGAAAAAACTGAGCAAAACGACGGAAGTGCTGGAAACCAGAAAATCCGTGATGCTGTAGAACATTTAAATGAAGATAAACTAAAGGATAATGTACTTGAACAGGATAGACGAGGTACAGTGGATATCCCTACGCCTTCATCACCTGATTGATCCTTTACCTGTTTAGAATTTATTAATTTATATTTTACTAAATTATAATAATAAGTAAAACAACCAGTTAACCCCACACCATAAATCCCCAAAAATTTATGGTGTTTTTTTTATGCAAAATTTCATGATGACTTTAAAGTCATTTCTTTCATGGTTTTTGATCATTTGTTCAGGTATTTTATAAGTTCTCCTTAATGATTTCATCATTAAAGAGAGCTATATTTAAAATACGTTTATGGATGATAACGCATGAAAGCACCCTTTTTTACCCGTCATTTGCTTGCTGCTGCCATTTTTAGCAGTGTGCTTGGTTTAAGCGCTTGTGGTAGCGACAGTGACTCATCTGATAGCTATCAGAACAGCAGGGTTTATTTAAGCGAAACTACCTATAGCCTTAATCAGGGTGATTATCAGGTTACCAATGCAAATAGCATTAAGGTAATGAGCTATAACATGCCGGGTGTTGCTGGTAAGAATGTAAAAGCCACAGCAATGGTAATGACACCCAAGGGTGAAAAACCCAAGGATGGCTGGCGTATGGTAGTCTGGGCGCATGGTACAGTTGGGGTAGGCGATAGCTGTGCACCCAGCAAAAATGGATTTACCAACAACCGTTTTTCTGCCATGGCTGATCAATTGCTGGCAGAAGGCTACATGATTGTGGCACCTGATTATGAAGGTCTGGGCACTCAAGGTATTCATCCCTACCTGAATCTGGGCAGTGAAGCCAGATCGGCCATTTATGCAGTCAATGCGCTTAAAGAGCATTACAAGACTGATATTCAGGGTAACTGGATGTCGGTAGGCCAATCACAGGGCGGCCATGCGGTACTGGGTATTTCTGAATATGCCGCCAATGATGCCAGTTATAAGGGTACAGTTGCTGGCGCGCCTGCTTCCAGTCTGGGTTATATCATCACGCAAGTAGCGCCCAGTGCATTACAGGATTTGGTAAATAAAGGTCAGCAGGAGGTTGCCATTGAAGCCTATGCTGAGCTACTGGCGTATGCGGCTTACACTGCTGTCGGGATCAAGGCCTATCAGCCCGACTTTGATTATCAGTCCCTGTTCTCTGAGCGGGCTGCCAAAGTTGCAGTCAATGCCGAAGGGACCACTGGTGATAACGGGATTTGCCTGACAGATCTGCATGATCAGTTTGCTGCTGATATCCGCAATTACCTGCGCAGCAATCCTAACCAGACGGTGCTGAATTATCCTGGCTTGGACACGGCTGAGTTTGCCAGCAACCAGACCTTGCAAAAATTTCTGGCGTATACCCAGCCTGCTACCAAAAAGCTGAATACACCAACCATGATTATTCAGGGTACACTGGATTTGGCTGTTCCATTCCCGGTTACGCAATCTCTGGTTGAAGCACAGGTCAAACTGGGTTCAAACATTAACTTCCAGCCGGTGGTCGGGGCTTCCCATACTCAGGCAATTGTTACTAAGCGTCCTGAACTGGTTGCCTTTATTAAAAAATATATGCCAGCCCAATAAGCTGCTGGTGTGCTGTACGTTTGCCAAATGCAGGCGTGCAGCAGTTTCAACCTATAATGAAGAAATATCAGTCTGATAAAAATTAAACTTCATGTTAAACTGTAGCGCGTTTTATTTGCCTTTGCCCAAAAAGCCCTTTATTGATAGGTAGAGTTTGCCATGTTTGCCAATATTTCCATTCGCGATTTTGATCCAGAGCTGGCCCAGGCCATCAGCGCCGAAGATCAACGTCAGGAAAACCACATCGAGTTGATTGCTTCTGAAAATTATTGTTCACCTGCAGTAATGGAAGCACAAGGGACCAAGCTCACCAACAAATATGCAGAAGGTTATCCGGGCAAGCGCTACTATGGCGGTTGTGAACATGTGGATGTGATTGAGCAGCTGGCCATTGACCGTGCCAAGCAACTGTTTGGTGCCGACTATGCCAACGTACAGCCCCATGCAGGTTCTCAAGCGAACAGTGCGGTATTTTTGGCTTTGCTGAGTGCGGGTGACACAGTGCTGGGCATGAGCCTTGCGCATGGTGGCCACCTGACTCACGGTGCCAAAGTGAACTTTTCTGGCAAAAGCTACAATGCTGTACAATATGGCCTAAATTGTGACACTGGCGAAATTGACTATGAAGAAGTTGAGCGTCTGGCACTGGAACACAAGCCAAGAATGATTATTGCCGGCTTTTCTGCCTACAGCCGTGTGGTGGACTGGCAGCGTTTCCGTGATATCGCTGACAAAGTAGGCGCCTACCTGATGGTGGATATGGCGCATGTGGCAGGCCTTGTGGCTGCTGGTGTTTATCCAAGTCCGGTGCAAATTGCAGACGTAACCACCACCACTACACACAAAACCCTGCGTGGCCCACGTTCTGGCTTGATTCTGGCCAAAGCCAACGAAGAAATTGAGAAAAAACTGCAATCTGCGGTATTCCCGGGTAATCAGGGTGGCCCGCTGATGCATGCCATTGCCGCCAAAGCAGTTTGCTTTAAAGAAGCCATGAGCCCCGAGTTCAAAACCTACCAGCAACAAGTGGTAAAAAATGCACAGGCCATGGCCAAGGTGCTGGTTGAGCGCGGTTATGACATCGTTTCCAGCGGTACAGACAATCATTTGTTCCTGTTGTCACTTATCAAACAGGACATTACTGGTAAGGAAGCGGATGCGTGGCTGGGTCAGGCGCACATTACGGTGAACAAGAATGCTGTACCGAATGATCCACGTTCGCCCTTTGTGACTTCCGGTATCCGTATTGGTACACCAGCCGTGACCACGCGTGGTTTTGGCGAAGCAGAAGTGACTGATCTGGCAGGCTGGATTGCAGATGTTCTGGACAGCAAGGGTGATGAAAAAGTCATCAGCGACGTTGCCCAGAAAGTGGCTGCCGTTTGTGCCAAGTTTCCGGTGTATGCCAATTAAACTAAATAAGCTGTGTAGGCTCAATAATCAACAGCATGCCAGCTGATAAATTGCTATGATAAAAAGCGCTTTCTGATGAAGGCGCTTTTTTTATTGTATTGGGCAAAATCAGCCAGAAACCAGTCGGAAAATCAGGCCATGCAAATTGAACAGCTTTACTTAGGCAAACTGACACACTGGGAAGCCAAAAACCAGAATACTGGAATTTTTAAGCAACCTGTTGATTGTGCCTATGTCAGTAAAGAGGGTCTGGTGGGGGATGTTCAGGCTGACCGACGCTTTCATGGCGGGCCGGAAAAGGCACTGCATCAGTTTGCGCAGGCCAGTTATGACAAAATTGTAGAAGGCTATCCTGAATTAAATGGCATTGCAGTCAAGGGCACTATCGGTGAAAACTTTAGTTGCGCCGACATGACCGATGAAAATGTATTCATTGGTGATATTTATCAGTATGGTACAGCCGTGATTCAGGTGGCACAACCGCGTAATCCCTGCTGGAAAATCAATTACCGTTATAAGGTCGAGTTGCTGTCCAATTACATTGCTGAGCACGCCATTTCCGGCTGGTATTACCGGGTGCTGCAAGAAGGCAAGGTAGCCGTGGGTGACACAATTGTTTTACTGGAACGTCCCAATCATTTAATTTCCAATGCTGGCTTGCTTCATCTGATGAACCAGCAACAGCCTGCTTTACTGGCACTTGAGGCCGCAAGGGATTGTGCAGGCTTAAATACCGACTGGATCAAACGCATTGATAGCCGCATTAAACATCTAACCCATGCCCTTAATAAGCAATAGTATGTAATAGGGTGTTTGTTAGGCCAAAATATTGGTTAAATTACCAAGCGTAACTATCCATCAAGCGTAACTATCCATAATGAAAATAAAAATAAGAGACACGCTTTGAATCTGGAAGCTTTAAATTTGCAAGCTGTGATATCTGGCGGGCTGTTATTTTATGTTTATGAAAAATAGAAGAAACTGAGGTCAATTTTTAATATGAGCTAAAATAAAATTTTGAGAAAAGCTAAAATTTGTGCTTCAATTCTATTGAATTTTTGGCTTGTAGCTCCATTTATTCCTATTGTTCGATGAATTAAATATTTGAATAATTTAAATTAAAATTTAAAACGCCCTTGAAACTCCAAAAAAAACACTTATCTAATTTTCATGGCTTAACACGATAACACTCGCTCAGTTTGACTGATTTTATCAGTCATGGAGGAATACAATAATGCGTTTTGAAAAGTTCACCGATCGATTACAACAAGCATTATCCAATGCGCAATCTTTGGCAGCCGGTCGGGATCACACGGGGATTGAGGCCTTTCACATACTGGCCACCCTGCTGGAAGAGCCTGGCAATGTCAGTGTATTGCAACAGGCTGGTGCCAATATGGCTACCTTGCAAAGCAAGCTTCAACAGGCATTGAATGATGCCCCCAAACTGGCTACGCCCACCGGTGATGTCAACCTGACGCCTGAATCTGTGCGGATTTTAAATCTGGCGGATAGTTATGCGCAAAAGGCTGGTGATGAGTATATTTCCAGCGAATGGGTATTACAGGCTTTAAGCGAACAGGGTTCCAGCAAGAAAATTATTGAGACGGCTGGCGCAGACAGTAAAAAACTGCGTGCCGTGATTGAACAAATTCGAGGTAATGAAAAAGTGACCAGTAATAACCATGAAGACCAGCGCGAAGCGCTGAGTAAATATACCATTGACCTGACCGAACGCGCCTTGAATGGCAAGCTTGACCCGGTGATTGGTCGTGATGATGAAATCCGCCGTACCATTCAGGTGCTGGCCCGTCGTACCAAAAACAATCCGGTATTAATTGGTGAGCCGGGTGTAGGTAAAACCGCCATTGTTGAAGGATTGGCGCAGCGTATTGTGAATGGCGAAGTGCCTGAAGGCCTGAAAAACAAGAAAGTCTTATCGCTGGATCTGGGTGCTTTAATTGCGGGTGCCAAGTTCCGTGGCGAGTTCGAAGAGCGCCTAAAAGCAGTGCTAAAAGACCTGTCCAAACAGGAAGGTCAGGTCATACTGTTTATTGATGAATTGCACACCATGGTTGGCGCTGGTAAGGCTGATGGAGCCATGGATGCTGGGAACATGCTTAAACCCGCACTGGCCCGTGGCGAGTTGCATTGTGTGGGTGCAACCACACTGGATGAATACCGCCAGTATATTGAAAAAGACGCAGCGCTTGAGCGCCGTTTCCAGAAAGTATTGGTGGATGAGCCCAGTGTTGCCGACACCATTGCCATTTTACGTGGCTTAAAGGAACGCTATCAGTTGCACCATAATGTGGAAATTGAAGACTCCGCCATTATTGCCGCAGCCCGCATGTCGCATCGTTATATTACCGACCGCAAGTTACCGGACAAGGCCATTGATTTGATTGATGAAGCGGCCAGCCGCTTGCGGATGGAGATGGACTCCAAACCTGAAGCACTGGATAAAATTGACCGTCGGCTGGTTCAACTGAAGATGGAATATGAAGTCATCAAGCATGACGAGCATGCCACTGCGCAGCAAAAACAGCTGACTGCCCAGATTGAGCAACTGGAAAAAGAGCTGGCTGACATGACTGAAGTCTGGCAGGCCGAAAAAGCCATTGTGCAGGGTGCACAAGGTTTTCGTGAGGAGCTGGATAACGCCAAGATTGCCTATGCCAAAGCTGAACGGGACAGCGATATTGCTGAAATGTCACGTTTAAAGTATAGCGTTATTCCTGAACTGGAAAAGAAAATTGCCAATGCCGAACAAGCTGAGGACAATCAACAAAATCAGGAACAGGGCAAGTTCAAGCTGTTGCGTACCAAAGTGACAGATAACGAAATTGCTGAAGTAGTGAGTGCTGCTACCGGTATTCCCGTATCCAAAATGATGCAGGGCGAACGTGAAAAACTGCTGAACATGGAAACTTTCCTGCACAAGCGGGTAGTGGGTCAGGATGAAGCAGTGGTTGCGGTGTCCAATGCCGTGCGCCGCTCGCGGGCTGGCTTGTCTGACCCCAACCGCCCGAGCGGTTCATTCCTGTTTCTTGGGCCAACCGGGGTGGGTAAAACCGAGCTGACCAAGGCATTGGCCAACTTTTTGTTTGATAGTGACGACGCCATGATCCGCATTGACATGAGCGAGTTTATGGAAAAGCACAGTGTTAGCCGTCTGGTGGGTGCGCCTCCGGGCTATGTGGGTTATGAAGAAGGTGGCACTTTAACCGAAGCTGTGCGTCGCAAGCCGTATAGTGTGGTGTTGCTGGATGAAGTTGAAAAAGCCCATCCCGATGTGTTTAACATTTTGCTGCAAGTGCTGGACGATGGCCGCTTAACCGATTCTCAAGGCCGGGTAGTGGACTTTAAAAATACGGTTATTGTAATGACTTCCAATCTGGGTTCACATGCTATCCGTGAGCTGGGCAGTGAAGCACCTGAGCATGAAGTAAAAGCGGCGGTGATGGCGGCTGTTGGCGAGCATTTCCGGCCGGAATTCATTAACCGGATTGATGAGGTGGTAGTCTTCCACAGTCTGGGCAAATCGCAGCTTCGGGGCATTGCTGATATTCAGCTTGATCGCCTGCGTGCGCGCCTGCATGAGCGGGAAATTGGTTTGCAACTGGACGATACAGCCTTTGATGCACTAATTCAGGTGGGCTATGATCCGGTATTTGGCGCGCGGCCTTTAAAACGTGCCATCCAGTCTGAAATTGAAAATCCACTGGCACAGCGTATTTTGTCCGGCGAATTTCAGGCTGGCGACCAGATTGAAGTTAAGCAGGAAGCGAATGGACTAACCTTTGAAAAAGTGAAGTTCCATTAATTCATCTGGTTAATTTTTAGTGTGAAAACAGCCTCTGGCGCCTGTGTGACAGAGGCTTATTTATTGGGCAAATTTGGTGAATTTATTGGCAATTTTTGTCATTTTTTGCTTAAAAAATAAAAAAACTGACGCTTTGGCTTACTTGCTTGTAAGCTATTTCTCATTGTGCGTGAATGAGGAGTATGAAAAACTCCCAGTCCTCGCTTCGCTGACATCTCTATTTCCACATAAAAAATTAGGGTTGAGGGAAATTCAGGTGGACAAAAGCATGTTCGAGGATAATTAACGTCATGTCAAAACTATTGAAGCATTGATAGAGATTAGAGGCATATTCCTTAGGGGCCCAATCAGCCAATATAAATAATATGCTTATCCTTCGTTAAATATCCGATCTTAAAAAACCTGTGTTCAAAGCAGAACAATTGTAGGAATCGGTCAACATGAAATTTTTTAAATTACCCAAGCCTGAATTAAAAGCTAAATTTCAAAAAGTGGAAAAATTTTCAGTGCAGGACTTAAGGGTCATGTACAGCATTTATGAAAAATATTATGAAAACACCAGTTTTGATATTTTCCAGAGCGACTTTTACAAGAAGACCGGCGCTTTTATTATCTGCCATCCTGATACAGGCCGTATTGTGGGTTTCTCAACCCTGATGAAATGTGACATCAAGGCCGGTGATAAAACCTATCATGCGCTGTTTAGCGGTGATACGGTGATTGAAAAGGAATTCTGGGGTACCCGGGCTTTGCAGCGTGCCATGTACATTTACCTGATTACCGAAAAGGTGAAGCATCCCACTGAGCCTGTGTACTGGATGCTGATTTCCAAGGGCTTTAAAACCTATCTGCTATTGGCCAATAACTTTTTTACCTACTACCCGCATTTCAAGGGAAAAAATCAGCGTTTGTCTGGTGTGGTTGACAGTTATTGCCGCCAGTATTTTGGTGATTATTATGATCCGGCTAGCAAAATTCTCAACTTTGGCAGTGACTATCAGCCACTTAAAGAAAATGTTGCCCCGATTACCGAAATCATGCGCAGCAACAATCCTAAGATCAAATTTTTCGAAGAGCGCAATCCCAACTGGGTACAGGGTACAGAATTACCGTGCGTGGGTGAAATTACCTGGCAGGAACTGGCCAAATATGCCCAGCGGTTTATCACCAAACCCATGAGCCAGGGCAAGCTTGATGCGTTATTAGTGAATAAAACCCAGTCGGTATAAGTCATGAATTTGTTTGCGCAAGTAAGCCATCAGGCACTGGCGCTGGTTTGTCGCAAGGCCGACCAGCGCTTTAAAAACCAGCGGAAACGACTGGAACAGGTACAGCGTAAAAAGCTGGGAAAAATTTTAAAGCAGCTTCATTTAACCAAAACGCAGCAGCGTATCAAAAATTATGAAAGCTTTGCTGCGCAGTTGCCGCTAACGCGCTACAGTGACTGGAAAACCCGTATTGAGCAGATGCGGCAGGGCAATCAGGGCCTTAGTCGCAGTAAGCTGGTGCGCTATCAGCCTACCAGTGGTTCAAGCGAAAGCATCAAGTTTATTCCCTACTATCAGGATTTTTTAAACGAGCTGGATGCTGCAATTGGGCCATGGTTAAGCAGCATGTACCGCCTGCATCCCAAGCTAAAGCAGGGTTCGCATTACTGGTCCATTTCATGGCTACCGGAAAGCCAGCGCCATCTGTTAACCGACGCTAACCTCAATGATGACAGTGTATTGCTGGACTGGGGTAAGCGTATTTTAAGCCAGTATACTCAGGCTGTTCCTTCAGATGTGGCCTTTGCCGACAGTGCGGATGACGCCTTGTTTGCTACCTTATGTTATCTGGTGGCCGATGCGCACTTAAGTATGCTGTCAGTGTGGAGTCCTACCTTTGCCCTGCAATTACTGGACAATATGCCAATGTGGGGCAGTGATATTGTTCAGGTGTTAACTACCGGAAGCTGGGGCAAGCGGCAGCATTCACTGGCTGAGGTTAAAGCGCCTAAAGCCCGTAGCCGTGCCCGTGTACTGGAGCGCTTGCTGGCCAAGCCCTTAATGGACTGGCAGGCGTTATGGCCAGACCTTTGTCTGGTATCCTGCTGGGATACTGCAGGTGCCAAGGCATGGGCGCAGCAATTGCAAACCCGCCTGCCATTTGCCGGGTTTGAAGGCAAGGGACTGTGGGCCACTGAAGGCGTGGTGACCATTCCTTATGATGGCCATTATCCACTGGCCTACCAAAGCCACTTTTATGAGTTTGAAAACTTAACCACCGGCAAAATTGTACCAAGCTGGGAATTACAGCTTGGTGATGAGGTGAGCCCCATCTTAACCACAGGCAGTGGCTTGGTGCGTTATTGCATGGATGATCATCTGGTGGTCAGCGAGTTTTATGGCAGCTTGCCCTGTTTTACCTTTAAGGGTCGTCGTTTCGGGGTTGACCTGGTGGGTGAAAAACTTGATCCCAGCTCAGCCTTAAGCACCTTGCACAGTGTTGCGCAAACGGTTCAGCACTGTAAGCCGGTTTCCCTGCTGGCCATTGATACGGAAGGGCAGGCAAAGCCCTATTATCTGGCAGTATTTGAAGGGGCCATGCAAAATCAGCCCTGCGCTACATTAATAGATAACCACCTCAAGCAAAATTTCCATTATGAACTGGCTCGCAATCTGGGCCAGCTTGCACCGGCACAGGTGGTTTGTGTGGATGATGGCTGGCAATACTACAAGCAGCTTGCCATGCACAGCGGCATGATTGAAGGCAACATCAAGCCCGAACCACTCAAGAAAATTCATATGAATGCACTAAACAGTGCCCAAGTGCCTGCTGCATTATAAAAAGGATACAAGTCATGATTGACGCTGCTGTTGATACCTTAGCCGAGCCAGCCATACAATCTATTGAAACTTATAGAACCAAAGCGGTTGAAGGCTTGCATATCCGGCCTGCTCACATTGCCGATGATCAGCAACTGGTCAAATTAATTGCCGAATCCATGCCGGCTAATGGCGTATTGCTATCATTTGAGCGCTATCCCAGCTACTTTAAGGCCACACGGACTCAATATGAGCAGCCACGCGTTCTGGTGATGGTAGCTGATGAGCAGCCTGAAAAAATTCTGGCCATGTTTAATCTGGGCACCCGCAACTGTTTCATTAATGGTACGGTTAAACCACTGCGCTATGTGGGGGATTTGCGTATTGGCAAAACAACCCGGGGTAAGGGCTTAATCAGCTTATTGATGAGCTATGTAAAGAACTGCCTACCACTGGATGAAATTTACCAGACCGTTATTTTGAATGACAATATCGTTGCGCGCAAAGTATTGCATGAAAACCGCCCCGGTGTGCCAGCACATTATGTGTCCGATCAGGTGGAAACCCATACGCTGACTGGTTTTAAAACCAAAAAGCAACCCAACCGGAATTTGTCTATTTCGCATATGACCCGGGGTGATATTAGTGCCGTAAACCGCTTTATCCGGCACATGGCTGATTATTATAATTTTCTGCCTGCCTATGATTTTAAGGGACTGGTTGCGCAGGAGCCATACTGGAATGGGTTAAGCATTAATGATTTTTATATCGTAAAACGTGGCGGACAAATTGTTGGGCTGTTTGGCCTGTGGAACCAAAAACCATTCAAGCAAACCCGCATTGCCGACTATAGTAAGCTCATCTCGTTTGTGCGACCGGCTTACAATTACTGGGCAAAACTCACGCACCAGTTACGTTTGCCCCAAAAGGGCGATACGCTAAATTACATGATGCTGCACTCGGTATTATGTAATCCTTATGATACTGATTTATTTGAAAATATTATAAGGTCGGCTCATCAGCAAGCCTGTGATAGAAAATGTTATGCAATTTGCTTTACACTGGCTGAAAATGATCCGCGACGTGATTGCCGTAAGGTTTTTATTAGTCAGAAAGTGCAAGCAATACATGCATTTCACTGCTTTAAGGATAATCCACTTCAACAGTTTGACAGCAAGCGAATAAGCTATCTGGAATGCGGACGCATTTAGCCTTTTAGGCAAAATGACACTCATCGTAATCTGATTGAACTTTGTGCAACAAGTTGTTAGAGTGAAATCAATTACAAAAAATGGGAAGTCAGACTAAATGCAAAGGCTGCTTGTATCCCCTGTTTCTCAAGCTCATTACAGCAAGAAACTTGTTTCCAGAGATAGCGCTTTTAATTTAAGCGTTGCAGGCGTTGGAATTGCTTTGCTATTAAGCACTGCAAGCTATGCAGCCACACCGCTGGATGATGTAGAGCTGAATAATAATTTTTTGCAAAATAATATTCCTGTTTCGCAACTGGCACTGGATCAGTTGCAGAATGCTGGTCCTACTCCTGAGCAAACGGAGCAACAGCTCGAAGCGATTGACCAGAATACCCGCATTAATAATGTGTTTGCCAATCTGGTACAGGCTACTGGTATTTCCAATATTCAGGTTTCTTTGAATAAAAAAGACCGCGAAGTAAATTTTACTACCAGCAACCCCTTGTTTGGAATCGATATTCTCAATGAAATTGCAGTTAACGACTTTGGCTCTGAGCCATTTAGTTTTCGATGGGCTGGGAATTTTACCCAGATGTTTGATTTAAGCCAGATTAATAGTCTTTACTTTGATCATTCAACCGGTAGTTATGAGCTAAATAATATTCAGGGTATTGTTGAAATTGAAGCATCGACCTATCAGGGCAATGAAGAATCCAGAAAATTCCGTCGTGATTACCATGTTTTCTAGCTGTATATTTTCTAACTGATCGCTGTTTTTTATAACAGTTTAATATAAAAAGCCCAGACATATCATGCTGGGCTTTTTGTTGTCTAGCACCTTAAATTACAGATGACGAAAGCGCCAGGCCCGATGGATTTTATGGTTACGCTTGAAATCAAACCCAATCGTTTTCTCAGTGATTTCCTGAACATCAAAGCGCGCTGCCAATTCGTCATCCAGCTCAAACTTTTGAAAGTTATTGGAAAAATACAGCGTTCCCCCATTACTTAACCGATTCATGGCACGTTTGAGCAATGAAGCATGATCGCGCTGTACATCAAAGGTTCCCTGAAATTTTTTGGAATTGGAAAAGGTAGGTGGATCAATAAAAATCAGTTCATAGGTTTCATGGCCTTCCTTAAGCCACTCAAAAACATCAGCTTCAAAAAACTGGTGCTGCTGATCAGGATGGTCTACCGTTAAACCATTTAAGGCAAAGTTCTGTTTTGACCAGTTCAGGTAAGTATTGGACAAATCCACACTGGTAGTACTGGCAGCACCACCCACCGCAGCATGCACGCTAACGGTTGAGGTGTAGCTATACAGGTTTAAAAAGTGTTTGCCTTTGGCTTCCTGTGCAATGCGCAAGCGCATAGGGCGATGATCCAGAAATAAACCGGTGTCCAGATAATCGGTTAGGTTAATAAAAACCCGGACATTGCCTTCCTGCACAATAAAGCGTTTGCTGACTTCACTTTGCTTTTCGTACTGGGTAATGCCTTTTTGTCTGGCCCGGGTTTTGATAAATACTTTTTCACGCGGCAAGCCCAGCACTTGGCGAATAACCGCCAGTGCCAGATTAAAGCGTTTTTTGGCTTTTTCCGGATCAATGGTTTTGGGCGGTGCGTATTCCTGTACATGCAGGTTATCGTCATATAAATCAACCACCAGATTAAAGTCGGGCAGGTCGGCATCATACAGACGCAGGCAGCTTACATTTTCTCGCAAAGCCTGTTTTTTCAGGTTGCTGATATTTTTTTGCAAGCGATTGGCAAAATCCTGTGCGCCTTCAATTTCTACCGGTGTAGCTTGCCAGTTGGCCAAAAAGGGCGGTTTGTCCAGCTTGCTTACCACGATGCCATCGCGTACATAAATAGGCAAGTTCCCATTCATCAGGCGCAGGGTTTGGGTATTTTCCAGCGGCAGAACATCGGCTTGCTCAATATGTGAGGCCAGAATGGCAGCCTGCTGATCGGGCAAAAATTTCTGTAGTTGCCAGGCTAGGCCCTGATACAAAGCCCGGTTACTGGCTTTATCACCCAAGCGTTCGCCATAAGGAGGATTGGTAATGATAAAGGCTTTTTTACCTTCCAGCTGAAAGTCTGGCCAATCGGCCAATACCCGTTCTTCAATCTTGATATGAGCCAGCAAGTCTTCAAAACCTGCGGCAATAATGTTTTGTCGCGTGGCTTTTACGGCGTCCCAGTCAGCATCATAGGCATAAAACTGTGGCAGTGGTTGTTGCAGGGCAGTGTCATGACGTTGCTGCGCTTCGGTTTTCAGGGTTTGCCACAAGGTATTGTCATGGCCATGCCAGCCCATAAAGCCAAACTGGCGCTGGATGCCGGGTGCACGATCCGTTTGTATCATCAAGGCTTCAATGATAAATGTACCCGAACCGCACATTGGATCAATCAGTAGATCAAAAGAGGTTTTGCCCCAGCCAGCCAGTCGCAAAATAGCTGCTGCCAGATTTTCCTTAATGGGGGCATCGGTCATATAGCGGCGATAACCGCGTCGGTGCAGGCTGTCACCCGATAAGTCCAGACAAAAGGTATGGGCAGTCTTGCCAGCCAGTACAAACAGGGTAATTTCGGGTTGCTTGGTATCAATGCTGGGGCGACGGCCTTGTGCTTCCATAAAGCTGTCTACTACACCATCTTTGGCACGCAAGGTGGCAAATTGTGGGTTTACCTTGATTTCACGTTCGGTTTGCAAGCGAATGGCAAAGGTACTGCTGGGCGAGAAAATCAGTGACCAGTCAAAGCTGACCGCGCCTTCATAAATTTCTTCGGCAACGTCACGCGCATCATGGGTTTTTTCGAGTTCAAAATGATGAATGGGCAACAGTACGCGCGAGGCCAGCCGTGACCACAGGCAGATGCGATAGGCTGTTTCCAGTGTGCCCTGAATAATGACCCGGCCTGCTTTTTTTTCTGTAATACTGGCGCCCTGATTCTGGGTAATGTCTTGTAATTCTTCAACCAGCAGGTTTTCCAGACCATCGGCACAGGTAACCCAGTAAGTGTTGAGGCGAGCAGATTGAGTCATGAATGAGTTCCAGAATAAAGATGCAGCTTATAACTGTATAGTCTAACCGATTTTTAGCTATCTCAGGCGATGATGATAGGAATTGCTCCCTATTCGATGCCGCGTTTTGCAAGGTTTAAAGCATAAAATTACACTTGGGTTCACTGTTTATTATCCGTTACACTAGCGCCGTGTTTGCACCCACCGTTTATACAGGCCTTGTCTTATGCATCTTGCTGCCTTGCACACCTTGAGCCAGATCCAGTTAAACCAGTATGGCAACCTGCGCCATTTTCTGAGTATTGAAGGCTTATCACAACAACATTTGACGCATATTCTGGAAACCGCTGAAACCTTTCTAGGCGAAAATGGTCAGATTATCAATCGTCCTTTGCTGGAAGGCCGCACGGTGATGAACCTGTTTTTTGAGCCGTCTACCAGAACGCGTACTACCTTCGAGGTGGCGGCCAAACGCCTGTCTGCCAATGTGCTTAATATTGATATGCAGCAGTCCAGCACCAAAAAAGGCGAAACCCTGCGTGATACGCTATGGAATCTGGAAGCCATGGCCGCCGACATGTTTGTCATTCGGCACTGGGCTTCTGGTGCAGCGCATTTTATGGCGCAAAGTGTGTGCCCGGATGTGGCAATTATTAATGGGGGTGATGGTCGTCACTCACATCCAACGCAAGGCATGCTGGATATGCTGACCATTCGTCGTCATGCCGGTAAGCCATTTTCCGAGTTAACGGTTGCTATTATTGGTGACATCAAGCACTCGCGTGTGGCGCGTTCCGATATTGAAGCGTTGCAAACGCTCGGTGCAAAAGAAATCCGTGTGATTGCACCCAAAACCTTGCTGCCTAATGGCATTGAGGAGTTTGGCGTGACGGTATTTGAAAATATGGACAAGGGTGTAGAAGGCTGTGATGTGCTGATTGCCCTGCGTATTCAAAATGAACGGATTGGCTCCCCGCTGCTGGCGTCTAGTGAAGAATTCTATAAGTTATATGGCCTGACCGAAAGCCGGGTACAGCGTGCCGCACCCAATGCTTTGGTAATGCATCCAGGCCCCATGAATCGTGGGGTGGAAATTGCATCGAATGTGGCAGATGGCCCGCAGTCGCTGATTTTAAAACAGGTGAATTATGGCATTGCTGTGCGTATGGCGGTGCTGGCTTTAAGCATGCAAGGGCAGCTTGAGGCAAAGGGTTTACTGGATCAGGCACTGGTATAAGGGGAAAGCAGCATGAGTAAAGTTGAAATTAAAAATGTGCGTGTGCTTGACCCAGTTCGCCAAACTGATGAGGTCAGGACAGTTTTTGTTGAAAACGGAAAACTGATTGAGTCTGCAACGGTTGAGACGAGCAATGCGGATCAAACCATTGACGGTCAGGGCAAATGGCTGATGCCGGCGCTGGTAGATTTATGCGCACGCCTGCGTGAACCGGGCCAGCAACAGCATGGCACCTTAAAAACCGAAGGGCAGGCAGCACGTGCCGCGGGGTTTTTACACGTGGTGCTGCCACCGGATACCAAGCCTGTGCAGGATAACGGCGCACTGTTGAAAGGCCTACGCGAAAAAGCCTTTAATGATGGCGGTATTTACCTGCACATGATTGGCGCGCAAACCAAGGGTCTGGAAGGCAATCAACCAGCTAATATGGCCAGTTTAAAGCAGGGCGGCTGCATTGCTGTGAGTAATGTACGCGCTGCCTTTGCTGATGATGATGTACTGCTGCGTACTCTGGAATATGCCGCTAGTTTGGGTTTAAAAGTATTTTTCTACCCGGAAGAGCATTCATTGGCTAAAGACGGCTATGTGCATGATGGCTTTACTGCATCGCGTCAGGGTTTGACAGGTATTCCGGCTATTGCAGAAACTGTAGCATTGGCTAAGCAACTGCTAATGGTTGAAGCCACTGGCGTACAAGCGCATTTTAGTTTGTTGTCCTGTGGTGCTTCGGTTGAGCTGATTAAGGCAGCCAAGGCCAAGGGGTTGCCGGTAACGGCTGATGTGGCCATGCACCAGTTGCATTTAACCGATGAAACCATTGATGGCTTTAATTCACTCGCGCATGTGCGTCCACCATTACGCAGTGAAGCAGATCGTGAGCTGTTGCGCCATGGCGTTGCCAGTGGTGTGATAGATGCCATTTGCTCGCACCATGAGCCGCTATCGGCATCGGCCAAGCTGGCACCATTTGCTGAAACCGAAGCCGGTATTTCCAATGTAGATACGTTTATGGCACTGGGCGCAGCGCTGGTACATCAGGACTTGTTGACGCCCTTGCAACTGGCAACCCGCATTAGCCAGAATCCTGCACAGATTGCCGGAATTGAACGCCAGTGGCAGGATATTGGCGGCTGGGTGCTGGTAGACCCAGAGCAGGAGTGGATAGTCAGCAATGACCAGTTCCAGTCACAGGGCAAAAATACCCCGTTTCTGGGAGCCAAGGTTAAAGGGAAAACCCTTCAGCTTTTTATCTAAACGCTAAAGTTTAAACTTCGTCTGTTGGCAGTAAGGCCTGTTTTATAATCTGCTTTTTTAGAAAGTTGTTATAAACCACAGGCCACTGCTTCCAGTTGCTTGGCGCATTGCGTCCAGCCTTCCACAAAGCCCATGCTTTCATGGCGCTGTTTGTCGTCACTATTTTTATGCATCACATGCACATGATAGCCTGTCACATTTTCATGGTCGCTCAGGCGAATCTGTACGCTCATAAATGACTGCGCGGCTGGCCTAAAATCAGTAGATAAGGCATCAGTCCAGCCCAGTACTTCGGGCTCACACACTTGGGTAAAACAGCCGGAATTGGGATATTGTTCACCATCAGGTGACTGCATTAATGTATAAAACTCGCCACCACAGCGCAGGTCAACCCGGCAATCAGGCGTAGTATAGGGTTTTGGGGCAAACCATTGCTTGATGAGTTCTGGCTGGGTTAGTGCTTGCCAGACTTTCTCCCGTGGGGCTGCAATAACCAGATCCAGTGTTAAATCAAGGTCTTTATTGACTGGGCTATTGTTGTGTAAGTTGTGATGCAGGTTATTGTGCATGAGGTCATTCCTTGTTTGTTTTAAGCCAGATTAGCATAGAAAATAAGCAAAAAAACTGGCTTGGTACAGAAATTATCAGGCAACTTATATTGCGTACCAAATGCAAAATTAGCCCAGCTTCGCATAGCTTCCCGTTGCATGCGCTACCAGTTTTTTACCCGATAAAATTTCAACCCGCATTAGCGCATGCTTGGTGCTGTCCTTCACCAGATAAGCCATTGCGGTTAAATCCTGTGCCGCAGGGCGGCTTAAAAAATGAATCTGAAAATCACGGGTGACCGAAGCCAGGTTTTTTTCATCGACAGCCAGCATGAGGGCATACATGGCAGCATCAGCCATCGCCATTAAAATTGGCCCGGAAATGGTATTGCCATGCCGGATTTGACTGCTTTTAAAAGGTAATACGCAGCAAACTTCAGGCAAATTGATGCTATCTACAAAAAAGCCCTGCATATCCGATAATGGTACACTTTGGCTAATTAAAGTGGTGATCTGTTGTGCCTGCAAATTCATCGATGCTCCTAGCGGAAGTGATCCCACTGTAAAATTATCCTAGTGTAAAAGCTAAACTGAACTGGTGAAGAAATATCCAATGAAAATTAGCCTGATTGGTAGTGGCAATGTCGCCACACATTTAGCATGCGCCCTATATGATTTAAAGCATCAGATTGTTCAAGTCTATAGCCCAAACTGCCAAAATGCCCAACTGCTGGCACAACGGGTAAAGGCGCAACCTATTGACCAACTAAAAAAGCTGCAACCGACTGATCTGTATCTGATTGCAGTAAAGGATAGTGCCATTGGCGAAGTGGCCAAACAACTGGCTAGCCTGAATATTGATGGCCTTGTTGTGCATACGTCGGGCAGTACTGCGCTTGATGCCATCAAGCACAGCAGTCCGTATTATGGTGTGTTTTATCCTTTACAAACCTTTTCCAAGGGCAAGGCCGTAGATTTTGCGCAAGTGCCTTTGTTGTTAGAGGGTAGCCATGCAGAAGTGTTACAGCAGCTGGATATATTGGCGCGGCAGTTAAGTCCACAGGTCTATCATTACAGCACACAGCAGCGACGCAGCCTGCATCTGGCGGCGGTCATCGCCTGTAATTTTTCCAATTACTTATATAGTGTGGCTGATGGTTACTTAACCGGGCAGGGAGTTGAATTTGATTTGTTGAAGCCACTTATTCTGGAAACAGCAGCCAAAGTTCAGGAGCATGCACCAATAGAGATGCAAACTGGCCCGGCTGTTCGGCAGGATCAGGGCATTCTGGATATGCACCGGCACATGCTGGACAGCCAACCGCAATTACAGCAGCTGTACCAGTTATTGAGTGCAGGGATTATGCAATTGCATACCAAGCCCTAAAGGCTAGTTCCGGGCTTTCCAGTCGAACTGGTCGATTTGCTCACTGGATAAGTCATGGCCCAGCCACAGCCGTACTTCCCGAAAACCAAGACTGCTAAACAGCTCGGTAAAAGCACGTTGCTCGATATAACTTAAGCCGCCATCCAGCAATTCTTTGGGATGAATAATTACCCGGTACTGGGCTGTGCCAGAAAATATAGACTGTTGTTTGATTTGCTGTTGAAGAGCACGTTCTGCCTGTAAAAAATCTCCCAGCAGCATTCGGGGGTGTGAAAATTTACCCTCGACACTAAACAGCTGCTGGCTATCACTGCAATAAATTCTGAAACAGTCTTTAACCACCTGTATATAGGCAGTTTTGGGCTTAAACCAGTTATTTTGCATCATGTTAAACATGCTTAAATAGCCCAATCCAATAGATTAGATTTTCTCAAAAATAAAGTCCCAGACACCATGGCCTGCTTCATGGCCACGACGTTCAAACTTGGTTTCTGGCCGCCAGTCAGGACGTGGTGCCGCATTGCCCTTACCATAGACATTTTTTAGGGCAGGCCGATTGTCTAAGACATCAAGCATCCACGTCGCATAATGTTCCCAATCGGTGGCGGCATGAAACCAGCCACCTTTTGCCAGCTTTTGTTCCACCAAAGGCATGCGTTCATGCGATACAAAGCGGCGCTTAAAGTGTTTTTTCTTTTGCCAGGGATCAGGGAAATACAATTGCAGGCGGTCAATTGATCCATCCGGCAAGCCTTTTAGCACTTCCAGCGCATCCGCATCCATTACCCGCAAATTGGTGAGGCCCGCCATACCCGCTTCATACACACACTGGGCAATGCCCGGTACATGCACTTCAATCCCCAGAAAGTTACGTTCTGGAGCAGCCTGTGCCATTAATACCAGTGAACGGCCCATGCCAAAGCCAATTTCTACGGTGAGCGGGTGTTCTGGATTCTTAAACAGTTGACGGGCATCATGCACAGGCCCTTCAACAATCAGGTGCTGGTAGTCTTGCAGTGCCTGTGTTTGTGAGGTATTTAATGGCGATGAGCGACGCATGAAGGTCAGTACAGAACGGTGTTCCTTACCATTTTTATTGTCCTGCGCATGTTCAGCCTGATCATTCCCATCTGGCTGGTCGGCAAGCTGCATAGGTTCTAAATGCTGTTGTTCGGATTGGATCGAAGGCTGCGTCATGGCAAAACGATTAGCTACTGGCAAAAAGATGCGCGCATTGTACTGGATTTTTAGATCGTTTACCTCTTGAAGATGGATGCTGGTTGATTCAAGGCATGCCTTTATAAAGTATAAGGCTTCAATAATTCATAATGAACACAGCCAATCCAACAGGATGAGACGGTTAATGATTCTAAAAAATCTAAAAAAGAAAACATCTGGTTTCCTGCTAAACCCTATGGCTTGGGTTGGGGCTTACCGGTGGCATGGCAAGGCTGGGTGATGCTGGTCAGTTATTTTAATTGCAATTTGTTTTATCAAGGGTGAGCGTCTGGGCTAAGATGAATCATCAGATATTGTTATCCTGTACTTCGCATAGTTTGTAGCCATGAATTTTACTATTTCCAATACTGTTAGCGCTCAGCAGGACATTAAAAAAAGCCGTTTTACTGCTATTGCGGCACCTGTTTTATCAGTCGAGCAGGCACAGGAATTTCTGGCCCAGCAGCATGATGCCAGTACCACACATCAATGCTGGGCATGGAAAATCAATAGCCAAAGCCGGGTCAACGATGATGGTGAACCCAGTGGCACAGCGGGTAGACCCATTCTGGCCGTGATTGAAGGCCAGCAACTGGACAATGTCATTGTGCTGGTGAATCGCTGGTATGGTGGGGTAAAACTGGGTACTGGCGGACTGGTGCGTGCCTATGCTGGCACAGCGCAACTTTGTTTACAGGCAGCCAGCAAGATAAAACTGGTAAAAACATTACAGGCCAGTTTCTTTGTGAGTTTTGCCGAATGGGCGCGGGTAGAGCATTACCTTAAAAGCCATGAGGTGCACATTGTGCAGCAGCATTATGATGCAAAAGGGATTCAGCTTGAGATAAACATTGCAGCAGCGTTTAAGGATGAGTTTAATGGCTGGTTGCAGGCCATGACCGCTGGACGGGAAAGTTTAGTAATTAAAAAGACTTAATACTCATTAAATTAAAGTAGGTTAAACAATGTTGATCACTATATAAAAAGGCGCAGTAAGCTAAAAAATTCCTAAGCCACTACGCTGTTTATTTATCAAAAAATAATTTGAATGCCATTTTTAACTATGAACACTTATAAATGTAATGACGATGTTATGACATTTTAGCTAGCTTGGGCAGATTGAGCTGTTATGGGTATGATCTGGCCCCCACGTTCTAAAACCCTGGGTATCAATGTGGATCTGGCCACTGGCATACAAGCCAAGCCCCATATTCAGGCGCTGGCCGTTATTTTGCCAGTATCTGCATAACTGATACTTGGCACGGGCAATTTTTTCCAGCTCACCAATATCCGGATTTTCACTGCCAATACGGAAATCCAGTGCTGAGTTATGTACATGCTTGCTGCCGGGACTGCCATTGGCACACTGGTTCAATTCAGCATCGCGATAGACTGAGGTGACTTCAATATCATCCAGAATTTTCTGATCCTGCAATTGTTGCAGTACTTTCAAGGTAGGTAGCAGGTTATCCCACAGCTCACTGGATGGCACGGCATAGGGTTCACGGCCACAACGCTCCCAGTCTCGCGCACTTTTGAGCAGTTCAAACATGGGCGCTGCCCGGCTGGCATCGTGGCGAATCAGGTAATTATGGTAGCGGTTCACCTGTTGCTTGTGTGAACCTTCATTTAACCACTGGTTATAGCTGGAGGGTGGTGCACGGTGCCAGTGAGTATTTTGCTCAATCATAAGCTCTGGCGGCAGTTTATTAATTTTTAAAGGCTGAGTAGGCCGGGTCACCTGCGTGTGTACCAGCGGTTTTTTTGCAGGCGGATTGATACAGCTTCCCAGTAATGGCATCAAGGACAACAGGAACAACCAACGAAGCTGTGGAAAACCCGCCTTGGTCTGCTGTAGCATTGGCACTCCTTGTTCATGAAATAATTTTTAAACTGGTCGATGTTATATTGTAACAACCAGAGGATTTTGCAAGCCTGCATTGCACCAGAATTTTGTAAAAAACAATTCACAGTGTGTAGGTTTATCAAGAGGACTAAAACAAAAAAGCCCGCTGTGGGCGAGCTTTTGAGCTGGAAAAATCCGCAATCCAGATCGTTTAGCGTTCCAGATATTGTAGCTTGTCTGGCTTGCCATTCCATTCTTCACGGTCATCAGGCTGATCACCAATCTGGGTAATGTTGGGCCATTTTTGTGACAGGTCGGCGTTGATTTCGATAAATACTTCCTGACCTGCCGGCAGCTCATCCTCTGAGAAAATGGCATTGGCCGGGCACTCTGGTTCACACAGCGCGCAGTCAATACATTCATCCGGATTGATCACCAGAAAATTAGGGCCTTCATAGAAACAATCGACTGGGCAAACTTCAACGCAGTCCTGATATTTACATTTAATACAGTTTTCGGTGACAACAAAGGTCATGGCGACAGCTACCCTACAACATGATGTTAGCAATTGGGCGCTATTTTAGGCGCTTTTGCCTGTCAGTAACAATTCCTTTTAGTGATATTATTTATATATTAAGCATGTTAAGTGAAAGCAGTAGCCAAATTAACTGATTTGACAATGAATTTAGTAATGATAAAGCGAAGTAGGATCACCTTTTCAAGGTCGATCCATGTTCTCAGCGAATTAAATACTGTAGCTTGTCTGGCTTGCCATTCCATTCTTCACGGTCATCAGGCTGATCACCAATCTGGGTAATGTTGGGCCATTTTTGTGACAGGTCGGCGTTGATTTCGATAAATACTTCCTGACCTGCCGGCAGCTCATCTTCTGAGAAAATGGCATTGGCCGGACATTCTGCTACACACAAATTACAATCAATACATTCATCCGGATTGATCACCAGAAAATTAGGGCCTTCATAGAAACAATCGACTGGGCAAACTTCAACGCAGTCCTGATATTTACATTTAATACAGTTTTCGGTGACAACAAAGGTCATAGATAAATCCTCATAGTTATGATTTATCCTAAATTTAATTTATATTTCTTATAATTAATAACATTTTATATTTATAAGGCTTATATATAAAGCCCACTAGCAGTTATTGCTTTATTCTCTGTTAGTGAGCTTTAAATTTTAAATTAATTGTTTCAACGCATACAACAGCTCAAGTGCCTGCCGTGGTGTCAGATTATCAACGTCTGTTTGTTGTAGTTGCTCCAGCACGGGTGATGGTTTTTCCACTTCAACAATCTGGATTTGCGGCTCTACCACAATGTGTTCTGGCGCGGTATCAAAATCAAACAGGTCATTTTGATGGGCAGTGCCAATATATTTACTTTGCTGACGCTCCAGAATTTTCAGGCGCTGCTGGGCTTCTTTCAGCACGGATGCCGGAATACCGGCCAGCTTGGCCACCTGTATGCCATGGCTTTGACTGGCTGGGCCGCTACGTACCTGATGCAATAAAATCAGGTCGCCATTAATTTCCTTGGCGGCCACATGATAGTTGTCAATACCGGCCTGCTGGCCCAGTTCAGTCAGCTCAAAATAATGCGTAGCAAACAGGCATAGGCATTGAATACGCTTGGCCAGATCCAGCACACAGGCCCACGCCAGCGACAAGCCGTCATAAGTGCTGGTACCACGGCCTACTTCATCCATCAAGACCAGTGAATGACTGGTGGCATGATGCAGGATTTGGGCAGTTTCAGTCATTTCCACCATGAAGGTTGACTTGCCGCTGGAGAGGTCATCAGCAGAGCCAATCCGGGTAAAAATCCGGTCAATCGGGCCAAGCTTGGCTTGTTTGGCAGGCACAAAACTGCCGCAATAGGCCAGAATGCAAATGAGCGCAGTTTGCCGCATGTAAGTGGACTTGCCCCCCATATTGGGGCCGGTAATTAAGGCAAGCCGGTGTTTTTCATTTAAATTGACATCGTTGGGCGTAAACGAAGCCTGGATTAATGACTCCACTACCGGATGGCGTCCGGCCTGAATATCAATACCGCATTCGGGCTGGAAGGTAGGGCGTATCCACTGGCGGTTACGGGCTTGGGCCGCCCAGTTGGCCAGTACATCCAGCTCGGCAACAGCGGCACTCATGCCTTGTAGCGCCGCCAGTTCCTGACGCAGTGTATCCAGTAGATGATCAAATAACTGCTTTTCGCGGTTTAGGGCACGTGATTCACTGGACAGTACTTTATCTTCAAAGGTTTTAAGCTCTGGCGTAATGTAGCGCTCAACATTTTTCAGGGTTTGCCTGCGAATAAAGTGTGCGGGTGCCGACTCACTTTGCGCGCGAGTCAGTTCAATGTAATAACCACTAACCCGGTTATAGCCAATCTTCAGGGTGGCAATACCGGTGTTTTCACGTTCGCGCTGTTCCATATCCAGCAAAAACTGGTTGGCATGGTCGCGAATCTGGCGTAGTTCATCCAGTTCGCTATCAAAACCTGCTGCAATCACGCCACCTTCACGCAGTAGCACCGGTGGTATTTCAACCACGGCCTGCTTGAGCAAGTCAAATACATGGTTAAAGCTGCCCAATTGGCTGGCAAGCTGGCTGAGTACCAGACTTTTTGGATGCAGGGCGGGGTGCAGGGCGTGGTGAACAAATGGTAACTGCGCACAAGCTTGGCGGAGCATGACCAGATCACGCGGACGTGCCGTATTCAGTGCAATACGTCCCAGTACCCGTTCAATATCGCCAATGCTGGACAGCGCCACGCGGATGGCTTCTTCATGATAACCTTTTAAGATGTCGTCAATGGCATCTTGTCGTTGTTCCAGTAGCTTGGTATCACGCAGTGGCTGCATCAGGTGGCGGGCCAGCAGGCGTGAACCCATGACGGTTTGGCAACGGTCTACCAGTTTAAGCAGGGACGTGCCATGCTCAAACAGGGGTTCGGTAATTTCCAGATTGCGCCGGGTAACCGGATCAAGCGCAATAAAGGCATCCATGCTTTCCACACGAATACGCTGGATGTGCGGCAGGCTGGTTTTTTGGGTTTCACTGGCATAATGCAGCAGGGCCGCCGCCGCCGCTTGAGCCAGTTTTAAATGCTCAACGCCAAATCCGGCCAGCGTACTCACCTTAAATTGTCGGCATAACACATCGGCAGCATTGCCGGGATGAAAATCCACATTCGGGCGGCGGGTTAAAGGCGTTTCAATATCCTGACGCAATTGTTTAACCGTGGCGGTATTTTCAACATCTTCACTAATTAAAATTTCGGCTGGGGCCAGACGGGCCAGCTCAATGCCAAGCCGCAAATAATCCAGTGGCATTTCCTGTACCAGAAACTGCCCTGAACTCAGCTCAAGCACCGCAATGCCCACTTTATCCTTATCAAAACACAAGGCTGCTAAACTTGCACTTTGATGGCTGGGCAACAGTGCGTCATCGGTGAGCGTGCCCGGTGTTAAAATCCGCACCACTTGCCGATCAACCGGACCTTTGCCAGTAACCTCTCCCACCTGTTCACAAATGGCAATGGTTTCACCGGCCTTGACCAGCCTTGCCAGATAGCTTTCAGCCGCATGGTAAGGCACGCCTGCCATGGGAATTGGCTGGCCATTACTTTTGCCGCGATGGGTCAGGGTAATGCCTAGCAGCTTGACCGCGCGATGGGCATCCTCAAAAAACAGCTCATAAAAATCACCCATACGGTAAAACACCAAGGCATGCGCATATTGCTGTTTGACCGTCAGGTACTGCTGCATCATGGGCGTGTGTGAACTGATATCAAGCATGGGATTCGTGGCGTTCACGGATTATAAAGTCCTCTGGAAACAACAAAAAATAGCAAATGATGCATCGGTTAATTTCCATAAGTATTTGACAATAACCCCTATGAATTTAGAAAAATATATTTTGCCAAGGTGAAATAAAGTTATCGAATTCTGGAAATTACGCTGTATTGCATTCATACGTTATTTTATCAAATTTAGGCGTGTTAATAAAAAGGAATATGCAGTGGAACAAGAAAAGGAAGATAAAAGCAGTGAACCTAGGGTAGCCTTATCAGCGCTTGCCATTAAAAAAATGAAAGCAGGCGATGCAGATAAAAGTGATATTGGTGAGTACATTGGTTTAAGAGTAACTTGTAGCAAAGCTGGGGCAAAAAGCTTTGTCTATCGCTATCGAAGCCCTATTGATAATTCATTAAAAAGATCACCCTTGGCGCATTTCCTGTTATGTCTCTTGCAGAAGCACGGGTATCCCTGGTACTCAAGGTTACAAAGAGGGTGAAGCCTTTGTTAAAGAGTTGTGCAAACAGTATGGGCAGCAGGCATGCCAGGAACCAGTTAAGGCTCAAAAATAAGCTCGCTGGTTGATCAGGCAATGGATTTAATATCGTCTAACACTAAGTATGATTAAATGACTCATAAGCATGAGTGTATTTTTCAGTTTAATGAAATAGATAAAATGCCCCATACATTGAAGTATAAGGCATTTAAATTACTGAACATTCACTACGATTTTGCCAATCTGGGCATTTGTTTCCATGTATTGATGAGCTTTTTGAATATCCTCAAAATTGAAGACTTGGTCAATTAAAGGTGATAATTGACCTGACTCCAAACCGCGATAAACAAATTGTTTTGCCTGTTCTAGAGCATTTGAATCAGTCGTAATTTCAAAGAGCTCATAACCACGTAATGTTAAATGAAGGTATTTCTACGCGATGATACCTTACGTAGCCTGATCTATACGCCGGATGCCAGTCGTGCCATGGCGTTGCTGGGCAATACCCCTGATGCGTATGGACAAACCTGGCATCTGCCGAGTGATGATCAGCGCCTGACCTATCGTCAGTTCATTGAGCTGGCAGCGGATATTTTTAAGGTCGATCCTGATTATACGGTTATTAAAAATTGGCAACTCAAGCTCGGTGGACTTTTTAATAAGACCATTCGTGACGCGGCGGAATTGCTACCACGCTATAAAGTTGACAATATCTTTGTATCAAATAAGTTCAAACAACGGTTTCCAGCATTTGAGGTTACAACGTTCCGACAGGGTTTAACTGCAATTCGGGATGAGAAACGTTAAACGTCTGATTACCACACTTGTTTTAATGATCTTTGGATTTTTATTGTTAACCCTTTTTAAGACAATGATATTAGGAAGTTATCTTCTGAATGTGGATTTGATCCGCATCAAAATTTATTGAATTATCTAAGCCGTAAAGCCTCAACCAATAGCCGAAACAATGGCGAGGATTCACGGCGACTTGGATAATACATATAGTAGCTAGAATAACTGATATCCCAATCTTCTAATAAAGTGACAAGATCACCTTTCAATAGTTCGGATTCAACCATGGCTTTAGGCAACCAGGTGATGCCTATTCCATCCAGAGCTGCCTTAACTTTAAGCCGTGCATGACTGACCACCATAGAAAATTCAGGGCGTATGGAAATCATGTCTGCGCGGTTTGCTTTAACCTTAAATTCCCATGGCATGATGTGCTCATGGGTGGGTAAACGCATCCCAATACAGCGATGTTGATAGAGGTCATCAGGCGCTTTGGGGATACCGTGTGTTTTTAAATAATCAGGTGAGGCAACCGTGATCATCTGTAAGGTTTCACTAACCTGCACAGCAATCATGTCTTTATCTACTTTATTTCCTAACCGGATACCAATGTCATAGCGGTCTTTAACAATGTCTGAAAACGCGTAATCAGTGGTGATTTCTAGCTGGATATCAGGATAATCCTGAGCAAATTTAACCAGTTTATCCCACAGTAAAAAACTGATCACATATTCGGTGCCATTAATTCTAAGCTTACCTTGGGGTGAATTGCGAAATTCGTTGAGGTTATATAACTTTTGCTCAATCCCGGTAATAAGTGGCTCAATATCATTTAAGAGCTGTTCACCTTCCTGCGTGAGGGAAACACTGCGGGTGGTACGATGCAGTAATTTAATCCCAAGCCGTTGCTCCAGCATTTTGATGGTATAACTAAGTGCTGATTGGGAGACACCCAGTTGTCCAGCCGCTTTGGTAAAACTACCAGTGTGTGCCACAACAATAAAAGCTTTTAAATCATCAAGATTTTCTGACACGGCTTGACTCACTATAATGATGTTTTTGTTAATAGAATGTAATTAATCAAAAAAACATATAAATGTAATCGAAAAAGCCTACTTAATCCATCTACCCTGATCAGCGTATAGTTATTTTTTAACCAATACGGCATAACGTGTGGTGAGGGATTCAAGATGAAAACGATTCAATTAAATAATCATGTTGAAATGCCCGTGTTGGGTTTTGGCGTATTTCAAATGACCGATCCTGTCGAGTGTGAGCAAGCCGTACTGCATGCCATTGAAGCGGGTTATCGTTTAATTGATACCGCAGCTTCCTATCAAAATGAAACTCAGGTTGGTAACGCGCTTCGTGAAAGCCAGCTTGCTCGTAATGAATTATTTGTTACCACCAAGCTGTGGCTACAGGATACCCATTACGAAGGCGCGAAAGCACAATTTGAACGCTCTCTTAACCGCTTGCAACTGGATTACATTGACCTTTACCTGATTCATCAACCCATCGGTGATGTGCATGGGGCATGGCGTGCCATGGAAGAGCTATATCAGGCAGGGAAAATCCGTGCCATTGGTGTGAGTAATTTTCACCCTGACCGTTTAGCTGATCTGATGGCCTTTAATACCGTTAAACCAGCCGTTAACCAAGTGGAAGTGAATCCCTTTAACCAGCAATTGCATGCTGTACCGTGGATGAAAGCGCATGATATTCAGCCTGAAGCATGGGCACCTTTTGCCGAAGGCCGTAATAACCTGTTTGGTCAGCCTGTATTAACCGCGATTGGAAAAAAATATGGCAAATCTGTGGGACAGGTGGTGCTGCGCTGGTTAGTACAACGCGGCGTTGTTGCCCTTGCCAAGTCTGTGCGCAAGGAACGCATGCTGGAAAATATTGACGTTCTGGATTTTGAACTCTCAGCAGAAGACATGAATCAGATTACTGCCCTGGATACGGCAACCAGTGCGTTCTTTTCCCATCGTGATCCGGCCATGATTGAATGGCTGGCCAGTCGAAAACTGGATGTCTAACTATTAATCATTTTATTTAAGCGTTAGCTATTAAATACTTTTCAGTTGTTTGATTCTGAAACACGGAGTGATTATGAAATTTTTACAGCATGTTTTAATGTTAGCCGTGATTGGTGCTTCTGGTTCAGCCGTGGCAGAAACCAAAAAAGATAATCCGTTTGGCTTGGTTTATGGGGACGCCATTACCCAAAATGTTGCAGGTCAGGTCAATATTTATCCTGTCAGCTATAAACTCAATGGTCTGGATATTGCCGCCAATGTCTACACCCCGCCCAATTATGACCCTGCTAAAAAGTATCCGGCCATTGTGGTTGCCCATCCCAATGGTGGCGTAAAAGAACAGGTGGCTGGTTTATATGCCCAGCGGTTAGCTGAAAAAGGCTATATCACCATTACTGCGGATGCCGCATATCAGGGCGCAAGCAGTGGCCAGCCGCGTAATGTGGACAAGCCTGCCTATCGTATTGAAGACATTCATGGCATGGCGGACTTTATCACCCAATATGCCGGGGTTGATGAAAATCGTTTAGGTCTGTTGGGCATTTGCGGTGGTGGCGGATACTCGCTGGCCGCAGCACAAACCGACAAACGCTTTAAATCAATTGCCACATTAAGCATGTTTAATTCTGGCCGGGTTCGTCGTAACGGCTATCAGGATTCACAACTGGACACTATTCAACAGCGTTTAAAGCGAGCGTCTGAGGCCCGCGCTCAGGAAGTGAAAGGCAAGGCTATTCCTAAGCGTACTCATGAAATGACTGGTGGGAATATTCTTTATGCAGGTGATGCCAATCTGACAGACGAGCAAATTGCGGCATTGCCGTTTGATTTGTACCGTCAGGGTTACGAGTATTACTGGAAGACCCATGCCCATTCAAATGCAACTTTTAAATACACCATGAGTAGCCTGCTTGACCTGATGCGCTGGGATGCTACTGACCATATTGAGTTGATCAACCAGCCACTGCTGATGATTGCAGGCAGCAAGGCCGATAGTCTGTATATGTCTGAAGATGCCTTTGCCAAAGCAACCGGGACAAAGGATAAAGCGTTATTTAAGATCCCCAATGCCACGCATATTGAAACCTACTGGGTGCCTGAGTATGTCGATCAGGCAGTCAATAAACTGGTTCCTTTCTATGGCAAGCATTTATAAGTAAAGTGGAATTTAGCATGACGCATAAATCACTAAAAGCAGCATTAATTCTTACTTCATTGTCTGGCCATATACTGGCAGAAGAGCAGGCCAGACAACAGATTACTAAAGTCAATCAACAGGTAAGTCAGCAGGCACCGGCAAATAACTTTTCAGGCCAGGCAAATTTTTCCCGTTTCCCTGTTATGCCCTCACAAGGTAATGTTGCACCAGCGATCGTCAATTTTGCAGCAGGTACAATTACCAACTGGCATATCCATCCGCAGGGGCAGTATTTAATTGTGACTGAGGGTGAGGGACGTACTCAGGAATGGGGCAAGCCGATACAGACCATTCACAAGGGTGATACTATCTGGTGTCCGCCCGGTGTTAAGCACTGGCATGGGGCAAGTGAACATAGCCCCATGTCACATATTGCTATTTCACCTGTAGCAACTGATGGCAAAAGTGCGACATGGCTGGAAAGAGTGAATTTGCCGATTCAACCACAAGCATCTGTACAGTCCAAAGCAAACTCACCTGTGGTATTAAGCCAAAGACAACTCAGCCTGATTCCAATTGCTGCCTTTAATGCCACAGGCAATCTTGAACAGCTTAAAACTGCATTGATTCAAGCTTTGGAAAGTGGTTTAACAGTGAATGAAATCAAGGAATTATTTGCCCATCAATATGCCTATGCAGGTTTTCCCCGTGCGTTAAATGGCATGCTAACTTTTAAAAGCCTGCTTGAAGAACGTGAGAAACAAGGCATCAAGGATATACAAGGTGCAATGCCAAGTAACTTGCCAAGCAATACTGATTATTATCAAATGGGTATAGAGCGGCTCGCTTATCTCAACAAAACCTCTATCGAAGCCAATACAAAACCACTATTTGATAATTTCTCACCGACGATGGATTACGCTTTAAAGGCCCATTTGTTTGGTTATCTGTTTAGCCGGGATAATTTATCGCCTTTAGAGCGTGAATTGGCGGTGGTCAGTACTTTATCAGCATTCGGTGATGTCAATGCCCAATTACGTTCACATTTAAGAATTACCCGAAATTTGGGTGTCGATCAAACTCAAATGCAAAAAATCATAAGCACTTTACGGCAAGCCATAGGAGATGATTTGGCAAAGAATGCCCAAGGTGTTTTACAGCAACTACAATAATTGAGAGCTAGAAAAAAATGATCAATACCACATTCATATTCAGAACTACGCTGATGTCGATCTGCCTTGCCGGGATTATGTCAGGCTGTTCAATGAATCCAAACAAGCCAGCCGCTCTGACCATTGCCCAGCAAGGTAATTTTGCTGCGGGTGGGAAAATCATTACCAGTGAAGGTAATTTTGACGACAAGCAGTTATTTAAGCCTGCTGGCCAAACATTACATGGCGATCATGCATCGGTCTTTTATCAAATTCCTGAAAATCCGCATCCTTATCCCTTGGTCTTTCTCCATGGTGCAGGACAATCTGCCAAAACCTGGGGAACCACACCTGATGGCCGGGAGGGGTTCCAGACCATTTTCCTACGCCAACATTTTCCAGTCTATTTAGTCGACCAACCACGTCGGGGGCAGGCAGGCCAATCAACAGTTGGCGCAGAAGTGCCTGCAACCACCAACGATCAGGCATGGTTTAACATGTTCCGTCTGGGACGCTACCCCAACTTTTTTAAAGGCGTTCAATTTTCCCAAGACCCGCAAGCGTTAAACCAGTATTTCCGTCAAATGACACCCAATACTGGTGCCTATGATGAACAAGTGATTAGCGATGCGATGGTTGAAGTCTTGAAACGATCGGGGGATGCAGTATTGATTACCCATTCGCAAGGCGGTGGGCCGGGTTGGTGGACAGCCATAAAATCCAATCAGGTCAAAGGTATTGTGGCTTATGAACCCGGCAGTGGTTTTGTTTTTCCTGAACATGAATTGCCTGACCCCATGCCAAGTGCAACAGGAACATTAGCTGCAACCCCAATCAAAATGGCAGATTTCCAGAAACTGACCAAAATTCCAATCATTGTCTACTATGGCGATAATATTCCAACAGAAAAAAATGGCTATGCCGGACAGGAGAATGCTGGTCAGGATAACTGGCGTGTACGCTTAAAAATGGCACAGCTCTGGGTGGATAAAATCAACCAGCATGGTGGTCATGCCCAACTCGTACATTTACCGGATATCGGCATCTATGGTAATACCCACTTTGCTTTTTCAGATTCAAACAGTGACCAGATTGCACAGTTGTTAGTGGACTGGTTGCAGAAAAATAAACTGGACTAACCCAGCTATAAGTATTTTGAGTGATAGCTTCTGACAAGCTATAAATCACTAATTTTAATTAAAAGGGAAACTGTAAAAGTTTCCCTTTTTTCTGGTTTAAACCAATTACTTGAAATTTCTACTTAAAGAAACTGGTCAATTTATCAAACGAAATCAGATCAATTCGATCATATAAATCCACATGACCTGCATCCAGTATAATTAATAATTCTTTAGGCTGGCCAGCAAGCTTGGACGGCTATTGATAAATGATTTATGAGTTTTATGCATGAATAACGTGAGTGAGTTTGTGGATCATGAGCGTCGTGCCAAGAATACCGATCACCGACTGGAATCAGCAGGATTTGGTATTGGGAAATGATCAAACAGCCGAAGCTGGACTTGGTGGATTGATGGCAGCTTAATGTTTCTCTATAACTCCGGTTCCAGACACCTTAATCAGACTCAACTATTTTTTTACAGTTCTCTTGAATGCGATGAATTAAGCTATATGTTTTATCGATAACGACATTTTGAGGAGCTAATGATGGTGATTACAATCAAGGGTAAAAAATATAATGCACAACATATTGTCAGCATGGATTTAAACGAAGGAATGCTTTATGTCCATCTTAGCACTGGCGAGTTAGAGAAAATTGATTTTGAAGATGATCAGGAAGCAAGGCAGATTCTAAATTCTTTTGAATCTGTGTTAGGTGCAGTTTCGGCTCACACACAGATGTAGTGTTCATATGCAACATACTGGTATGGCCATTATTGAATACTGCCAGAATTCAAAAAGCTCAAGAGCTGCTGGAAACTACTAGTTTAAGTTTTAAAGCCATTGTCTGGCAGGTGGGTTATCAGGGTAGTTTATCCTTTAATAAGATTTTCACTAAAACTATTGGCCTTACCGCTACAGAATATCAAAAACGCTTTAAAAGTTAATATTAGTCAGAGAAAGCTATCAAATTATATTGTTTCGTATCATGTTCTCGGAGCGATAATTATACTATGCTATTGTTTTAAGCAGTTTAATAGTTCATGTATTTGATTTTTAGCGTGTCTATTCTATAGCTTAATTTAGCATCTATGAAGCTTATGGGAAAACTATTGAAAAGTACTTTAGTTAAAGAAGATAGCCTATTGTTAGCACATGGTTTATCGCATGAAGCAGAAACAACTTTAGAGCATGCTCTCATGATCATGCAGGAGCTGGCACGCTGGCTGATTAAGTCTGGTATAGGTTATACGGAGTTTTCTGCGGTTCTAAAACCTATTTTTTATAATGAAGCCATCCGGGAAATTGAAAGGCTCAACCAGAAAAAAACAGACTCATCAATTAGCCTGCTTTCTGGACTTAATAGACGGGATATCAGCACATTACGACATAATAATAATGATGTGCACCAGCTAATTCATCATTTTGCAGAACCTGCGTCGGTAATTAGTGTACCTGCCAGGGTGGTGGGAATATGGGTAAATGATGGCTTACCCCAAAGCATTCCCGTGTCTGGTCATGAAGTGAGTTTTGAAAATCTAGTCAGGAAAGTATCTACAGAAAAGCATCCCCGTTCAATTTTATTGGAGTTAAAGCGCATAGGGATAGTAAAAGAAGAAAACGACCGGGTTATATTGCAGGCAAATAGTTTTACACCATCTCCAGAAAATGATGAGTTAAAACAGATGTTTGTAGCAAACATCACTGATCATCTGGCAGCAGGGATTCATAATATTGTTGAAAAGGAAAATAAGTTTTTAGAGCAAGCAATTTTTGCGGATGAATTAACCCTGAAATCAATCCAGCACTTAAAAGAAACCAGCATGAAATTGTGGAATGAGATGTCCAGGCAGATTCTAGCGGAGGCAATTGATTGCTGTAAGCAGGATGAAGGTAGGCAGGATGCTACTCTTAATTTCAGGCTCGGAATCTTCCAATATGATGATAGTGATGAGTAAGCGTCTATTGATTCAAAAGTTATTATAAAAATTGCTTCAATTATAAGCCTGTAGCTTTTAATTGAATAAAAAGAACGGCGATACTGATAAATGATCTTTGGTTAATACTCTTGATCTATTTCATTAGATAACTGATTAATAGGCATTAATTTTAAGTTAATTGAATATATAGCTGGAAAAAGTCATGCAGGGCATAAAGCTTTATTTCTTGGTTTGTGGTGTCTTAATTTTATCTGGCTGTGGAGATGAATTTTCGACTGCTGGTGTAAGTCTGGGAGGTTCTGGTACCGGCTATCCTCAACCACAGCCTCCTATAGATATTCCAACCGTGCCAGAACCGTCGCCACCGTCACCTGTTACGCCGTCACCACCACCACCTGTGACGCCGGCGCCGCCACCACCGCCTATTATTTCTAAGTTTAAATTCCTTAATCCTGGTGCAATCAAGCAGAGCTGCAATGGTGTCGAGCGCTTGATTCAGTTTGAAAACATTGAGACAGGTGAATTACTGGCAGAGAATATCCATGAAGCAATTTTGCCACAGCCTAATATCAATTCTAATAATATGGCAGCGCGCATAACGGTTTGTAATGTAATGCCAGAAGTGCGATTTGAGCACATAAACTCATGCACCAGTCCGATTAAGTTACTGGATTTTAAGGGCAGTTTAGTACCAGCGCAGACCAACTTTACTTGTCCATTAGGTGAAAGCTTAATCGTTTATCAGCCTGCTGAGTGTAAGGTGTCACGATATGAGTTTTCTGTACCTGAGCTTATGGCACAGTGGAGCTTAGCTTATGAAACGAACTACTCGAATAAAACGGCTCAAAGTGATGTGAATTCATGTTTACCCATGACTTATCGTTTTAGCATTGTCGGCGAGTAGAGGAGTTCCTATCTAACCAGTAGTTCTTCGCGCTGCTTTTGATACTATTTTAAAGGCTCCTGTTGATCAGGAGCTTTTTTTATAACTGTATGTTTAATTAAATAATAATAATTCTCAATAACTACAAAAATAATGTGCAATTTGCGCATATTAAGAATAAATATGTTCAATTTACACATATTTTGTTTAGAATGCCTTTGCTAAACGATGTTTTCTTGATTTTAGAGATGCAAACCACTTGTAAGGGTACGAGTATGAATAAGATATATAGAGTTGTCTGGAATGCTTCAATTGGAGCTTGGGTTGCGGTTTCAGAGACTGCCAAAAGTAAAACAAAAAGTCGTTCAAAAACCTCAGGGTTAGTGTCAGCTGGTATAGCAGGCATTGTACTAAGTTTCTCCTCTCAGGCTTTTGCAGAGGTTGGTACTGGCGGGGGAACAGGCACTGGTACAGCAATTTCCAGTTGCACAGGGAATACAGGCGCTACAAAACAAGCCACAGCCTCTGGCACCAATGGCGTAGCACTCGGTTGTAATAGTAATGCAGCAGCTGATTCAGGTATTCTGGATCGGCAAAATCCTTTTAACAACAGTACTGATGCCAATACAAATAATATTAAATGGAGCAGTGATAATGGCTATACAGGAGGTAGTACCGCTGTTGGTACAGGCGCAGAAGCTTCCGGACTGGCTACTGCTTTAGGTACTTATGCCAAAGCCAGCAATACAGCGGCTGTTGCCATTGGTGTTGCCGCTGCATCTACCGGTAATACCTCATTAGCGATTGGGCGTCAGTCTACTGCAACGGCTGATTACGCTCAGGCTATTGGTAATGTCTCTGCTGCAACAGGTAAGGGTTCACTGGCCGTGGGTCATTCTGCAACTGCAACTGGTTACCGCGCAATTGCTATTGGTTCGCCTGATATTGAAAATGCTGGTAGCAGTGGTAGTGGACAATCAGGAACAAATTATCAAACTACTGGTCAAACCAAAGCAACTGCCCAGGATTCGATAGCATTTGGTGGCGGTGCACAGGCCACTGCAAATAATGCACTTTCAATTGGTGCTTTTTCACAGGCCACTGCTGAAAAGTCGGTTGCTATTGGTACTGGCGCAGCAGCAACTGCTGCCAATGCCGTAGTTATTGGTGAAGGTGCCAATACCAACGTTGCAGGCGGAGTTGCACTGGGCTTAAATGCGCAGGTAACCGGCGTAAACAGTGCGGCCCTAGGCCTGAATTCTGTAGCCGAAGCACAGATCGGCTCAGCTTTTCTGACCAATACTGCTGCAACAACGCAGGGTACTGTGTCATTTGGTAATACGACGACAAAGCGCCGACTGACTAACCTGGCTGATGGCGCAGTAGCCAGTGATGCGGTTACTGTTGCGCAATTACAAAAACAAAATGATTTAAGTAATCAGCAGGGCGTTGATACCGCAGCAGCATTGGGTGGTGGTTCAACTTATGATGCAGCTACAGGCACAGTCAGTGCTCCCAGTTATACTGTGGATGGTACAACAGTAGGAAGTGTGGGCGCTGCCATTAGCAATGTTGATGCGCGCACAACAGCAAACAGCAGCAACATTACTACTTTGCAAAATCAGACCTTCAAGATTAAGGCCAATAACGACACCGCAACGGCTGTTGGTGCAGACGATACCATTAGCTTTGCTGATGGCAATAACATCAGCATCACCCGTACCGGTAATACCATTAGTGTTGCCACCTCAGCAACGCCGACGTTTACGACAGTAACTTCGACTAGTGCAGCAAGCATAGGTGGTGCTTTAACAGTTTCTGGCGGTGCTACGGTAGGTGGCGCGCTAACCATAACAGGTATTGCCAACTTAAATGGCGGTGCCAACCTAAATGGCAATCGCTTAACCAATGTTGGTGATGCTACTGCTGGAACTGATGCCGTTAATTTGAATCAGCTGACAACTGCCCTGGCTGGCGCAGGCAATGCTGATGCACTGGGTCAAAGTACCGCTACTCATTTAGGTGGTGGTGCAACCTATAATCAGACTTTAGGTACAGTGAACGCACCAACCTATACCTTAGATGATGGCAGCAATGCAGGTAAAACTGCTGACTTTAGTAATGTTGGTGCTGCACTGGGCAATCTGGATGGTCGTGTTACGACCAACACAGCGGATATTGCTGACCTGGCTTCTGGCAAAACTGGTTTAGTACAGCAAGCCAATAATACTGCTGGCATTACTGTTGGTGCAGCAACAGGCGGTACTAGTGTTAACTTTGTAGGGGTTGATGGCAATCGCCAGTTAACTGGTATTGCTGATGGCAATATTGCTATAGGTTCAACTGATGCAGTGACAGGTAATCAGTTAAATACTACAAATATCAATGTTAGCAATGCTCAGGTTACGGCTAATACTGCTTTGGTTCAGGCCAATAAAGGTTTCAATGTTACGGCTGAAGGTGCTGGTTCAACAAATGTAGAACCAGGTAGTACCGTTGATTTTGCTTCCGCAGATGGCAATGTCGTTATTGCTAATAATAAAAATAACCTGACATTTGACCTGGCTAAAAACATTACGCTTGATTCAGTAACTCTTGGTGGTACGACACTTGAAAGCACTGGTTTAACAATTAGCGGTGGGCCTGGTATCACTGTTGATGGTATTGATGCTGGCGGCAAAATAATTGCCAATATCGCTGATGGTACCAAAGCAGATGATGCAGTTAATCTGGGCCAATTAAATGCCGTTACTGCGACTACTAATGCCAAGACTGATGCGTTAGGTAATAGCACAGCAGCCAATTTAGGCGGTGGTGCAGCTTATGACAAGACAACAGGTGCAGTCAGCGCGCCAGATTATGTACTGGACAATGGCAACAATGATGGCAGTACATCCACCTACAACAATGTTGGTAATGCATTAGGCAATCTGGATGGCCGTACTACTAGCAACACCGCAGACATTGCTAATCTGGCCTCTGGCAAGGCAGGTCTGGTTCAACAGGCCAACAATACTGCGGCCATTACTGTTGGTGCAACTACGGGTGGCACAACGGTTAACTTTGCCGGTACTGATGGTAACCGTCAGTTAACGGGGATTGCCGATGGTACCAGTGTCAATGATGCAGCAACATTTGGCCAGTTAGCCTCAACAGCAGCCAGTACAGCGGCTGCCCTGGGTACAACCGCCAATGCAGATGGCACCCTTGTGACACCAGCATACAATGTCGCTGGGGGTACATCAGACAACGTAAAAGATGCACTGGAAGCGCTGGATACAGCCAATCAGGATCTGTCTGCTGGCGCCGTACAGTATGAGCGTAATCTGGATGGTAGCGTAAATTATGACCGCGTTACCCTAAATGGTACTAATGGTACTGTGCTGGGTAATGTGGCTTCTGGTGAAATCAGTGCAACTTCTACCGAGGGGGTTAATGGTAGCCAGATTCATGCAGCCAACACCTCTATTGCCAGCGCACTGGGTGGCAACAGCACCGTAAATGCAGATGGTACGCTAAGCGCCCCAACCTATACACTGGATGACGGTATGAATATCGGCACCACTGCTGACTTTAATAATGTTGGCGATGCGTTAGGCAATCTGGATGGCCGTACTAGCATCAACACCGCAGATATTGCTGATCTGGCCAGTAACATCAGTAACGGTGCTATTGGTCTGGTACAGCAAGCGAATAACACCGCAGAAATTACCGTTGGCAAGGATTCTCTAGGTACAAGCATTAGCTTTGCCAATGCCAATGGTGATGCACGTCAGTTAACCGACGTTGCCAATGGTATAGATGCTACTGATGCGGCCAACATGCAACAGCTAACAGACCTGACCACAGCGCTGGGTGGTAATATTGATCCAAACACAGGTGCGATTATTGCACCAGAGTACAATGTCAATCATTACAGCATTGACCCAAATACCGGCATGATGGTTATTACCCCATCTGTGGTCAACAATGTCGGTGATGCGCTAAACAGTATTGGTGGCCAGATTAACAACCTGCAAACCAGCGACATTGGGATTAAATACTTCCGCACTAATTCTACGCAGAGTGATGCCGTAGCGCTGGGTGAGGACAGTATTGCCATTGGGCCTGTTTCAGCAGCAGAGCAGCAGGGCAACCGCACTATTTCCATGGGTGTGGATGCCAGCAGTGCAGCAAATAGTGCCATCGCCATTGGGGATGGTGCCACTATTGCACAGGGTGCTGATCAAAGTATTGCCATTGGTAATGGCGCGCAGGTAAATGGTGAGCAGTCCATCAGCATTGGTACCGGTAACATCGTGAACGGTGACCGTTCCGGTGCAATTGGTGACCCAAGCATTATTAATGGTAGTGACAGTTATTCGGTGGGTAATAACAATACCGTAAATAGCAATGACACCTTTGCACTGGGTAATAACATCACAGCAACTGTTGATGGTTCTGTTGTGCTGGGTTCCAGTTCTGCGGCAACCACCGGCGCAGGTGTCGCAGGCTATGCATTGCAATCAGCAGCAGCAGCCGATCAACTTGCAATTGCGGCAACCACCAGTACCACCGGTGCTGTGGCAGTCGGTGATGCAGCTAGCGGTGTCTATCGTCAAATTACTGGTGTTGCAGCAGGTACAGAAGATTCTGATGCAGTTAACGTGGCCCAGTTAAAAGCGGTAGACAATGCCTTAGCCAGCTTAACCAGCGGTATTGGTAACGGCAGTATTGGTCTGGTACAGCAAGTGGCCAGTGGCGCGACAATTACGGTAGGCGCTGCAACTGGCGGTAAGACAGTAAACTTTGCCGGCAATGCAGGTGATCGCCAATTAACCGGTGTTGCAGCCAGTGGCCAAAATAATGCTGCTGCTACTGTAGGCCAGATTGGTGCCCTTGCTGGTGCACTGGGTGGCGGTGCTACTGTGAATGCGGATGGCACCCTGACCGCTCCAACCTACAATATACAGGGCGGCACACAGGGTAATGTGGGTGATGCACTGGGTGCGTTAGACACTGCACTAAATGATGTTAGAAGTGCCAATCAGTCGCTGAATAACGCTGCGGTTCAGTATGATAAAAATACAGATGGCACCGTGAACAAGGGCCAGATTACGCTGGGTGGTGGTGCTAATGGCACGACATTGACCAATGTTAAAGATGGTGCGCTGACAGCTGGTAGTAAGGATGCAGTCAATGGTGGCCAGCTGTTTGAAACCAATCAACAGGTTAGTAATCTGGCCAGCCAGATTAGCAACGGTACAGTTGGTCTGGTACAGCAGGCGGCTAACAATGCACAGGTTACTGTGGCAGCCGGTACAGGTGGTACATCAGTAAACATGGCGGGTACCGCAGGTAACCGTACAGTTACTGGGGTTCAGTCTGGTGCCGTAACCGCAACCAGCAGTGATGCCATTAATGGTTCGCAGCTTCATGCATCTAATACCAGGGTAGCCAGCGCGCTGGGTGGTGGTGCCGCAGTGGATGCCAGCGGCAACCTCACAGCGCCGACTTATCAGGTCGCAGGTGAAACAGCCAGCAACGTGGGTGATGCCTTAACTAAGCTTGATAACCAAAACACGGCACTGGGCAACCGACTGGATCAGGCGTTCTACCGTACTAATGAGCGCATTGATAAGGTTGAAAAACGTGCCAATGCTGGTATTGCAGCTGCCCTTTCCATGGAGTCTGCACCCTTTGTAGCAGGTAAGTTTACTTACTCGCTGGGTGCCGGTTTCCATGGTGGTGAAAATGCAATCGGTGCGACCTTGCGCCGCACCTCGGATAGCGGCCGCTGGAGTCTGACTGGTGGTGTTGCCACTGCGTCTGAAGGCGGAGCAAGTGCACGTATCGGTATCAGCGGTATTATCGACTAAGGCATGAAGCAGAGAGGTGGTTGGGTTGCCCAATCACCTCGTTCAACCGATTTGAGAGAAAAACCATGAAAATTATCTTAAAAACCATATTGTTGTCGGGCGTAGTTGCGCTGTCGGCCTGTAGCAGTGTTCCTATGATGACGATGCAGGAAGCCACAGTCTTCCCGAGTGTGGCCCAGAGTCATTTAAAAGCCCTGCCACGCTATGATGTCAGCCAGGTTCAAAAACTGGATATTGGCCTGAATAAGGATCAGGTCAGACATTTGCTGGGCAATCCACATTTCCGTGAAGGAATTCTTGCCACCAAAACCTGGAACTACGCCATTGGCCTGCAAACGCCAGGTAGTACCGGATACCAGAACTGCCAGCTTAGAATTGATTTTGACAAGCATAACAAGGTTCAACAGTTGCGCTGGAAAGATCAAAGCTGTGCAGGCCTTGTTAATGCCAATAATTAACTGAGCTTCTATGAATAGGAAAAAACGTAGTTCATAGAGTTAAAAGCTTTTGAGCATCATTAATGATTAAAAAGTCCTGAAATATTTCAGGACTTTTTAATCAAACTATTTTCAGTTGACAACCTTGTATAGGCCAACATTACTCTTTAGCTTAACTTATTAAAAATAATCAATGGCATGCCATTTAAATTGCTTGTGATGGGGGAGATTTGAAGTGTCAATATTTATCGTTATGTTGAATATAGTTGCAGCCATATTTTTTACCCTGAATCTATGCTGGTTAATATGGGATATTCTGGTCACTTGCAAAGTAGATAAAAATTAGATCTGCCGATTAACGCCGACTACCCAATGGTCGGCATCTGGCAAAGCACTACAGGAATAGTAACAGGCTGAGAATGCTGGGCAATTAGCAACTGTAAAAGTATAAAAATTATATAACGCTGGCATCGTAGATTTGGTAACAGTCCTGCAAGCCCGCCGGTCACAGTGACAGGCCAGTGATGCTGTTGTACAAGCCCTATGCAAACGCTGTGGCAGAGGGCAGTGGATTTAAGCTAAGCTTTTGCTAGGTAGCTATTGAACCAGTAAGCACGTGTTAACTACTACGATTTATTTGAAAAATAAGCTCACTAACAGTCCAATCACAGCACAAACAGCAATGACATGAATCACATTCTGCTTATAACGAAATAGGGCAATGGCGGCTATAATAGCAATCAAGGCAGATATCCAGTCGAAACTTCCTTCAAACCCTTGTGGCCATAATACATGATAACCAAAGAATAGCGCCAAGTTTAAAATCACCCCAACGACAGCCGCAGTAATTGCAGTAAGTGGTGCTGTAAACTTAAGATTATTATGTGTTGACTCAATCAGTGGGCCGCCACCTAAAATAAATAAAAAAGAGGGCAGGAAAGTAAACCAGGTCACAATAATAGCTGCCATCGCACCTGCTAAGAATAGATGATCTACACCAAAAACTGCCTTGGTATAACCACCAATAAAGCCAACAAATGCCACCACCATAATCAATGGGCCAGGCGTTGTTTCGCCTAAGGCCAAACCATCAATCATTTGCGTTGGATTAAGCCAGCCGTAATGCCCCACAGCGCCTTGATACACATAAGGCAAAACAGCATAAGCTCCGCCAAAGGTTAATAACGCTGCCTTGGTAAAGAACCATGCCATTTGGGTAAAAGGATGCTCCCAGCCATAGATAGCTGTTAATGATCCAATAGGTATGATCCATAAAGCCAATCCTACCAAGAGCAAGAGTACTAAACGATACCAGCGAAACTGCGCATGGGCTGGTGTCGGCGTGTCGTCATCAATGAGTGCACGCTCCGATGATTTGTTAATCTGACCATGACCTGAACCCAATAAGAATAAATCAGGAGATAGTTTACTGCCCACATATCCAATCACCGCAGCACTAAGGACAATAATTGGAAATGGAATATTCAATGCAAAGATCGCCACAAAAGATCCAGCAGCTATGGCCCATAACGCATTATTTTTTAAAGAGCGTGTGCCAATCCGATGCGCAGCATGAAACACAATTGCTGTTACCGCAGGTTTAATCCCATAAAACAGTCCTTCAACCCATGTTAAATGACCAAAAGCAATATATAGCCAAGATAAAAAGATCAGAATAAATAAGGAAGGTAATACAAATAAAACACCAGCAACAATACCGCCAATAGTGCGATGCATCAGCCAGCCTATATAAATCGCTAATTGCTGTGCTTCAGGGCCGGGCAATAGCATGCAATAATTTAAGGCATGTAAAAATCTTTTTTCGGAAATCCAGCGTTTTTGTTCCACCAGTTCCTGATGCATGATAGAAATCTGTCCAGCAGGGCCGCCAAAGCTAATAAAGCCCAGTTTTAACCAGAATACAAATGTTTGCCAGAAGCTAATCGATAAAGGTAAATCTGAGCTTTCCTCTACAGGTACATTTAATGCTATGTTGGTACTCATATTATTTTCCCCTAAAAGATGAAATACAGGCCATCCAGTGAATAGCGATTTTTAATTAATTTGGTTTTAATTTTATTAAAGTAGCAATTATATTTATAAATTTACATCTTAAATAATTATTTTTAATTTAACTGTTAATTAAAAATAATTATTAGAGCTATAGTCATAGAAACTTTGACCAAAGCTATTGGAATGATTTTTTCCTCTATATACACGAGTATTGGGTGAAAGAATCCCAATGTAATTTATTGATTTTCTGCTAAATATAAGGCTTGTGCAGCAACTTCATCCGCTGGTTTAATCGGGACAGTTTTGTCAGTAGTCCCGTGGATAAAGGGTAGGGGTGGTAAATGCTGCCAAATCTGGCCTAAAGTCAGTGGTTGTAAATGCAGTAGCACAGTGCAAGGTTGCTTTTAAACAGGCGTCCATAGCAACTTTATGTGACCAGTCTACAACTTCGTCACTGGCAGGATGTGATAATACGCCAATGCCATAGAATTTTTTGAAAAAGGTGGCAAAGAACTTGGCACGATCTTCTTTCATCTGATGGGCCATCTCATCAAACTTTTTCTGTGGTGTTCCATCCGGGTTATCCGGTGTTTTCAGCATATAAGGCACAACCGAGGAAATCAGTACAGCCTAGGCAACCTTGGCAGTGGCATAACGGCTCAGATAACGTGCGACTTCACCACCGTCCACAGAAAAGGCATGGCCATGCTTAGCTGGCTACTTTGTTATTGCGATAAAACTGATTCAATATTCCATTTTGGCCCAACAATTTTTCTTTCCATATCTTTTCTAATTCTTCGGTATCATCATTTCTAGGGTCAAAGTCTTTTTTGAGAAAATCAGGTGCCTTGGTCAGTAAAGGCCGCAAAAAACCATCCTGTCCAAAAAGTAGCTTTAAACCCTGAACAAATTCCTCACGATTCTTGTGGCTATCATGCTTATAGGCAATCACGATGGCTGCGTAGATACTGACTGGAAGTACCACACCCATGACAGCACATACGGCAATCAACCGGTTCAGCCATTGATCTTCTCCCAGCATTTTATACACATCATAACTAACTGTTTTATGTTCCAGTTCTTCCAATGCATGCCACTGCCACATGGCGAGGGTTTTAGGATCACTGAGTCGGTTTAGGTCAGCATGACTCAACCATTGTATTGCCAGATGCGCTGTTGCATGTTCCATTACCACGGTGCAGGCCAGTTGCTGAATTGGCGTTAATTTTTTAAGTAAACCCAATCCTTTGCTAATGCTTTTCACACCAGTTTCAACATCAAACCCCTTTTTGATTAAAGCCTGATTAAAACGGTCATGTTCCCTACCATGCATGGCTTCCTGTCCAACTTGTCCCTCGCTCATGTGTAAATCAAGGGCTATCGGGGTGAGCAGGCTGACTGGCATAAACTCAGATGCAATCAGTACCGCACAGCATAAAGCCATGACAAAAACTGCACCCCAGGCGGGCGCATCTAGCGGTTGTGACGTTTGCCCAGCCTGATGAGAAGAAATAGACATAATTTTTTCTGCCTTAACTGAGATAAAGCATTTCAAAAAACAGCAGTGATAAGACTTAAGAGACTAACAATTTATTTAGTGAAGGATTAGATGGCTATTGATGAATGGATTTATGAGTTTTATGCATGAATAAAAGATGCAGAAGACCATTCGTGATGCCGCCTTGAAATGAGTCAAAACAAGAGTAAAAGGTGATTTACGGAAAGCACATCTGAGACAATGCATCCTGTTTAATTAAAAGTAATACACCACAACATCGGTTCCTCACAGGGAGATATGAAAAGAACCGTAGGATGCATTCAAGCGGTCAGCAAATTGACCTTACTTTTAACAGATGCAATACAAAGCGCAGGAATACTTCCGTTTTTTGATAGTAGATACACTCTCCAACAAGACTGGCAGGTTAATTACATATAATGAAAAAAGCCTGATCAACGCGGTAATCTGGCGGAATCTTATTGATCGGGATCAGGCTGGATTACAGCAATCAAGCAACGGGTGCTGGGTTGTGCATGCTTAGGGTGATTGACAGAATCAGTATCTCAAATCCCTGAACCCCCTTTAAATCCACTAATCCTTTGTGCTGGACTGCAATAATTGCAAGATACTGGAAAAATCCAAGCTGCCAGCGCCAGCCTTGCTGTGTAAGGCATACAGGTTACGTGCCATTTCACCCAAAGGAATGCAAGCCTGAGCATTCAATGCCGTTTCGGTGGCCAAGCCTAAGTCCTTGAGCATTAAATCCACCCCAAAACCACCGCTATAACCCCGCGATGCAGGCACATTGTCCATCACACCCGGGTAGGGGTTGTATAGTTCCAGTGACCAGTTACGGCCTGAGCTTTTGACCATAATTTCGGACAATACCTGCGGGTCAAGGCCATTGGCCACGCCCAGCGCCAAGGCTTCAGCTGTGCCAATCATTTGAATGCCCAGCAGCATGTTATTGCAGATTTTGGCAGTTTGTCCGGCACCATGGGTGCCTGCATGAAAAATATTCTTGCCCATGACGCTTAAAACCGGACGCGCACGTTCCAGTGCAGTATTATCACCGCCCACAATAAAGGTCAGTGTGCCGGCAATTGCCCCTGCTGTACCACCGGAAACCGGTGCATCCAGCATGTTCAAGCCCAGTGCCGCCGCTGCTTTTGATACCGTAATGGCAGTTTGCGCGGCAATGGTACTGCAGTCAATAATTAAAGTGCCTGGGCGGATATGTGGCAACAAACCAGTTTCGCCTGAACTATTTTGACCCAGATACAAGCCTTCGACATGACGGCTGGCTGGCAGCATGGAAATGACAATATCGGCATGGCTCACCGCATCAATGGCAGAGGTTGCAACACTCGCACCTGCATCAGCCAGTGTTTCAATTGCGGCTGGCGATAAATCAAAGACGGTCAGGCGATGGCCAGCCTTTAGCAGGTTTTGCGCCATTGGCCCACCCATATTACCTAAGCCGATAAATGCAATTTGAGTCATTATTGTTCTCCCTGATCTTTAATACTTTAAATCATTCATACGGTTAAATCATCAATGAGGCTGGCCTAGATCAGCCAGTGGATGCTGAGCGGCAGGCCATGGGCTTTCAATAAAACTATTGACCCAGTCCGGGGTAACCTCAGCATGCGTTGCAGGCTGCCATTTGGGCTGTAAATCTTTATCAACCAGCAAGGCACGTATTCCTTCGGCAAAATCAGGGCGTGCGGCACAGTGCAGGGCGGCCAGATATTCCATGCGGAACACCTCAGCCAGTGACATAGCCTTGGCCTGCTTCAGCAATAAATGGGCAAGCTGCATAGAACTGGGCGAGCCATTTTTGACTGAAGCGGCTGCTTTACTGAACCATTGGTCGTCACTGCGATGGTTAATAATCGCTTCGATACTGGATTCAAGGCTATTTTGATTGAAACCCTCTTGATCGCACAGCATTTGAATGGTGGCAAGCTGTGTTTTAATTGGCCCTGCACTCAATGAATCCAAACCAGTTTCTGAGCGAGTTTGTGCATTGTTTAACACTGCATCAAGCAAAAAGCCATTTTTGGTCGGCAAGTCACTCCAGGGCTGCTTTAATAGCGCATTCAGTACCTGTGCTTTATCAGCCTGAGTAATTACATAATCGGCTAGATGAATAAACCTGGCGTCACTTGCATTAATCAGGGCGCCAGTCAGGGCAAGGAATAAACCAACCTTATCAGGCATTTGATTTAAAAAATAACTGCCGCCCACATCAGGAAATAAGCCAATGCCAATTTCCTGCATGGCCAGCCGTGATTTTTCAGTGACCACGCGATGGCTTGCACCTGCCATTAAACCCATGCCACCGCCCATCACAATGCCATGAGCCCAGCATAAAATTGGCTTGGGGTAGGTATGAATTAAATAATCCAGCCGATATTCACGCTCAAAAAAATCACGGGCATAGTGATTGGCACCAATATCATCGGATTGTGCAGAGGCATGGTGTGTCAGCATAGACTGATACAGGTTTTGCAAATCACCGCCAGCACAAAAGGCTTTTTCACCAGCCGCTTGCAACATGACCATAGCAATATGTTTATCAGTTGACCATGCCAGCAGTTGCTCAGTGATCAGGTCAATCATCTGTAGCGACAGCGCATTTAAGGTTTTTTCAGCATTTAGTCTAATGATGCCAATTGCGTAGCCGTTACTGCTGGCAAGGGTTTCAAACAAAACCGGTTTTCGGGTTTCCATACTATTTTCAGCCATCAACGAATCTCCTCAGGCGCAGTGCCATTGAGCAATTGGCGTGAAATAATCACCCGCATGATTTCATTGGTGCCTTCCAGAATCTGGTGTACACGTACATCGCGCAAATAACGCTCTAGTGGATATTCACGAATGTAGCCATTGCCGCCATGCAGTTGCAAGGCATCATTGCAGACATTAAAGCCCACATCAGTGGCAAAGCGCTTGGCCATGGCACAATACACACTGGCATCCGGCGCACGCTGATCCAGTTTGCTAGCGGCTAGTCGCACCATTTGTCGGGCTGCCACCAGTTCGGTCAGCATATCGGCCAGCTTAAATTGCAAGGCCTGAAAGTCTGCCAGTCTGGTTTTAAATTGTTGACGTTCACCCATGTAAACGCGCGCTGCATCCAGTGCTGCCTGTGCCGCGCCGATGGAGCAGGTGGCAATATTAATCCGCCCGCCATCAATGCCCCGCATGGCAATCTTAAAGCCTTCGCCTTCATTGCCCAGCAAATGGTTCGCAGGAATCATCACATTATCAAAGCTAATTGTACGGGTTGGCTGGCTGTTCCAGCCCATTTTTTGTTCCTTGCGGCCATAGCTAATGCCTGCTGTATCGGCAGGCACGGCAAAGGCTGAAATGCCGCGTGCGCCTTCCCCGCCAGTGCGTGCCATGACCACCAGTAAATCGGTAGAGCCCGCACCAGAAATAAAGGCTTTGGATCCATTTAAGCGATAGTAGCCATCCCGCAGCTCGGCACGGGTTTTTAAGGACGCCGCATCGGAACCGGCATTGGGTTCAGTTAAGCAATACGAAGCCAGTTTTTGTCCACTGGCTAACAGGGGACCCCACAGCTCACGTATTTCTGGCGTGGCCCAGCTTGCAAGCATCCAGCAGGCCATATTGTGAATGGTGATATAGGCTGTGGTGGACGGGCAGGCATAAGCCAGTTCTTCAAATATAATGGAAGCGTCCAGTCGCGACATGCCAAGGCCACCTGCCGCTTCAGGCGTATACATGCCACAAAAGCCCAGATCACCTGCTTTTTTAATCAACTCAATAGGAAAAAAACACGCTGCATCCCACTGGGCCGCAAATGGTGCCATTTCAGTTGCCGCAAAATTTCGTGCAAGCTGCTGAAAAGCATACTGATTTTCGGTTAAATCAAAGTCCATAGCCAACTAGTCCCTGAGCCGGTTTTTTTATTTCAATGAAATAGTGGTATTGACGCCACCGGCAACGGTATTGTCATCAAACCAGCGTGCTGTAATGGTTTTAGTTTGCGTATAAAACAAAATCACCTGCTTGCCGTATGGCCCAAGGTCACCCAGTTTAGAGCCACGCGAACCACTAAAGGAAAACAGCGGAACTGGCACCGGAATCGGCACGTTAATGCCAATTTGTCCCACCTCAACTTCTTCTTGAAACTTGCGTGCTGCCGCCCCCGACTGGGTAAAGATCGCCGTGCCATTACCATTAGGATTTTGATTAATAAATGCAATTGCTTCATCCAGTGTACCGGCAGACACCACACACAGCACCGGGCCAAAGATTTCCTGATGGTAAATGCTCATATCCGCTGTCACGCCAGAAAAAATAGTCGGCCCGACAAAGTTGCCTTTTTCAAAACCATTGACAGTCGGGTTGCGGCCGTCCAGTTCAAGGGTTGCGCCTTCTTCTACGCCTCTGGCAATCAGGCTTTCCACACGCTCCCGTGCTGCGCAGGAAATTACCGGCCCAATATCGGTGCCATTTTCAGTGCCTGCATTAACATTCAGGGTTTTGGCTTTAGCCACAATATCGGAAACCCACTCGTTTGCCGCACCCACCAGAACCACCACCGATAAGGCCATACAACGCTGACCTGCTGCACCAAAAGCCGCACCAATAAGGTTATTTAAAGTGTGTCCCTTATTGGCATCGGGCAGCACAATGGCATGGTTTTTAGCACCCATCATGCATTGTACCCGTTTGCCCGCCAGCGTAGCACGATGGTAAACATGTGTGCCAACTTTGGTTGAGCCCACAAAGGAAACCGCTTTAATATCGGCATGGTCACAAATGGCATTGACGGCCTTTTCACCCCCATGAATCACATTCAGCACACCTGCCGGAATACCGGCTTCTAATGCCAGCTCTACCAAACGCATGGTGACCATCGGGTCTTGCTCGGATGGCTTTAAGACAAAGCTGTTACCGCAGGCAATTGCCATGGGAAACATCCATAGCGGAATCATGGCAGGAAAATTAAATGGCGTAATGCCTGCACAGACACCCAGACCTTGCTGAATAGTATAGGTATCTACACCGCCTGCTACATTATTGGCCAGTTCACCCATTTGCAGGTTGCCAATATTGGCTGCGTGTTCCACCACTTCCAGACCACGAAACACGTCACCTTCGGCATCGGCCAGCGTCTTGCCCTGTTCGGCGGTCAGAATAGCCGCCAGTTCTTGCATGTTTTCACGGATGAGTTGCTGGTATTTTAAAAAGATTCGTGCTCGGGTTCCAATTGGGGTAAAACGCCAGGTTTTAAAGGCTGTTTTTGCTGCAGCAACTGCGGCATTAATTTCTTCGTCAGTGGCAAAGGGTACACGCGCCAAAACTTGCTGGGTTGCAGGATTGATGACATCACGCCATTCGGTGGTTTTTGATTCAACAAAATTTCCGTTAATGAGCAGTTTGATGGTTGGCGTTATTGTACTCATGCTAAATCCCTTAAAATAATAAACCTGCGGCTTGGGCGCCAGTTATGGGGTCGATGCTACCGGTCAATATCCATTGCGTAGACCCCTCGACGTGGCTATACGATAGTCAAACTTCAATAAAGCAGCTATGCTGAATTCCCTCAAATGAATTGAGTGAATTTGCCATATCACTTTATATTGGCGGAAAATCAGATTTGATTCTGAGCAAAAGCACGTGGTGTAAATTATGGAAAAAAATACGGTTTCAAGTTATTTTGTGCGTTCAGCATTACAGCCTATTCAATCAAAAAACTATGATATTAAAGCCATTTTACTGGAATGCCAGATTGATCCTGCACTCATTGAGGTACCCCAGTCGCGGGTGAGTGCCATGCAGTTTAGTGCTTTATGGCTGGCAGTAGCATGGCATCTGGATGATGAGTTTTTTGGGCAGGATTCGCATGGGATGAAGGTAGGAAGTTTTGCACTGTTATGCCAGTCATTAATTCATTGTAAGACCTTAAAAAGTGCGCTGCGCTATATGCTGCGCTTTTTTAATTTACTGCTGGATGACTATCACTGTACTTTGGTGACGCAGGGACAATATAGCCAGATCCAGATTACAGAGCAGCATGGGCTTGCCGGGACGCGCCAGCCACCACGGATTTTTGGCCATGAAACCTTGCTGATTTTGCAACATGGCATTGCCTGCTGGCTGGTTGGGCGGCGGATTCCTGTCGTGTTTGCAGGCTTTGCCTATCCTGAACCTGCGTATAGTGAGGAATATCACCGCATGTATTCTTCAGAATTACGGTTTAATCAGGCGTTTACCAGCCTCAATTTTGATGCAAGCTATCTAGGCTTGCCACTTATCCAAAATGAACGCACTGTGGCCGATTTTATCCGGCAGGCACCTGCCAATATTGTGCTGAAGTATAAAAATCATTCAAGTTTTTCGGCCAGCATCCGTAAAACCTTGCGCACCTTAACCTGTAGCGAATGGCCGGATTTTGACGCATTTGCTGCACACCTGAACATGACCCGCTCGACATTGCGCCGCCGCCTGAAAGATGAAGGCCAGCCTTTTCAGACCATCAAGGATCAGTTACGCCGTGATCTGGCAATGACGGCACTGGCCCAGTCAGATAAAACAGTAGGAGAAATTTCCATTGAACTGGGCTTTGCTGAACCCAGTGCATTCCACCGGGCGTTTAAAAAATGGATGGATTGTACCCCTGAACACTACCGTCAGGGCTTAAGAAAAGCAGCCTCTACCCGGATTGGCCAGTAAGGATTAAGCAGACGCTTGCTTGATTTCATTTAAGCTTTGCGCAGCCGCCTGTTTAACGGATAGCTGCCAGCGGTAGTCTGGCCCCTATAAATTGCTCGATAGAGGTCATCTATGAGAGTGCGCCAATAAATTTGATTTATCTCTAAAAAGGGTTTTGATTGTCTGATAATTAAAATACACTTCATCAAACCAATTGATATTCGCATGACTATGCCCTCCCATAAACCCAGTGATGCGGGAATTTTTCTATGGATGACGTACCAGACTATGCAGCGCATGGGTCTGGATGCTGCGGCTATTTTTGCCAGCGTGAATTTGCCTGACCAGCCCCCTGATAAAACCGTACGGCGTGATAATTCGACCCAGCATCGCTTTTGGGACGCGGCCGAGCAAATTAGCCGTGATTGTAATATTGGCCTGCATGTTGGTGCCAACATGCCACCGTTCCGCGGGCAGGTGATTGAATATCTGTTTTTAAGTAGTCCAACTTTTGGCGAAGGGTTACAACGTACTTTGCGCTATCAGACTTTGCTGACCAATGCATTTAAGCTGGATTTACGGATTGACAATGAGCTGGCTGTCCTGACTGGCTTACAGCATCCGGTACGGCATTATCTGGAATGTGCCATCAGTGTATTTCTAAATTTTTTTAAGCACATCAGTGAGGGAAAATTTCAGCCTACTGCTATCTGGCTAACGCACAGTGAAGGGGCAAGTGCTGAGGAATATCACCGGCACTGGAATTGTGAGGTTCTTTTAGGCATGCCGGAAGGACGTATCTTGTTTGATGCTGCCCAATTGCAACAACTGTCACCCGCTGCTGAACCTGAATTACTAAAAATCCATGAAAATCTGGCTGAGCAGCATTTAAGTGTTCTGGAAAAACATCAGCTGATTGATGAAATTGAAAGACTGCTTGGCAGTGGTTTGCTGGAATCAGGTGAGCTAAACCAGCAAATTATTGCCGAAAAGCTGGGGCGTAATCCGCGTACCTTGCGTGCTGACCTACAGCTTATCAACATCAGTTTTGAAAAAATTGTCAGCCAGTACCGGGAAAAACTGGCCCGGCGACTACTGGCCAATACCACCGAGTCTATTGACCAGATTGTTTACTTAACCGGCTTTTCCGAACCCTCAGCATTTTCACGTGCTTTTAAACGCTGGACCGGTGAAACCCCAACAACTTATCGGCACCGCAAGCAAACAGAACATGCACTTGATTAAAACGGCAGTCAGTACCGTGTCGTTATAGTCAAAAAAACCTTGATATTCTTTCCTACAATCTGGACATTCGATTGAGTAAGGAAAGAACCATGCTTGGTTTTCCGGTTGGTGTTTTTGTTGCAAATGGTCTTGAATGGTATTTTCATAAGGTGTGGCTGCATGAATTTGCCATGAAAAACCGCAACAGTCCGCTTTTCACCCATATTGCCCATCACAAGCGTGCCCGGTTAAATGCTTTTAGTGATCAAGGCTATGCCGAATCCCTGTTTAAAAATGCAGAAATTTATCATGAAAAAACTGCATTAATCAGCTTAACGGTTGCTGCCACGGTATTTTTACCTGTTGCGCCATTCTTCACCGCAGGCTTGTATTACGGTATTTATAACTACTGGAAAGTACACGCCAAATCACATCTTGACCCTGCATATGCCAAGAAACGAATTCCTTGGCATTACGATCACCATATGACCAGTAACCAGAATGCCAACTGGTGCGTCACCCGTCCGTGGTTTGACTATATTATGGGCACGCGGGTGATGACTGAAAGCTCTGAAACTGAAACCAATCCACTGGGTATGCAGCTTCCCGTATGGCTGGAAACACGGGTGAACAAAATAGCACGTCGTTTACTGCCAAAGTCCTTTGCCAGGATTAATGTAAATTCCCGGATTGACCAGAAAAATATGCGTCAAGGGATTGAGGTAACTTTAGCCTAGAGGCGCTAAAACATAACTATAGTTTTTCTTACCAGCATATAGAGCAGCGTATTACACGCCGCCGCTATTTATTGCAACAGTCGTCATCGCTGTGCTGCACTATTCGGGATTAAAACTTTCTAATCTATCTTGCATCACATAGCCAAGCAACGATTGGCTATGTGATTTGGTCAAGTGCTGCATGAGTAAAATGCACTTGATTCACTACCCACCAGCTTAACGCTGCAAGTGACAGAAATCGGTTGTGCCTTGAAAGTGGATAAGAGCCAGAAGCTGTTATCAAGCTCTGGTATTCGGACCTATTTTGACTATTTCCGTTCAAGCTTTGGTGAGAAAACTAAAGCCCCACTGGTTTACTTAAACTGTTTTTATAGGTTAGGCCAGTTGAAGCACGCAAGAAATAAGTGGTTAAACTTAGACTTAATAAAATTAAATTTATTTAAAAAAATGTGGTCTACCCATCATAAATATTGTTATGTGATGATCAATCGAAATAATTATAAGCCTTAGCTTCACTTGTTTAAAAATAGTCAATTTTTACTAATAAATGTAACTATTGACTCTATTTTGGTTAAAATATAGCATCAATTATGAATTTTAAAACACGATTTAGGCGTTAACAACACCACGCCATTACAACAAAATTGAATAGATAGAGAAACTCATGAATCAGCTATTGCCGCCTGCTACATCCCAGCATGCCTATTTGACTTTAAAATCAAACCCTCAAGTTTCAATTGCAGTATTGGGGCTTATATTACTGCCAACACTTTCTCAGGCTGGAGAGGTAGAGGGGGTTAACTGGTTAAAAGCCCATGCAAACGCTTCTTCAACATTGGCTGAAAGTATACAAACTACGCAAGAACTTACGCATACACTAAATCTGTTTCAGCAGTCACTGGCTGGCAACGTTAATGTTGCAGCATTATTGCAAGATGAGCACAGCACAGAATTATTGTCCCGTGCTGCCATGATGGCAAAGCTACAGCAGCAAAGCCCTTCAATTTATTTAACCGAACTAAAATCTGCGCAAAATGATGATGGCGGTTTTGGGCATTTGGAAGGCTGGCAAAGCAACTCGCTGGACACAGCTTATGTCTTAATTGCATTGGCAGAAACCGGATTTATTGACGGGCTAAGTGCTGAGGCTGAAAAGCAGCAATGGCAGACAATCCGGGCTAAGGCATTGGATTACTTGAAAACCCAGCAGCAAGCCGATGGCAGCTATCAGGTTTTATCCGTTGATAAGTTATATGTCAGTGCTTATGTGCTGAGTGCGCTGACCAAAGGGGTAGGCTTAAAGCCGGACCTTGCGCCCAGCATTAAAAACCTCGTTAATTATCTGGAACACAGCCAGATTACTCCTGGGCAATGGTCAAGCCACAGTCAGGGCTTATTTCTGGATGCATTGGTCGCAGAAGCCCTGCACCCTTATCATAATAGCCAAAACCAGAGTGTCGAAGCTGCTTTTCGCCAGCGCGCCTTAGCCCAGCAAACAAGCGATGGCAGTTGGCAGGCTGATCCTTATACTACTGCGCTGGTGCTTCGTTCACTAAAATTTCAGGCCACCACAGTACAAAACCCAATCACTTCCAGTATTCAGCTACAGGTTATTGATGCTGAAACAGGCTTGGCACTATCTGGTGTTTCACTCAGCAGTATCACACCACCTTTAAGCCAGACGTCTGATATCAACGGGCAAATTGCCATTGCTACTGTACCTGCAGGTCAAATCCGCTTTAGCCTGCAGCGAGATGGTTATGCAGGAATCCAGTTTGACATTACCCTGCAACAGGGTGAGCGCTTAAATCTGGGGCAAATCAGATTAAGCCGTGCTATAAACACTACCACCGCACAGATACAGGGCAAAGTGCTGGATAGCTTAACTGGCGCTGGGATTGCTGGTGCGCTGGTAACAGTAGTTATGCTGGATGGTAATGGACAGCCCACTACGCCACAAACCGTATTAACCGGGACTGATGGCAGTTATCAGGTCGTATTAAGTCAGGGAGGGAGTTTTGGCATTGATATCCGTAAGGACGGCTATGCGCCGGTACAGGGTAATGGTGCTGTTCCCAATGGGAACATTGCGGTATTTAGTCCAAAGTTAAATACCTTAGCCAATAATGTGGCCTCAGCGCAGGGCAAGGTGGTGGATGAGCAGGGGCAGCCGTTAAATGGGGTCAATATCCTAGAGGGCAATAGTATTGTTGCCACGACGGATGCGCAGGGTTTATTTAGCATCACCAATATGCAGGCGGGTAGTAAGCAATGGGTAATCCGTAAGCCGGGTTATTTACAGGCCACCATCAGTGCAGGCGTTCAGGCGGGGCAAAATTTAAATATTGGTACGATTAGCTTACCCCTGCAAACAGGAAGTGGCGATCCGACTACGCCGCCGCAAACTACCGTTGCCACAGGCGATATTGTGGTTAAAGCGCTGGATAGCCGTAATAATGAAGCAATCAGCGGCATAAACATTGTTGCTGAATTGCTTGATAGCCAGAATAATGTCATCCAGCAACAAAGCTTTAAACCGGGTGAAGCGTCAGCCAATGTGGCAACATTAAGCTTGCCTGCTGGTAAATGGCGTCTTACCGTAAAACATCCGGCCTATCAAAGTGCCTCACAGCTATTGACCTTAACGGCCAATCAGACTTTGAATTATCAGCCTGCGCTGATTCTTAATGCTTACGGCATTACCGGTACAGTGGTTGATTCTTTAAGCAACAAACCCATAGTAAGTGCGCCTGTCAGGCTGATTCATGGGACTACCAAAGCCGTAATCTATACGGGACAAACCGATACCAATGGCCGGTTCACGGCACCTGCCAATATTACCGCGCAAGATATACAGCTGGAAATTAACCCGGCTACTTATCTGGCTACCACACGGTTTATTAGCCGCGATGCGCAACCTGACTCCACACTGGATTTAGGGGAAATCCGCTTAAGACCGCAGTCTGCTGAAATTGTGTTACCTGACCTGACAATCAATAAAATCAATAGCAGTGCTATACAAACAGATTTACAAAAATTGACAGTCAGCGGAACTGTCACCGCAGAGATTGTTAATAAAGGCAATGCCGCGCTTACGGCCAGTCAAATTACTTTGACAGCGTTTGAGGACGGTAATTTTAACCGTACACTAGATGACGGCGAGCAAATTCTGGGTAGTGCAGCATTTAATAATGCTTTAGCAGTCAATACGACCTCACAAGTTACAGTTCCCGTTCAGGGAAAATTACGTTTCCGTGATGCGCCGATTGCAGTTATGGTCGATAGCCAGAACAAGCTTGCTGAAAAAGACGAAAAGAATAATGTGAGACTAAGTAGTGATGCGCTTGAAATTAAACCGCAAAAAGGCACATTAGAGGCGCAAGTGCTATGGGGTGCAAATTACTATAGTGATTCGGGTGCAGTAGTTGCCCCTTTACAGGATTCCAATCAGGATGGGGTGGTAGGAACTGGTGATGTTTCTAGCATCATTGTGTATTCAGGCGGAATATACCGGGTTATCAATGGCAAAACAGGACAGCTTGAATTTAGTATCAATGCAGGATTTGGAGGTCAGGAATTAGCGGCAATTGGTGATGTGGATAATGATCACTTGCCGGAAATTATTGTGCCCACCTCAAACGGTATATCTGTCTATTCAAATCTGGGTGTGCTCAAGAAAACAATAAGCGCATCTGGCATGGCTACCAGTGGTTGGTCGAGTGATGCCTATCACCCCATACTGGCTGATCTGGATCAGGATGGTGAAGCTGAGATTATTCAAAATAATAAAATATTTAGCTATAACAAAGGACTTGTGCTTAATAACTTGGCTTCTGGCCAGTCCCAGGCCGTTGCGGATGTCAATGGAGATGGCTATCTTGACATTATTGGTTTGTCAGGAGCTACCGATCGATTTGGCAAGTTACTTTATAACTTTAAAAGCAAGACTGGCAGCACATTAACTTTAAAATTTTTTGCAATTGGGGATGTGCTCGGCACTGGGAAACCTCAGATAGTTTCAATTTATGGTTCACAGGTTTATTTATTTGATGCCAGAACAGGTGCAGAGATTGCTGCTTATAATGCCCCAAGTAGTCAGGGTGGCTCTCCAGTCATAGCTGACTTTGATGGAGATGGAGTTGCAGATATTGGTGTTGCGCGGACTTATAACTATGTTGCAATGCGTGGCGATGGAAGTGTGATTTGGTCAACACCCATTGCGGATGGCTCAGGAGGCACAGGTTCGACCGTTTTTGACTTTGACAATGATGGCCAGTCAGAAGCAGTGCATTTTGATGAGCAAAATCTGCGTATTTATGACAGTAAAACCGGACTTGAACGCATAAAAATTCCCAATAGCACTGCCACGGCACATGAATATCCCGTGGTGGCTGATGTTGATGCAGATGGCCATGCCGATATTGTCATTACTTCTGGTAGCGGTAATGGAGTGCGGGTCATTAGTAGTAAAAATAAGGATTGGGCCGATACCCGCAATATCTGGAACCAGTACAGTTACCACGTAACTAATATTAATAATGATCTCAGTATACCAACCCATGAGGCCAATAGCTGGGAAGCGCACAACACTTATCGTGCCAACCTGCTGCTGAATCAAAATGCGACTGCGGCCTCAGACTTAACCACGTCTTACCTGCGCTTTAAAGATAGCGGTATTTTTAGCCCAAGTACGCTTACTGCCCGGATTGGTAATGCAGGCGGCAAGGATGTTGCTGTGGGCACGCCGGTAAGTTTTTATCGTATTCCTCCAGCGGTTAATGGGGTGGCTTCTCAGCCGCAACTGATCAAAACAGTAACCTTAACCCAGCCATTGCTAGCCAGTCATTATGAAGACATTTCGGTTGACTATGCGGGTGATATGGCAAGCTTTGGTGAACTGGTAGTGGTGGCCAATGATGCCGGTGCCGGGCTGGATTCTCTCACTGGTATTCCGGTTAATTCACCCAATAGTGCGGGTGTGGTTCAGGAATATACCCGTGCCAATAATCTGGCACGGCTGACCTTTGGCTCAGGTTTTCAAAGCTATAGTCTGGATGGCTTAATTGATAAAACCAGCTATGGTGCAGGGGATACGGTTAACATCAGCGCAATACCCACTAACCTCGGTAGCCTGACCAGTGATGTGATTATTAAAACCCGCATTGTGGACAGTGCTGGTAATACGGTTGCTACCTTGGCGGATCAAACTGCCACTCTGGCAGGTAGCGTGCTGGGTGATGGCAGCAACACTAAAACCTTGCACATACCCTGGGCTGTTGGGCAGTCCCGTACTGGCAACTACCGGGTGGTGATTGAGCTGGTACGTGATGGCTGGTTGGGCCAGGAAACAGTAGCTACTGTTGAACGCAGCTTTAACGTGGTGAGTAGTGCCAGTGCTGTTGGCCTGACTGCCAATACCGTTCAGGTCGACAAAACCCGCTATCAGGCTGGCGATACCATTAATATTACTTCGCGTCTGCAAAATACTGCCAGTAATGAAATTGCGACTTCGCGTACGGTGACACTGGAATTGGTTGATCCGCTAGGGAATATCATCTGGACACAAACCACCAATTATGACCCGTTGGCACCCAATGGCCTGATTGATAAAACCTTTCCTGTAGTGCTGACTCAGGCGATTGCAGGCAATTATACGGTTCGCTCGACTCAGCATGCCCCTGATGGTAGCCAGTCCAATCAAACCGTGACACGTGGTTTTAATGTGTTAGGTAGCACACAAAGCGGCATCGGGATTGCTGGTCAAATACAAGGTGCAGCCAGTGTGGATGTGGGCAATGCTATCAGTTTTAACTGGAGTCTTGCCAATCCGGGCAATAGTGCCATTAATGACCTAAATACCCGGATTATCCTGATGGATAGCCAAAGTGGTGATTTAATGGGCAGCCCAGTTTATAGCGGTAGCCAGAGTATGGCTGCTGGGGCCTCAACACCTGTACAAGTGGCCCGGTGGGTCAGTCAGGGTAATCCTGAGCAGCGTCTCACTGCCATATTACAGGTACAACTGGATCAGCCTAATCTGCCCGAAGCAGAGCGCTGGAAAACCATTGCGAATACGTCCTTTAAACTGACCGTACCGCCGTTAAAGGTCAGCTTTGACGAGAGCCACAAATCCGCCAAGCCGCTACTGGTGTATTACAGCTGTCATGAAGGCTGGTGGGATGTGTTGTCTGGTTGGATACTGGGCCGTTATGATTATGGCTGCTTTGATGAACGTGAAAAACAAGTCAAAACCTATCTGGACCGGATTAATGTGCCGTATACCATGGTCCGGGAGCCGTGGCAGTTCCGCGACAGGCTGCACAGTGGCGTCTATGGCCAGTATTGGTTGTTAGGCGCGGTAGAGCAGTTATCACCGCATACCTATAAGGAAGTGCGGGAAAGCACATATCTTGGCGATAACCTGCTAACAGACAATGGTTTGCTGAGCTGGCAAAATGCCAATCTGATGGCCTTGGCTGGCGTTCGCTATCGCGGGCGTATCCAGTTGAATGATGGAATCATTACGCCACAGCCTGCCAATGCTGGCTTACCAGCACTACTGACCAAACCAGAGAGTGGTGAATTGGCCACTACGCCACTACAAACTACCACGGCACGCCGCGGTCAACCGGTTGCTGCCAACTGGCCAGTATTGCTAGAGCCGCTGACCAGTTACACCCAGCTATCAGCTACTTTTAGCGCCAGTAAAAAACTGGGCTTGCAGGTCGATGCGTGCTATGAGGCAGGCGCTAAGCCCAACAGTTACTTCCACACAGTAAAGGATTACCCGGCAGTAGCCACTGCGCCGTATGGCCGTGGCAGGCCAGTCGCGCTGGCCTTTGATTTACCAGCCAGTTTGACGTTGGCCAATGGCGGTAAGCTGCCAGCAGCAGGCGAGTTACCACATGCCTCCCAAAAACGCTGGGACTATGCCTTAACCGAGTTGCTGGTTAACCGACAGGCATTGGCACGCAGCAGCTATGTCTCTGCCGAACCGGTACAGGTGCCGATTACCCTAGAAAACCAGAGTAATCAGGAGCGCACGCTTCAGGTAGACGTTGAGTTGCCTAGTGGTTCCAGCTGGCTGGGTCGTCAGGGAGGAACCCGGAACCTGCCAGCTGCCGCACAGGCTCAGACTAAAATCAGCTATCAGCTTACAATTGCGGCCAACAGTAAAACCACCGAGCTGGTTGCCTTGCGCTTACCCAGCACTTCAGGCACGCATGTAGTACGCACCACAGTATCCAGTATTAGCGGCACCGGCAGTGCAACCAGCACCACACTACTGGCACAGCAGGAGAACCGCTATCTGGTGCGCAGTCTGGATGAAAGGTTAACCTTACTCAAGCAATCCATTAACAACTGGAACAGCAGTCCGGGTGCCAGTTGGCTGCAACTTGGCAAGTTAAAGACCGACCTGTTCCTGCTGGACCAGTATTACCGCTATGGCCAATGGGAGCTTGCCATTTTACAGGCAGGGCATGTTAGTGATGACCTGGCCAATATGCAAAGTGCTAAAGACAGCAGGATTGTGTCCAACCGCATTGAGCTGGATGAGTTCCTGCGTGGGCTGCAAATCCGCTGGTATTTACAGCGTAATGGCCAGCGGCTGGCACCTTAATCCTGACGATTTCCACTGGATTTATAGATCAATTAAATAAAGCATTACAGCAGGTTGAATGATGAATAAGGTTAATACAATAACAAAGCAGGTTTTTAGCAAGACTCATAAACGTGTTATTAGCAGCGCAGTAATTCTGGGCATGCTCAACACCGTAACACTACCTGTACAGGCGGCTGTACAGCAGGCACAGCATGAGCAACGGGCTAACAAGGTAGCCAGTCAGGAAAGTAGTTGGGAGCAGCTAACAGAGCTCACTGCCCAGCATCGCCTGATGGTAAACGGTTTAAAAATAGGCCGCACTATCCATAAGGCCGTCTGGTATGAAAGTGCCTGGGATAAAGTAGTTAGCTTGTTTACTGAGGATAGTGAGACTATTGCCGAGCGCGAACATGCATTGACTACGGTTGACCAGATATTGGCCTTGCGTATCAAGACTATGCAGGAACAAGTAGCCATCATGCAGGAAATTACTGCACAGGCCAATGCACTAAAAGCCCAGCAGCTAGCTCCAGAGATTATACAACAAAGCATGCAACGGCAAGCCGAGCTGGTCAAGCAACTGGAAGGCCGTTACCGTACCCTGCAAGGACTATTTGAGCAGTTACAGCAGGCGAAACAAAGTGGGGATAGTGAGCAGCAACAGCAAGCCTTAAGCAGGCTGGATCAACAAATTCAGGCATGGCAACCCAAAACCGCACGAACTGACATGCAGCGTTTGCCATGGGGAACCCCGGATAGCAAGGTACGTGCCCCTATTACGGCCGAGACTAAAGGAAAAATTACACCCGCTGCTTATCATAAAGGCTTAAGTGATTTAAATACGACAACCGACAAGCAAAATCGCAGCAGCAGTATCGGACAATGGCGTAGTACTGAATACCAGTATGCGCAGTTTTTGCAAAACCAGCATTCCATCCGTCCAGTGGCTAATACCATCAATGGCATGACCGCGTCAGGAAAATGGCCGGTACTTAGCGCATTGCCTGCCACAGTGCAGGATGCCGATTTACAAGCCAATGAAGATGTCAGCATCAATCCGGAGATTCAGGCATTAGCAAAAGAACTCAACCATAATCCGGCCAAAATCTATAAATGGGTCTATGACAACATTGAATATGTACCGACTTATGGCAGTATTCAGGGTGCAGCCTATACGCTGGAAACCAAACGTGGTAATGCCTTTGATACCAGCAGCCTGCTAATTGCCCTGCTGCGTACCTCCAAAATACCGGCGCGTTATGTGTATGGCACCATTGAAGTCCCATCCAAGGTAGTAACTGACTGGGTAGGTGGGGTCAACAGTGTGGATGCCGCGCAAAACCTGATGGGGCAGGGCGGTATTCCCAATATTGGCTTGACCAGTGGTAGCCAGACTATGGCAGTACGCCTGGAGCATGTGTGGGTAGAGGCAGCAGTAGACAGTCTGCCAAGCCGGGGTGGCCTAAATAATCTGGATGCAGCGGGCAACCTGAGTAACCCAGATGCTGCACGGCAGTGGATTCCTTTGGATGCAAGCTATAAACGCTATAACCGTACTGCAGCTATTGATATAGCCAAAGCAGTACCATTTGATGCCAATAAACTGGTGAATGAGCTGAAAGCGGGTGCCACCATTGATGAGGCGGCGGGGAGTGTACAGAATCTTGACCAGAGCAAGATTGACAGTGCCATCACCAGCTACAATAGCCAGATAAAGGCGTATCTTGAGCAAAATCATCCTAATGCTACAGTAGAAAACATTCTGGGCAAAAGTGAAATCCGGCCATACCAGAGCAAACTGCTTAGTCCGGTATTGCCCTATAAAGTGAATACAGTGATTGCCGATTACCACACCTTGCCTGATAGCATGCGGCATTATTTTGTACTTAATACTTTCCCAAGTAATGACCCTTATGCCCAAATGGAAGGCAGTGCTGATTTTAGTATCAGGATTCCCAGTACACAATTACAGGGTAAACCGCTCGCTTTTTCATTTAAACCCAGCAGTCAAACCGATGCCGACCTGTTGGCCAGCTACCTACCTAAGCCGGATGCCAGTGGCAACATTGACCCAGGCAAACTGCCCAAGAGCTTGCCGAGCAGCATTCGCATGACAGCTGAAATTACCCTAAATGGGCAGGTATTAAAGACCGGTCAAAGCTATCCGCTGGGTACAGAAATTAAGGCACAAATGGGCTTTGCCAGCCCCAATAATAGCTGGGGCTTACCCAACAAGCAGTTTCAGGCTGGGGAATATCATGCCATTGGTTATGATATGCAGGGCCTGAGTCAGGCACAAATGGATCGAACCAAAGCTCAACTTGAAGTTGCCAAAACCAAGATTGAAAGCAGGCAGGAAACCCAGATAAAAACCCTGACCAGCCATGATGTTACCGGTGCAATGTTGCAGGGCGTGGTACAAAGTTACTTTGCCTTAAATGACGCTCAGGACAAGATTGCAGGCACTCAGGCTAAAGTAACCAAGTTGCCTTATATGAGTTTTGGCACTTTTTCAACGCAGGTACAAGGGGTTTATAGCTGGGGTGTATTACGCCAAGCCAAACTCAGTGGCATGATGATGGACATTGACCGCTTATCAGCAACCAGCGTTGAGCATGACAATAATATCCAGAACTGGGTCAACTTTAATGCCAGTCAGGGTTCACGCATGAGTGCCAATGAGCATCTGGTGCCTGAACAGTTCTTTAATGATCCCAATGCAACCACCAGAACTGTCCACGGCATTAGTGCAGTAAAGGCCTTGCAAGTTGCAGCCAGCCAAGGGCAAAAGATTTACCAGATTGATCAAGCTAATATCAATACGATAGTGCCACAGCTCAATCATAGTAGTGAAACGATTAGTGATATTCATAATGCAGTGGCATCTGGCAAGGTCGTAACCACCAGTCAGGCTAAAGTCAGCATCAATGGATGGACCGGAAGTGGTTATATTATTATTGATCCAGCCACTGGTGCCGGGGCGTATATGATTGGCGGTGGACTGGATGGCGGGGCAATTACTATGCCGCCGGCTTATGCGTGGTTATTCGGGATTGCCGCTATTTTGATATTGGCATCATTATTTCTTTCAGGGCTAGGCGGTCTATTCTTATTGCTGCTTGGGATCATCGTGTTGGGCTGTGCATTTTCAAATTACACTAATAATCCTAAATGGGTGGATAGAGCCACAACCCTCAGTCTTTTTCTGCTGGGCGGACTGGGATTGTTCCTTGAATCTGGTGCAGTTGCTTTCTGGGTTTTAACAGGGCTGTTGGGTGCTAGTATTTATGAAGTTCAGCTAGGAACTCAATGTACATGAGCGATGTGATTCCATTAGGTCTTTGCCCTTACTGTAAGAAAAAGATAATTCTTTCAGTCAAGGGCGTCCAAAAAAATCATAAAGGGCAAAGGATTTGCCCTTATTGTGGAAATCTTTTAAAAATCAGCTTTTGGTTTAAAGCCTATGTATTTTGTGCCTGTGTTTTCTTTTTGATCTGGATTGAATACCTGCAAAGTATATTGAGCTATAACACCTCCTTGGTATTTTCCTTACTATGGATCGGCGGCTTTATTGCTTTCTGGGTATTTTCTTATCAAAGGGTTAAAACCTAGCGTAATAGCACGCGAGACGATACAGCAGTAGGCAAAGTCGATTATGTCAGCTTTGCCCATGAGTTCTTTTATTTATCAGTCTGGTGCGGTAGTACCTGATTGAAAATCCTCTGTTAAAGCCGAGGTCTGGCGAATTTTCAGGCAACGTCTGGCATGGTTTTCACCCCAGATATGCATGGCATGCAGCACAGGAAACAAGGTTTGTCCTTGTTCAGTCAGTGAATACTCCACTTTGGGCGGCACTTCCTGATAGTCAAATCGCTGGATCACCCCATCCCGTACCAACTCCTTTAACTGTAAGGTCAGCATGCGCTGGGTAATATCCGGCAGATCACGGCGTAATTCATTAAAGCGTTTGGCCGAGTGTTGCAGATGGTAAAGGATTAATACCTTCCATTTACCACCAATAATATCCAGCGCATCACTGACCGGGCAATGATTACTGCCGGCAGGTAGTGGGTAATTTGGCATAGGTTTTCCTCTTTCCATATTCTAATCACAGTATAAAAAATGTGCGTACTTACTTTTTTATACTGTAAAAATTATAATGATCTTATCCACAAACTGCCAAGTCCAATTTGGTTCAGGAGAAGAAAATGAATAATTATCCTCAGCAGTATTATCGTCAAATCCAGAATATTTATACTGCGCCCCGTCCACACTGGGTCGGTAATGGCTTTCTGGTTAATCCCATGTTTAGCCACATGGCTGGTGACAAACGCACCGATCCGTTTTTAATGCTTGATTATGCAGCACCGCATACTTATCAGCCCAATCACAGCGCACCCCGTGGTGTGGGGCAACATCCGCATAAAGGCTTTGAAACGGTAACCATAGCGTATCAGGGCGAAGTGGCGCATCGTGATTCGTCCGGTGGTGGCGGGGTAATTAAAACCGGAGATGTGCAATGGATGACCGCAGGTAGTGGCGTGCTGCATGAAGAATTTCATTCCCCTGAATTTAGCGAAGCTGGCGGTGCTTTTGAAATGGTCCAGTTGTGGGTCAATTTACCTGCCAAAGACAAAGGTGTTGCTGCCCGTTATCAGCATCTGGTGAATGAACATATTCCTGTGGTGACCTTGCAGGATGACCATGGTGACACAGGTGGTATGGCCCGGTTAATTGCAGGTGAGTTTATCGGCCAGACTGAAAGCATGAAAGGATTAGGGATGACTTTTACGCCTATTAACCTGTGGGATATTGAAATTACTGCCGACAAAGCAGTTACGCTGAATATTCCAAAAACGCATAACCTGCTGCTTTTGGTGATGCGTGGCAACGTGGTGATCAATAGTGATGACAGCCAGAAAGTTGGTGAAAAGCAATTGATTACTTTTGCCAAAGAGTCGGGTGAAGCCGGAGTAGACCTGTTGCGTTTGCTGGCTGTTGATCATGATGCCAAAGTGCTGCTGATGAGTGGCGAGCCGATTAATGAACCGGTAGTCGGTTATGGCCCATTTGTGATGAACAGTGATGCTGAAATCCGGCAGGCTATTCTGGATTTCAATGCCGGTAAATTTGGTTCAATGCAGGCCTGAACGGTGAGCAGGTTAAACCCACAAGTATAAGAGGGCTGGGCTTAGGCTCAGCTTTTTTACCGCATAATCCGTATCCAGTAAATCAGGAGTAAATGTTGATGAGCACCAATATCCCAGCCCTGCATCTACCGCGCCATGCCGACAGCTTATTAAGCGCAGAATGGCTGTTTTTGCATGATCATTTACCACCGGATGACTGGTTTAACCCGGATTATGCTTATAAAACCTCAACGTGGCTGGCCATGCATTCCCGTATTCAGCAGCGGCAAGGCAGACTGCAACAAACCAGTAACGCCTATCAGGACAACCGGCTGGACTGGGCGAACTATAAGTCGCAAACCTTGCGTCAGCTTTCCAGCCATATTGACCATTTGCATGGTCATCACAGTATTGAGGACGGCCAGTATTTTCCGCGCTTTGTAAGGAATTATCCGAGGCTGACCGCAGGGTTTGCCATTCTGGACAATGACCATCACACCTTAAATGCTGCCTTGCATGATCTGCAACAAAGCGGTAGGGCATTGTATCGCGCCACACTGGAAGACCAGCGGCTTGCTGATACCCTGCATCAGCAACTTGGTCAGGTTGGCACATTGCTGTCCCGTCATTTAAGTGATGAAGAGGATCTGGTGATTCCAATACTGGGATTAAACTAGGTTGTGTAAGCCGGGTTTTAAATGTATTTAAGCCTGTGCAAAGGATTCACTAATTTTTACTGTGATGAGTTTTACAGGCTTGTACATTATCACTGGTAAAGCAATATTCGCACTGGACAATATTAAGACTGGAGAACGCCATGAATTATGACGTAATTAATAATGAAGAAAACAAGCGTTTTGAAATTCATACTGAGGGAAAGATAGCACTGGGAGGGTATGATTATTTTACCACCGCTCAGGGTGATCAAGGCATTGCCTACCTGCATACCGAAGTCCCGCCTGAGCTGGGCGGACGCGGTATTGCGACCTATTTGGTCAAATATATGCTGGACTATGCTAAACAGCAGGGTTTAAAAGTAAAGCCTGCCTGTTCATTTGTTAAAGCGTATATCGACAAACATCCCGAATACCAAGCCAATTCGGTGTATCACCAGTCCGGCTCTGCCCAATAAACTATTCAGGGGTTCCAGAAGGTGAAGCACAAAGTACAGTGTGATCACTTGCCAGAATAGGAAAAATACGGCGTTCTGTTCGGTTAGCCTTAAAATTCCATATTGAATTACAGACCCGTGCCACCAGTTTTTGAAAACATTGGTATTTGGCGGCTGAGGTTTATTTTACTATTCCATTTGCTTATGCCTGCATGCAAAACCATCTCCTAAATGTTTATTTTCAAGCATTTTATATCAATTTAACCAACTTGAAATATTAACCAAGGTGTAGCCAAATTTTGTGGTTTTTCTACCTAATAACCACAACAATACTTATTAAAGTGAATTTTTCTCATGTTTTTTCCAAAAAAGATCATTTTTGTTCATGTTGTGATTGGGGTATAAATTACCCTATAGAAATTAGGGTAGTAAATCACCATGAGTAAAGAGTTTACATTTACGATTAAGCGCATTCGTTTCGATGAAAACTACCGTCCCTCAGACAATACGCGCATCACAACCAACTTTGCGAATTTGGCGAGAGGAGAGAGCCGCCAAGAGAACCTGCGCAACACTTTACAAATGATTAATAATCGTTTTAATGATTTGGCGCATTGGGATAACCCTACAGCAGATCGTTATTCTGTCGAACTTGAAATCATTTCGGTTGATATTGATGTTGAAGGCAATGGAAAGACCTTCCCGACCATTGAAATATTGAAAACAAATATTGTTGATCACAAAACAAATAAGCGCATTGAAGGCATTGTGGGGAATAATTTTTCCTCTTATGTGCGGGATTATGATTTTAGCGTCTTACTGCTGGAACATAATAAGAATCAAGCTGAATTTAGCCTTCCGGAAAACTATGGCGCGCTGCACGGAAAAATCTTTAAATCTTTTGTAAATTCAAATACGTTTAAAAATAATTTCAATAAACCGCCTGTGATCTGTCTGAGTGTCTCAAGTAGCAAGACCTATTACCGGACGGCAAATCAGCATCCTGTCCTGGGGGTTGAATATCAGCAAGATGATTATTCCTTAACGGATGAATATTTCGAAAAAATGGGTTTGCAGGTTCGCTATTTTATGCCGCCAAACAGTGTTGCTCCTTTGGCATTTTATTTCTGTGGTGATTTGCTGAGTGATTACACTGACCTTGAACTGATCGGCACTATCAGCACCATGGAAACCTTCCAGAAGATTTATCGCCCTGAGATTTACAATGCGAATTCTACAGCCGGCAAATGTTATCAACCCAGTTTGAAACATCAGGATTACTCACTTACGCGTATTGTGTATGACCGTGAAGAGCGTAGCCAATTGGCAATTCAGCAAGGAAAATTTACTGAAGAGCACTTCATCAAGCCGTACCAGCATATTCTTGAGCAATGGGCTGAGGGCGAAGGCTACTTTGATAAAAACTACCCTGATAAAAACCACACTGATAAAAGCTACGCTGCTGTGTAATCCAATATAGAAGATCGCTGATTATGAAAAACTCATTTAAAAATAAATTATTACCCACTTCAACTGCTGGCAGCTTACCCAAACCGTCATGGCTTGCAGAGCCTGAGACACTCTGGTCACCCTGGAAATTACAGGATGAGCAACTGATTGAAGGCAAGCAGGATGCTTTACGGGTGTCATTGCATGAACAACAGCTTGCAGGGATTGATATTGTCAGTGATGGCGAGCAAACACGCCAACATTTTGTCACCACGTTTATTGAGCACCTTAATGGCGTTGATTTCTCGAAGCGTGAAACAGTTAGAATTCGCAATCGCTATGATGCCAGTGTACCCACAGTGGTTGGTGCGGTATCGCGCCAAAAGCCTGTCTTTGTTGAAGATGCCAGGTTCTTACGGCAGCAAACCGATCAACCGATTAAATGGGCGCTGCCCGGCCCGATGACCATGATTGATACGCTTTATGATGCCCATTATAAAAGCCGTGAAAAACTAGCATGGGAATTTGCCAAAATCCTCAATCAGGAAGCCAAAGAATTAGAGGCTGCGGGGGTTGATATCATTCAATTTGATGAGCCTGCCTTTAATGTATTTTTTGATGAAGTGAATGAGTGGGGAATTGCCACCCTTGAGCGCGCAATTGAAGGGCTGAAATGTGAAACGGCTGTCCACATCTGCTATGGCTATGGCATCAAAGCCAATACCGACTGGAAAAAAACGCTGGGTTCGGAGTGGCGGCAATATGAAGAAGCATTTCCAAAATTGCAACAATCCAGTATCGATATCATCTCACTGGAATGTCATAACTCGCATGTTCCGATGGATTTACTGGAGCTTATTCGCGGTAAAAAAGTGATGGTCGGGGCGATTGATGTGGCCACCAATACCATTGAAACACCGGAGGAAGTTGCCAGTACGCTTAGAGCCGCCCTTCAGTTTGTCGATGCTGACAAGCTGTATCCCTGTACCAACTGTGGCATGACGCCTTTATCGCGTGAAGTTGCAAGAGGCAAGCTCAAGGCGCTAAGTGCAGGTGCGGAAATCATTCGAAAAGAACTCTCAAGGTAGTGCTGACCGCTAGAGTGCTGGGTAAAGGCTTAGCTGTTTTGGGTTTGATGGAATATTCATGATCCAAACGCTAATCCTTAGCTTAATTTGGAGGAAGTGTCGTTCTACGCGGCACTCATTCAGATTGTGCCTATAGGACAAACCCGCGTGATGCCAAAAAACATGATGACAAAACCACCTGATGATAAAACCGTGTGAAACAAACCGACATGGTATCGCTCAATTTAAGGCAAAAAGGTACGGTTCAATTTTGGAATAAAGTGATGATTGAAGTAACAGACTTTAGAAATGCAATGTCTTTGTTAACCGGTGCAGTCAATGTCATTACCACGGCAGGGGTGTCTGGTCGTCATGGATTCACTGCATCTGCAGTATGTGGAGTCTCTGATACGCCTGCAACTTTATTGGTCTGTATGAATAAAGCTTCTCGCTCACATGTTCATTTTATCGAAAATAAAATTTTAACCGTAAATGTTTTAGGGGCACATCATCAGCATCTTTCCCACGTATTTTCATCCAAGATGAGTTCAGAGGAGCGGTTTGAACATGGAAGCTGGACAGCATTAAAAACGGGTACGCCCGTTTTAGAGGATGCTTTGGTGAGTTTTGATTGTCAGATTGAGCAAATTCAGGAAGTTGGAACGCACACTATTTTTATCTGTCGTATTGTCGCTATTCAACAAAGCCAACATGATCAAGGTCTGGTCTATTTTAATCGTGGCTATCATCAGGTAGGGCAGGCGAAAACTGCTTAACCGCACTGGTTATTTCATTTAAAACTCTTAAGCAAGTAAATATATCGTGGAATTAATTATTTTTTTAGCAATAGGCGCATTAGCGGGATTTGCTGCTGGTCTCTTTGGTGTGGGGGGTGGACTGATCATTGTACCACTTCTGTATGTGGTCTTTACGCAAATGGGCTACGATCCTGAAGTGGTGATGCATATGGCTTTGGGAACTTCATTAGCGACCATTATTGTAACTTCCATAAGTTCATTGATGGCTCACCATAAAAATGGTGCAGTCATTTGGTCGGTATTCAAAAATCTGTCGCCGGGGTTAGTGATAGGGTCCTTTTTGGGAGCAGGTATTGCAGGCCTGCTTTCTGGGACAAATTTACAGCTGATCATTGGCGTCTTTGTGATCTGGGTTGCCTATCAGATGTTTGTTGGCGCAAAAAAGCTGGTAGATCAGCGTAAGGTACTGCCATCACCCCCTAAACAATTATTTGCAGGGACGGGGATAGGCGTTGCATCAGCAATTTTTGGCATTGGCGGTGGGAGTTTAACGGTACCTTATTTAAATCATTATGGCGTGGTCATGCAAAAAGCGGTGGGAACATCAGCGGCATGTGGTTTACCGATTGCCGTTGCTGGTGCTTTAGGTTTTATGTTTTTTGGCATGAAAGAGCAAGTAAACCTTTCCAATACTATTGGCTTTGTACATATTTATGCATTTTTAGGAATTAGCCTAATGAGCTTTTTTACCGCAAAGTTAGGTGCTAAAGCGGCACATTCATTATCGCCACAAATGCTGAAAAAATGTTTTGCCTTGTTATTGTTTTTGGTGGGGTGTTTTTTCTTTTTTAAGGGATTGCGTTGAGCTATTGCCAACGCATAACAGACTGCCAGTTTAAAAAGATGGAGCTTTCTAAGGCCATGCCTGATTTGGCATTACGTGTGCTGCTTATTTTGGAGCTGTTTTAGTTTTAATTTTGATTGCCATGAGGCTATGACACTGTTTCGCTACAACAGTACTGAGAATATGGTTTAAGTCCACAGGCCATCAAAACCAGTATAACTAAAGCCTCCACAGTACCGGGTGTTTTTGCCTGTGGAGATGCAGCACGATTTGGTGGCTCAGTACCTTTGGCAGTAGGGGGATGGAGCCATTGCTGGTACTGCAGCACACCAGTCACTCATTTTCGGGCTTTAAGCAAAGTTTATATACAAAGTAGATGATAGAAGCTGGCTGCATTTATCTCAATATTTTCAAAGCTGGCAAGGATTTCAGGCTAGGCTAATGCAGGTAGCCATGATCAAGCTGATAATTGAACTGACCTTTTTATTTGAAAAAGCTCAAAAATTATTCACTTGATCAGGCCTGATACGCCGAAAGGGCAAAGATAGCTGCATATCTCATTTAGGAGGAAGAAGTTACACTCAGCGCTTACCAGTGGCATATGTAAACAACCTGATAGATTTAATAAAACTAATATGGAAATAAAAGCAATAAGTAATGCAAAAGAACTTTTTTGCTTAAAATACGATACCACTATCTTGATAAAAAACCTGTTTTTGTTAGACAAAATAAAATAATAAATATAATATAAATGCTAATAATTATCATTAATAATAAACAACTGGAGTAATAATGACAGCTCAAGCGTTTTTAGGTGCAGCCACCAAGACTTATAACAATGATTACTGGCTGGAGCGGCAAGCCCAGTTTGAATCCAGCGTGCGCAGTTATCCGCGTAAGTTGCCACTGGCTATAACCAGCGCACAAGGTTGCTGGGTAACTGATGCCAATGGCAAGCGTTATCTTGACTGTCTGGCGGGTGCCGGAACACTGGCTTTAGGTCATAATCATCCGCAGATTATTGAAGCCATTCAGCAGGTATTGCAGCAGGGCTTGCCACTGCATACCCTTGATCTCACCACACCCCTTAAAGATGAATTCAGCGAAAGCCTACTCTTTTTTTTAGCTAATAATGTTAATGATTATTGTTTACAGTTCTGTGGCCCTTCGGGTGCTGATGCAGTTGAGGCCGCTTTAAAGTTGGCCAAAACGGTGACTGGACGACGGCATATTATTAGTTTTTCCGGGGGTTATCATGGCATGACGCATGGTGCCTTGGCGGTAACGGGCAATCTGGCACCCAAGCAGCAGGTGAGTGGTCTGATGCCCGATGTGCAATTTATGCCGTACCCGCATAGTTATCGCTGTCCGCTAGGTCTGGGTGGGGAGCAGGGCAGTACCGCATTGAGCCATTATTTTGAACGCTTTATTGAGGATGTTGAAAGCGGGGTGTGCTTGCCTGCGGCGGTTATTCTGGAGGCAGTTCAAGGGGAAGGCGGTGTCAATATTGCGCCCACAGCGTGGCTACAAAAAATTCGTGAGGTGACTCAGCGGCATGGCATTTTATTGATCATCGATGAGGTGCAGGCAGGCTTTGGTCGCACCGGTAAACGTTTTGCTTTCCAGCATGCGGGCATTGAGCCGGATATTGTGGTGATGTCCAAGGCCATTGGCGGCGGTTTACCGCTAGCGTTACTGGCGATCCGGCGTGAGTTTGATCAATGGCAGGCGGGCGCGCATACCGGCACGTTTCGCGGTAATCAGCTAGCGATGGCGACTGGGCTTGCAACTTTAAATTATCTCAGCCAGCCCGATGCGCTAATACAGGTACAGCAGCGGGGTGCTGAGCTGATGCAGCAATTTACTGCGCTGCAAAGCCAGTTTGCTTGTCTGGGTCAGGTGCGTGGACTGGGCTTGATGCTGGGTATTGAGATTGTTGATGAACGTCTGCCAGCCGATCATTTGGGGTCTTATCCGGCTGATGCGGCACTGGCCGTCGCCATTCAGCAGCATTGTTTTGAGCAGGGTTTGTTGCTGGAGCGTGGTGGACGCGGTGGAACGGTGATACGCTTTTTGCCACCACTGATTATTTCACCCGCTGAGTGTGAGCAGGTGGTCTATCGGTTCCGGTTGGCATTACAGGCTGCTTTGCTTGAGTTGCGAGGGCTAAAGTAATGAATAGTCAGTTGATTAAAAATAGCCTGCTAGAAAATGGCACGCTTACAACATCCAGCGAGATTCAGAAAGATCAGCTTCATAGCAATCCAGCCCTAAATTATGTCCTGTGTGACAGTGATAGCTCGCGGCAGCAGTATCAGCAGCAGATGACACTGGCCGCACAGGGTGTTGAGCGGTGGCTATCAGACCCAGCCCTGTATTCCGGTCTGGATGTGGCTTCACTCGCGCGAGCCATTAATCTCAATATTGCTGACGAACCACAGCCTGCTGAACAGGTGATTGAGCAGGCGCTGAGGCAGTATCTCGACCATAGCCTTAAGGTACATCATCCGCATTGTGTGGCGCATTTGCATTGCCCCACTTTAATTATCAGCCAGACCGCCGAACTGCTGATGAATGCCAGTAATCAGAGCATGGATTCATGGGATCAAAGCCCGGCGGCCACCGTGATTGAAATGAAGCTGATCGCGTGGTTGCGTGAGCTGGTGGGCTATAGCACGGGGGATGCTGGGGTGTTTACCAGTGGGGGCACGCAAAGCAATTTGATGGGTTTGCTACTGGCGCGTGATGCGGTGGTGCAGCGGGTATGGGGCATCGATGTGCGTACTCAGGGTTTGCCGCCTGATGCCCAGCGCCTGCGGGTGATTTGTTCCAGTCAGGCGCATTTTTCAGTACAAAAAAATATGGCACTGCTGGGGCTGGGTTATCAGTCTGTGGTGGCAATTGCCTGTAATGCACAGGGGCAGATGGACACCCAAGTCCTGCAACAAACCATTGCCCAGTTGCAGCAGGATGGCTGTGTGATTGCTGCGATTGTGGCCACCGCTGGCACCACTGACATTGGGGCGATTGATCCACTCCAGCCGATTGCAGACATTGCTAAGCAGCAGGCGATCTGGCTGCATGTGGATGCGGCATGGGGCGGCGCACTATTACTGTCAAACCAGTATCGCCACTGGCTGAATGGGATGGCACAGGCTGATTCGATTACGCTGGATTTTCATAAACATTTTTTTCAGCCGATTAGTTGTGGGGCGTTTTTGCTGAAAGACCCCGCGCATTTTGGCCTAATGCATTATCAGGCGGACTATCTCAATTCAGCGTTTGATGAGATGCAGGGCGTGCCTAATCTGGTGGCCAGATCGCTACAAACGACGCGGCGTTTTGATGCACTGAAACTATGGATGAGCCTGCAACATCTGGGCACCGCTCAGTTTGGTGCGCTGGTGGAACGTGGCATTGAGCTGGCGCAGCAAGTCGCAGCCAAAATTGCAGACGATGCCCAATTGCAACTGATGATTGAGCCGCAACTATCCAGTGTGTTGTTCCGTTTAAATAATCCAACTGACGTTCTGAGCTTAACACCTGCCAATCTGGATTTGTTAAACCAGCAAGTGGCCGATCATTTGCTGTACAGCGGACAGGCGAATGTTGGGGTGACTCGTTTTCAGGGACAAACCTGCCTAAAGCTGACTATTTTAAATCCGGTCATTACCTTGCCAGATCTGGAAAAATTGCTGGTATTGGTTAAACAGCAGGCTGCGGTGCTGATTCAAAAAATAAAAACACTGGAAACGGTCAGTCAGCGGGAGAGTTTGTCATGAAGCAGCATGCCAACCGTTTGGCGTTACAGCATCTGATTAATGCCTATGCGCAGGAAACAGGCCGCGGTCATATTGTACTGCCAACCCAGCAAAATCCTTCGCAACAAAAAATGAGTCAGAACAAACCGTTATTGTGGTTTAGCCTGCATCCCTTAAGCCTGACTATGGCCGTGCCACTGGATTATGTGAGCCAGTTGGGTCGGCACCGGATTGGGGCTGAACCGTGGCTGTGGCAGGATGGCAAATGGCGGCAACTGAGCGCGGTGCTGGCGGCCAACCTGCTACTGGAAGACATTGTTCAAAGCAGTAACGTGCAGAGTAGCAGTGACCAAAGTAGCGCGCGACCAATTGACGCGGCCAGTGTGCTGGAGCGCTGGGTACAAAGTCGTGATGCAGTGCATTGTTTTTTGCAACAGCGGGCGCAAGCGCTGGATGAATTAGTGGCACCTAGGCAGAGTTTTATTTTTAGTGAACAGGCTTTGCTGGCGGGTCATGCCATGCACCCTACGCCCAAGAGTCGTCAGGGTTTTATGCATGAAGAATTTGCCCAGTATTCACCTGAAACCCAAGGCCAGTGCCAACTGCATTTCTGGCTGGTTGCACCGGACTATATCGTCGAAGGCAGCGCCGAGGATACGATGCCTACGCTCAGCTTGCGGCAGCTTTTACAACCCTTGGCTACAGCGCGCCAGCAAACACTCATGCAAGACCATCCGCACTGGAAATTATTGCCTTTGCATCCGTGGCAGGCACGCTATTTAAGCGGCAAAGGCTGGTGGCATCAACTGCGCGATGACGGGCAACTGCACGATCTGGGACGCATGGGCTGGACATTATCACCGACTACATCCATCCGTACACTGGCTGCTACCGATGTCCCGTGGATGTTTAAGCCGTCACTGTCGGTTGCGATTACCAATTCAATTCGGGTCAATCAGGCGCATGAATGCCTACGCGGTGAAACGGGTTGCCGCCTGTGGCGCAGTGAGTTTGGCCAGCAATTGCAGCAGGATTATCCGACCTTGGCGGCCATTAATGATCCGGCTTGGATTGCCTTGCGCTGGCAGGATGAGGTGGTCAATGAGACCATTTGCATTTTGCGCGACAATCCCTTTGATGCAGAGGCACAGGTCAGTTGTATGGCGAGCCTGTGTCAGGATCATCCTACCCAGCCGGAAAACCGTTTGCAGCATATTATTACGGCACTGGCTGAACAGGAACAACGATCTACCGCAGATATCGCCGCAGACTGGTTTGCGCGCTTCCTGCAAGTAGCGGTAGAACCCATGCTGGGCGTGTATATGCGCTTTGGTATGGCGTTTGAGGCGCATCAGCAAAACACCCTGTTGGCGCTGGATCAATTATGGCCAGCCAAATTCTGGCTACGTGATAATCAGGGCTTTTACTATATTGAAGAATATGCCCAGCAGATTATTGCACTATTTCCGGTATTGGCCACTGATGCGCAATCGGTGGGGCCAAAGTCATTTGTCGATGAACGGGTGCTGTATTACCTGTTTGGCAATACTATTTTTGGCCTAATTAATGCGCTGGGTGCCACCGGATTTATTACAGAAAAAACCCTGCTGGTGCAACTACAACGCACCTTACAAGCCTTACTGGTACAGCATCCGCATAGCACTTTGTTGCACACGTTGTTGCATGCCGACACACTGCCCTATAAAGGTAATTTGCTCACCCGTTTGCATGAACTGGATGAACTGCTGGCGCCGCTGGAATTTCAGTCGGTGTATGTGACCATTAACAATCCGCTCAAGGTCGGCGCACAGCAGGAGCAGATTTATGCTTGATATGATTGCTATTGGTTTGGGGCCATTTAACTTAAGTCTGGCGGCGCTGCTGCATCCGTACCGAAATCAACTGGATTACTGTTTTTTTGAGCAAAAACCCACGTTTTCATGGCATGACGGCATGTTGCTACCGGGAACCACGCTACAGGTTCCGTTTATGGCTGATCTGGTCAGTATGGTTGACCCGACCAGTCCATTTAGTTTTTTAAATTATCTCAAGCAGCACGGTCGGCTATTCAAGTTTTATTTTCTGGAAAAAATACACATTCCGCGGCAGGAATATAATCATTATTGCCAGTGGGTGAGCCAGCAGCTAAGCCGTATTCAGTATCAAAGTCAGGTGATTGCGGTGTATCCCGTAAAGGATGGCTTTGCGGTTGAGGTGCAGCAGGCCGGGCAGCGGCAGACTTATCACACCCGCGCACTGGTACTGGGGACGGGAACGGTGCCGGGCATGCCGGAGTGCCTCAAAAACCTGATGCAGGATTATCCAGCGCAGTGTTTTCATTCTGCCGAGTTTATGCAAAAAGGCGCACAAATCCAGTCAGGTCGCGTAGTGGTGCTGGGTGCCGGACAGTCGGCGGCGGAGGTGTTCCAGTCGCTGTTTGCACGGCAACTGAATACCCAAGGGCAACCCCATTACCAGATTGATTGGCTGACCCGTGCTGCCGGATTTTTCCCCATGGAATATTCGGCACTGGGACTGGAGCATTTTACGCCGGATTACAGTCGCTATTTTTACCAGTTGCCGCAATCACTCAAGGATCAACTGGTACCCAATCAGGGACTGTTTTACAAAGGAATTAGCTTCGGCACTATTGGTGCAATTTATGAACAATTGTATCACCGCACCATTGCTGGCCAGCCGCAACACGTCACGTTATCGGGCTTAAGTGAGCTGGTGCAAGCCTCTCGACAGGGAAACCGCTTTGTACTGGAATTTGAGCATCGGCAACAAGGGCGCTGCTTTGAACTCAGCGCAGATTATATTGTCAGCGCCACCGGTTATCAGCATCGGTTGCCTGCTTTTATGCAGGGTCTGGATGAAGTGCTGCAACGGGATGCGCAACAGCGTTTGCAGATTAGTGCCGATTATGAAGTGACACATCAGGGGCAAGGGCGGATTTTTGTACAAAATGCCGAGTTGCATACGCATGGTATTGGCACGCCGGATCTGGGGCTAGGGGCATGGCGCGCGGCGACCATTATTAACCAGCTACTGGCGCAACCGGTATATGAACTGGTTGTGGATAATACCTTCCAGCAGTTTGGAGCCGCCTATGCAACGGCCGAGTAGCACTTCCTTATTGCTGTGTTGCGGCTTCCTGTTTGTATTTACTGAAACCGTATTATCGCCTTTTTATCCGCAGTTTTTTCAGCAGGTATTTGGCCGTACTGATTTGGCGTTAACTGGCAATTATGTGGCGACTTGTCGTCTGACCGTATTACTGGCCGCGCCATTATGGGGTTTGCTGGCGCGGCGGATTGATGCCATTAAACTATTGGTGATTGGTCAGAGTATTGCGGCACTGCTAACCGCTTGCTTGTCGTTAGCGTCTGATCTCACCGTATTTTTTGTATTAACCATTGCCTTGCTATTGTTTAAAAGCAGTTATTTTCTATTTTATAGCGCGCTGATTGAGTTGCAGGGCAAAGCGCAGCAGGCCAAAACAGTCGGGCAGGTGCAACTGGTGGTGCATCTGGCGCTGATTGCATCCACACTGGCCAGTGCCTGGGTATTGTCGTTTGAGCATCCGTTGCAATTGTTTTTGCTGGTTGCGGTGCTGGATGTGATTCAGGTGGGATTATGCGTGCTGGTATTACGTCAGCGCAAGACACCAGAATCGGGACAGTCTCTTGAGCCACAGTCACCTCAGCCAAAACCGTCATTCGATCAGACACAAGATTTGCAATCAGGCTTGCCAGTAGAACCACAACAGTCCAGCGCACCGACGATTGCTCAGGAGCCGCGTCCTGCTCCATCCATAGTACAAGGCTGGCCAGTCACCACGATTATGGGCTATGGCTTGCTGGTGTTGGCTTTTAGCATGGCGACCAATGCGGTGCGGCCTTATCTCACTGCCTATAGCATGAACGTGATGCAACTGGATCGTTTGCAATCGGCATGGTTGTACCTGTTGCCCTCCCTGATGGCCTTATGTGCCTATCCTTTACTGAAAAGCAGGCTGCTTCAGCAATCCGGCTTTATCCAGCGTTACGCGGTGCTGCTCACCTTACTGATACTGAGTTTGCTGGGGCAAGCGCTGGCCAGTCATATCAGTCTGCTGTTTTTATCCCGAATGCTGTTTGGGCTAAGCCTACTGCTGGCACAGGCGCAACTGGAGCTGTATTTGTTCCAGAACGCAGCGCACAGCCCGCACTGGTACTTTAGCCTTGCCAGCACCACCCAGCATGCCGGGCAGTTACTGGCACCACTTGCGGCTGCATTGGTGGTAGGGATTTATGGTCTGGTGGCACCTTTTTGGTTGGCCGCCGCTATTTTACTGATTTCATTTATTTTTATTTCAATAGGGCTTAATGCCCAGCACGTATCCACACGGAGTATTAAGCATGAGCGTGACATCATTACAAATTAACCAGCAACAGTGGCGACAAGCCGGCGCACGCCTGATCGAAATGGCGATTGCTGAGTTTTTATATGAAGAAATTATTCAGGCACAACAGATTGAGGTAAAACAGGTAGATGACGCTGTCGACAGTGCCACTGAACCAGCAGTCTGGCAGGTCAATCTGGGTGAACAACATTATCAGTTTCAGGGTTTTCAGTATCGTCTAGGGCACTGGTATGTGCAGCCGGGTTCGGTGCGCCAGTCTGACCCTTCAGCAGAACGCGTAGTTAAGTCACATATAGCCTCCGAGGAAAGTTTATCGGATTCTCAACCAGTGGAGCAAGCGACTAAACAGGCTGACCAAACCGCGTGGAACCTACATCAGTTTATTACTCATGTAGCCCGACAGGTCGAGGTCAAGCCGTTTACCTTGGCCTACCTGATTAAGGAAATGAACAATACGTGGCTAGCCGAAGCGCATTTGTTTGATCCTAAGCGACCCGATAGTAACGCCATTACCCATTTGCCTGCCGCTGCGGTGGAAGGGGTATTGCGTGGTCATCCGTGGCTGATTATGAGCAAAGGCCGCATGGGTTTTGGCTACCATGATTATTTGAGTTTTTCGCCAGAAATGCAGCCCAAGCTACAGTTGTTATGGGTGGCGGTACAGCGGCAACTGGCTGAGTATCGTCATATTGAAGGGCTGGATGAACCAATATTGTATGCGCAGGAGCTGGATGCACCGCAACTGCAACAGTTTAAGCAGCGCATTGCAGACACGGGCAATATGGCTGATGACTATATCCTGTTGCTGGTCCATCCGTGGCAGTGGCATCACTGGCTGGTCAGCACTTATGCGGGAGAAATCGCCAGCCAGCAGATTATTGAATTGGGGCTATCACAGGACTGGTATACGCCCATGCAGTCCATTCGCACCTTTAGCAATATCAGTCACCCCGAACGCCGCTATGTGAAATTGCCCTTAAGTATTTTTAATACCGCGGTTTATCGTGGGCTGCCCTCTGACCGCAACAAAGCTGCACCTGCGTTTACCCAGTGGCTAAAAACCACCTTTGCACAGGATCAGGTATGGCAACAAACTGGCCTGATTTTGCTGGGTGAGGATGCCACTGTGACAGTTGACCAGCCGTGTTTTGACCAGATTGATGGCGCGCCTTATCAGTTTAAAGAGCTGTTTGGCTGCCTGTGGCGTGAAAGTGTACATGGCTATTTGCAGGGTAGTGAGCAAGTGCTCAGTCAGGCGGCGCTGGTGCATCGTGATCTGGCAGGTCATTCGGTACTGGCAGCACTGGTACAACGTTCCGGCCTGCAACCCTTGGCTTGGCTCAGGCAGTTTGTGCAGGTGTGTATGACACCGCTGCTGTATGGTTTATACCGCTATGGATTGGTATTTTCACCGCATGGCGAAAATAGTTTGCTGATTCATGATAATGGCGTGCCGCAGCGCATGGTGATTAAGGACTTTATTGATGATGTCAACCTGATAGATGAAGACATTGCCGAACTAAAAAGTTTGCCGCCAGAAGCTGACCTGTTGCTACGTCATACGGCACAAGACCTGACGCACTTTATTTTTACGGGTCTGTTTATTGTGCATTATCGCTATATCAGCAGTATTTTTCTGCAAGACTTTAATCACACTGAGGCCGAGTTCTGGCAACAAGTGTCTGATGTAGCGCATGAATTTCACCAGCAGCATCCCGAATTGAACGAGCGCATTCAAAAATTTGACCTCTTTCGTCCCCAGTTTGAAAAAATCTGCCTGAATCGGGTACGCCTGTTTAGCCACGGTTATGCCGATGATGCTGAGCGCCCGTATCCCACCATTTTGCACCCCATGCCCAATCCCATCCATCCTGAGGTATTGGCCGCGTGGCAATCGGCCAGCGTCTAAATATTCCCAATTCTTTTAAAACCATTCAAACCAGACCAGACTATCAAGGAGCCAATCATGAGCACCGTTTCACGCCAATTACCGGATTATTATGAATATCAGGAAGACGGTACCATCTACCATCTCAAGCAGGTGCGCTATCCCGAACACATGCCGCTACTGCATCGCTGGATGCATGAGCCGCATGTAATTCCGCAGTGGCAACTCAACCTGCCGCTGGTTCCACTCAGTGTCTATTACGAAAAAATGCTGGCGGATGATCATCACCGACTGTATCTGGTGGGCATTAACGGGCAGGACATGGGCTATACCGAAATTTATGAGGGCGCGCGCGATCGTTTGGGACGTTACTATGATGGCGACCCTGATGATCTGGGCTGGCATTTGCTGTTTGGCGAAACATCCGCGTTTGGCAAAGGGCATTTACGTCCGGTGATTCGCATGTTGAGCTATTTTATTTTTGAACATTCCAATGCCAAAAAAATTGTTGGTGAACCGGATCACACCGTCAAACCTTATGCCGTGGTAGTGGCAGAGCTTTGTTATGAATTACAGCGGCTTATTCCTATGCCGGAAAAAACCGCCGCACTGTATTACTGCCATCGGGAAACCTTTTTGAATAAGTTTCCTAAAATACCACAACCTCAAGTGTCAGCCTCGGCTAGCGAGTCATCAATCGCATAAGGCTTGCTTGACTATTTTTTAACTTTAACTAGAATAGTGATAATTATTATCATTATTACTACAAGTTATTACATGTTATGACAATAGACGTAAAAGGCTGGCCGATTGTGCAAATGTGCTTTCGCGGGGTAATTACCCAGCCGCAATTTGAACACTGGCTGGCTACCTTAACTGACTGCATTGCGCGTAATGAGCCGTTTGCGGTGATTACTTTAAGTGAAGAACCACTCACATTGCCCGACGGTTATCGTCAGCTTGAAGCAGTCTGGTACAAGCAGTATAAGCAGCCGTTTGCCAGCGCTTGCAAAGGTCTGGCGCGGATTGCCAGCGATGATGCCCAGTTTGCCAAGCTCAATACCCCAGCGATGCACAAAGCCTGGGGCTGTCCTTATTTTGTCTGTCGTGATCTGGCCAGTGCCGAACGCTGGGCAGCGGAGCAACTATGACTGCTTTTAATTCCCGACAGGTCAGCCTGCTGGTGATCATGCTGTATCTGGCGCATGCGCTGCCGCTGTATTTTTTTAATGTGGCATTACCTGCCATTTTGCGCCAGCAAGGTGTGGATTTGCGCTGGATTGGCATGTTGTCCTTGCTGTATTTGCCGTGGGCGTTCAAGTTTTTCTGGGCACCGTTGGTGGATCGCTATTTTTTACCGCGTTTGGGGCGGCGACGTAGCTGGCTGATTTTTACCCAGTTGGCGGTGATTGCAGGCTTACTGGTGTTGGCTGGTATGCAGGTTGATTATGGGTTATGGCCATTTGTGTTGACCGCGCTGTGGATTTCGACCATGGCAGCCACGCAGGATATTGCGATTGATGGTTACGCGGTTGAGGTTTATCCGGCCACGCATTATAGCCTTGCCAGCACCATGCAAAGCGCGGGTATTGCGCTGGGCAGTATGCTGGGTGGTGCTGGAACCCTGTGGCTTTATCAACAATACAACTGGCAAGTGGCGTTACTGAGTTTAACGGCGCTGATTGCCATGACCACGCTATCGGTATTTTTCCTTAAAGAAACCCACGACAAAGAAATCCCTGACAAAGAAATCCCTGACAAAGAAAACCAGGACGGCCAGCAGTCGGGTGGGGCAGCAAGTAATAACCAGTTTCTTGAAAAATATAAACCCAGCCTGCGTCGGGTGTTTTCGCGGCCTGAAATTCGCCGCCTGCTATTGGTAATTGTGGTGTATCGGCTGGTGGAATCACCAGCGATGGCGATGCTCAACCCCATGCTGGTCGATGCCAAATGGTCGCTCACCCAGATTGGACTGTTGTTTTCGGTGGTGGGTGCGGCAGTGGGTCTGCTGGCCGCAGTTGCGGCGGGTTGGCTGGTCAAGCGGCAGGGCAGCATGCGCTGGTTACTGGGCGCGGGCTGGTTGCGTAGTGTGGTGTATAGCGGCGTGGCGATAGGGCTGCTGTCCGGCGCGATGGGTTTTTGGGGTTATGCCATTGCCGTGGTAAGTATTCTGGCAGTGCGCTATCTGGCCATGACCGCGTTGTATACCTATTTTATGGAGCATTGTTCCAAGCAGCAGGCGGGCACTGATTTTACCGTACTGGTGTGTTTTGAGTTGCTGGTCTTTTTCCTTGGTGCAGCGTTATCCGGTTTTATGGCCAAGGCGTTGGGGTACGGCAATCTGTTTGCCGTGTTGTCTGTTGTTTCTATCATTAGCGTCATCCTTAGCCACATGCTTATGCGTCCAGCCACGGTATCGACGATTCATCAAACAAATGTCTAAGGAGTACCAAATGCGTACCACGCATTTTAGTCTATCGCTATTGTTTCTGGCCATCAGCAGCCAAATCTATGCTGAAACACCAGCCACGAGGGTCAGCAGCCAAGCGGCGAATACTCAGCCAAGCAGCACCTTAAGTCCCATCGTCGTTACAGCTACCCGTAGTCCGACCAGCATTGCCGAGATTGCCGGAACCGTGCAGACCATTGCGCAGGTAGAAATTGTGCAACAGGCAGCAACAGGTAAAAAAGTAGCCGATATTCTGGCGCAACTGGTGCCTTCCTTGGGCGCTTCCAGCGGAACGATCAGTAACTACGGCCAGACCATGCGTGGCCGGCAGGTGCAAATCCTGATTGATGGCGTACCGCAAACCGGATCGCGTGATGTATCGCGCCAGCTCAACAGCATTAGTCCGGCGTTGATTGATCATATTGAAGTGGTATCAGGTGCCAGTAGTATTTATGGTTCTGGTGCAACCGGCGGGATTATTAATATCATTACCAAACGCGCTACCGAAGGCGAACCGCTGAGTTTTGAAAGCAAAGTCGGTCTGACCGCAGGCAACCGTTTTTCCAGTGATGCACTGGCTTATGAAGTCGCGCAAACCGCAGCATTTAGTCATGGCGCGCTGGATGGGTTTTTGGGTGCCAGCTTTACCCAGCGTGGCGAGCAGCAGGACAGTCGTGGCGAGCGAATTGCCCCTGAACCGGCACAGGCTGACCGTCAGGATACCCAGACGGTTGATATCAATGGCCGCCTTAATTTGCGTCTTAATGATCAACAGCGTATTAGCCTTGGCGCGCAATATTACAATGACGAGCAGGATAGCGATTATGCACCGGATTATGGGCCTAATCTGTCGGCCTTACTGGTGCGTGGTTATCAGCCCAGCCTAAAAGCTATCAAAGGCTTGCAACTGGACAAGCAACCACTGACCAGCCGTTATGCGATTAATGCCCAGTATCAAAATGACGATTTGCTGGGGCAGCAACTGACCACAGAGGCCTATTATCGGCATGAAAAAAGCCGGTTTTTCCCGTTTGTCACCGCCATTAATCTGGCACGTGCCCCATTAAGCGATGCGCAGAAACAGCAACTGGCGGCTCGTGGCTATGCGGTGCTGCAATCCGAGTCTGAGGTTGAGGTGGCTGGTGCGCGTGCTGCCTTGCAATCAAACCTGAATCTGGCTGATAAAACCCTTGAGCTGACTTACGGGGTGGATTACGAGCAGGAAACTGACAAGCAGCAGGCTGATAGTCATGACCTGACCCGTTTTATGTCCTCCAATGGCTTGCAGTATCAGTCATCTGGCAAAACTTATGGTTTTGGCCCCGATGTCGATATCAATAAACTGGGCGTATTTTTGCAATCCCGCTTACCATTGACCGATCAGCTAAGCGTACAGGCTGGAGTGCGGCATGAAAAAATCGACAGTGACAGCAAGCAGTACATTCCTACCAATGAGGCCATGCTGTCTGACCTGCTGGCTGCCTATCGGATAGCCTATCCCCCGTCCAGTGTAGCTGCGGGCAAGGTCAAGCACGATGCCACGCTGTTTAATCTGGGTGCAGTTTACGCGCTTAATGACGCGCAACAGGTATTTGCCAACTTCTCGCAGGGCTTTAGCTTGCCAGACGTGCAGCGTATGTTGCGCGATGTACAGCCGGGTTTTGTGGTTAATTCCGCTAATATTGAACCGATTAAGGTTAACAACTATGAACTGGGTTGGCGCATGCAAGGCACTGATGGCCTGAATCTGGGTTTAACTGGTTTTTATAATACTTCCGACAAAGTGACCCAGTTTAACCGTGACTTCAGTGTGACCGTGGCTGATACCGATGAGCGAGTGTATGGGGCTGAAGCCAATTTTAGTGTGCCGGTACTGAGCCAATTTAAGGCAGGCGGGACACTGGCCTATACCCGTGGTCAGTTCAAGGATGCAGCAGGGGCGTGGCGTGAACTAAATGCTTATCGGGTTTCGCCAGTCAAGGGCACCCTGTTTGGCGAATGGAATGATGACCACGATAATGGACTGCGGGTACAAATGCTGGCGATTGCGGGTTCTGACCGCGCCTATAATGATGCCCAGCAAGCGGCTTTTAGCAACACGGTAAGAGCTACACCAGCTTCCAAGATCAAAGGCTATGCCGTGATGGATGTGCTGGCGCATGCCAATGCCCTAGGCGGACGGATTGATTTTGGTGTTTATAATGTCTGGAATACCGAGTATCGCAGTGTTTACAGTCAGGAGGCTGCTGCTACCTATGGACTGATGTCGAGCATTCCTGCTGAAGGGCGGACTTATGGTTTAAGTTATACCGTTCGTTACTAGGACCCAAGTCTGGGACGTCAACCTGATTGCCGTGTACCATGACAGCGGTAATCAGGTTGCAGGTTTTGCAATCAGTAAATGGCAAAAAAACCAGCAGTAACCAAGCCAGCAGTACGGGTACAGAATTCAATTAACAGTAAGCTTCAATAGTCGATATTTTGGCTATATATCGCTGGTTCTGTGAATTTCGATTAACTCCAAATTCTTTTGCTACTTTTGGATAATACCTACAAAGCCTGCATGAACCTGATAAAAGCAATTATCCTGCCAAGGCAGAATGAGACTAAATTCAAGTTATACAGTATTTAAGCCAGCTGCTATTGATGCTTAAAAACCCATTAAAATTCTATTGACGTCCAGTACTGGTCGACGCCCTTGCCAAACCGGTAGCAGGTTTTTTGGGCTGGATAACAGGTAATATTTGCTGCTGGTGAATAGCTTTGCGCATTACTGTCCTGACGGTGAGAGTTACTGTCCTGATGTGAACTACACTGCTCATTGCCAACCTTGTTGAGGCTGTCAATCCGTCCATCATAAACGCTAATGGCCAGACAGTCCTGTCGGCTTTCATTCCACCACAGGTTTTGCTTGCTGGTATAGCGCGCATGGCCTTCAATATGACGATATCCATTACGGATTAGTACGTTTTCTGCCGAACTGCCTCGTGTTCCGGGCAGGTTTTTCACTTCATCCGGGGTTGCATGCTCACGTTCACGGCGCTCTTCTTTTTTCTCCTTGTCATGTTCATGCTTGGCAATGGCGGCAATTGCACCTATGGCAAGTGCAGCTCCCGCCACTTTGGCCGCAGTGCTGCCACTATTCGCAGTACCACAGTCATTTGGTGAGCTGGTGATGGCATCGTAACGGCCATCAAAGGTTGCAACCGTAATGCAGGTGCCTGTTGCAGGCTTGCGCCAGTATGACCAGTTGCGGTCATCCCCTTTTTGCGTGCGAACAAATTCGTAGCCCCGGGATTGCAGGGCAGACTCACCCGAGCTGGCACGCACGCCCACCAGATCACGCACATCGGCTGGTGTTTCTGCCAGGGCTACACCAGCACAAAAAATCCCCATGGATAACAGGGAACTCTGGAGTAATACACGGCTGTTCGATATTTGCATTTTAGGGTTTAGCATTTTGTGCTTACTCATTTGATTTTAATCAGTTGGTCATATTATTTCAGGCAGGGATTATTTCAGGTGGTTTCATTTAAAAAATTGAGCTGAAATTAATTCATCATACAGGACTGGATATTATTAAATAATACGATCTTTATCTTATATCACATCTATAAAAAAGCAGTTATAGTCAGTAGTTTGAATTATAGAGTCTATCCAGTCTAAATCTGTTTTAAGCCATAATATGGGTTTTATATTTAATGGTTTTAAAACTTCCTGTCCGGTTTCCTATAATTAAACTGAATAGTGTTAAACCAGTATTTTTAA